>CBDICC010000064.1:0-17768 GCA_965277185.1 Cytophagales bacterium | reverse complement strand
GAATCAGGTATAAAGAAAACGATGTGCAGATGTGCCATTCTAGCATAAAAACAAAAAAGCCCGAATCTTGCGATTCAGGCTTCATTTTTGCTCCTCCTCTTGGACTCGAACCAAGGACCCTCTGATTAACAGTCAGATGCTCTAACCAGCTGAGCTAAGGAGGAATTTCCTTAACGGACTGCAAATATAATAGTCCATTTATTAGTTACCAACGATTTTATAGAAAAAGTTTTATTGCGGTTACTTTTTTCCCCTCAACCGCATTCACCCTGTACCAATCGCAAATTGTAACGTTCAACCAAATCAACTAGCCTACAGGGCATTATGTCTATGCTTAACCGTTCAAACTACTTCCACCAATCAACCATTTTATTTTTCTTAATATCTGCTTTTATTCTCGCAAACGTTCCCTCTTTTGCAACTCCAACTCGAATTACCCCCAAATTCAACCTCAAAAAGGTCACCGTTTACTTCACCGGAGCCGAACTCAATTACCAATCTTCCGTCCGTTTAAAAAAAGGACGCAACTACATTCAATTCAAAAATGTCTCTGAAAAAATTAAAGATGGATCTATACGAGCATCTTTCGATAACAACGTCCGAATTCTTCAGGTAAGCACCGAATTCATCAAAATTGAAGTAGATAAAAATATAATCCGACAAAAAGAGGACTCTATTAATATGTTGGACACCAAGATTCGGCGACTAAGTATCCAGTCAGGCTCCTATAAAACAGAACGGGAAATTCTCACTTCCAATATTCGACGAATAGGTAAAGATGAATCTGTTTCCTCTCAAGAACTAGCTGCAACCATGGCTCTGTGCCGAACCAAACTAAAGGAACTAGACAATTTACTTTTTGATCTCGATCTAAAGAAAGATAAGCTGACCAGCATAAACAATAGAGTGGATGAAAAGCTAGATGCTCTATATAAGCAGCAAAACGCCGTTAACAACAATAACCAATCCACACAAATTATTATAGAGGTTGAATCGTCTAAAGACGTTGTGGCCAACTCCAAATTAAGTTATCTTGTCCGAGACGCTGGGTGGTCTCCTAAATACGATATTCGTGCCTTTAGTGTAGACCAACCCGTCACCCTCGAATATAAAGCGCGCGTATTCAACAACACTCAAGTCCCTTGGGAAAATGTAGTACTTGAATTATCCACTGCAACCCAAAATCGAAAATTAGAACGTCCAGAACTAGGTTATGCCTGGTCACTAAGCTACAAAGGAAGAAATGCCAAACGAGACTTCAGTGGCGAAGGATTGCTAAGCGACAAGCAATTGAAAGAATCTGAAAAAGAAAACGACTTAGAATACTCCCAAATCGAAGTTCCGCAACTCGATATTATGTTTAAAATCGATTTACCCGCTACCATCATTTCCGACAAAAAACCGCATTTGGTAAGCATCGGCAGTTTCGAATTGCCTACGTCATATAAATTCTACAGTGCACCCAAAATCGACGATAATGTATACAAAATTGCCGCCATCAGAGGATGGGAGAAACTCAATCTCATTGAAGGTGAATCAAGTATCTATCTGAACGAAGCCTATTTGGGTGATTCGTACCTTAATCCAAAATACAGTGACAAGGAAATGAAAATTTCACTAGGTACCGATCCGAAAATTCAGATTTCAAGGGTTAAAAAACAGGATAAAGAAGAGGAAACTACTATTGGCACCAATCGATCCGTGAACCTTACCTATGACATTGACATTCGAAACAACTACGAAAAAGCAGTAGAAGTAGAAATTGTAGACCAAGTGCCCATTTCAAGTGATGACGACTTACAAGTGAATGTGACTGAAACTTCTAATGCAAAACTGGATGATCAAAGTGGGAAACTGACATGGTATTCCAAATTGAAACCTGGTAAATTTCAAAAGCTAACGGTCAGTTTTGAAGTCAAGTTTCCCAGATCCAAAAACTTAAGTTCATTCAGCTTATTTAAATTTCAACGAGGCGGTGTGATGTGCCCTAAATTTAGATAAAACAAGAAAAGAAAGCAACGAGACACAAACGTTAAGTAAACTTAGACGCTCTATAAATGTTCAACCAACTTCATTCAAAGATTTTAACCAATATTCAAATTATCGGATTTGCATCGGCTATGTTTTTGATTTTATTGATTCCAATCCGTACTTCTGGCCAACATTTTTCAAAAAAGAAACAATATTACACCGTTGAATTCGGATATACGAGTGCCTATTTTATGGGAAGTGATCTGAAATTTGGTACCAACAGATTATTCTCTCCCGGATTCTCGCTAGGAGTAATGAAAAAATTAACTCCCAGATTGGCATTGGGAATCAATGGCCTTAAAACCAATTCACTTACAAGCAGCGCTAGCATCACCAATGCTTCCGATCAGATCCTCTTTGCAACGTTTCGAAATCGTAATTTTCGACATGGCATTTTTGCTATGCTAGACTTCTACGAAAATCGCGGCACATGGAAAAGAAGACCTTTCCACAACTTTTTCCTTCGTGCTGGAATAGATTGGATGCATATGCGTCATAAAATTCGGTATCGGAAATCAACCAAAAAAGTACGCATATCCAACCTTACAAACGACAAAATCGATTGGCAAACATTCGTTGTCCCGGTAGGTATAGGATATCGATATTTACTCTCAAAATACATCGACCTTCATGTTGAAGTGGCCTATAACTTTGCACTATCAAACATGGTTGATTTAGACTATTCCAAAATGGGGAATAATGCGTTTGAGGCAAATGGAAAAAGGGATTCCTTTTTAAACATCAACATAACACTCAACAACATTTAATATTCACTCGGAAAGAACCCGCTTTTGAAATATGAGATTAAAACGATTACTTACATTTTTCATTTTTAGCCTTTCATCCGCATCACTGTGGTGTCAGCATTTTTCCAAAAGAAAACAATACGCTTCCATTGAATTCGGTATCTCTCAAGCCTATTTTAGAGGACAGGATATCTCATTCAAAGAAAATTCAATGTATCAACCAGGGTTTTCCTTTGCTATCAAGCAAAAGAAGACGCCCCGGCTTCGAACTGGTCTCTCCATCAGCATGCATCAAATGCGAAGTAGCGAGGTTGTATCCACTTTGGACCCCTATTGTGCATCTCTCAATAATTGCGCTTACACGCAAGAAGAATTGGACTTGTTCACCAATCTAATCCAACAAACTGATCCGACATTTATTAATCCAGCAATTCTAAGTCCCAAAGTTACTTATCGAACCAAAATTTTCTCCTACGGCGGTTTTCTTACATTGGATTTATTCCAAAACAGAAGCAGATGGACCAAACGACCCGACTATAACTTTTATCTATTTTTAGGAGCCAAATGGTCTCACATGCGTCGTAGAGTAAACATTAAAGGACAGGAAAGCGTTAGACTCTCAAGTCTCAATAATGTTCCACTAGACTGGGAATTTTTTGTTATTCCAGTTGGACTTGGATTTCGCTATAAGCTTGATAAACGCTGGGATATAAGTTTTGAAGCCCTTTTTAACCAGACATTTACACCACATTTGGATTTGTTATTTGACCAAAATGCAATTTCATACAATCCTGCAAATGACTCTTACATCACTTTCAATGTAAAGTTCAACAAAATTTAGCTGCTTATGTATTACAATACAAGCAACAAATGGCTTTGGGAACCATGTAATGAAGGGATTAGAATGCTGTGCTTTCTCCAATAGAGGGGTACGCATTCTTTTCTTTTTAAAACCAAAGATTGTTTGCCACCGATTGGTGTTTCTAAAACGATGGAAACTTAATGTCACTATTACATCTTAGCGATCCTTGATATAATGCTAGATCTCACATTCGAAAACTCAATCAGAAATCAAGCATCCAAAATTAAGAGTAAATATTACTGAGCAGCATTTACTCCAATCATCGGAGCATACATTTCTTCCATTTTTGCTACGACATAATCTACCTCTTCCTTGGTGTTGAACTTACTAAAAGAGAATCGAACCGAAGGTCCTATATTTCCAGATGAAATACCATCCAACACATGCGATCCAGTACTACTTCCGCTAGTGCAAGCGCTTCCACCTGAAGCAGAAATCCCATTTATATCTAGATTAAACAACAACATTTCATCCAGTTTAGTATTGGGGAAATTAATACTTAACACAGTATACAAGCTATTATCTAATTGGTCGCAAGTACCATTAAATCCAATACCTGGAATCTTATCTTTAAGCTGATTCATCATATATCCTTTCAATTCGGTAATATGATTTTTATGTGCTTCCATTTCATCGCAAGCAAGCTCAAAGGCTTTAGCCAATCCAATGATTCCGGCTACATTCTCGGTTCCGGCACGCATCAATCGTTCCTGTGATCCTCCATAAATTAATGGATTAATCTTTCGGTCACTGTTGATATAGATAAACCCAACGCCTTTAGGCCCATGAAACTTATGCGCAGAGCCGGCTAGAAAGTCCATTCCAATTTCTTTTACATCAATTGGAAAATGCCCCATCGTTTGAACCGTATCCGTGTGGAAAATCGCATTATGCTCTTTGCACAAAGCTCCGATTCGATGAATGTCATTTTTGGTCGCAATCTCATTATTTGCATGCATCGTACTTACCAATACATTTGGTTTCGTTTTCAGCAATGTTTCCAACTCATCATAATCAATCAGTCCGCATTCATCCACATTCAAATAGATCACTTCCACACCATAATTGTCGCGAATGTAATCCATTGAGTGCAGTACTGCATGATGTTCTAAACTTGTAGTAATGGCTGTTTTTATTCCAAATGCCTTGGCTCCATTTCGGATCGCCATATTATCTGCTTCCGTACCTCCTGAAGTAAAGAAAATTTCTCCGGGAGATGCATTCAGCAATTCGCCAATCTTTCGACGTGCCTTCTCAAGAGAAGCCCGTACTTCTCGCCCATGGGAATGTATAGAGGATGGATTTCCAAACTTCTCTAATAACATCGGTTTCATTGCCTCAAATACCTCTGGATCAAGAGGTGTTGTAGCAGCATTATCCAAATATACTCTCATAACTACCTGAAATAAAACAATATAGGTTAAGCTGAAATACTTTCACTTGCATTCAACTATACTACAAAAATAACATTTTTTTAGGAAGAAGAAAGACTAAGACTGAGTACGATTGGAGTACAACCTACAAAACACCCGAAATTTAATGAGAACTCTGCTTTAGAGCAAAGAACAATCCCTTAGCTTTCGGAGATAATTTCCTTGATGTCCTGAATGATTTTGTTCGCCAAATTAGCCGCAGTAGACTCATGTTCCGCTTCTGCGTAAATTCGAATAATTGGTTCCGTATTGGATCGTCTTAAATGCACCCAAGTATCTTCAAAATCAATTTTCACACCATCTATGGTATTGATTTCTTCCTTCTTATACTTTTGCTGCATTTTGGAAAGGATATTATCCATATCAATCCCTGGTGTAAGCTCAATTTTATTTTTCGAAATATGGTAATTTGGATAAGAACTTCTCAATCGTGAAATCGACACGTTCGACTTAGCCAAATGCGATAAAAACAACGCAATCCCAACCAATGAATCTCGACCGTAATGCAATTCCGGATAAATCACTCCTCCATTTCCTTCACCACCAATTACGGCATTGCTTTTCTTCATTTCAAGCACAACATTCACCTCTCCTACTGCTGAAGCTGTATACTCCCCACCTGATTTACGAGTTACGTCTCTCAAAGCACGAGTAGAAGACATATTCGAAACCGTATTTCCCGGAGTATTCTTCAATACGTAATCCGCGATTGATACTAATGTATATTCTTCACCAAACATCTCTCCATCTTCGCATACTAATGCAAGACGATCTACATCTGGATCCACTACTATTCCTAAATGAGCTTTATTTCGACCTACTTCAGACGCAATTTCAGTTAAGTTCTCTGGTAATGGTTCTGGGTTATGTGGAAAATGACCAGTAGGATCGCAATATAATTCCACAATGTCTTTTACGCCAAGCGCATTCAACATTTTTGGAACAGCTATTCCTCCAGTGGAATTCACACAATCAATTACGATCTTAAAATTCTTTGATTTAATAGCTTCTACATCTACTAAAGGCAGTTTTAAAATCGCTTCAATGTGTTTATCAATGTACGAATCATCTTTGGAATAACTCCCAAGCTTCTTTATCTCCGCAAATACATATTCATCCTTTTCGATGATTTCCAACAATCGCGTTCCATCTTCTGCGCTTATGAACTCCCCTTTCTCATTTAAAAGCTTTAGTGCGTTCCATTGCATTGGATTATGACTTGCAGTGATTATGATTCCTCCGCCCGCATCTTCCATGGTTACAGCCATTTCAACTGTTGGAGTAGTAGACAATCCAAGGTCCACCACGTCTATGCCCATTCCATTTAACGTATTGCAAACCAGACGACTAATCATTTTACCGGAAATTCGAGCATCTCTACCCACAACTACCTTCTTAATGCCTGAATTATTCAACAACCACGTTCCATACGCAGAGGTAAATTTCACCACATCAATAGGAGTTAGGTTTTCCCCTGGAGCACCACCGATCGTCCCTCTAATCCCAGAAATTGATTTTATTAAAGCCATAGTTTGAAATAAATCCGGGCAAAGGTAGCTTATCTAATTGCAAGTACAAATAATAATGTTTTAAATTACTCGTGGACTCATCCGTATTTAAAATTATAACTACTTTTTTGATGTCATTTTCGAAAAATAATCACGGCTTCACTTTTATTTTCACTTGAATTCAATGTGATTTTTTGCTTTTTAAATCGATCTTTAACGACAATAGCAGCAGTATTCGGAGGTTGACTGCCTAAGTTTTCGGCATGCAATATTAGGGTGTTTTTCTTTTTTAAATTATACACCTTCACTATTTCCTTTTTTTTGCTAATTCGATGATTTCGCAAAACCCATTCTCCATTCAAAAATAAGGAGACGGTATCCCCATCCTCGACAAATTCATCCCAAATTTCTATCAACACACTATCATCTTGAATTTCGAGGGTTTTATCTGTCACCACTCCGACCTCCTTAAACATTTTCATGTATTTCTTAATGGTCTTGTCATCCTCTTTTGCCTTCACTTTTTTCACATTCACAGATCCAGGCTTACAAGTAGCACTTTTTGCTTTCCAGTCCCCTTTTAAAAAGAGCTCACCACTTTTACCTTCCGACAATTCAAGTCGTCCACTTTTAATACACCAATACATCCCATTGCCAATTTCCTCCTTGTCTATAGTACTCTCTTGAAAATCAAGATATGTATTTCCTCCAATTTTAACCAATACTCCGCTAAAGTGAATCGTGCCGTGAAAACCTGGCTCCCCCATCGAATTTAATCCCTTTCTCGACTCAATATAGGTCGTTCCTCGAACCGAATCATCTTTTGATATGGACGCAATTCGGATTTCAAAATAAAACTGCCAATTCGGCTCCTGATCCAAAATCCCTGTCCACAATCCCTTTAATTGATGTTCGTCTTTCCCCTCTAATGTATGCGATCGAAAACTCTGAGCTTGAATCTGGTTAAGCCCCAAAACAATGAAAGAGATCATAAAGATTAAGCTCCATTTTTTATGGTTCGCAAACAACTTATTTTGGACGTTGAATTTCATACAATATTGAAATAAAGAATAAAAAAATATTTTTGGGGCAACCTATTTTCAATTTGCCTTGTCTACTCTACAAACAGGATAAACTTTCTAAAATGAACCGTTCGCCGGTGCTGTAATGCACTGGTTTAAGGGGCCTCCAAGGGAGGCCCTTTTATATTTAACTATAAATAAATTCAAACTACCTCAGAATAACGGTTCGTAAAAAGGTGTTTTTTCCTGACTTGGAAATCACACGTACTACATACATTCCCCGCTCTAATTCCTGCACTGGCAGCATAATAGAAAACCCTCCAAGACCTACTTGATTCTGTACAACTCTACCTAGTGCATCCAGTATTTCTACCTCTCCAATTTGATCAAATCCAGAATACACCAATTGAATGTGTAATTCCGATGTTGCCGGATTGGGATAGACCGACAGGAAGTCGTTAGATCCAATTCCCTGCTCTAATCCTTCCACCAAACAACTATCTACCGTGATAACCGTACCTGCTGAAGCACTGTCTGAACATCCTAACATATTGGTTTTAATCATATTATAATTACCTTCTTCCGTAGCAACATAAACATTCGAATTTGCCCCACTTATCGCGGTTCCATTCAAGTACCATTGCAGCGTTCCTCCATTTGCCCCTGTTAACAACACAGAATCTTCCGTACAAATCATCGTATCAGAAGGTGAAATAGTCACTCCTGGAATCGCACCTATAGATACCATTGTCCCTGTTGCTGCACTGTCCGAACAACCTAACACATTTGTTTTCAACATATTATAATTCCCTCCCTGAGTGACCATATAGCTGCTCGAAGTTGCTCCGCTAATAATTGTCCCATCAAAATACCATTGAGAGCTCCCTCCGTTTGTTGCCGTCAACAGTATTGAATCCCCAAGACAAATAGTTGTATCTGAAGTTAAGAGATTCACCGCTGGAATTACACCAACCGTTAATGTAGCAGCTGCAGAAGTATCATTATTATCTGTACCAATAGCAATACATCGATACTGATACATATTCATAGCGGCTCCCACACCCGTTAAACTTAATGTAGTTGTTCCCGTGCCTCCATACACTCCACCATCACTCAAATTTGACCACACAGAAGTATTAAACTCCTGCCATTGATGCGTATTCGCATTATCACTTGTAATGGAAAAAGCACCGTTGAACCCATCACATACGGTACTATCAACAGGGTCTGCAGTAACAGTAGTAACAATCGGAGCAGTATAGGTAACTGCAAGCGAAATAGTGGACGCAGTAAAACGTTTTGCCGTTGTGATCGTACTTTCATCACCCAATACAATGATTCCAAAATTTCCGGATGGTGCATCATACCAACTTTGAGCAAGCATGTTTAAACTCGTACTACCCCAAGTATACGTAGCAATTCCTACCACAGCAGTAGTGCTTAATGCACTCGCGTTGAAATCTCCACCTGTCGAAGTCCAAGAAGAAGTACAACCTCCGGCACCGTCGCTAAAAGTACATGCCCATGTGGCGTCATTGATTAAAGCTGCCGTTCCCTTTCCTTCATTTCCAATGGCATTAGATGCCCCCGATCCCCAGTCAGTAGTAACTTCATACAATGACACCGGTTTGCTTGCTGCACGGGTTTTGTTCATTGCCATAGAAAGTATCACCGTATCAATCGTAGCACCCGCAGGGAGGGAGCTTAAATCAAAGTACAATAACCCTCTTCGAACATCTGTACTTAATTTTTGAGCAGTTCTACCACAAAAGAAATAAGCTCCTGCTCCATTTGCCAAATTTCCCTCACTATAGATCGTATTGTACCGATCCGGCGAAAGATTAACGGTCGTTTGAGCGAATCCGGTAGAGCCAGTAATCAATACTATAACCAGAAGGATAAGTAATTTTTTAATCATGGGCTTTTGTAATTATTTTAGTAAAAACCGTATTCCAAGTTGTAATTTCCAATACGTAGTGTCCCGAATTTAACGATTCCACACTAAAAGTCAATGCATTGTTTGAAAATTGTTCTGGAGAGATGATCCCCACAAGTTGCCCCATCATATTGTAAATTTGAGCAGATTGAACGCGTTCATTTGGTAATTTTACCGTCATGAAATTCTTAGCCGGGTTTGGAAAGACAATCATTTTAGTAAATTTAGAATCCTCAAGAATCGAGCTAGGCATGGAATACCAAATGGTCAACAATGGTCGTTTTGTACTGTCCGTATTCTCTCTTGAACCAAATCGCTTCACCGTTCCTGCCTGCGATTCATTTCCAACTAATACCCAACCATAATTAGCCACACTCGAATCCAACCAACTTTCTACGGTTGCAATTAATCCAGAGGTACTTTGAATTATGTACGTTCCAGACGCTCCTACTTCAATCATTGCTTCAGAGGTTGAATCAAAATCACCACCCGGGTTCGTCCACGGAATGGAATCCAAAAAGGCATCATTCCATGTGGCGTCATTGCTTAATGCAGGTGCTCCTTGTCCACCTGATCCATCAGAAGCTCCTTCGCCCCAATTGGCGATCATCCTATGCATTGTAATCGGCTGCAAACTATCATCAGGAGATTGATCCATAGCCAATTGTAAGAAAATGGAATCAATGATGGCTCCTGAAGGAATTGAATCGTTCACATTAAAATGGAGCAATGCTCTTCGTGGTGAATTGGTAGAACCTGTTTTTCCTACAAATATGGATGTCCCAATCCCGTTGCTATTGGTATCGGGTTTTTCGATCAACGTGTTATCACGGCTCGGGTGCAATTGTACGCTAAATTGAGCCTGTGCTGTCATGATTAATCCTATTGAGCTAACAACAGTGAAAAGAAATTTAGTGATTGTCCGCTTCATACATTGTTCATTTTAAAATCATTTAATAAATCTGATTGATCCAGAATTAACAAGCGCCGACCTTAGACATTATATCTATATTTATTCCCTCACAACCCGAATCTTCAACGCTTGAGCTTCCAAAGATATATTAATCTCTTCTCGAGCCTTAAAAACCTCTCCATCGCAATGAAAAAGTGATTTCTTATCTAGTTTAATCTTAATCTCTTTGCCGGATTTACGTGAGTAATAGGCATTTTTATGAATCTTGCCTGTAAACAAACTTCTAAATAATGCTACTCCTTGAATAACGGGATACGGCTTAATTACACAAACCTCTAACAATCCATCATCTATCTTTGAACCTGGTGAAATAAATGCTTCATTTCCAAACTGATCTGCATTGGCAATCGAAATTAGAAACGCATCTCGTACCTGGCTCTCTCCATCAATGATGATGTCGTATTTTCTTGATTTATACTGTAAATAAGATTTTGCACCTAACGCAATATAGGAATGCATTCCTCTTACTTTGCTGCTTTCAAACGCTTTGCTAACTACTGCATCAAAACCGATCCCAGCCGCACAAAAGAATTTATGTCCGTTGGCATCACCTACATCTATCTTTCGATAATGGTCGCTTTTCAGCAACTCTAACGCCTTTTCAAGATCCAAAGGAACTTTCATGTGTCTGGCCAATCCGTTTCCAGATCCCATAGGGACAATGGCCAATGTTGTCTCTGAATGAATCAATTCCCGAGCCACCTCGTTTACGGTTCCATCGCCGCCTGCTACCGCTATTGTCGCATATCCCTTTGTTCTCGCTTCCTTAGCCATTTCACTGGCATGACCACCATAAGCCGTTTCAGCGTATTCATAACCATTTTCCGGTGTAAACCCCTGTGCAACTACCAAATCCGCAAATTTAACCTTGCGCTTGACACCTGCACGTGGATTGTGGATAATGAGGGTTTTATTCGAATTAGATTCAGACAAAATTTTCAATTATTTAGGTACACGAAGCTAAAAAACATAATTGAGACTTAACAATGAATAGGTAACTAAATGCAAACGTGTATCGTTTCGATGCACAAATCCATGCCTTCCCTGAAAAACATAATTCACATTTTCCAACTCATATCCTAAGCCAATCACATATTCCACAAATAGCTTTTTGAAAATATTCCGCTTGGTTCCTAATTGCAAAACAGACAGTACATAATGAGAATCGTAATAGTCACCATCAAACTTCTGAATATAAGGTCGGTAAGAATTATGAATCTGAATAAATTCTCCTGTATTATTCCAAGTTTTTCGATTATGCTTTTGACGCCGAACCAGATTAAAATAATATCGAGGAACAACAGAAAAAGTTGCGGTTACATTTCGCGGCCGAGGACTCTCCCCCAGATAAAACAAGTTGGAATGTAAATATAATCCGCTCTTTAGCGCCAATCGCTTGCCCAATCTAAATTCACGATCTACCCTTCCATTCAACCACGCTCTGTAATAAAGCAATGGACCCATTTGGATTCCCACCGAGGTAAATGATTTCACTCCTAATGAATCTGATTGCCCAAAAGATTGGTTGGTTCCGCAAAAACCAAACAACATGAAAAATGCGACAGTAATAAATAATTTTATCATGACTTTTGGGTAAGTTAGTTTATTAAGCCACACTCTAACGTGTTCAAAGTCAAATCATTACTTACATAAATCCTTCTAGTCCTTTGTAATTGATTTTCACAATCTGATCAATTTCCTCTTCTCCAATAGCCATTGAAACAAATAAACTTTCAAATTGAGATGGAGCAAGATATACTCCGTTATTCAGATTAATGTTAAAGTAATCTTTAAAGGCGTTCAAATCCGCTCCTTTTGCATCTTCAAAATTATTCACCGCATTTGGTGTGAAGAACAGGCAATACATACTTCCTAAGCTTACCACATGCAATGGCAGACCCAATTTTAGAATATTATTTTCAATCCCCTCAGTGATTTCCCGCGTCGTTTGATCCAATGTCGTATAAATCTCCGGGTTATCATTCAATTCATGCAACATCGCCAATCCTGCTGCCATCGCTACTGGATTTCCAGACAATGTCCCAGCTTGATAAACAGGTCCTGCAGGTGAAACGAAATCCATGATCTCTTTTTTTCCGCCATAAGCTCCTACTGGCATTCCTCCACCAATAATCTTACCTAAAGTGGTTAAGTCTGGTTTCACTCCAAAAATCCCTTGTGCTCCCGCTTTACTCAATCGAAAACCAGTCATTACTTCATCAAAAATTAGAAGGATTCCATTTTCATCACAAAGCGTTCTCAATCCTTCCAAAAATCCTCCTGTTGGAAGTACCAATCCCATATTACCTGCTACAGGTTCTAATATGATAGCGGCAATTTGATCCTTATTTGCAGAAACCAATGCTTCCACAGATGGTAAATCGTTAAATGGAGCCGTCAACGTATCCAATGCAGTTCCTTTGGTTACTCCAGGGCTATCCGGTTCACCAAACGTCGCTACTCCACTTCCTGCTGCAATCAAAAAAGAATCTCCATGTCCATGATAACAACCTTCAAACTTGATGATTTTATCTCGCTTTGTATAGCCTCTGGCCAATCGAATGGCAGACATGGTCGCCTCCGTACCCGAATTCACCATTCGAACTTTTTCAATTGAAGGAATCATCGAACAAATAAGTTCAGCTATTTCTACTTCCCGATCTCCTGGTGTACCAAATGACAATGAATGAGCCACGGCTTGATTTACCGCATTCAATATCGGCTCATGTGCATGTCCCAAAATCATTGGACCCCATGAATTAATCAAGTCAATGAATTTGTTTCCATCCTCATCAAACATATACGCTCCTTTTGCAGATTTCATAAAAATCGGATCACCTCCTACAGCTCTAAAGGCTCGAACCGGAGAATTTACACCTCCTGGAATAAAATTATTAGCTTTTGCAAAAAGCGCTTGACTCTTACTTCTGTTCATAAGTATGAAATTTGGATTGTATTAGATTGAATAGTATCGTATAGTATCGTTTGGTGTTTATCGTCTTGCTTAGAAAGCCATCGTTTCGTTGCTGAGAGACAAGGAAAGGAAACAACTTGCATTGAAACGTATCGAATCAATAGAATTAGGTTAACATAAATGAAATAAGAGCGTATTCTGTTCCTTATTCGCCTTCAGAATCCTCATCGAATCCTTCTTCCGAATCTCCATCATAATCCCTTTCTTCCAAATCTTCTTCCTCCAACTCCTCTTCTTCTATTATGAAATTTTTAGGGACCATTTCAAAATCGATCATTTCAAAAACCGGCACAAAACTATTTGCATTGGATTGATAATAGTTAAAATAAGGTTGCAATTTCCCTTCTAATAGGGATTCATTTACGGATATGGTATTTGCAAAGTACTTGCCATTTTCCAGCAGTTGTTGACCATAAAACCATCCCATTTCATACCCGATGTAGCTATTTCGGGAAGGTGGGTAATAATAGGCTTTGAGATAATCTTTAAAAAACGTTTCAGAAGCGACTTTCTTATAGCTCTCTCCTTGCAAACTAAATAAACGCGTGTACTTAAATGACGTGGGAAGAAATTGATTTGATTTCACAAAATCCTGGGTAGTCAATATTGGTATTTCCAATCGTTCAACGGTATAGTAACTACATACATTACTTACAATTTTCGAATTTCCATTACACACCACAATCGCATCAGTATTGGATGTATCCATTTTTCTCACTTGAAGTAAGTCTAAGATCTTTTCAAACTTATTGAAATAGGCTACCGTCACATTTTTACCTCCCAATGAATCAAAACGATCCATAAACGCCTGAGCAAACACAGTATCTTTTACATTCTTATATCCTGCTATAAATACATTTTCAGTCGCGATACTATCAAAACAATATTCCGCTGCTCTTTTACCCAAGTTTGCCATAGATACTTCAAAGTATAATCCAAACGCAGAGTCTGCTTCAATAGGCATTCTTGAAAGTGGATTAATTCTGCAAATCATTTGCTCATTGCAAAAACGTTCTACAATTTCATGTTCCTTTTTATAGATTGGTCCATAAATCAAATCGATGTTTTGCATTTCTGGCATTGCAAGTATTTCTTCGATTCGTGTAGAGTCATTTTCAGTATCGTATGCATGTAAATGAATCGAAATGCTATCTTCATTGGTTGAATCCAACTCTGCCAACGCCATGCTCAAACCATTATACAAATCAATCGATGATTGTCGTCTATTTCTTCTTTGAAATAATTTCAGATTATTATATTCAAACGGAAGCAATGCGGCTACATGGTATTCATTCTTTTTACCTCTGTTCTCCAAATCCTCAATCTTTTTGCGAATTTCCTTATCTTTATCGAAGGTCTGCTTTAAGTATTGAAGTTGATCTCGTTCAAATGGCCACAAAAACTTACGCTCGGTTAATCGATCCAAGTACACCAATGAAACCGCATCATCATCCCCAAATTCAATGTACAATGCACGCATCATATTAAAATTGGTGATTTTTGAAAGATAATGCCGCTTCATATTAAAGGCATCTCCTTTGATTCGATTGCTAGTACATGAATTCAGAAACTCCATTGCACCTTTGTAATCCTCATTTTCAAAGGCAATGTTCCCCAACATGTAATTGATATCCTCCGCTCTTTCCCAATCCGGGAAATTATTCATCATTTGAAAGAATTGCTGAAAAGCCAGCTTGGAATCTCCCGTTTTAAAAGCGCACATCGCTTGAAAATAACGAGATTCCACCGCATGCGAATTTTTGGGATCTGTATTGATTAAGGCATCAAACATTACCACCGCTGCTGCATAGTTTTCTTTTTCAAACTCGGCCATTGCATTTTCATAGCGCTTATCATACTCTTTTGCATTTTGAGCAAAAGAAGTCGCTACTACTACAAGTAAGCACAACGTTGTTAATATTATTTTTCGCGCGTTATTCATTTGATTCGTTCCAAATCAGCGACCTTTAACAATCGGAGATTCTATGAAATTCGTTCTGTTTTTGACAAGTTCTTTCTATTCCAACGAGGGAAAATACAAAAATTATTCCTAATTGATTATTCCCACTCAATTGTTGCGGGTGGTTTGGAGCTAATATCGTATACAACACGGTTCACTCCTTTGACTCTATTGATAATATCATTCGACACTTTTGCCAAAAAATCATAAGGTAATTGTGACCAATCTGCCGTCATTCCATCCACACTACTTACCGCTCTCAAAGCCACTACTCGTTCGTATGTTCGTTCATCTCCCATCACTCCTACAGACTGAATCGGAAGCAACATCGCTCCTGCCTGCCACACTTCGTCATACAAGTTATGCTCCCGTAAACCACTTATAAAAATGTGATCTACTTCTTGCAAAATGCGCACTTTCTCTGCTGTTATATCTCCTAAAATACGAATTCCTAATCCAGGACCAGGGAATGGATGTCGACCTAATAGTGTCTGACTCATTTCCAACGCTTTTCCTAGTCTTCGTACTTCATCTTTAAATAGAGAACGCAATGGCTCCACTATTTTTAAGTTCATTTTATCCGGCAATCCACCTACGTTATGATGCGATTTGATAGTTACCGAAGGTCCACCAACGGAAACGGATTCAATCACATCAGGATAGATTGTCCCTTGTGCCAACCATTTTACTCCCATCAGTTTATTTGCTTCTTTATCAAAAATATCAATAAAGGTTTTTCCAATGGCTTTTCGCTTATCTTCTGGATCTGTCAATCCTTCCAAAGAGGTATAAAAATCCTCTTTCGCATCTACACCAACAACATTCAGACCAAGATGCTTATAATTTTCAAGAACCTCTTCAAATTCATTTTTTCGAAGCAGACCATTATCTACAAAAATACAAGTTAGGTTTTCCCCAATTGCACGATCGATTAATACAGCAGAAACAGATGAATCTACCCCTCCTGACAATCCAAGAACGACTTTATCATCATTCAATTGCTCTTTTAAGTCTGACACAATCGAATCCACCAAATGCGAGGGAGACCAAGATTGACCACATTCACAAATGTTTACGATGAAATTTTTTATAATGCTTAATCCTTCAGTAGAATGTGTTACTTCTGGATGAAATTGTAATCCGTAAATATCCTTGTCCTTAATTTTGAAGGCTGCAACCGGAATGGAATCCGTCTCTGCAATTAATTCAAAGTTATCTGGAAGCGTTTTAATGGAATCTCCATGCGACATCCAAACTTGAGAATTGGCAGGTACGCCATCTAAAAGTCTGTTGTCCATTTTGGAAGCACCTAAATGTGCTCTACCGTATTCTCGAATCTCAGATTTCACCACCTTACCACCGAAATGATTGGCCATAAACTGTGCTCCATAACAAATTCCCAATACGGGAACATCTTCAAACCACGCTCCTAAATCCGGTGCCGGTGCATTTTCATCAAATACAGAACATGGACTACCAGAAAGAATAACTCCTTTTACGTTGGTAAATTCCTTGAGCGATTTATTAAATGGTACAATTTCTGAATACACATTTAATTCCCTGATTCTACGTGCAATAAGTTGCGTATACTGGGACCCAAAATCGAGAATAATGACTTTTTCTTCCATGCTGCAAAGGTAGTTGTTTTGTTGAAATCTGCTGCCACAAAATTATTAATCTCACCTAGCTATTTATTATTCGCTGCTGGATCGATGAAATCTCCATGTTAAAATACAGTTTGACAAGATCAACCTCTTCGTTTCACTTGTTCTTAACCATTAATTAATCCAGCAGATCATTGCTTATTTTCAGTTGAATGTAAGCGTAGGTATTTTTGCTCAAACGAATCCTCAATTACCCTAAGTGCTGCTTGATAGGCGGATGGATCGGAATACGTATCCCGGATCCGTTTGATTTCTTCTTTATATTGGGCGTTCAATTGTTCAGATTCTTGGGACTGAATCGTTTTATACATTTTGGAATTAATATTGATCTCCAACCTCATCAACTGATTAATAGGTTCCCCTTCATGCATTGCAATAGACCAACCGCACATGTTTTTAATAGCCTCTATCGCCTGTTCACCACAATCAAAACCTGGGTTCTTTATCACTTCAAACGAACTTAGCTCTCCATACACATCTACGACAAAAGACACTTCTACTAAACCTTTAACAGCATAAAATGAAGCCAATTCAGGGTTGTGATCACTTAAATACTGTTTTATACCTTTTTTCAAGTTTTTTGACCCACATAGAGGCTCTGAAGGCGTATCTATTTCCCAGTAATTCTTATTCCGAACTTTTTCATAATGGATCATGAA
>CBDICC010000063.1:0-229048 GCA_965277185.1 Cytophagales bacterium | reverse complement strand
CAAACACATCGGTTTGAACATAGGTTGCGTACTGCCCTCCTGGCGTCACATCTCCTTTCATAATTTCGTTAAGAGCATCACATCGATCTGGAAGTTCACAATCCAATTGACATGCTGCTATTTCTTGCGCGGTCGCACCCATTCCTAATGACAACAAACAAGATTCTTGGCAATCAGGGTCTTCGCATTGACTAAAATCGATTTGCGCAATTTCGTTATTTGATGAAATCATCTAATTGTAAAACAGTATTGCTTTCACTTCCAAATAAACGTATTTAAATGAGCATCCAACGCTTCTTGATTAACCTGTAATCTTCTAGTAATTACATATTTACCGATATCGAAATAGAGTTGAAAATCCACTAAAAACTCGTCTGGATTCGCTTCACAAATATCATCTAACGTTCCTAATGTAATGTTTATTGGCAACTCTGTAAACCCAGGTACTGCGGTTACAAAATCAGGTCTGCGTCCACATTCATCTTGCACATCAATTACTAAATCATATACGCAATCCAAACAAACGTCTTCTGGCAGGCTTCCCATGTCATCAAATGTTGCTCCGACTAAATTGTAATTAAAATCATGCGGTCCAGCGGTGCTCACCAAATGATGAAATGTAGATACCAACTCGGACGATCCAGGAATACCTGGTTGATTATCCAATACATTGATATTCATCCGATCCGGATTGTCTTCTTTGCTTGATGGTAGCGCGATAACGTTCTCAGGCGTATTTCCAGCCAGTGAAGTAGCTACAACCCTACCTTGTTGATCTAAATAGGAAACGCTTATTTGGCGATTGGCATCCACCACCATGTTCTTTTTATAATGAGAGAAGGGTCCAACTTCTGCTCCAAAAACTCTATTCAAGTGTTCCTGAGATGGTTTTCCATAAAAATACTTCGTCTCATGGCTTAGAGAGGGATCACTGCTTAATTGATGTACCGGTCCTATTCCACCTTGTCGTCGTATTCGACCTGTATTATCCGCTTCATATTCTACATGTGTAAATGGAAAACCATTTGCATTTGGCACATAGGCCTGATTCTCTTGTTGATTTGGATTCAAAGGAGAATAATACCTAGATGCCCCGCTAGCAGTACTCATTTCTTCCGCTAAAATCGCACAATCATCTGAGTTTTTATCAAAATTATCTCTACTGTAAGCTGTTCCTGCTAAGTTTTGGTTATAGTTCGGGTAAAATTTAATGGCAGATTCATTGGTAGGAGCTGGAAGTGCTTGAATAGCTGCTCGTCCTTGATGATCATAAAAAGTTTCTCCCACAATCGTTTGATCGTCCGAGTTAATTTTACTTACGACTTGTTGGTTACGAAGTGAACCGTTGAAATATGACACCACTTCCTTTTTCTTTCCTTCTTCGGCATAATTTACCGTGTATTGGTAGTTGAAATTATCTCCTTCATGCGCAGATATGATCTGATACTTGGCATTGTGATTATCCACTGTTCCAGAGCAAGTTGATCCACATGACCATGCTCCTGCTACCAACTTTTCATTATTTATTCCATCATAAGTAAGTCCTCTTACCCTGAACAGGACGTAACCTTGCTCAAACACATTAGAAATGCGATAATTTGTTGAACTAGTACTAATTCTTGTGGCATTGATATTAAAATTATAGGGTAACTGTGAAGCGGGTCTAGCTCCACCTACTCCATTGTAATTATTTATATGTAACCATTCTAATTGATACTCTTCTGCTCCTGCAATAGAAGGCCACGTTACATCCAACTCAGCAGATATACTTATAAAGGAAATATTCAATCCCGTTGGAACTGCTGTATAATTAAAATCAAATAACCGATCCACAATGATCTTATTTTCCAATTTTAAATTTATTGGCGCTTGCGTAACCGGATTTCCATCCAATGTGATCGATACTACTTCAACATTTACTGCATGTCCTCCGGAGAATACAAAGGCATTTTTGTCCGTATGAGAACCCGTAACGGAACTATGTGATACTTCCAACGTTTTGTTCACTGGCGAAGAAAGTACGCCTAATTCATCTTCATAAGTAATGGCCACTTCAACTTGCACCACGTAATCGGCAATAACAGTTAAATTGCTGTGATCAATCTTTAAGGTTACCTGATTCTTCACTTCCTGAAAGCGAATTGAATTGGAACTAACCCAACTTGAGGCAAACGTTGGATACGGGTACAACGACTCCACGGCTGTCAGGGTGGTTCCATTTGATATACTTGTTCCAATTAAATCCTGTTGATAAACGTATTCATCAGCCTTAACGGTGGTGGTCATTGCGATTGCAAATGCAAAAAGCAATATGGATAAAATATTTTTTCTCATTTTATTAATTCCCGTTAATTGGTGTTTAGATCTTGCTGACATCGAAGTGTTGTAATAATCCATGTACATTCTAATATTTTAATTTCTTCAAATGATTAATCAATTCGAAGGATTTATATTTTTCTTTCAATACTACGACATCCCCATTTGAGGCAATTTTCACGTAGTTAGAAATCTCAAATTCTGATTTAGAAAACGAAGGATTAATCCCCTGCTTCCCATAAATTAATTTCACTTTAGGCTTCCGAAACACCCCTTCTGATATTTCCATAGGAGTTCGGAAATACATCCATACTTCAGACATTCTATTGGTCTTTGGATCAATGTAAAACTCAATAAATTCATAGTCACCATATGCGTAAGTCAATCGATAACCTTTATTTCCATTTTTCTTCCCAAGGTAAGAGGACACGATATCGGACTCCGACATCTTTGCTTTCTCCGGATCAATCCCCATTGTTTTATATAATTGCTGATACAATTGGTTAATCTCCTTCTTTGCTTTCTCGTTTTGTTTAACAGTTTGTTCTTTATGCTTGTTATCAATTACAAGAACGCTGTTTGAATGATCAATGATTAACACATAATTGTCATCCGTAATGATCTCTGTTCCGAATTGATTTGTATGGAAATTCGTCCCCTGCTTCTTAATAACGGTACTCTGACGCTCCAATACCTCCTCGCTTTCAAATCCACCATAGAACACATAATCTACCACTATGGAATAATTCCCACTTGCGTAGCTTTCTCCTACTTTTTTAAGATCTTCCTCAAAATCTTGTGCGGTAGAAAATAAACTAACGAACAAGAATATACACACACTTAATCCTTTAATTCCCATCATTCGAAATGCTGGGAGCACTAAATTCAATATTTCTATTCGCGTGGTTTGCATACTTTAATCTACTATTCTTCGGATCTTTATTATTGTTCTTAAATTTTCAACTTATGGTTGTTTACGTGTCGCGTTCCTTGATTCCTGAATCGTCATCACACCTCTTGACGTTTCCTTTTTCACCCGAATCAACGCTCCTTCTTCATCATATTCGTAAAACGTGGCGTAGTTTCGTTCATCTAATTCCGCAGACAATCTCAATGTCACTGGATCATAGACAAAGGATTTCATATTGGCATCAAATGGATGAATTCGAATGTCATCGAAATAAACATCTTGTCCACCTCCTGAATTATTTAATTCAATTCGAATCTTAACAGCCGTCAACGGAACCGTGAATTCCTGCTGGATTTGTTGCCATCCATCGATGATCTCACCCGTTGCTAAAAAAGGTCCCACCGTCACATCGTTTGAAGGTAAATTACCTGTGAAAAACAGAGTGATATTTGCGTTTTCATACGTTACAGCTCCGGGCATATTGGCTTCTTTTACCCAAGCACTCAACACGTACTTTTTACCCAACAACGGAGCAAAACTATTTTCGCATTCTACACAAGGAGGTGGCTCACCACATGAAGAAGTAGCAGATATTTCAATGGTTCCAATTCCCGATTCTTGGACAAAACTTGTTTCATCATAGGTAAAAGCGAACGAAGCATTCCCTGTTTCACCGCTATTTCCTCCTGCCACATTTGTTTTAAGCGATAGTACTAATCTGGAGAAAATTGGCACCTGATAGTTGTTTATTAATTTCAACTTGAAAAATATAGGGCTACCCGTACAATTCGGAGTTGAAACCTCCGTACATGTACCAATCGTAGACAGATCCGTCAGATCAATACACAAATCATTTAAATCAGAGGAAAAGTCCAAATCATAATCCAACGGAGTTAATTGGGTCGTAGTGATCGTACCGTTTAAATCCTGCTCTACCGCTACATTGATATCACTTGCACATATTCCATTTATTTGACTTCCTCTTCCCAATCCCGGATTCAATATAAACTCATCATTTAGATGTGGAAGAGATCCTAACATTGTTGTATTTGTAATTTTTTGAGACGAAGTTTTCACCACATAGTGATAGTAAAATGGATCGGCCGAGTTTACATAAAAGTCATTTGAATTTTCAAAAAAGTTGGTTTCTTCACATGCTGGCTGTGTATACCCTTGCACTACATCACTTCCTGACGCCTTCCAGTTCAATCTTCTAACAATCCATGACGGCCCACTTGATTTTACAAACCCATTTACAAGCGAACCTGTACCTAACTGGGCATATGATTGCAGTTTGATCTTGATCACAAAATTGTCGTCCACCGGACAATCCTTGGGGAGATTAATCCCTGAAAAGGTTACCGTTTTATTATCTGGACTAATGGAAAAACTTGCAATTTCCGGGACACTTCCGACAGGTTGAAAATCGCCACTATTCAAGCTCGTGATGTAGGTTGATCCATAATAAAACTCAATCTCCGGAGTCGAAGCCAGTACCAAATGATCATTTAACTGGTATTCAAACGAAAAATTATTCACCGCAAATGGACGATTGAATTGTCTCCAAACTCTAATAAATGCTTCAATTTCAATTGGGTTGTTATTTTCTAAATCAAAAATTCCAGATGACCCTTGAATATAGGATGTATTTTCAATGGCGAATTCATTAACCCTAATCTGAGGTGTGCAACTTGAATAGTAAATCGTATAAGGCTTAGTATCCAATAAACCTCCATTGCTCACAGAAGACAATGTTTGTTGAATGAGCATTGAGTCTGTTGTACTAGGAGTTCCATTAAAAACGTAATCAATCGTTAACGTATGAATATTTCCATCGTTCAAGGTTATAGACTGATCTTGATGTGAAATACTTGATGAACCTGTGCTACTGTTTCCAGCTGTGTTCGGATATGCTTGAACGTTTAAAATCGTTACACTTTCCGGAAAATCTAGCGTGTATTGAAGATCCGTAAAATCGGTACCTGTACCAACATTGAAAACCGTAACAAACAATCTCAAAGAGCAATCTTCGGCACATTGGGGATTAATTTGGTTGGTAATATACGGTTTGGGTGTCCCTCCAAAATCTCCACAACAATTCAAATCATCCTGAAGTGTCTCTGTAAAACTAGCTGCGATATTACATGAAATTCCAGGCTCTACATATTGAAGATTAACTGTGAACGGTTCATTTAAACCTGTACCCGCAATACAATCCTTTAGACTTAAAGCTACCTGATATGTTTTATTAAATGCCCCTCCAATTATTGGATCAAATTCAAGCGTTCCTGCTACATTCTCCTGATACGTTACAGGAATCCAAGATGCTCCTGCCTGGTAATACAATCCGTGCACGTTAAACTTAGCCGAATTATAAATATAATCTGCTTCCATCGTTCCGGGAGGTATAGATGCTCCATAGATTCTGAACGCATGAAAAAATGGATCTCGACAATTTAACTCTGAAAAAATACTATGAGTGGTTGTCATCGTCATACTCTTTTGAAGTACAGTGAAATTTTCTACATCACTGGAAACCTCTATCGGATTATTCTCTTCAAACAACTTAAGATCAAAGGGAAAGGATTGGTTCCCACAAGGATCTGCTATAGGAAAACGTACATTTTCTATGGTAAAAGAGGCAATCGAAGCCAACTCCCCATCAAATGTAAAATTAATATCTACCACCTCTGTTCCTGTAACGACAACGCTATTGATTATCATCTTGTTATCATGATTAATCGTTGGTGGATTCGGGTTAAAAGTAAACCCCGCTCCTGCCGGGAGTGTCAAGCGAATTGTTCCTGAAAATCCGGGTGTTGAAGTAAGCTCCACTTCTATTGGAACAGTTGCATTACCATTATAGTTATAGTTTGCCTGATCAAACTTTATTTGATTGCTTTGAGCAAATAGAGTTGTACTTAATGTACAAATCAATAGTACTACTAACGTTCTTATATTAGAATAAAACATATTGTTCATGTTTGTCATAATCTCTTGTTCCTTTTACCTCTGTCTACGCCTTCTGAAATTCAACTTTTTCTATTCAACGTCTTGGCAAGGAATTATTATTTTCTCCAACTCTACTTTCGTTCCAGGGCTTACCTTAATACTTCTTCGACCTGTATGTGCTTCCTCCTCTGTTATTTGAGGTGAACTTTCTTTAAAACTAAAGTGGTCATCTGGACAACTGTTGCAATCGTAATCTTCAAAATTATCGAATCCGATTTCTTTGTATTGCGCATTCGAAGCCACAGTGGTTGGCAACGTATTGTTGTATCCGTAATCTGCCGCTGAATATCTATTCAACGCGTCTCGATTCTCCATTTCAAATCCAAATGGACTTACCAATGTAACCTCAGAGGTAAACGTCCAAGGTCCGGCATTTTTATTCCAGTCATATCCACTGTTTGGGGTCCAAAATGGACTAAACGTTTGAAATGTCCCATCCTTTCGAATGTTTGTATTTCTATTTTTATCCGATTGCAGGCGTTCCGTAAGATACAAATGCGATTTTTGTGCTCTATAATTCCCCTTTTCTCCGTTTACATATGGATTATTACTTGATAATAAATCTGCACATTCACAGAATCCAGGCCATTCATCTTTAAATTCAACAGCCCCGGCATTCAACACCTCTTGAAATACCAACTGAGTTCCTTGAATTGGATTCGTTAAGGTAGTTACAGAACCAACTGGCGTTGATTGTTGATTCCTTCGTCCAGATCGAACTACTTGAATCTTGTTCGATCCACTTGATAATACAGTTGCATTTCCATTAATATCCTGCAAGGTAATTTGATTACCTACAGCAGCTACTACCCAACTTTTTGCACCGTTAACCAATAATTCATCACCTGGTACAAAACTTCCCAAACCACTTGTCAAAGAGTAGACTCCGCTTCCAGACCCTAAAACTGCCTGAAGGCCGATATTCTTATAGGAAGAAGCCATTCCATCATACGACCAGTGTGCTGGATAGGTAAAGGAATAGATTGGATCTTCAAAATCATTTTGAGTTCTCGTTACAAGAACTTGTCCTGTCTCTGCATCCCAAGCAAGATTATCTGTACTTACTCGTGAACCTAAATCATAGGCTTCTGTGCGCTCCAATATTCCATAACGTGTGATGACTTTGGTATTTGATAAAGAACGATAACGTGTCGTTTCAGTAGTTACTTTAGGCCATGCCGATGGAATTGGCAGCGTGATCGGGATTGGTGTAGGAATAATGGATATATCTATGTTGGTTGGTATAAACACTCCTAAGCTAAATTGCTTGCTTTCGCGTTCATCATTGATCATATCAATTTCAATTCCTCCTCTCAAATTATTTGCGACTTGTCCATTTTTATTAATGGTTGTAATTTGATTTGAAAGATGTTTACTCGATTGAGTTTTGTAGAAATATTTGACCCCTGAAATTGGCGTACTTTGGTCCTCTGCATATACCCACTGTGCCTTTTGTTTTCCATGCATATCATTCAATTCGATCACATGACTTTGACTCACGGTTAGATTATCTTTTGCATTGATTTTAAACAACTGCCCCAACAAACCAGATTTCTCAATTTTCTTGTCGGTATAAGGTCTTTTCACTTTCACGGGAAAATCCTTCGCAGTATAAAACTCATGTTGAACATATCCTGTAGCCGTTCTTTTTACTCCAGCACGTGCTAAATTGGTTACTTTCACTTTGCTATAACCTACCGTTGGAGATGGATAAAACGACTCTCCATAAGGTGTCTCCTGATAGAATGCTCTGTCCGGCGCCAATTTTGCTTCTTCGGTATACGCGACAGGTTGTCTTAAAGGATTTTCTTCGTTTCCAATAAAAGGTTCATAAGCCGCAACTCCACTACTTATAGGAATTTCATCCGGATTACTTCCTGTTTGAGATCCGTCCAACTTAGTAGTATAATCATACGTTTGTCCATAATCAAAATCTGTGGTAGCATTTCCACTCATCGAAGCCCAATTATCATTGATCGCAATTTTTGCGACTCTACACCCACCACCAAGTTTTGAATAATTTGGTGTTTGAAGTCGTATAAACGATTTGCCTGGGATTACTTTCTTCGCATATCCAATCGTTGCTAAATATCGATTCGCACCGATTAACATTTGTGTAATGTCTTGAATCGTCGAGATTAAGAAATTAATGAAGGTCATGGTAGGCTCAATTTGCTGCTCATCTCCTCCTGCAAATATTTTCCCTGGAAGATTCAATCGCACAAATTGCATCGCTGTTTTAGCAATTGGATGGATTTTGTGAATTCCCAAACCATTATCTTGAATCTTAACGGGTTTCACCTTGATCCACCCCATTTGGGTGGACGGATCAAAACCTGTATTGTCTACGGATACATATCCTGGTACATACTCATGTTCATTATCACCGGTAATGTCAATCAACAATTTGTAGAATAGATTCTTAATTTCATCTTGTCCTTGACCAATATATTTCTTTCTAAATTCTGCTAACGTGGTCGCTTCAGAAGCATCAAAATAAATATAAGAGTTGTTTATTGCTCCTACCGCTTGATACAGTTTGGTTGTCAAACCTCCAACCGGTGCATTAGGAATTTTTGCAAATCCCAATACTTTAAACATGCGAGTGGCTCTTTTATCCTGTACATAGGCATAATCATCTGATTCGTAATCCACCTTAATAATACCTCCAGATGGTAATTGAAGCGTACTTAAGTTCCATGAAGCGGTGTTTTTATCTGCCACTGCTTTGTTTTGCTCTACATATGGATCTTCTGCCGTAGACAAAGGGCCACTTCCTACATTACATGATGTTCCTCCTAAATTTTCTTTATAGTTCCCCCATCGATCATTTCCTCTAAAATCATAATCCGGATTGTACCCAGGGTTTTCTATTTTATCATGATCTGGATCGGCATAGAAGAATTGGTAAGGACTTAATTGTCCTTTCTTTGAATCTTCGTAGGTAAAATATACTTTTTTCAATGTCAATTTACCTCCTTGATTTGCCAATTCACTACCTGAAGCAGCTCCATTATTATTCGCCTCAATCCCTTTACAAAGGGAATAATCGTATTCAAAATGTACCTTTTTCAATGCAGTTGCATTGGATCCATTCAGTTCTCGGTCACATTTCGTATACAATTCAATGCGATCCAACTTATTTAAGGTATTGGTTCCTTGTCCACCATTTTCACCTTTTACATCGTAGGCATCTTTTCTTGGTGAATAATAAAACTCCGCAATATGTGTCTTGGTCGTTATGGTATGAATTTCCCAGATCTCTTTTTCTCCATACACATAGTTTCCGCGGTTGTCTTTTTGATTTGATTTATATCCTTCGCTAAAATTCGCTTTATTCTCTCCATAAGGATTTCTCCATTTATAAGGATTTGCTTTATCATAAACACGCGTATAATTAAATTGAGTATAGTTCCCTAAATCGTCATCTGTCAATCCATTTCCAGAAAGATCTACATAATCTGCAGACACTACAGATGATAGCATATATGCCGTTCCATACGCCGGCAATTCTGTAGAACTAAAGAAGTGTTCAATACCTTTTTTATTTTTGACGGTATTATCTTGATTCGGATTGTAATTCACAAAACCGGTAGCGCAATCAGCAAAGTTGTCATCCACATTAAAACTTGATTCAATTTGCTTGAAATTGTATTGCTGATTTCCATAAATATATCGTGCCCCATCGTTTCTATTTATCGTAATTTCAGAAATATGATGTGGTTTTCGATCACTTGATAATCTACTTATTGGATTCGTTTGAGAGATTCCATCTCCTCCTCCAGGATTTGAAAAAGAATGACTCGTCATTTGAGGTTCCATTCCTATAATACTTGCTGTATTCGCCGTCAAAACCATCATTGGCTGGTTTCGTTTTGCTCTTTGCGTTCTTTTAAGATCCGTTACTGGAAAGTTCGATTCCAACGGACTGGATAAAGAAGTTCTTCTTTTAAAAATTGGCAGAGCATTTCCTGTTTGAGTTACAGCAATTCGCATTGGGTCCAAATTTCCTATTTTGTCTAAATAATTTTCATCGACTACATTAAACTCTGCAGCATTTTTGAAGTAAAACACCTCATATTCATTGGGTTGATTCGTTGCTGAAACAGGCTTTTTATAATCCAAATTCGCACTTGGATTATCACTTGACCATCTACCGCTAGAGGATGAATTATAGTTATACGAGAAGTTCAATCCTAGTTTTGCCACGTTTGTAGCTCCAAGATCTCCACCAATTGAACCACCATTTGAAATACTGTGCACATAAGGATCTGCCACGGAACCTCCATCTCGATACGGTCGGTACATTCCTCCAACACCTTGTCCTGTAACATTATAAATATCATATGTCGCTTGAGCCATCGCCACGTGAGGTGTGTGTTTATTCACAACCCCATCCTTTTCTCTATTGAAATCCTGAATTGAATTCTTCAAAGAACTTCCGACACCAGAATACATGTAACCTGATGCAGGGAATTTCAATATTTTATCTCTTAGATGCTGCTCATTATAATATCCTCCGATTCGTACTTTTGCATTTGTCCAAAACAATTCCAAACCTGTTCCAAAATCAGCTGCAAGAGAACTACTTGACATTGCATTCCCTACATTAGGAACATATGTTGACATTCCAATAGGTATAGATACACCAATGGATCCAGATCCTTTTTCTTTTAATGTACGTTCACGCGTTACATTACCATCTTTTACTTTTGCTCCCTTATTTGATTTAATGCTTGCATCAAATGCAATCGCTTTCAATCCAGCTCTTGAACTATAACTTCCTCCAAAACCTAAACTAGATGCCATCCCCACTGTTTCGCCATCTGTAGTATTGGAATGCTTGCTGTCTAAACTTAATCTTGGATTAATACTTACCCCTGATTGTGAATTACTTGTGATTCCTAAACCAAGATTCAAAGATGATTTATCTCCATCTGCAATGGCTATTGTTGGATTTACTCCAAAACTATATCCCAATCCCTTGTATGAATTGAAGAATACTCCAAAATTTAACCCTACGCTTAGTTGAGGTGTATCCAATTCTTTACCGATAATCTCAGGCGTAAGTGTAAGATTCGCACCTGTTGTGAAATTGATTTTCATATTATTTCGCTTGATGATTTTATCTGTTACATTAAAATCATCTGGAATTCCACGCATTGATCGGTTAATCTCACCACCGGCATTCAATCTCCACCCTAATCCAACATTGCTGGATTGTGCTTCCATTCCTGAACCTGGCGTATAACTTAAGTTCAATGGATACCCGCCAACATCCATTAACGGAATGTTGTATTGGAAATCACCAGTAAATAAATCTACCATGTCGGAAGATCCAACCGGAGTAAAGGAACTAAATTCAGGTTGCGAAGGACCTCCTGTTAGTGCCATAGCTTCCTGAGGAGCAGCAAAAAGTGCTACAAGTTGCATACTTATCATAACTGATAGTACTTTCACCCATTTGCTATTTCTAATTTTATTAATCATCATAATTTGCTGATTTATATAGTCTCTACCTTCGGTAGATTTTTTATTGATAAACTGTCGATCTTCATTTCGACCCATTTAAGACCGATGGCATTTGCATTAAACAGGATTTTTTTATCTCCTACACTTTCCGTATTGGATTCAAAACCCAATACAAACGTGTCAAATGGAGTCATCCCATTGGTATTTTCAAAGTGAAATAATTTGCAAGGAATCGTATCACTATAATCTTCAAGTAGATAAAAATCCTTTTGAATTTTGTAATTCACATAATTTGTCAGGGAATCAGAAATCCAATTACCTGAGAAAACCGGTTGATTTTGAGAAGTAGATAATTTCAATGTGAAATATTGCATCCCCTCTTTTGCCTCCGCATTTTCTTTCAATTGCTTCTCCGTTATTTCCTCCAACTGCAATTCATTCACCACCATATAAGAAACTGGCTGATATTGCAACAAGAATTTGTAATCCCCTTCCTGTTTTAGAATACTCAATCCGTTTTCTGGATCATTCACCCATTGCACATATTCCTTCGGTTCCAGCGTTTTTTCTCCGCACCCAAAGAAGGTAATGCTCAACAGTAGTAGTCCTATAATTTTACTTTTATTCATGTATTTGATTTATCTAACTTTCTGAATCAATTACACCCATTATGGATTGGTAAGACAATTACATTCCAAGGCATCAATTTCAATCATTTGACACACTTGCTGAATCTCGCCACAACTCCCTACCACTTCAACACACACCTCATATTGACCATGAATATTGTATTGATGTGAGGCACTTGGTCCCGTTGAAACCGTTGTTCCATCTCCAAATGACCAAGCATATGTACCTAAGCCAGACGGTTGTGCCTGAACGAAAATATTACAACCATCAATTGTATAGGTAAATGAGAGATTATAATCATCATTCAATGAGATCACTACTACGTCTGTTGCAACACAATTCCCTTGAAATCCAGTAACAGTATAGGTTATATTCCCATTAATATCCGCTGTTGGATTCGGACAGGTGTTGCAAGTCAAATCACTCACTGGAGACCATGAATATGTAGTGGCACCTGTTGCATTTAATGTAACTAATTCTCCTATACAACCTGAAACATTTGCGCCCGCGTCAATAGTAAACGCTGGTGCTACCAATACCGTTGTTGGATGATTTATTTCACATCCATATGCGTCGGTTATCGTTACCGTATAATTTGTAGTGGTTGAAGGCAAAGCATTTGGATTAGGACAATTTGTACAGCTAAGGCCCGTTGCAGGACTCCAGTCATAAGATATTCCTCCTGTAGCTTCTAACATTACTGCATTTCCTAGGCAAGTTTCCTGTGACGGGGAAACAGAAGTCGCTAATGTACTTATGGAAACAATCACTTGGTCTGTAGATTCACTTCCACAATCTGGATTGGATACCGTAAGTGTATATGTAGTTTGACTTGATGGATTTGCCGTTGGATTTGAACAAGTTGTACAACTAAGACCATTAGAAGGACTCCAACTATAAACATTTCCAAGCTGTGGGCTACTTCCAATTTGAACGGCCATTCCTTGACATATCGTTTGATCTACTCCGGCATCTGCTAACGGATTTTCGCCTACCGTTACTGTAATTTGATCGGTGGTAATCGTTCCACAATTTACATCAACGGTTGTTACAGTATAAGTCGTAGTTGTAACCGGACTGGCTATTGGATCAGAGCAAGTATCGCAACTTAATCCTGTAATAGGAGTCCACGTGTACGTACTATTTCCTTGCGTTGAAATTCCGATCTGAGCTGATGCACCAAGACAAATAGTTTGATCTGGTCCCGCATCTGCCGAAGTAACGGTTTCTAACGTAAACGTTACATTATCACTTGTTGTACCACATGCATTTGTTACCACTAATGTATATGTGATATTACTTCCAATTGTAGCGGTTGGTTGTGCACAAGTAGTACAACTCAATCCATTTGCAGGACTCCAAGCATAAGAAGATCCACTAATTGCAGCGGTTCCAAGCGTCAATGCAGTTCCAGCACACAATGTTTGATCCGCTCCTGCATTGGCTATCGGGCTTCCCAAGGTAGTAACTGTTACTTGATCTGTTGAAGATCCACATGGATTCGACACTGTCAATGTATAATTTACGGTTCCTCTAACAATTGCAGTTGGTTGGGCACAATCGGTACAACTTAATCCATTGCTAGGTGCCCAACTGTAGGTATAACCTGGGACCGCCGGAGTACCTAATGTTGGAACTCCTTTTATACAAATTATTTGATCTTCTCCCGCATCCGCAATTGGATCGTCCAATACCGTAACTGTTACTTGAGATTGTGCTGTTCCACATTCTCCAACTACTGTCAATGAATAGGTTGTTGTTGCACCTGCTGTAAAAGTTGGTTCCGAACATGTTGTACAACTCAATCCTGTGCTTGGTGTCCAGTTATAAGTTAATCCTGCAATTGCGGGTCCTCCAATAGTTGTGGATTCTCCTACACAAATCGTTTGATCTGTTCCTACATTTGCTACTGGATTTGGAGCAATAGTAACCGTAACTTGATCCGTTGCCGTTCCACATGCGTTGGTTATTGTTAATGAATAATTCGTGGTTGTACCAGGTGAAGCAGTTGGTTGTGCACACGTTGTACAATTCAATCCTATACTTGGTGTCCAACTATATGTATTTCCTGGAACCGAAGCACTCCCGATTGTTACTACTCCTTTTTCACAAATCGTTTGATCGACTCCGGCATCTGCTATCGGTGTATCTACTACATACACATTTACTTGTGCTTTGGTTGATCCACATGCATTTGATACTAACAAAACATATGACGTAGTGGCACTTACCGTAGCCGTAGGTTGAGCGCAAGAAGAACAACTCAATCCAGTAGACGGAATCCACTGGTAAGTTGTGCCAGGAATTGCTGGTCCCCCTAACGTAACCGTTCCTGGTCCACAAAGACTTTGATCTTCTCCAACATTTGCAAAAGGTCTTCCAACTACTAAAACAGTTACCTGATCGGTTGAACTTGTTTTACAAAGTTCATTGGTAACGGTAAGTGTATAATCTGTTGTATTTCCAATTGATGCGGTTGGTTGTGCACAATTGGAACAACTTAAACCAGTTGTTGGAGCCCAACTATAAATTAATCCAGGTACTGCTGGGGTCCCTAAAGTCACGGATCCTTTTAAACAAATCGTTTGATCTGCTCCGGCATCCGCTATTGGATCTTCAATTACCGAAACTGTTACTTGATCTGTTGCCGTTCCACATGCATTCGTGATTTCTAATGTATATACGGTTGTGATTCCAGGAAAAGCACTTGGCTGAGCACATGTTGTACAACTCAATCCTGTGGATGGTGTCCAATTATATGTATTTCCTGCTACAGACGCACTTCCAATCGTCGTTTGCTCCTTTGGGCAAATCGTTTGATCTTCCCCCGCATTGGCTAGTGGTGATTCTACCACATTTACGGTTACTTGATCTTTATTGGAACCACATGCATTGGTTGTGATTAATGTATAGGTAGTTGTTGTGGATACCGTCGACGTTGGTTGTGCACATGTCGTACAACTTAATCCCGTGGATGGAATCCACTCATATGTTGTTCCTGCAATCGCCGCTGATCCAATTGTTACCGTACCTGGTCCACAAATATTTTGATCTACTCCAGCGTCTGCAACTGGTTTTCCTACGACTAATACCGTAACTTGATCCGTTGAACTGGTTTTACAAATCTCATTAGTCACTGTCAATGTATAATCTATTGTACTTCCAATTGATGCGGTTGGTTGTGCACAATTGGAACAACTTAATCCGGTTGTTGGAGCCCAACTATAAATTAATCCAGGTACTGCTGGTGTCCCCAAAGTCACGGATCCTTTTAAACAAATCGTTTGATCTGCTCCAGCATCTGCCATTGGATCTTCAATTACCGAAACTGTTACTTGATCTGTTGCCGTTCCACATGCATTCGTAATTTCTACCGTATATACCGTTGTGATTCCAGGCGAGGCAGTTGGCTGAGCACATGTTGTACAACTCAATCCTGTGGATGGTGTCCAATTATATGTATTTCCTGCTACAGACGCACTTCCAATCGTCGTTTGCTCCTTTGGGCAAATCGTTTGATCTTCCCCCGCATTGGCTAATGGTGATTCTACCACATTTACGGTTACTTGATCTTTATTGGAGCCACATGCATTGGTTGTAATTAATGTATAAATTGTTGTTGAGGAAACTACTGCGGTTGGCTGTGCACAGTTTGAACAACTTAATCCGGTCGCTGGAATCCACTCATAAGTGCTTCCCGCAATCGCTGCTGATCCAATTGTTACCGTACCTGGTCCACAAATATTTTGATCTACTCCAGCATCTGCAACTGGTTTTCCTACGACTAATACTGTTACTTGATCCGTTGAACTGGTTCGACATCGAACATTTGTCACTGTTAATGTATATGTAATAGTACTTCCAATTGAAGAAGTCGGCTGTGCGCATGTCGTACAGCTTAATCCTGTACTTGGTTGCCAGCTATAGGTTAATCCCGATACCGCTGGGGTTCCTAATGTTACGGTTCCTTTTAAACAAATTGTCTGATCGTCTCCGGCATCCGCTATTGAATTTTCTTGCAATGAAACAGAAACCTGATCCTCTACCGTACCACAAAAATTGGAAGCTTCTAATGTATACAACGTTGTTGATCCTGGGGCTGCCGTTGGTTGCGCACATGTAGTACAACTTAATCCAGTGGATGGAGACCAATTATAAGTGGTCCCAGCGATCGCTGGACTTCCAATGGTTACGCTTTCTTTTGGACAAATCGTTTGATCCGATCCTGCATTAGCCGTTGGCAGTTCTTTCACATTCACTGTTACTTGATCTGTTGCTGTATTTGGACAATTTGGATTACTTACAGTTACCGTATATAAGGTCGTTGAATTCGGTGACGCAGTTGGATTTGGACATGTAGCACAACTTAATCCCGTAGATGGAGACCAGTAATAAATGTTTCCGGCTTGTCCAGTACTTCCTATAGCTACACTTTCTCCTTCACATATTTCCTGATCCAATCCTGCGTTGGCAGTTGGAGCATCCGTAATAGTAATTGTAACTTGGTCCTTGGATTTAGTTCTGCAATTTTTGTTCGTTACTGTAAGCGTATATGTAACAGTTTGAGTTGGGGTTACAGTCGGGTTTGGACAATTAGAACAACTTAGTCCTACCGCTGGGGTCCAACGATATTTATTTCCGTTTTGCCCGACAGTTCCAATTTGAACCGTTTCTCCCAAACAAATCGTTAAATCTGGTCCGGCATCTGCTATAGGTGCTTGTTCCACATTCACCGTTACTTGGTCGACTGTTTTTGTTCCGCAATCATCGTTTAACACTACAAGTGTATAAACAGTAGTACTTGACGGACTTGCAGTTGGCTGCGCGCAACTGGTACAACTCAATCCCGTAGACGGAGACCACTGATAGCTATTCCCCGCTAATGCTGGAGTACCAATTACGGTGTTTTCTTTTGGACAAATAGTTCTGTCTGGGCCGGCATCCGCAACAAATCCTTCTCCAATGGATACGTTTACTTGATCCGTAGCTGATCCACATGCATTTGTCACAACTAATGTATAATTCGTTGTACTCCCTACTGAAACTGTTGGTTCAGCACAAGTGGTACAACTTAACCCTATGGATGGTGTCCAACTATATGTATTTCCCGTAACGAAAGGTGTTCCTATTGTCGTTGATCCTTTAGGACAAATGGATTGATCTGATCCGGCATCTGCTATTGGAGGATTTTGAATCGTAATTGAGACTTGATCCGTGGCTACTTCAGGACAATTTGGGTTTTTAACCGTTAATGTATAAGTAATCGGACGATTTGGACTTGCGGTTGGATTAGGGCAATTATTGCAACTTAATCCTGCTGCAGGTGTCCAAAGATAAATATTTCCATTTTGCCCATTCCCTCCGATTTGAACTGATTCACCTTGGCAAATAATTTGATCTGGTCCGGCATCTACAAATGGTGCTTCTTCTACATTAACTGTAACCTGATCTACTGTTAGTGTTCCACAATCATTATTTTGAACAGTCAATGTATATATTGTTGTAGAAGATGGATTTGCTGTTGGTTGTGCACAAGTAGTACAACTCAAACCTGCTGACGGAGTCCAAGCATATGAATTCCCCGTCGTTCCAATGGTTCCTATTACCGTACTTTCTCTTGGGCATATGGTTTGATCTGGGCCTGCATTGGCAATAGATCCCGCTCCTAATGTTACGGTTACTTGATCTGTAGCTGATCCACAAGCATTGGTAACTACCAACGTATAATTGGTAGTGTTTCCAACGGAAGCCGTTGGTTGCGCACAAGTACTGCAACTTAACCCTAAAGAAGGGGACCAATTATATGAATTCCCGGCTACTGCTGGGCTTCCGATCATAACGCTCCCTTTTACACAATGTGTTTGATCTGGTCCGGCATCTGCCAAAGGTTGATTCAACACTGTAACTGTTACCTGGTCAGTAGATAAACCTGGACAAGAAGAATTACTCACTGTCACCGTATAAACCGTAGTTGTAGAAGGTGTAGCAGTAGGATTAGCACAATTTGTACAACTCAATCCAACCGATGGACTCCAACTATATGTGTTTCCTGCCTGACCTGCTGCGCCAATTAAAACATTTTCACCTGGACATATTGTTTGATCTGCTCCTGCATTTGCTACTGGACCATTGACTACGGAAAGGGTTACGTTATCCGTCGCAGATCCACATGCATTTGTAACAACTAATGTGTACGTAATATTTGACCCAACGGAAACCGAAGGTTGCGCACAAGAAGTACAACTTAATCCCGTAGATGGAGACCAGTTATATGAATTTCCGGCTACTGCTGCGGCGCCTAAAATAACCGAACCGTTTTGACAAAACGTTTGGTCCGCTCCTGCCTCTGCTATTGGCTCATCTCCTATAGATATGGTAATATTATCTGAATCTGTCCCACAATTGTTTGTGGTTATTAAAGTATATGTTGTATTCGTATTTGGAGATGCAATAGGTTCTGCACAATTATTACAATCCAAACTTGCTGTCGGAGACCAACTATAAACATATCCACTTACAACTGAACTTCCAATTTGAAGTGTTTCTCCAGGACAGATTGTTTGATTGTTTCCTGCATTTGCTATTGGATCTGATTCTACGGTTACCGTAACCTGATCTGTAGATGTATATGTTTGACCTGTATTTGTTATGGTTAATGTATAGGTAGTTGTTGCCAAAGGAGTTGCTATTGGATCAGCGCACGTTGCACAACTTAATCCTGTGGTAGGACTCCAGCTATATATTGCTCCTAATTCACTTGGTCCACCAATTTGCACTGATTCACCATCACATATTGTTTGATCTGTTCCTGCATTCGCCGGAGGTTCACAATTTCCTTGCGAATCTCCATGTGCCTGATGCGCCGCCCACGCTGCAACAGAAATTTCGATTGTTTGAACGTTCGCTGGATTTCCTGGAGGATAATGACAGATGATTATCTTTTCTCCGCCGCTACTGTTATTCCCATTTCCTCCATTGTTTCCGTTTCCATTGCTACCATCATCTCCATCATCATCATCACAACCTCCCTGAGTATCTCCGTGCGCTTGATGCGCAGGCCAAGCAGACTGAGATATTTCTATGGTTTGAACATTTGCTGGGTTTCCTGGAGGATAATGACAAATGGTTATTTTGGCCTCTCCAGAATTGGATGAACTGTGTACGTAGTTTGACCCAAGTCCAATTGAATCTACATTAGAAGAATCAACACTAGTAACAACCACTTCAGCGTTCAACGTTAAAGTAGCTATAATTACAATTAATAAGAGTATTTTTTTCTTTAACATTTATATCGATTTTTTCTAAATGAAACGCATAAATACATACATTTTCCCTCCTCAGTAAAGCACTCGCAATATTAGCGCAAAAGTAATTAGAATATTTTTAGATTAAACAGGATTTAAGGTATTTATTTATAGTTATTTCTCTCACAATTAAAACCATTTAAAATTAAACTATGGACTTACAAATAAGTGATTTATTCGACGTGCTTTTAGGGCTAATACAACCTATCCTCACAAGCACACTCTAGCCACACAAAACAGTTATTTTTAGCACTTGAATATACTTCACTTGCAAAATTTCCTCATTAGAATCATTTGTATGATTTTTGCTAAAAAACATTGGACTAGATTTAGCTTAAGGTTAAGGTCAATTATGCTTGCTTCTTCTTCAATATCTAAGGATGCTATTAAAGAATCGTTCTAATGAATTTTCGTGGAAGCAAACAATTTTAGGACATAATAAAAGCGAGAATAAACGAAAACTAAAGTAATGGGATATTCTTAGATGTCTCCTTTCAATTCAAAGACATAATTTTTCTCAATTTATTACCGTTTTTCTCAATGTTAAAAAACTACATTTAAAAGACTAAAAAATGTGCTAACTTGTTCCGATGAAGTATTCAACCTATCTGGGAATCATATTTATATTTTATTTTTTTAATTCGGCTAAATCTCAGAATACGGTCGCCTATGCTAGTAAAGATTATTTCCTAGTTGACAGTTTAGATTTAAACTCAATTACTCCCTCGGATAGCATCTTAATTGATAGTTGCCTTAAAATATATCATGCTGCAAACGATGATACCTCTCGCATTAATACAATTAGCATAATTGTGGAAGAGAGTTGGGATGACAACGTTTGGCCTAAATACAATAATTGGCTATACAAATTTGTTCAATCCAAGCTTAAAAACTTGGATAATCCGCCCGAAGTGCAAACCCACCTCAAAAAGAATCTTGCTGGTGCGTTAAATAACATTGGATATCATTACAAAACACATGGCAACACGCTACTAGCTCTTGAGTATTATCTTCAAAGTCTCACGATAGAAAAGGAATTGGATAACAAAACTGGAATTGCTACTACGCTAAACAATCTAGGCGCAATATATGAGGCGCAAGGTGATATTCGGAATGCGCTAGACTATCATCATCAAAGTTTAAAAATCAGTGAAGACATCAAAAACAAAAAAGGGATATCCCTATCTTTCAACAACATAGGTGTAATCTACGAAAGTCAGGATGATTTGCCTACGGCTTTAGATTATTACTTAAAGAGTTTGCAAATTGATCGGGAACTAAACAATATTCAAGGCATTGCCATTACATTAAACAACATCGGCTATCTATATGAAGATTTGGGCAAACTGGATTCGGCGTTAAAATATCATGAAGAAAGCCTTGTCCTTCAAAGGAGAATAGGTCACAAACCAGGAGAGGCGAATTCACTTAGCAATATTGGTGGTGTTTATGACATGAAGAAGGAATTCGATTTGGCAATCCAATACCAAATGCAAAGTTTAGCTATTTATGAAGAGTTTGCCTATAAAAAAGGTATCTCTACATCCTTATTTAACTTAGCAACTTTGTACTTAAAAAAGGGCAATGTCAAATACGCAGAATCACATGCGCTAAAAAGTTTTGAGATCGCTCAAGAGATTGGCTCTCCTTCCACCATTAAAAGTGCTGCTAACATACTAAGCGAAATATATGAAAAGGAAAACAAAGGGATGCTAGCTCTTCAAATGCACAAACTTTTCATTCAAATGAGAGACAGTATAAGTAGTGAGGAAAACCAAGCTGCTACAATCAAACGTCAATCTCAGTATCAGTATGATAAACAAAAGGTATTGGACGATGCAGAAAACGTACGTAAAGTAGCTGTGGAGCAAAAAGAGAAAGAAAAACAAAAGATATTAACCTATGTAGCAGGTGCTGGAATATTACTTTTAGTCGTATTCTTGATCTTTGTATTTAATAGACTCAAAGTTACGAATCGTCAAAAAACAATTATCGATAAAGCGAATGAAGAATTAAACCAACAAAACGACGAAATTAGCGCTCAGCGGGATCAAATTGAGTTACAAAAAGAGATTGTTGAAAAGGCACATGAAGAGGTACAAGCTTCTATTAATTATGCTCAGCGAATTCAAACGGCTCTCTTGTCAACGGAAGAACATTGGGAAAACGTATCGAAACATCGTTTTATCCTTTTTAAACCTCGTGATGTCGTAAGTGGTGATTTTTTCTGGGCATATTCCAACGAAAACTTTGTTTATTGGGCAACAGCAGATTGTACTGGACATGGTGTTCCTGGCGCATTCATGAGTATGCTTGGTGTTGGTTTTCTTAATGAAATTGTGGCCGAAGGTGGAGAAACCAATGTAGGCCGAATCTTAGATAAATTACGGATAAAAATCATCCATGCATTAGAGCAAAAAGGTTCTGATAATCAAAGGAAAGATGGGATGGACATCTCGTTTTGTATGCTAAATAAAAATACAATGGAATTGCATTTTGCCGGAGCCTACAACCCATTGCTTCTGGTACGAGATCAAAGTAGCAATAATGATTTGGGAGCAAACAGAACCATTGAGGGTGAGAATCGAGTTATGCATGAGTTTAAAGCAGATCGAATGCCAATTGGAAAGCATTTCTTAGAAAATGTACCGTTTAATATGACCACGCTTTCACTAGAAAAAAATGATATCTTATACACCTTTACAGATGGATTTCAAGATCAATTTGGAGGCAAGGATGGAACTAAATATATGGTTAAGCGAATGAAGCAACTGCTTTTAGAAATAAGTTCAAAAGACATGGATGCTCAACATGCCGAACTTACCAATGAATTTGACCAATGGATGAAATTGGGCAATACAAAACAGATTGATGATGTATGTTTGGTTGGAATAAGAATTTAATGCCACTTTGTGTCAAACTTCTATTAGCTATATCAAACCAAAACAACTACCATCTACTATTTAATAAAAAGTAAGGAATAAATCCTTTTTGCCGACACACAAATATTTAATCTTACCCGTCTTGATATTTCTTGAGTTGTGCTTCCAAGTCCTGAATCTTTTTCTCCTGATCCTCCTGCGTCGCCATTAAATCATCTGCATACTGACGAAGCTCTTCTTCTTGGCTTTGCAACTGATGACTCATCTTTTGAGTTTCGTCTAAAAGCAATTTTGTCTTTTCATTGACTTTATAAGATGAAATAATAGAGGCCATGTTTTCACATGATTTTCTAATAAACTCAACCTCAAATGATTTAAAGACTTTAAACGAAGCAATTTCCAATACTCCATACACTTTCTCGTGTAAGATAAGCGGCATTAAGATTATGGATTTAGGAAGGGCCTCTCCTAGTCCGGAGGTAATATTCACAAAATTATCAGGTACTTCGGTAATTATAATTTCTTCCTCTTCAAACCAGCATTGCCCGATTAAACCTTCTCGCTTTTCTACTGATCTATTGAGAAAAAATTTATTCTTGTTATACGCATACACCCCTTTTAATTCTAATACAGGCTCTTCACCATTCTCATTTAAAACAAATACACCTCCTTGATTCGCTTTTATATGTTTTACTAGGAACGAAATAACAGTTGATGCAAGTGCATCCATATCATCGTTGTTTTCTCTTAAAACCTCTCCAAAATCAGCAACTCCATTAGCTACCCAATTTCGCTCATCTTCTTTGTTTTTTTTATCTTCAATCTCCTGTAATTTAACATTAAGTGTTTCTTCTGACTTTTTCAGCGCTGAATTATTTTTAGTCGCTTCATCCAGTACTAAAGTCATTTTTTGCTCCGTTTTAAAATTTATAATTACGAGCGTAATTATATTGGTGAAACCCAAAGCAAAAGCAAGAAAAGTAGACAATTTACCTAACCAGCCTGTTCTAAGGACTTCATCGTCTATAGGTTTTTCTAAAAATGAATTAAACGCTGGGTAGTTTAAAAATATACCCACAATTATTACTGATACAAATGCGGTCCAACCCCACTCTTTTTTGATGTCAAACACCAAAATTGCCACAAATGAAAAACTATATCCGATCAACATAATCGAGAAGTGAGGCACTTCTGAAGCTGTTGTCACGGAGGCGGAATAACTCACTGCCAGGACTGCGGGAATCAGCGAAGTCAATATTTTAGCCAATAAATGAACCCGTAAAAAATTGAAAAATATCGCCAAAATCAATGCCCCTATTCCTGCGGCCGGGATATAAGTCAGTGTGGGGAAAACCAGAATCGAGATTATCACAAATGGAACTCCTACTATTAGGATCATAAATAATCCGATCGTATTGGTCATTCGGATTTTTACGCTGGACGGGTCGTCGGCTTTGCAGCCAATATTGACAATAGAATTAACTATTTTGAGCATTTATTTAATCGTTCTTTAAGTTACTTTGTTAGGTATAAAACAATTCAATTATCACAAATTACAAGCACGTAAATGAGTTGTTTTAAGTTAATGCTAATACAGCAACATTAAGTACACAGATTACCTTTGTTGCCTAATTTTCAGAATTAATTTCAACCAAGCTTTATCTACTAATCATACGGACATTGAACGATTTAGTTTACTCCAAATTACGATTTTTCTTGCAAAAAAACAACCTCAATTCATAACCCTCTCTAATTCAATTATAAATACCCCAAATTTCAATTTCGCCCGATTGATTACTCTTCAATAATCTTTCAAATTGAGTAATAAGTTTTTACATTTACATACTTAGAAATTTCCACCTTACGAATCATTATGAAAAAAGTTATACTCTTAGGAATTGTCCTCACAACCGTTTTTGTAAACGTTTATGCTCAAAGCCCTTTTGGAACCCAAATAGGATTATCGTACTATGACTTGCCTAGCAATGGTTCGGCCGTAGATCGAGTGGTCTACAATGAAGATGATCAATCCGTTTCGGTTACTTGGATTCAATCCATTACTGCATTGGCACAACCTACTTTTGAAAGAGGGGCAGGTTACAACCATATGCTGAATGGAGTTTGGGTTTATGGGACAGATGGTTCATGTCGAATAAATAATGGCTGTACACAGGAGTATTCTGGTTGGCCTGAAATTATCAATTTCCCTAAGGAGGATGTGGCCGTAAACGGCGTTGTATTTCCTGATGTGAGTCGAGAAGTAATTATAGCCCATTCGGGTGGATTAAAATCAATTTCAAGAGGCTATCGAGGCATGAACAACTGGGAACCAGTTTCGAAACTACTAATTGATCAGGATTACTGCAACAACGACACGGAAGGGTTATGGGCCCGCGCGGTTCGGCAAGGCAATCGATACATTCATGCGGTAGCTTTTCAAGGTTTAGCGACCGGAGAAGGCGTTACTTGTAGTCCTTATACAACATTAAATGAAACATTTTTATATTATCGATCTGCCGATCAAGGTGTTTCATGGGATATTCAAAACTTTGTATTACCTGGAATGAGGGATACGACTTACTTTACAGCCGGAGATGCAGAATCCTATGCCATCGCTGCACGAGGAGAAGTAGTTGCAGTCCTTGCAGGAGGAAACAGACAGCCTTGGACCTTATTTAAATCAAGAGATAAAGGGCTTACTTGGGATTTTCAGGTAATTAAGCCGTGGGATCCAGACGTGATATTTCAAGAAGCCTGGTTTGGGTCTGGCGAAGATGGAAAAGAAACTTCGGATGGTTCACATTCTGTAGTCATTGATGATAACGGAACCATTCACTGTTTTACAGGAGTAGTAATCGTAGCTGTAGATCCTATTACAAAAGAATATGCAGGACAAGCCGTATTTGGAAATTCAGGAATGTGGTACTGGAATGATGCAATGCCTGATTTATGCGAACCTGTTAAAATTGCTGATTTAGTTGATTATGGTACGCATAATGGTACTAATTTCGTTCCCCATGCAAGTCCTTTACATTCCGGAGATGCGATGTGGGATCCATTTGATGGAATGGGCGCAGGTACAAGTAGTTATTTCTCCAGCTCTACAACCATGCCAAGTGCTGCGACCGATGACAATGGGAACATATATGTTACCTACTCGGCCGATGTAGAAGGGACATACACGGACCAATCTGATATCAACACAGCTGTTCCGTTTAAAGACATTTATATGGTATGGTCCAATGATGGTGGAATTACATGGTCTAAAGAGTTGAACCTTGCCTCAGATATCGATGGCTACGACGATGGATCTGGAGGTTCCGGAATTGAAGAAGATGTATTTCCGAGTGTATCGCATGAAATAGGAACTGACAATATTTTACATATTGCATGGAATATGGATTATAAGCCCGGATCAGATGTTCGATTAGATAATGGTGAATTCTCCCAGCAATATCAGACCTACTACGGAGTAGATGTTACTTCCTTAGTAATGGATGCAGGTGTCGTAGTTACCTCCTCTCCAAACACAATGGGAATGGTATCCGATACAACAATGAACTCAGGTCTAATTTATGAAACGGACATTCCAGATGGTTTTTATGCGACCTTATCCCCTGCTACCTCCTTTTGGATTCCTGATACCACTTTTTGTTTAGAATGTGATTCTAGCACTATTGCAAGCATTGACTCAATGTGGTGTATTGGCTGTGGAGCTGGCGGTATTGATACATTGACTGGTTTAGATACTAGTTACACCGATACCATTTCGTCAATTAATGCAATGGGAACAGATTTAAACGCGGATGGAGATAGTTTATTTTCCATAGGTACGGATAATTCTGGCGTGTATACATTCACTGCCGTTTACGGAAATGCTTGTCCAGATCCAACAACAACATTTACACTTACCTCTATTGGAGGGACGGTAGAAGCTTCTGTTACGAATATGGATACGATTTGGATTTGTGAAGGGGAAAGTGCGATGCTTTCCGGAATCGGAAGTGGCGGATCTGGTACGTACAGCTATTTGTGGAATAATGCAGGAGCGGATACTACTTCATCTATCACTGTTTCACCAACGACGTCTACTACTTATATTTTCAGTGTTACGGATGGAACTACAGGAATGGATTCCGTACGTGTTGTAGTAAATGCTTTACCAGCTGGAATTGATGCGGGCGTGGATGTTAATCTTGAAATTGATTGCGACAACAACTCTCCATTTGCCACATTAGGACCTGCGGTTTCCAATGCAGGATTAAGCTATTCATGGACTCCACAGGTTGGAATGACCGCAGATGATGCCTTGATTTATAATCCAACCGTGTTACCAAAAACTACAACCGTTTATACATTAACTGCAACGGATAATGCTACATCCTGTGTTGCTACTGATAACATAACCGTAAACGTTTCAGGAATATGCGTTGAAATAGGAATCAACGAACAACTGAATTTTGAGATTAACACGTATCCAAACCCTGCTAACGACGTAGTAATGGTCGAAGTTACCGATGCCATGATTAATTCCGTGACTGTTTATAATAATTTGGGAGCGATTGTAGAACATCAAATCGTTAAAAAAGGCAACAGCAATCATTCGATTAACGTATCAAATTATACGGCTGGAATTTATTATGTATATGTAGAAACCAATAAAGGTCAAACTACAAAGCAAATTACAGTGGTTGAATAAAAGACGATTTTTTTCTACCATTCTGATCTTAAAAGTCAATAAATCTATTGATGAAATTTAAATAACTGCTGAGCATAACTCAGCAGTTATTTTTTTTGAAATGAAATTTAGAGTAATGAGTGCAAAAAACTAAAATACCGATCTTTTCAGCTCTTTGAATTTTACTATTTACTATTTAACTACCGTAAATTCAACTCTTCTATTGAGTCGCCTAGTTTGCTCGGTTATATTACTGGCAATTGGTCTGGATTCCCCATATCCTTTCCCAGAGAGACGCGCTTTTGAAATACCTTTTGACACTAAATATTTTTCGATCGTTTTTACTCGTTCATTTGAAAGCTTCAAATTGATTTCATCTCCTCCTTGATTATCAGTATGTCCTGCTAAGTCTATATGGACATCTGGATAGCTTTGAAGAAATCGATAAAGCATGTTGAGATCATCATGGCTTTCCTTTAAAAGAATTGGTTTACTCTGTACAAATAATACATTTTCCAATTGAATGACTTCTCCCATTATCGGACGTGAAAGCAAAAAATCTTGACGAATTACTCGAACCTCCTTACTTTCTTGCCTATTTATATCTTTAATTACTGGAAGATATCTTTCAGATTCAGCCATAAATTTATACGCTTGACCATACTCCAGTTCAATGAAATAGCTTCCACTTTCTCTATTTATATGGATTTCGCCTACCTCTTTAGTTCCAGTGCTATCAAAGTAAGTGATCTTAGATTGAAGTGGCATATTCGATTTTTTATCCAATACAAGTCCGTAAATAACCAACATCGAATCGTTGGCTTCAGGTTTCCACTCTTCCGGATCTAAGAATAAATCACGTTCAAAATCTTTATCGCTTAATGGCGTGCGTAAATCTATAGTATCATAGTCTGCACTGAAACCTTCCTTTTCGCCTTTTAGTGCATAAACTCGATCCGCTTTCAATTTGAATTGATACTTCCCATTCGGTTTTGAATTAAAAATCATGGGAGGATTATTTCCATAAACATCTTTACATTCAATTCTGGCGGATATCGATTTACTTGTTTTTTTATTGAGACTTCTGCCTCTTAATTGATATTCAGATGGAGCAATCCCTTTGGCTATAATCTGAATATCTTGGATCGGGGCATCTTTCAATACAAAACGGACAGTTGTAGTAGTTTTTCCTCGTCGAACAGGTGAAAAATGCACGTTTAAATTTTTAGCTGTTGTCTTTTTTAATTTACCTTTTTTAAGGTCCTGTTGGTCAATAGAAATTTGTTGATTATCAGGGCCTACCAAAGCCACGGACTTGATCATTAAATTTTGAATCCCAAGATTGCGCAAGACATTTAGCACTAACGAATCTTTCGTTGTACCTACTTTCACTTTGCCCATGTTAATGTGCTTCTTCTCCAACACAAAAGTTGGCTGAACACCGTTTCCATAAATTTTTTGACGCAACGTATTCTTTCCGTAGATGATATTTATCTCGGCATCATGTGGGCCTTTTTTAGTTGGTTCAAAACTAAATTCAATATTAAAACTAGCATCAGGAATTAAAATAAAAGGAGGTCGGGAAGAAATAATTTTAAACGATTCCTGATCAACTCCCGATAAAAAAATGGAATCTATTTTAATCTTAATTTTATCTGGGTGCTTTATAAATTGAGGCATCACATGTTCGACCATTTTGTTTATTTCAACGGTCCCCATGTCTACATCTTGTGATGTAATTGTCGGATTCACTATGCTAAAGACATGATCTGAAACATCAGTTCCCGCAATTTCTGGCCTGTAATTCGGTATTAATTCATAAAAGCTACAGGTATGAGGTCCTATCCCGTTTACCTCATTGGTCGTAAAAAGATATTTATCATCTGCTGAGATGCCACATTTGGTGATGGAAGGACCAGGTTTATAAACAATTTTTCCCGTTGAAACTTGAACTATTGCTATGGAATCCTGAATCGGGCAAACCATTAAATCTGTTCCTACAAAAATTCCACGATGAACCGACTTGGGGCTTTTAAACTCGTACATCTTTTGCTTTGTTTTCATGTCGTGCACACTGACATATGATGGTGTTCCATCAAACCCCCAGGACCAAACAACCAAATATTTACCGTTCCGCGTCAATTGAGCCTCTGCAATGACCGACTCTGGCGTAGTAAACTTTGCTATCTCCATTTTTGTATCCAAATCCCAAATGGAGACTGTACCTGGGCGATTAAATTCATCTGCCCCCATAACCAGATAGTTTTCATGCAATGAAATGGCCTTCAAATAGGTGGTAATTAGATCATTTACAACCTTACCTGTTTTTACATCCACAATTTTGGTAAGGTCTCTAATATTGTACTTTTTCACATGCGCAGTGGGCAGGTTCTCTGTTTTGAAATCCTGCGATAGATATTGGGTACGTTGATTATTAAAATCTACATGATGAATGTAGGGATCCCTATTCCGCTTTGACGACCTAAAGATTGGAATGTCCTCCATCTTATCTAATTTCTCTGCATCATAGACCGTTGTACGTTCATTTAAATAATAAAGGTAAACCTGTTTCCCATCTGCACTGAACGCCGGTAAATCATTTTTTTCAGCAGATATTGTTCCCAATTTAGATCCATCTTTCAAACCATACATAAACATCCTGTCAGATGTATGCGTTATAAACTTACTTCCATCAGGACTGATTTTAATCTTAAAGCCAATTATATCAGACCTTGTCCATAAGGGCTTCATATACATATCAGATTTCTCCCCTTCAAACCTTGCGTTTGCTTTTATTAAGTTTCTCTCTCCCGGTAAATTAGGTACCGTCCATCTATGTGGTTTACCGTCTGTTAAATCAGTTATAGTAGTCCATGAAGTTCCACTGTCACTGCTAAAATCGAGGCTCACTTTATCTCCGGGGAATACTCCAGACCAATCGATCGTCGTATCAGTCCCGGCATAAAACACTTCGTCACCATTGGGATGCTCTACTTTAATTGGAATTGTATCAACTCCCATTCCTCTGATACTCGCTTTTAGTTCTAACGGCTTGCATCGGTCATTCGCAAAATAAATTTTAACTGGTTCCAACACACGCCCTGCTGGATTATATCTGAGTTTCACTTTTGTTACGCTTCCTTTTTTTATGATAAAAGGAAATCCAGGCGAATTAATTTCAAATGCCGAATTACTGGATTTAGCGGATAAAACAGTAACGTCTTTATTCAGCGCCTCTAATTCAATTATTGTATCGTTTGTAATCAATGGATTGACTTCATTAAATAGGATAAAATCAGAAGATATTTTAATATTAAGTGTTTGATCAGTTTCCACTTCATAGTACATATCTTCGTTCCTTAATGATTTTTCTGGAACAGTAAAAGCAATGTTTTTTAAGGTATCACAACTAGGCATACTTTCCCAAAATACCGTCGAAGGCCTTAATTCTTCTTCTAAAAAAAGAATTTGCTGATAGATTGTTTTGGCTTCTTCCCTCGTTCGAATACGTTCATAATATCTTCCTCCAGTATTTAACGCTATATCCTTTAGAACCTGCGGTGCTTCCAAATTGATCGTCACGCAATAAACTACAATTCCATCTTTGTTTGCCTCCGCTATTAATTTTGTCGTATTGGCATCACAGAGCCCATCCGTTAAGAAGATCACTACGCTTTTCTCAGAACCTGCTCGTGCAACTTCTAATGCTCCTGTAAGCGGGTTACCAAGTGCTAAATTATAATCCGTCCCACCAGATGCTTTAAGTTTATCGATCGCTTCTAATAGTTGTGTCGGGTTTCTTGTAAAATCACTGTTGATGTAGTTTTGATGGTCAAAACTAGTAATGGCACATTCGGATTGCTCCAAAGGCAACAATTCAATGATGGATCGAGCAGCCATTTTAGATATTTCCATATTTCGCCCTGTCATGGAACCGGAAATATCTAGGGTAAGCACAAGAGATAGAGGTTTGGGTTTTTTGTATTGTGGATTTATCACTTTCACCACACGTTGTTCCGCACCGTTCTCCTTTATCGCTACATTGTCTTTTGTTAATTCGATCAGCTGATTCCCTCTTTTATCAAACGCATAAAAATCACTTTTAACCGATGGATAATCTTGATTATCCAAGTTAAATAGAGATAAATGTTGGGCTAAAGCTGGAAAGGAAAGAATGCAAAACAAAACGACTACAAAGAGGTATTTAGCAAAATCTATTAAAACCAATCCTTTGGATCGTTTGGTAAGATCTCTATTACTCCTAAAAATGGGTTTCAGTACTTCGTTTTGATCCAAGTCTTTCATTCTATTCAACTTATCAAAATCCTTTCGCTGCATCTTTCACTTCTTTACATGCCTTATTGAACTCATCCATGCCAATTTCATTTTCAACAAAGTCTTTTATCTTAAATTCCTGAAGTTTATCCTTTGTTTCATTATCTCATTTCACAATTTAAATTTACACAAAGTCATTTTAACATCTAATTATACATCTTCAATTTATTCGTTTTTTCATCAAATACACCAATGCCTTCATTTTGTGAAAGGAAAATGATTTTGTTTTGAGCACACTTCATTTTCAATACGTTCATGGGAGAACCAATCGCCAATTGCTGCGATCCTTCCCACGTAAGCTGTGGTTTAAAAACAGGTTCCCAATTCCCTTCAATACTCAAATCCTCTTTCGGATTCCCGCGGTAAATCCCTTTCTGGCTATAAAAATAAAGCTTGTTCCCTGCATAAGCACCGGGTCCAATATACAACCCTTCAATTCCCTTCTCAGCCTTAAAATCATTATGCTTTGATGCTTTTTGCTCTTCGCGTGATTCACTACTTAAGAGTATCTTTGCCTTATAATCTTTCAATTCTACGATTTCTCCATAAGTCATAAAATGATGCAATCCACATAAAACGTACATCTTCTCTCCCATTTCAACAAGGGAATTAACTGGATTTAATTCAATATCAAAGCCCGTTAAATTAAGCGATTTAAAGATGTTTTTTTTTGTATCAAAAACTCTAAGATCACCACCCCATTCTCCATGAACGAATCCTAACCAAATATGATCATTGTGATCCATTACCGCCACTGAGGGTGTGGTCCAATGATCTTTGAAACGAAGTTGCGTATTGTACGCTACCGAATCAAAATAGACCGTAGGATTTCCAATTCGCTGAATACCATACTTTGAGATCGTATATATACTTCCTTTCGAATCAGTCAAAAGATGTGAAAGTTCGCCTTCATAATTCCCGATCAATGTACTTTCGGTCTCCCCTGTTTTCCAAGTTCGTACTTCTCCATTTCCTAAAGCACCTACCAAGATATGATTATTCCACTTAGCAATCGCAACAATATTCGTGTCATATCTGGTTTTCAAATTATATTTATAATCAATCGAAATCAATTCATTTTGATCACTCAGTGCATATATTGAATCCTTTAATAACACAAAATCCTTAAATTTCGCACTATCCATTTCCAAATGAAATTGAATCGATTTAACCTCTGGCATGGTTGCATTCTCCCACTTCCCGTCTGTGTTTTCACAACCTTCCAATACCAAAATCATCAATAACATGATCGGAATTAAGTATTTGACTCCCTTCATTATTAAAATTAAGCGTTTAACTATTCTTCTACTTTTTATTTACTAATAAAGAACTCATTTTTAGAATAAAGATGTTCGGCCTTTTCAAAAGTTCTTGTTCCGTTTGCATTTGCTAAATTTAATGAAATTTAGTAAATGTCTTTTAATTGATGTATTCGATTATAAAACAATTCAGCATAATTCGTTCTATCACTCAATTGCGCTTCCATCGTTTTTATTTTATCCCCAACTAATTCTATTTTATTATAAATGATTATGTCTCTTTGTGGCGCTTAACCCTTAATTTTATTCCTACAAATAATCATTTCATTTATTTTTCGTAATTTACCATTATGAAAAAGTTCAACTATACCTTCATACTCTTTGCTTTAATGTGCTTTCTCTTGCCTAATGCAGTATGTGCGCAAAATGTCTTAATCCCTGATTCTCTGTTCAAAAATGCCCTTCTTAATCACAATCCAGTGATTGATTCCAATTTTGATGGAGAAATTCAAGTAACGGAAGCATTAAATTTTACGGATCGAATTCAAGTTGGAAACCTCGGTATTTCGGATGTAACCGGAATTGAAGCATTTAGAAATCTTAAAATCTTCCGATGTTATTACAACCAGATTTCCAATATTGATGTAAGTCAAAACGATTCTTTAGTCATTTTCGAATGTCGGTTTAATCTACTCAACCAGATAGATGTCAGTAATAATTTATTGCTGCAAACGCTCGATGTGGGTAACAATCAAATCTCAACTATTGATGTAAGTAACAATCCGCGTTTAGAAAGACTCTATTTAAATGATAATCAACTGGGGAGCATTGGCATTGCCAACAATTCTTCCTTAACTCATTTTGACATCGCCCAAAATCAACTAACACAAATTGATTTTTCTAACCAGAATTCTTTGGAATTTATCAACATAAATAACAATCAAATTCCAGATTTCAACATCTTCTTGTTTCCTAGTGTGCCTAGAATTAACTGTGCTGGAAATCCACTAATTTGGCCTATTGATGTGAGTAATAATGCTAATTTATTGGCATTGGATGTTTCAAATTTGGGCTTAACAGATTTAGACATATCAAACAATCCCCTTCTATATTCCCTTTCTTGTTCCAACAATCAGCTTACGTCTTTGGACCTTAGCAATCAACCTTTACTGTCTTCCCTTGCCTGCAATAATAATCTTATAACCACATTAGATCTTGCAAACAAACCGCAACTTAAGACAGTACAATGTGCCTATAACAATTTAGTTAGCTTGCATTTATTCGCCAACAACGTGCATCAAATCAAATGCAACAATAACAGCAATTTAAGTTCCTTGCGAATCGAAAGCGCCGATTTCTTATTGCCATTATTATCTAACATTAGTAATAACCCAAATCTTTTTTGTGTTGAAATTCCAGACTCGGCTTCTGCAGCCTGGATATTTTCGACATGGTCTTCATACCCCGATTCATTGGATCCACAAACTCAGATTCGATATAGATGTTTTTACACAGGATACAATTCGATATCTGGAACCGTAGTTGCTGATTCCAATTGCATAATCGACTCTATTGACGCTCGAATGGCCGGAGTAATCATAAAATCTACTCCAGGAAATTATTATGGAATGACTGATTCTGTTGGAAGCTACGCCATGATCGTTGATTCTGGTATCGTTGAAATTGAACAAGTTTTTTCTGGTGCAACAAGTCCGCTAATTCAAGTAATTTGTCCAGTTTCAGAGAGCCATGTTCTTCATTTCGACTCCAACTATTCCGACACCTCAAATCTAAACTTCCATAACAAAATCATTGCTTGTCCAGTATTAACCGTTGATCTTGCTAGCAATCGAAGAAGGCGATGTTTCAACAGTCATACTTCAATATCTTATTCAAATGAAGGGTTTGCGGAAGCTCAAAATGTAAAAGTATATGTTCAACTTCCTTCCTATGTGCATTTGGTAAGTGCCAACACTTCTTACACAGTAAACAATTCGGGTATTTATGAGTTTGATATCGGTGCGGTTAAAGCTGGATTTTCAGGTGAAATTCAACTTGTGGACAGCGTAGCTTGTGAAAATGGCATTACAGGCCTTACTCAATGTACCAAAGCATGGATTACACCTACAAACGATTGTCTGAATGATTTAGACACTACTTCAGGAGTAAATGCAGGATGGGATCGCAGTAGTATTTTAGTAAGCGGAGTTTGTTTAGGAGATTCTATTGTTCAATTTTCTATAATTAATACAGGAGATGCAGGAACAGGCGATATGCAATCATCCAGTACATATCGTATTTATATAGATAATGTATTAACCAACACCGTAAGCTTCCAACTCAATGGAAATGATACACTTTCATTAAATATTATGGCTAATGGAGCCACTGTAAGACTTGAAGCAGATCAACATCCTGCCCATCCAGGAAATAGCCATCCAAACACAAGCATAGAAGGATGTGGTACCAATAGTTCAGGCACCTTTTCATCAGGTCTAATTAATACCAGTCCGCTCAATAATGAAGACATTCAGATGGCTGAAGAATGTTTACCAATTATCGATAGTTATGATCCGAACGATAAAGCCGTATCCCCTTCCGGTATCTTTGACGGCAACTATGTTCATCCGCAATCTTTGTTGCATTACAAAATTCGATTCCAGAATACGGGAACAGATACCGCTTACAAAGTGATCGTAATAGACACCTTACCTATAGAATTAGATATAGCTACATTGGAATTCGGAAGTAGCTCTCATCCGTATCAAATACACGTTTCTGGTAAAGAGAGGCCGGTCCTAAGTTTTATATTCAACAACATTAATCTAGTTGATAGTTTAACCGATGAACTAAATAGCCAAGGTTATCTATCCTTTAGCGCGTCTGCAAAATCCAACGTCGTTGAAAAAAGCGAAGTGCATAATTTTGCAGAAATTTACTTTGATTATAATCTTCCTATTACGACTAATGATGCTTGGGTAACGTTGTATGATAGCGTACGAACCGGGTCAGAAATCCCTGTGAACGTAGGAATATCGTCTCAAATTGAAGCTTCTCAAATAAGAGTGTACCCCAACCCCGTTCAAGACCAACTATTTATAGAAATTAATGGTTCTAATTCTTATACTCAAAGTACTTTTAGTTTGTTTGATCTAACCGGTAAAATGCTCTTGACTAAAAATATTGATTCTGGGCTAAACTATGTGGAGTTGAATAAAATCGCAAGTGGACTTTACTTCTACTCTATTAGTTCCGGTCAACTTCAGCTAAAAACAGGGAAATTAAGTATTGAATAAACCTGAATAAAATGGAATAAATTAGTTCCTATTTTAGCCATTTAAATACTACATTTGCGTCTATGTTTGAAAAACTCAACAAATATAGCGGCCTGATTGCAACAATCATTATCCCAATTGTATTGGCATTTGTGGCCAATCAATACAACTCTGCTATTAAAGAGCGTGAAGTGCAAGGAAAATTTGTAGAATTGGCCGTCGATATTTTAAAACAAAAACCAACCAAAGAAAATCATAACATTCGAATTTGGGCAACCTCCATTTTGGATATGTATTCTGGTGTTCCTATGTCCGATGCAACCATTGATGATTTGGTAAACAACGTTTCAATGGATGTTAGTAAAGACTTTGAAACGAAAGCAGCACATAATACGGTGAATAAAAACGGCGGAATGATTACTGCTAAAATCAAGGCTAGCTCTAATCATACATTCGATTATACAGCGGAATTTCTTGCCAATGGCGGACTAGCTAAGCAATCCTTAAACGAATCAATCCAATTTGATCCAACGTTGATAAAAGATGACAATCCATTGGTATTACAAATTGCCATAAATAACCTTTCAGGTGATTCCAATACGCCTTATGCAATTGAAATTACATGTGAACAAGACGGCGTAATGCTTTCAAAAAGCACCTTGGCCGGAACCATTGCTGAAAATGGGGATCAACGCACACAAATCATCAAATTGGATTAAATTTCTCCTGGTCTTATGTTATTACGAATCATTGCCTTATTAACCCTTTATATCAATAAGTCCACAGCCTACTGATTCTGTCCTTCATTTTACGAAAATTCCATGCGTATTAGTCATTCGTATTGCCCTAAAAACTAGCACAGAACATTTAGTAGAAATTAGTTTATCTAAAATGCCTATGGATCACGTTTGAATTCGATGCTATGCGCTTTGCACTCCTTTTGCAACAGTCTTTTACCCCAAGCTTCACTCCTACAACTTTATCTATGAACACTTTAAAGAGTAATTAAAATTGTCGTTCTTTAATAATCTGATTAATTTGGATCGTATTGATCTCTAACCATAGTTCTAATGAAAAAAATCACGCTTCTTTTCGTCTTGGTCCTTACCTTTTGGGGGCTAAATGCCCAAACATCCACTAATTATACAATTCTACCCCAACGACCTTTTAAGGTGGATCCTGCCAAACCTGATACCAGTTTGTACATTAAGAATTTGGAAGCACCTAATCCGTATGACAATTTTGACAAACATAAAGCAGCAGAATTAAAGAAAATTATTTCGGCAAAATATCCTCGGCAAAATGCTCCTCCTTCATCAAGAAGTACCCAGCCCTCCTCCGATACCTTAACAACGAACAATTCCTTTTATGCAAATCCTTATAACCTAAGAGTTCCAAGTGACAACTCCATGGCCATTTCTGACAGTGGAATTGTCGTGAGCTGTATCAATAGTTCGTATCGATTTTACAGAACGGATACAGTTGGCACCATAGGCTTAGGTAGTTTAGAAGGGTTTTCTGAAAAGATTGGACATTCTGTTTATGATCCAAAAGTGATTTATGACCCGAAAGAAGATAAATTTATTGTGGTAATGCTTAAAGATTTTTCATCCGTAGACACTAATGAAATTGTAGTAGCTTTTTCCTCAACCAACGACCCAATGGACGATTGGTATGTATACTCCATTACCGGAAATCCATTTGACAGCACGCAATGGTCCGACTATCCTGCCATTTCGATCACAGACAATGAACTCTTTATCACTGTAAATTTAATAGCTGATACTTCTACTTCATGGATTACTGGATTTCAAGAAACCATTATTTGGCAAGTAAACAAAACAGATGGATACACCAATCAACCATTGAATACCAAATTGTGGTCCGATCTAAATTTAAGTGCAAGTGTGAAAATTCGAAACTTACATCCCGTAGGAAATTATGACGATTATGTTTCCTATGACAATTCAACACATACGTCTGTTAAAAAGCAGTATTTCCTATCTAATAAGAATTTAGTAGCGAAAAATGACACTATTGTTTTGGTTGAAATTTCAGATGAAATTGGTAATAATCCGGTCCTCACCACGACCGTAATACATACGAATCTCCCCTATTTCTTTCCAGTGAACGGACAACAACCGAATACGCCATGGGACCTTTTAACCAACGATAGCAGAGTCCTTGGAGCGATATACAATCAAAACAATGATCTCATTCAATTTGTACAAAACAGTACAGATTCTTCCTCCGGAAATGGTTGTGTATACCACGGTATGATCAGCGCGGTCGGAACCTCTCCAGTTTGCACAGGACAACTTATTTCCCAAGCCGGCGTAGATTATGGCTATCCAAATATTGCTTCTTCCTCCGTTTCTCCAAATGATAACTCAGCCATTATATGCTACAATTATAGCTCAGATTCTTTATATCCGGGTCATGAAGCTACTTTGTACGATGATGCAGGTACTTATTCTATTCCTCATATACTGAAAGAAGGTTCGAATCGGATTTTTGTTTTAACCAATCAAGACCAACGTTGGGGGGATTATTCTGGTATTCAACGACGCTATAATGAGCCTGGAACGGTTTGGTTTGAGGGTATTTATGGAAAATCATCTGGAACATATGGAAATTGGATCTCGGAAGTATTCAAAGCTGGTCCAGAAGTGCTTTCAACAAAATCAAATGTTTCAGAATCGACCAACTCCAGCATTTACCCTAATCCTACCAATGATCTGTTATGGTTCAATTTTGAAATGAAATCTACCGCCAATGTAACAGTCGAAGTTTATGACATCAGAGGAATTAAAGTAGCTTCAATTGGAGAAGAGAATGTAAAAATTGGAACCAATTTGCTATCGTTAAACACTTCATTTTTAGCACCTGGTAACTACTTGCTATTCTTAAAAGATCAAACAGGTACGGTTGTGGTTTCAAAACATTTTATACGATCCAAATAATTAATTACTGACTCAATTCTTAAATATCATCTTCTCCTCCTCAGTATCAACTGTACTGAATTAAATAACTTTAGGTATGCTTAACATTAAGAAACCTATGCGAAAGAATGTCCTGATGTATTGTTTTTTCATTTTATTGGCTGGAATGCTTCCAACGCAAGGGCACAGTCAATTGCTCGTTTATGCTTTGAGCTTCGATTATGATCATGAAGATGGAAAAACGTTTTATTCTATAAAAGAAGCCTTGAAAACTCCAAAGGAGGTCAGAAAATTAAGTATTTCTTATAGGGAGCTAACAGAATTTCCTCCTTCAATCGAATTATTCACCAATTTAGAAGTGCTGGATTTAGGGGGAAACCAATTAACTACAATTCCCTCCTCTATTTGCAATCTTACAAAATTACACTTCCTTGATATTAGCCGTAACGAATTAACTTCGCTTCCGGAAAATATTGGAGCATTAACATCTTTACAAACATTCGACTTTTCTGGTAATAAAATTTCAAAGCTTCCTGAATCATTCTCTAACCTTAAAAACATTGTGAATCTGGGAGCTGGATTTAATCGACTTTCTGAAATTCCAGACGCATTAAGTAATATGCCCAATCTAGAAATTCTTATGATTAATGGCAATTCTAAGATCGCAGAAATAAATCCTAGCTTACGAAGCTGCTCCAAATTAGATCATCTAGAATTGTCCGGAGCAAACTTGCGTAAAATACCTTCTTGGATTTCTAAATTAGAACATTTAAGGTATCTAAATCTTAACTCCAATTCTTTCCAAACCTTCCCCGTATCGATTTGCGCGATCCCAAATTTAGAAGTATTGCTCCTTGCAAAATGTAAATTTTCCATTGTTCCAAAAGAAATAGGTGAACTGCAAAAACTAAAAGCATTGCACCTGTATGAAATGAAATTGGATAGTATCCATCCTGCGATTGGCAACTTGCATAACCTAATGGAACTCAACTTGCAATCAACTCAGCTTGCCATGTATCCGTCCTCTTTGAAAAACTTACAAAAGTTGAAAGAATTGGATTTATCAGAAAATCAACTTTACACCATTCCTTCGTTCATTCCTTCGCTTACCAATTTAGAAGTATTGGATTTAGGTCGCAATTTTTTAGGTGCGGTGGAACATAAAAGTAGACCGTTACATTTACCCAACCCCGTAAATGTACCAAAAAAGGATAATTCAGAATTAAATATATTTCCTGAATCCTTTTTTAATCTAAAAAACCTAACAAAGATCTACCTCTACAAGAACAGTTTAACCTCTATTCCTGTAGAAATAGCTTCATTTATCCACCTTAAGGAATTATTTATTTGGGATAATTCGTTCAATTACCGAAAGGAAAGAAAGAAACTTCGTAAGATTCTTCCCAAGGAATGTACGATTGATGATTTTAATTATGACTATTGATTTAACGATCATTTATTGCGGTTTGCAATCAGTATTCCAGTGCCAAATTCAGATCTAAGTTATATCTCTGTTTCAAGTTTCCTTTATTTTTTTCATGATATTGGTAGGGTATTTTCTCCTCTTATCGTTTTAATATCAGACAGCGTTCAATCGCTATGATTTAATTTAATTGAGTTAAATATTGTTTCACTTAAAATAGATATTAAGATTATGAAAAAACTAAAAATAGTATTCATCCCAATATTACTGATATTAATGAGTTTCGGATTAAATTCCTGCTTCGACAAGTCCCAAGACCCGTCCCCATCTTCTGAAATGCAACAAGGTCAATTCCCTAAAAAACATAAAAAAGGTGGAAAAGATGGTTGCAACAAAGATGATAATCAAGAAGAAGAGGAAATAGAGGAAGAATCAGACAATACCTAATTGATTCCACTTTTAACGAATTTTGTTTTATTGTTAAGTTTTATAATTGGTTAAGTTAAATTTCACAAGAGGCTAATTTCTATTCGAAATGGAATTAGTAACAAATGTACGAGCCCTTCAAAGTCTATAGACAAGAAGGGCTCGTGTTTTTAACACACAATCTGTTCTGGTTCCTCTCTCTTCTTAAATCGAAGTATTAAAAAGGCCACAACACTCGTTTCAAAAAAATCGTTATTAAATTCCTTCCAACTTTCTCAACTGCCCATCAGGCGTAACGAAATAATATTGCTTCACTACTTCCTTCTTAATTTCTACAGGTTTCTTCGCTGGTAAAATCCGAACGTGCATCTTCAGTTCATACATAATTTGAATCACCGGCTCTACTACTACAGGATTCACCACAAAATCGAATTCTTTATCAAATACCGGTTGATAAAATTGTGTTACTGCAACTTCTGCTTTGTTTACTGTCGGATTTCTTTTCAGTTTCAAAGAAGTACTTTTATAAGCTGTATAGGAGTTATATCGTTCCAATGGGTAATTCACAATATAGCCCTCATTTACGGTTCGTTCAATTTTCTCTATATCAAAGCCAACCAATATTTGGCGATCTTTAAGTTTGCTTTGAATCATCGCGCGGGCTTTTTTCGCCATATCTAACTTCGTTTGTTCCAACTGCTTTGAAAAATAATCAACACGTACCAATTCATAAATTTCGGATTCTGCACAGATTCGAATCAATTCATCCATTATTTCCGGCGATTTAAATTTAATATGCAAGTTCTTCTTCAATTCAAACCCTTCTGGAATTTCGTTGTAGGTGTCTTTACTAAAAATCTTTTTCTCTCTTTCATAAGTATAAACCGGGACAAATGAGATCATATCTACCAGCACGGATGTGTTCAATAAACTATCTACTTTCAATTTCACCCTATCTATCCGCGCATCAAGCAAATGATTCACCTCGTCAACGTCTTTCCCAACCTGTGAAACACTAAAAACAGCCACATATGCATCTGCTTTAATATTGCTCATCCCTTTTACACTCAAAACAAACTCCTTTGAGGATCCAACGCTAATATTAATGTTGTTTGCTGGTAAAATAACTTTACTGTTGTTGGTACCATAGTTCACCTTTCCCTTCCCTTTTCCTCCGCCCTTACCTCCCGGATCTCGGTATCCTATATTGCCCATATTTTGTGAAAACACGGATTGAGCGAATAACATTCCGCCTAATAAAAGTATTGGAATGATTACTTTTTGCTTTAATATAAAAGCATTAAAACGGTTTGATTTTGTAATAGAGTTCATCTGAATTAGGTTAGTTAATTGCATTATTCGATTTAAATTAGTTGAATGCGAATAACCTAAAGAAAGCCTGGAATCAGATTAATATGCATTGCAAAACGCGTGCAATGTGCGTTGCAAGCCTTTTGCAAAATAGAATTTACTTAGTTCTTACGTCCTTGATCCAATTTAAAGACACATTACAAACAGATTAGGCCCGTGCATAGCAGAACGAATAATTAATCTCAATAGATTAGTGAACAAGCTTCCTCAATTCTGTATTCTGAGTGCCATATTCTGAATTCTATATTCTGAATTCTTAAAATAACCTCCTCAAACCAGTAAACTTATGTATACTTTTATTACATTTATAAAGCACTTGAATGCTTAGTGTCTATAATTTAACAACAATTTACATGACCTACACACTCCCTTCATTCGGCGTTTGCTTTGGCGACGTAGACGATTCCTATTCTGCAAGTGACGTCACCGCAGCGGTAGGTGCTATTTCGAACTATTTTAGCTTAATCCGCACGTATGATTCCTTTCATACCGTAGAAAAATATAGCGCATTGATGGATACCGCTGAAGCCAAAAATGTGGATGTGATCCTTGGAATTCCAAATGATTCCATTCAATCATTCAATGCTACTGATTTTCTAACCGCATACTGTTACAAATCAGATGGCACCACACCAAGACCAAATTTAAAATGTATAATCGTTGGAAACGAAACATACGGTGGAGATAAATATACGCTCTACGCTCCCTACCTTGCTGATTGTGTTACAAAATTAATTACGGCCATAGAAGCAAAAAGCGAACTCAAAGATTTAATCGCGGTAAGCATTGATTTTGGACCTTCCTTATACCTTCCCGAAAATTTAAGCGACTGTGATTTTACGGGAGGAGATAATTCGTTAAAGTCGGATCACATTGTAAATGCAATGAAAGTTATTCTAAACAGTACTTTGACCACGCCAAAAATGGTTTTTGGGAACCTCTACCCTTTTTACAAACCTGGAAATACAGGCTCACTCACAAGAAAGACCGCTATGATCACCCAATATGCTGGAGCAGACAAAGGTTGGTATCCTTACTCCGCTTCCCTACAAGCCCTCAATAAATATGGTTTATCTGACTTAACGGTGAATTGCGGAGAAACAGGATGGGCAACACAAGCAAGTGTAGATACACAAACTCAACCAACGAGCATTCCTCTTTTAAACACGTACCTTGGAGCTTATAAAGACTACATAGACAATCCTTCCAATTACCCCGGCACGAATGAATTCAAAGGAAAGACTTCCATCTTTTTCGAAATGTTTGATGAACCTAAAAAATACAGTGAAGACAAACCATGGGAAGCTTGGTGGGGTATGTACGAACAAATTGTACCTAATTCAGGCACTGCTCCAAAAATGAAGGATAACCTCACGATTCCATTTTCACCCAGTTAAAACCGAGGAGTAGGTTCTTCTTATTATGATTATGATTATATAACATTGTCCAGTTCACCTATCTCGGATAAGAAAAAACGACCTAATAAATCAAAATCCAATATCCCCAATAATCCGAATGAAATTTTTCGACAGGCTTTAGTTGATCCCAGTATTGCCCTGAAACATCATTAATGAAGCTATCTTTTTTCAGATCATAGCCAATATAATCTCCTTCCCAAGTAATTCCATAAAGGGTATCGTTCTTTACGTACAATTTATCAAAGGAAAGTTGATTCCCTAAATATTGAACATTACTCCCATTGTGTTCCAAATATGCGCTACTAAAATCAACCATTGTTACTCGATAATCTGAGTTCAATGGTACCATACCACTATCCCCCAATCCATTATTTCTCCAATACGAAAAACGCCAGAAAAGCAATAAAATGAATATAATAGGCATCACACCTCGTTTTTTAAACCATTCCTTTTTAAAAAATTTGGCTACAATTAACCATAGGACGAATCCATAAATCAACGATAGTACGGAAATACGTAAAAATTCAAAAACTAAATGAAATAGGGCCATGCAATAAATTAAGGAATATGAATTTAAATACGAAGTTAACCATGTTTTCTTTATTTGGAAAAGAAGTAGTATTCGTTAACTAGGTTCAAAACGAAATTCCTCCTATCTTTAACAACTGAAAATAAACGCTTTGTTCTGCGCCTAACGAATGTATCTCTTATGGAAAATTCAGATCAAGAATTACCAACCGAAGAATCTAAAAAGAAAGAAAAAAATCACTTCCGAAAACATTTAGGCTTATACGCATTTGTAGCTGTACTCACCATTGCGAGTATTACCTTTCGATTAATTAATCAGTTTCATTTTGAACAAACTTCTCTGCTGTTTGTGGGGCTCCCTGCACTCATTACGGTTCTCATGATTCGATTTTCAAAGACGCCCAAATCGGCTTATGGTGTGGTATTTCGAACCATAACTTTGTTTTTGTTAATGTCCTCCATTGTGCTTGGAGAAGGCACTGTGTGTGTATTATTTGCAGCACCGCTTTTTTACGGGGTAGCCGCATTGATCGTATTTCTTTTTAACTACGCAAAAAAGAAAGATAAAGACAAAATGTATAGCTTACTGGTGATCCCTCTAATTATACTGTTGGCCCATCCATTTGGAATGAAATCCACAGGTGAAATTACTACCGTATCTACCACCCAAACCTTTGCCAATACCATTGCGCTCACCGATTTAAATAAACACCCGAATTTCATGTTGGATTACCCAGCGTTCTTTCATGTTGGATTTCCAAAACCATTAGACATTCAAGGCGAAGGATTGGCCATAGGAGATACCCGCGATATTCGTTTTGAATCTACTACAAAAGGAATTGGAACGCTATCCCTCCAAATTGCGGAAGCTTCAAATCAAAAAATCGTTTTTGATATAGCCAAAGACGAAACGCATATTGCCCATTGGCTAACTTGGAAAAAAGTAGAAGTGGAAATAATACCATCTGAAGATCAGAACAGTACTACCGTCGTTTGGACAAGCCATTACACCTGTGACTTAGGTCCTCAATGGTATTTTGCACCTTTAGAAAAACTTACGGTAGATTTAATGAATCAGCATCTGATCAACTCCTATTTTAATCAATGATTTAGATGATATGACGCCTGAAATAGGACGTAACATATTAGTTGTAGCCGCTTTAATTTTTCTAGCGATTTTAGGTCTAAAAAAAAATCAAGATGTAAGATTAAATTGGGCCATTTTCTATTCCGTATTGTATACTTCTGTTAGCCTTGCAATCATAAATCCGCTATGTGTATACTTTAAATTATGGCATTACAACGGGATTGAAAATTTAATAAATATGCCCTGGGATATTTACTTTCTTTGGGTGATTATTTGGGGCATTATTCCAGTCCTATTTTTATCCAAAAGATCATTCCTAATAATTGTTTTAGCTATGATTTGGATTGATTTATTGCTCATGCCGAAACTCGCTGAATTCAACATCCATGTGCTTGGGAGCAATTGGCTTATTGGAGAAGGAATAATGTTAAGTTTGGTTTTTGCCCCCGGTTATCTTTGGGCATACGCTAGCTATCATTCTAAATGGATTGGACTACGTGCCCTATTCCAAATAATTACAATGTCCCTAGTTTTCGTAATGGGTCTCCCCTATATACTAAATGCATATAATCTTATTGAAGAAATCAATTTATATTGGTCCGGATTAATCTTCCAGTTGTTTTTAATCATTACTTTTCCATCTCTAATAGCTGTATTTGATTTAGTAACGAAAGGACGTGGAACCCCATTTCCCTATGATCAAACTAAAAAAATAGTACGAACAGGAGTATATGGATATTGTAGAAACCCAATTCAATGGTCCTTTACATTATTGTTTATTCCATTAAGCATTTACTACTCAAGTTTCTACTTACTCATAGGCTCTGTAGTTTCTTTTGCTTATAGTTTTGGGGTTTCCGATTTTCAGGAATATCCGGATATGGAAAAACGATTTGGGAATAATTGGACCCATTATAAGGGAAAAGTTCCAAAATGGTACTTCTTGTGGAAACCCAAATATTATCCAAAAGGAACCATCTATTTTGACCCATTTTGTACTCCATGTTCCCAAATTAAGCAATGGTTTATCAAATCCAAAGCCATTAATCTTGAAGTGATAGACTCAACTAAGTATCCTGGAAAGGGCATATTGCAAGTAACCTACGTAGATCACGAAGGAAGAACTTATCACAGCGTAAATGCTATTGCATCGGCCTTTGAACATATTAATTTGGCTATGGCTACACTTGGTTGGTTTATGCGTATGCCTGGAATTAATCACCTCCTTCAGGCAATTATTGATACCATGGAATTTAGTCCTACCAATGGCACAAATGAAGACAGTTGTGAACTTCCCTAATCAATACAATACATTACCTTATTAGAAAATAATAAACCACATTTGAAGGATCATTCGTTGAATTCTTAAAGAAAGACGACCTATTAAGGCCCCATTTATACGATAAAAAGAAGTCTTCTTGAATGGACGACTAGTCTTCAATCATTTTAAACAATCAGAGGAACGAACACTATAGTTTTCTCAGCACGTCATCTTGCTTTTTCTTATAATCCTTCATTGTTTCAGAAGACCTTGTACTGTCTGTATTGAAATTTAAGCCATTTCTTGATAAATAATCCACAAGGGCCTCAGCAGTAGCGGGGTTGGTTGCAATGGGGATTTGATATACGTCACATAATCTTGTTAATGCATCAATATCAGCTTGATGTGGATGAGAAAACAATGGATCTCTAAAAAAGAATACAGCTCCCAATTGGCCAGGAGCAATCATAGAACCAATGGTTTGATCTCCTCCCAATGGTCCTGATGCTACTTTTTTGGTAAGAGAGATCCCTAATTTCTTAAATAATGCTTCTCCTGTATTTACTGTCGCAACTAACGGTATATGATCAAAATAATCAATATGTTTCTCTACAAATTGCACTAGAGCCGATTTCATATTATTATGAGCAATCAAAGCAATATATACCGTCCCAGCATCGTCAATATCTCCTCCAACTGAATTGGTAAATGCATTCTTAATCTTTCTAGACAGTGCTGCGTTTTGAAAAGTAAGCTGCTCGATTAATCCTATGTCAAATTCAGCTCGAATACCATCGGTTTTGGCCTTAACTTCCCCTTTGTGATACCCTACCGATAAAAACGCACAAATACCATATACTCCGTGTTCTCTAATTGCCAAAGTAGCATCATCATCCACTTCCTCAACTTCTCCATACAAAATAAGGTTTGCTGAAGCTGCAGGCTCTCCTTTGATCTGAAGTTTTTCACCGGTTATAAAAGGATGTATCGTTATAAATTGCATCATGAAGCCTAGTTCCTCTTCACTAAACACATCTTTCAAAACATCATTTTGAGCTAAAATACCAACCGCATTCTGCAAATAATGTTTAATAACTTCCAAAAACTCATCTAAATCAATCGATCCATTCTTGTCTTTATCGAACAAATCAAAATAGGTATCAATGTCTTCCTCGGTATTTAATTGACCAAACTTATTCAGCGCTTCAGCCAATTCTTCTCTAGAAATGGATCCATTTCCGTCTTGATCAAAAAAATCAAAAGCAGTCTTTGCTTTTTCTATTTGATCATTTGAAAGTACGATAGATGAGGTATTATTGTCTGTTGTCATGTCGAAAATAAATCCAAAAATAGCCATTTATGCCTCTTTGAACAACAATAATTTTCAAAGATTAAGCCTCCGTATTTATCACTGTCCTAAATTATACAAATGATACACTATAACTGCCATTCTCATTTCACATAAAATCTAGAATCGCGACAATGTTCCCGCCAAACTGAACTCCATTTGGCAAACCTTATTAATATTGTTTTTTTTTTAAACTATTTCAATCGGCTATTCCCCTTTCAATCATGCATTTAATTTAACTTATTGCACATCAAATTCCTGTTTTACAAGTATTACATTTTGGTAATCCATCTTCATCTACTATATTTAAATGCAATGCAGTCATTAATTTAGAGTTTGCCCAATGTCTGGATTAATTATTTTTCACCGGATTATTACTACTTCGACCTTTAAAACTTCTGTTGTTATAATCCATTAACCTATTAACTATATCTTTATATGAAATTAAAAATCCTACTAATGTTGACTTGCATTGGGTTAGTTCTTACCCCCGCAATGTCACAAATCGTAGCTTCTAACGATGGAGCTAAAAAGGACTCTGTAAACAACAATTTAGAGGACCTCTTGGACCTTTCATTGGAAGACATGCTAAACATGGAAGTTGCAGTAACTGGAACGAACAAATTATCGTTGCGTGAAACACCTGGAATTGTGACCATTATCACAGAACAAGAAATCATAGCATCCGGAGCACGAGATTTAGTTGACTTGTTACGTACCGTTCCTGGTTTTGAATTTTCAGGTGACATTGAAAATACAATTGCCATCGGAGTTAGAGGTAATTATTCAATGGAAGGAAAAGTACTGGTAATGATTGATGGACAACAAATCAGTGAAACCGGATATGGTACAGTGGCTTGGGGTAATCGTTTTTTTACAGAAAACGTTAAAAAAGTGGAAATTATTCGAGGTCCAGGAAGCGCAATATATGGTGGAATGGCTGAATTAGCTGTGATTAATGTCATCACTAAATCTGGGGAGGACATGAAAGGAGGATATGCCTCTACCACATACGGAAATTCAAATGGCTCAACATCTCGAGTTAATGGACAGTTTGGTGTTGGAACAAAATTGGAAAACGGAATCGATCTTAGTTTGAGCGGTGGTTATAGCCAAGCCAATCGAAGTAACGAATCGATTGATTACGCAACCAATTACTTAGACGATGAAGAAGGAGCATCTTCTACATTTAACTATGCGGACAGTTCTCAAATCAAATCGATGGATATTAACGCCGGACTCCAGTACAAAGGATTACGTGTAAAAGGTATTTTCCAACAATATGATATTGAATATAATTATGACAATGCAGATTGGCTGATTTTTGGAGGAATGTATGTTGGAGCTGATTATGAATGGAAAGTCAACGATAAATTAACTATCACTCCCATGGTATCGTGGAAGAAAGAGCACCCTTGGTCGTATAAGGGAAATCTTTCTCAGGATAATTTAGAAACTTATGTAGCGGAAAATTACAGATCAAGAGGTAAGGTTACTGGAGTTTATCAAGCAACCGATGCAATTAGTGTAAGCTTTGGAAGCGAATTTCATCAAGATCAATCCGTAAAACCTGCAGGTGCTTTTTTCAATGGTACGAGAAAAGTTTCGTATTCAAATATAGCTGGATTTGCAGAAGCGTTGGTTAAATCAAAAATAGCCAATTTTGTATTAGGTGCTAGATATGACAATCACAGTCAGTTTGGAGATGCATTCGTGCCAAGATTCGCTGTAACTAAAGCATATGACAAGGTCCATTTTAAAGGATTGTTAAGCCGTGCATTCAAAGCACCAGTGGTATACAATTTTGAAGGAAATTTGGATATCAAACCGGAATTCACAAACGTTGCTGAAATAGAAGTAGGATATTTGATGAATAAGAATATGTCCATTAGTGCCAACGCATTCTATATTAACATTGATGATCCAATTATTTATTATTACGATGGGATCACATTAGAAGATGGATATCTAAACCAAGATAAGGCGTCGACAATTGGATTTGAATTAGATTATAAAATGAATTATGACTGGGGATTTGTAAATGCTTCCTACTCGTATTATAGAAACAATAATACGAATTCGGAGTCTTATGAAGTGGAAGATGATGCAAGTTTACTTCGCGGTTTACCAGCCAATAAAATTGTAGCTAGTTCTGGAATAAATGTTGGTGAAAAAATCGTGCTTGCTCCTAGACTTATCTACAACAGTAAAAAAGTTGGTTATTTTTATCAAGAAGAATGGTGGGAAGGTTACGGAGCCAACACCTTTGATCCAAACTTAACAATTAATTTCTTAGTGAACTTTAAGCCTATAAACAACTTAAGTTTAAGCGCTGGAGTTTATGACATCTTAGGGTCCAATTACATAACTGTGAGTGGATATGATTCTGGATACTACGGAACACCAACAATGGGTCGTGAGTTTACCATAAAAGCAAGATACGACTTTAAATAACGAGTTAATTTGAGAAAGTAATTAGATAACTTCCCAAATAAACAAAGCCGATAACACGCTTTAAAATAGAAAGCCCCGATTGATAAAAAATATCAATCGGGGCTTTTTTTAAGATCAATAACTTAATGCAATGATCCTATCTAAAGTTATTTCATCCAGTTAAGGTACAACTTAAGAGTCACCGTGCTCATGTTCGTGCTCATGGTCATGATCGTGTCCATCGGCATCTTCAGTTTCCTTTTCTACCTGTACTAAATCCATCCCGCACTTTGCACATTTTGCGTCTTTATCCGCGTATGTTTTATCTCCTTCACATTTCATTGGACAGTAATATGCAGCTTTATCCGTATCTGTATCAGAAGTAGCATTCACTTCTCCATTTTCATCTACATTCTCCGCATCATGGGTATGTTGCCCCTCTCCTGTTCCATGCAACTCATCGTGACCACTTCCATCACTATGATCATGTGTCTCCGTTGATTCTACGTTATCTGCTCCACTATTATCTGAAGTAGTTGTTGTACAAGCAGCAAATCCGATGGTAAGTGCAATTGCCAATCCTGCGTTTAATAAGGTCTTTTTCATTGAATTAAATATAAATTAGTAGTTATATAAATAAGGTTTTTTTCTAATTATTTTTCCACAACGGAACGTTCATATTTACAACATCCATGCAAACCGTTATATGCTTTATCCGGTGCTCGAAATTCATCTGTATCATATCCAGCGGCGGCAATCTTTTTCTTTATTTCATCCAACGAAATTTTATCCATTCGATATTCCACCTCTACTTCTCCCTTTTCCTGGTTCCAGATACATTTGCGAACTCCTTTCTGATTAATACCAGCGGTTTCAATGGTTTTCTTACACATTCCACAATTCCCATACACCTTAAACGTCTCGGTCACAAATTTCTTTTGCGCTTGAACCTGTAGTGCTATTCCAATAAACATTATTAGAATCAATATGTTTTTTAAACTTCTCATTGTCTTTCTTTATTTTTATTTTTCTTCTATTCAACGTATGCAAGATACAATAAATTAGATTCTTGCTCCTTTATTTCACTTCAAACAACGCTTTAGCAACGGTTTTAGCTATTTGGACAGCATTCGTAGCCGCTCCTTTTCGCAAATTATCCGAGACAATCCACAAATTTAATCCGTTATTAATACTCTCATCTCTACGAATTCGTCCCACAAAAACATCATCCTTATCATAGGCATCAATTGGCATTGGATATACATTATTTATTGGATCATCTTGCACCGTTACTCCTGACGTTTCTTCCAACGTTTGAATTACATCATTTAACTCAAAAGCTGTATTAAATTCTACATTTACAGATTCTGAATGACCTCCTAATACTGGAATTCGAACCACAGTCGCTGTGATCGCAATGGATGGATCTCCTAATATTTTCCTGGTTTCTTCTACTAATTTAATTTCCTCTGTTGTATATCCAGAAGGATCAAAATCTCCTCCGTGCGGAATGCAGTTTTTATCAATAACATGAGGATATACCTTCTCCGAATAATCCGCCATACGTTCCTTCTCCAATTGGGTTACAGCTGCTACACCTGTTCCTGTTACTGATTGATAGGTTGAAATCACTAAGCGTTTAATCTTGTATCGCTTGTGCAACTGCGATAATGCCAATACCATCTGAATCGTAGAACAATTGGGATTGGCTATAATTTTATCTTCTGGCCCTAGCAGATGCCCATTTATTTCTGGCACAACCAATTTTATATCTTCTTTCATTCGCCATGCGGAGGAATTATCAATTACCGTTGTTCCTACTGCTGCAAATTTTGGAGCCCATTCTCTAGAAGTTTCTCCTCCTGCTGAAAAAATAGCTATATCCGGCTTAGATTCCAGCGCAGATTCCATTGATACAATTGTATACCGTTGATCGCAAAAATGAATCTTCTTTCCAACAGAGCGGGTTGATGCAACAGGAATAAATTCATCTATTCCAAATTGTTGTTCTTCCAATATCTGCAACATTTTGGTCCCTACCAATCCTGTTGCCCCTATTACAGCTAATTTCATAAAACAAAAATAACAAAATGCATGTACTTTAATTCATTTGACATGCTTAATCCCTCCTTTTTTTCCAAAAATTCATTTAAATCAAATCATTATTCTAATTCTTCAATCCGTTCAATGAAGTTGAGTTCCTACCCGCAGCAAATCCGAATATACACCTCTAGCTGTAACGTCCGCTCCAGCCCCTGCTCCTTGTATTATTACAGGTTGGTCTCCATAACCTTCGGTATAAATCTCAAAAATCGCATCCGTTCCCTTGATATTTCCTAGAGGTAAATCCTTACTCACCTTAACCAATTTCACCTCCATTTCCCCTGTTCTACTATTCAATTCGCCCGTATACCGCAATACTTCATTGTTCCCCAATTCACTTTTCAACTTACCAAAATAAACATCTAATTCCTTTTGATGCTTCATGAAGTCATCAAATGTGGGGAATTCAGATAAATGTTCAGGTATCAAAGATTGAACATTAATATCTTTCAATTCAACTTCCATTCCAATTTCCCTCGCTAGAATAATTAATTTTCGTGCCACATCCATCCCACTTAAATCCTCCCTCGGATCCGGTTCTGTAAACCCGCGATTTTTCGCTTCTAATAGTACGTCCGTAAATTGAACGTCGCTTTCAGAGTATTCATTAAACAAAAAACTAAGTGACCCACTAAAAACTCCTCGTACTTGGATTACTACATCCGCCGAATTATAAAGATTCCGTAAGGTATCAATCAAAGGTAAACCTGCTCCCACATTCGTTTCATACAAGAAATGCTTCCCTTTACGTTTCAAACTTTGTTGCATTTCTTGATATCGATCCAGCGGACCGGAGTTAAATTTCTTATTAGATACTACCACATCAAACCCCCGTTCTACAAACTCAGGATAGCGATCTGTAACATCTGAACTAGCAGTATTATCTGCAATCACGATGTTTTCAAGTGTAGAACCTTCAAGCCAGTTCATCGCTTCATCTAAATCTGATAACGAATCTGCAGCTTCAAGTTGAGTTCGCCAATCATCTTGAATTCCCGATTCACTCAACAACATCTTTTTTGAATTCAATATCCCAACCAATCGAATCTCCAACCCGCGTCGTGCAATAACAGATTCATCCGTTGCTAAAATTTGATCAATTAATCTGCTCCCAACAGTTCCTTTACCTATTGCCAACAGATTAATGCGCTTTCGAACCCCAAATACTTTGCCATACACCACTTTTACGGCCTTATTCAAGTTGTAATTATCCACCACTAATGAGATGTGTTCCCCACTGATGCTATTGCTAATCAGATGCATCCAAATCTTATTTCGGCGCAATCCTTGTATCGCCTTTTCAAGCGCATAGTTATGCCTACCAATAATCGCCAATATGGCCATTTCGTGATCCACTTCAATAGTTGAAACAGCTTGACTTTGAATATCTAACTCGAATTCTTCTAACAACACCTGCCTTGCTTTTTTTGCAACCTCTGTATCTACAACAAAACCAATGCCTCTTTCGGAAGATGCTTGCGAAATAATTCGAACACTAATATTATTTTGACTTAGTACATTAAAAATTCGAGCATCAATACCTATTTTCCCCAATAACCCTGCACCTTTTATTTTTACCAACGATACATTTTCAATGACAGATACGGCCTTAATCCCTTTATCTGCACCTTTAGAATCAATCAATGTCCCCTCGTTTTCTGGATAAAAGCTATTTTTTATCCGAAGTGGAATCGAACCTTCAATTAATGGTTCGATCGTTTTTGCATGCAGTACATTCGTTCCAAAATTTGCCAATTCATGTGCCTCTTTATAGCTTAAGTGACTGATCTTTTGCGCATCAGGTACATATGCGGGACTTGCCGCATAAATTCCGTTTACATTCGTCCAATTTTGGACTTCTGTAGCACCTATAAAACTTGCCAGAAGGGTAGCCGAATAGTTGGTTCCATTTCTACCTAGGGTAACCGTTTTCCCATCTTTATCTGACCCAATAAATCCCGTAATTACAGGAATTTCTTGTGCTTTTAAATTTGAGAACGCTTCCAAAACCAATTGCTTCGTTTCCTCAAGATTGACTTCGTAATCAACCCCCAATCGTTCTACTTTAATGAATTTACGCGCATCAAAAAAACACGCCTTCAATCCATTGGATTTCAACAGCGTAACCAGCGTTCGGGCACTTTGAATTTCTCCAAATGAAAGTACATGATCTCGCACTTGATCTGAATCCAACTTTAGTGTAGCATTGGAACGAATTATATCTTCCAATTCATTTAAATCCCGCAGAAAATTTCCATTTAATCCTGCGGCTTCCCCTAATGACTTAATTTTTATCAGACTATCAGAATCTACCTCTCCCATTGTACTCTTCAAGTACATCTCTTGCAACAAATTTGTAGTCTCTCCAATCGCTGATACCACGACCGCTACTGGCTCTGTTGCCTGTTCTTTCAGAACAATTTGAAGGGCTTTTTCTAAGGGTTTTCCAGGTGCAAGTGACTTTCCACCAAATTTTAAAACTTTCATAAATTCGCTACTTTTTATCTTGCGACATTAATTAATATTTTTCCAACGAAGGATCAATCTGATCAGCCCATTCCAGAATACCTCCCTTCAAGTTAAATAAGTTTTCTATTCCTTGCTCTTGCAAAAAATGAATGGCATTAGCGCTCCTCTTACCGCTTCTGCAGTACACAACTACCTTTTTATCTTCAAAATCAAACTCGTTAATATTAGATGGTACATCGCCAACTGGAATTAAAGTTCCTCCAATCGTGGCTATATCTACTTCATGTGGCTCACGTACATCAATTAATATTAAATTGTCCGTACCTGCATCTTGCAATGCTTTTAGTTCATTTACAGTAATCTCGTTTATCATAATTTTCGGGATTTATTATTTGTTTTTATTATCGAATGTTTTGTTTTAACTCTATTAATTGCTGTTTAAACAGCCGTGTTCCTATAAAAGTGGGTCAACTCCTTTGTAATTGCTTCTGTTTCAATCAGAAATCCATCATGACCAAAATCTGATTCTATTTCTTTATAACGTGCATTAGGAATATGGTCCACCATGTTCTTCTGCAATCTTGGAGGTACCAGCATATCAGTATCAATTCCAATTACCAATGTATTGATATTAATAGATTCAAGCGCTTTCTCCACCCCATTGCGTTTTCGTCCAACATCATGAGTATCCAAGCAATTAAGTAAGTAATGATAACATATTGCATCAAAACGACGTTCAAATTTTTCTCCTTGATATTGAATATAAGATGCTGCCTTAAACCCGGTCAACTTTGACTCTTCATCTGTTTGTGTTTGATCAAAGAGTGTGTTAGTACGATACGTAAGCATCCCGATTGCTCGAGCTGCCTTTAATCCAGCTTTTCCCTCCCCTTTCATCCCAAAGGATGAGTCCGCCTGTAAAGTCAATCTCTGACTTTCATGAATCGCGATACTCCATGCAGATTCTTTTGCGCTAGATGCAATCAATACCAAATGCGCTATTATTCCTCGATAAGCATAGGCAAATTCTAGTGCCTGATTACCTCCAAATGATCCTCCGATCGCTGTATGTATATGGGTAATACCTAATGAATCTGCTAACATCAATTGCGTTTTAACCACATCTCTGACCGTATAGAAGGGGAAATCTAAATTCTGAGGACGAGAATTCCCATATGGAGAACCGATCGAATTCACACATATTACGCAATATTCATCCAAATTATACAAACATCCTTCTCCAAAAAGTCCTGGCCACCATTCAAATGGATTGCTGTTGGCGCTTAACGCATGAAACACCCATATAATATTGTCTTTTGCATCATTCATTTTTCCCATCAAATGATACGATAGAATTAACTCTTCCAACACCTCTCCTGATTCCAGTTGAAATGGTAAACTAAATTTCAAGTTTTTCGCATGCTCCATTATACTTATTCTTTAAAACTTCAGAACATCTGATCTTACTTTCCATTCATTGAATGAGGAATTTTATTTCGAATCCCTGCATAAAGTACGGTACCTGTCAATGCACCAAGCAACACCAATAAATTGGGACCTAAATTCAATCCTATTAATGAAAATATAGGTCCTGTGCATGCTCCAGTAATTCCCCATCCAATGCCAAAACTGATCCCTCCTAACACATTCGCGACAAGTTGAGTATCCTTTGGAATCGTATGGATTCCTAAAAATTTTAATCCGATTAATGCCACTACTATTCCTGAAAACAGTAGTCCATACATGTGAAATGATTGAAAATGAAACATTTCATAAATTCGATACCAAGAAATTGCTTCTGATTTTATCAGAATTATTGAAAAAATAATTCCGTATCCTATGAATCTTATATTTTTCATACTAATTAAAAAATAAGAGGTAAAATAATATGTGTTGCCAATAAACCACCTACAAAAAAACAAGCAGTAGAAATTATTGAAGCCATTGATAATTGTGAAACGCCCATTATCGCATGACCCGCTGTACAACCATTGGCATATCGAGCTCCAAACCCGATCATCGTTCCACCTAGAAACAACCATGTAACGTTTCGAAACGAGAAACTAAATAATTCAGTTGGATAGAACCCCTGATTAAATCCAAATCCTAGTTCACTTAGTTGCCGTTTTGTAGAATCTGCAATCGATACATCGTAGGAAGGAAGAAACGAACATACGATCCCTCCTCCTACCAGACCTATTACAAAAAAGAGCTGCCACTTAACTTTTTCTGTATTTTTGAAATAAGCCCAATTAATAGGAAGTAATTTTGAACAAGCGTATTGCAAACTCGAAGAAATTCCCAGTTGTTTCTTTTCAATCAACAATAACCCTATAACAAAAAGACCAATCATGGGGCCTCCAATATACCAAGGCCATGGTTCAAATAGTACGTTATGTATGAATTCCATATTCAAAGTTTCATTTTAGTTTAGTCTATTACAGTTCAGCGAATATAACAATCACCAATTGTCAAGATAAATGTAACGCCTGATCAATATCAGCTATTAAATCACCACTATGCTCCAGCCCTACTGAAAAACGGATAAAACCGCCGGTAATATCCACCTTCAATTGATCTTGTTCAGAAAGTTTCGAATGCGTTGTAGACGCCGGATGCGTAGCAATGCTTCGAGAATCTCCTAAATTAGCCGTAAGTGAATGCAGCTTCAATGCATTCAAAAAACGTGCACCTCGTTCCTTCCCTCCTTTCAATTCACAACCGATCAATCCACCTCCAAGCCGCATTTGCTTCTTCGCAAGATCATATTGAGCATGTCCTTTATGGTGGGGATAAATAACCTTTTCAATTTGCGGATGTTCTTCTAAAAAAGACACAAGATTAAGCGCATTGGCACAATGTTTTTCCATTCTCAATGCCAACAGTTCTAAGCTTTTCGACAATACCCATGCATTGAATGGAGACATGCTTGGTCCCGTTCTTCTGATAAAATCGTAATTTTTCTTAATGTATTCCTCTTTACCTAAAATAGCTCCACCAAGCACTCTTCCTTGACCATCTAAATATTTCGTTGCAGAATGAATAACCAAATCTGCTCCGTATTTGATTGGTTGCTGCAAGTAGGGAGTTGCAAAACAATTATCTACCACATAAATCAAATCATGGGATACGGATAAATCTCCCAAAAACGTTAAATCAGCGATTTTTAAGGTTGGATTCGAAGGAGATTCTACAAATAGCAATCGAGTATTTGATTTTATTGCCTCTTCCCAAGCCTGATTATTGTCTACGTCCACTAATGTAAATTCAATTCCATAATTTGGCAAAATAGACGTTATTACCTTTAACGAATTTCCAAAAATCGCTCGTGATGCTACGATATGATCTCCATTTTTCAACAATGAAGATAAAGTCACAAAAACTGCTGCCATACCTGTTGCTGTAGCTACTCCCGCCTCTGCCCCTTCCATCAAACACAGTTTTTGTACAAATTCATCCGTATTTGGATTGGAAAAACGAGAATACAAATTGCCTTCGATTTCTCCTGAAAATAATCCTGCTCCTTCTTCTGCAGAATCAAACGTAAAGCTTGAGGTCAAATACAAAGGAACCGAATGTTCTTTGTTCAATGTTTGCGCAGATTGCGTGCGAATTGCCTGGGTTTCAAAATGTAAGTTTTCCATTTTATAATTTTGATCTAATCTCATTAATTGATTATTCAATTCGTTAGATTCGTTAAGAACCTACTGATCAAGATGGGATGGAATGGAAAAGTTAGGCAAAAAAAAACCTCTTCCGACCGTGAGTCAAAAGAGGTTGTAAATGCATCTGAGATACTTCTTCTGACTTATCTTATTCGAATCATTAATTGTTCTTAATTCGAAACGGAATTAGCACCTTCTGGATATATCGAAAAAGTTGATAAAAACACCAGGGTTGCTAAGGTTTCACAGGGCCAATCCCTCCACCTTTCTTGATAAGTAAATTATTAAAGAACGTTTTCTTTTTGTTGGCACAAAGGTAAGTTTAAGATTTTCACAAACGCAACATTTTTTTGATAAAAAATTAAAAAGCAGCAAAATAAAAGTATGCACTTTATCGGCAATACAAAAACACTAAAAAAACACCAAATAAGTAAATTAAAAGCTAAAATGGCCATTTTTGAAGATAAAAACAGTTGCATTTTAGCAACGTTTTTTGTATTTTTAAAAGAAAAAGACATGGATTCAACGGAAGTAAAAAAGCCACAATATTCTAATATAATTGAGCATATTCGGCGGAGACCTGCCATGTATTTAGGTTCTATCAATTCGAAAGGACTAGTTAATATGTGTACGTTTTTGGTTGATGATGCACTAGAAGAATGGCTGCCAAGTGCCGCTTCATTTTCGGTCAAAAACAATGGTGAAATAACCGGTGTTTTGGAAATAAAAGAAACGTTGATCGAAGACACTTGGGGTAAGCTAAAACAAAACGATCAAGGCTTAAATTTGTTTAGTTTGGCAGTTGCAAATGCATTGAGTTCTCGTTTTTCAATTACATTATCGAATAGCTCAGATGAAATCCAATTAGAACAACGATTTGAAAAAGGAATAATGCTCACTGGCAAAACCAACAAAGAAATATTTACCTGTGCAAAATTAAAATTTACGTTCCTACCAGACTCAGAAATTTGGAAGGAAGCTTATTATATTAACGCCTCCTATTTAGCACGCGAAATGAGAGAATTAGCATTCCTACAACCCGATGTTACCTTCAAAGTACAATATAGTGTCAACAATGAACTTGCTAAAAACATCTACTCTTTTAAGAAAGGTCTGGTCGAAAAAGTTGAAATAGAGATATTGGATGGTTTATGTACATCCGTTTTTAAATCAAGTATTCAATTTACGGTCGCAAGCTTCAAAATTGATATTGCATTTGCCATTAGAGAATGTCAGTGGGATGCAGCCATTCTAAAATCATACGCCAACAATAATCGCACGTTGGATAATGGATCGCATGTAAACGGTTTAATCAATGGATTGTCTGAAGGATTTAAATCCTATTTAGCCGATAAGGATTTACAAAATCAGTATCAAATTCCTAAACGTAAAATTCGATCTTTATTGATTGCATTTGTACATATTGAATCAAAAGATGCTGTATTTCATGGATGTACAAGAAACAAGTTACACAATCCAGAGATTGTTAAACCAATTTCAACTAGTGTAAAAAATGAACTACTGATTAAACTTTACGAAGATGAGGAGCGAACAACTGGATGGCTATCATCCTTCCTAATTGACTAGGAACCAAATTATAATATCGCAATTTGGAAACATATTTTTCTACTTTAGTAGGAAGTCCCATTTTCCAATACGACTCAATATATCTATCATGACAAATAGCATTGTAAGAATAAATACCACTTACACAACCGTATTTCTAACGATGTTCCTATTACGTTCGAACGCAAGTAATAGTCTAACTTTGGCCGAAAAACGAACCGATCATGCCGATCTGCAAACGTATACAAGTCCAAAAGATGGATTCTCTGTAAAATTCCTCAAGCAATGGCAACAAATAAACATGCCAAACCAATCGGTGGTTTATGGTGAACCAATGGAAACGAACAAAGTTTCTACCACATTTGAGGCAAAAATCAAGGCTGGTAAAAATCTCAAAGTGCATTGCTAAAGTCAATCATTTCAGCAGTGCTTGATTCATTTCGGCTTAAAAAATCTTATGAACACCGGTATTGCAGGAAATATGTGTACATCTTGCGAAGATTCCATATCTATAAAACAACGGCAGAATTATGGATTTAAACGTTGGAAGCCTTTAAACACGAACTCCTATAACGCATATATCATCCAACTGTTCTTCTTTCCTTCCTCTCCAATCCTTGTGCGTCTTTTCCAATTGAGCAAGTTGATCCTGCATAGAAAGCGAAGCTATATCCAGTAATAACGAACGCATTGTTCGTGAGCCGAATTTCAGACCTTCATTCCCTCCAAACTGGTCTGCGTATCCATCAGAAAATATATATACCTGATCTCCCTGATTCAATAACATCGTATGATTTTCAAATTCGGGAACAATTTTTCGGTTAAATCTCCCAATAGGTCTTTTGGTTCCTTTGATTTGCTCTACTTCGGTACCATTTTTTCGTATTATCCACAATGGATTATAAGCTCCGGCATATTTCAATTCTTTCGTATCTAGATCTAAGCAACAAAGTGCAATATCCATTCCATCCTTCACTTCTTGCCCTTCTCTTGTGGATTGAATTGATTCTATTACATGATCAGTTAACTGATTTAAAATGACTGCAGGATTTAACTCGTTTCGTTCAAGTACAATTTTTTTCAATCCATTTGCCCCAACAATACTCATAAACGCTCCAGGAACTCCATGACCAGTGCAATCTACTGCCGCCCAAAAAACACAATTTTCAACTCGAGCCATCCAATAAAAATCGCCACTAACCACATCTTTTGGTTTATAGAGCACAAAAGATTCTGGCAAACTTTGCTTAAAATAAGCATCGGATGGTAGAATTGACTCTTGAATTCGTTTGGCATAAGATATACTCGCCAATATTTGATTGTTGTGATGCTTTAACGCTCCATTTTGATACTCAATCTGTTCGCTTATGGCTATGATTTCTTCATTTTGCTGATTGAGTTCCTCGTTCTTCTCTTCTATCAAATACTTCTGTTCCTTAAGCATTTCATTATCTCTTCGTTTTTGAACAAAACCAATCACGACAAGTACTAAAACACTTAAAATTGCAGCCCCTCCTACTAAATAGATCAAATTCATCGTGCGTTGCTGATCCATCTGAACTTCATTATTCTCTAATGTAAGCTGTTGAATTTTAATTTGCTTCTCCTTTTGTTCAGAGTCAAATTTCTCTGACATTTCAGCAATTTGAAGGTTCTTTTTTTCAGTTGTGAGCGAATCCTTTATCTTAACATATTTAGACTGGCAAGCGTAGGCACTATCTATATTTCCTTGTGCTTCATACGTTTTGGATAAATAATAAAAGTTTTCCTGCTTTGTTCGCAATTGATTCGTTTTACTCAATAGAAATCTTGCTTCAACTAAATACTGTAAAGCAGCCGGATAATCTTTTACATTAACCATTTCAAAATTCCCTAGATTGTTCAACGTAATCGCCAAGTCATAATCATTCCCTAAGGTTCTTTTGATTTTTAAAGCACGAAGATAATAAGCTTGTCCCTCATCAAATTTGGACATATCTACCAGTACATTTCCTATATTATTGCATACTGATGCAATTTTTGTTTGATTTCCAAGTTTTTCACGCACTTCAAGACTTCGCTTCAAATAGCTCAATGCTTGTTCATTATCCCCCATTTGATAACAAATCATACCAATATTGGTACACGAATACCCAATTCCACTTTGGTCATTTCTGGCTTCATCGTATGCCAGACATTCCTTTAAATACTTAATCGATTTATCAAATTGATCTTGCTTATAATAGATCATTCCAATGTTATTCAGCGTCCCAGTCATTCCAGAAGTATCATTGTGCCTTTCATGAATATTGTAAGCTTCAGAGTACTTCTCAATCGCTTGTGCAAATTCATTCTGATCATCGAGAAGCATTCCAAGGCCGGCCAACCCTTCTGCTATTCCACGTGGATAATCTATTTTAACGCTATGTGCTCGTCCATTTTCGTAAAAGTACTGTGCACTATCATGGATCGACTTTAAGTAATAAATATCTCCTAAAACATTATAAATACTCGCTTCAAGTGTATCTAACCTTTGTGATTTCGCTTGTTTTAATGATTCCTTAGCGTATGATCTAGCTTGTTCAAAATCATCATACATCCATTCTTTTGCCAATAAATTAAGTGTACGCACTTTTTCAGCTCCTTCAACTTCTTTTAACTTGGTTTTCAATTCGTTAATCTGAGAAGTATTTTGGGCATAACTAGGAGTCTGCGCATGCCAGAAGCATAGAAACAGTAGCATCGACACCAAACGCAAATGCAAATGGATTTTATACATAATCAATTTAACTAAATCGAACCTGTGCATATGAAAACTATTGATTCACCATTCTTCGGAAGATAACGAAACTAACTTTCATCCTGAATTTCGATAACCAACTAACATTTTTTAGTCACCTCGTTAGGAAGCCTTTATCTATTGTTTTGAATTATATTATAATAAATTATTTAATTCTATTGGATTCAAACTAGTAAATCCTTCACCTAATTCCTTATTTATAAAATGTCCATACTCTCTTCCACGGGCTTCAATAAATTGCCAAAATTGCTTGCTAGAAATGTACGATTCCGGTTCATCACTTTTAGGATCGTAAAACTGGCTTGAAAAAGCCTTAATCGATTCCAACTTAGCATCCCAATAAGGTGTTACATCGACCACAAAGTCAGGTTTTATGAATCGGTCCTGTATGTAGTGATATACTTTTGAAGGTCTCCATGGTTCATAATCCGCTTCTAACTTCCTTAGACCTGCCCAAAACACCGCCTTTTGAGCCATATGTCCTGCCCTTCCATGATCGGGATGTCGATCTTCCAATGAATTTGCTAATAATATTTCGGGTTGATACTTTCGAATCATTTCCGCCAACTTGGTAATATGTGCTTTATCATCCTCAAAGAAACAATCTTTAAATCCTAAATTTTCCCGTACGGTCAAACCAAGTATTTTAGAAGATCTATCCGCCTCCTCTAATCTCAATTCTGGCGTTCCTCTAGTTCCCATTTCTCCCTGGGTGAAGTCCACAATTCCTACACGCTTTCCTTCCGCCACATGTTTCAATATTGTTCCGGAACAAGCTAATTCTGCATCATCGGGATGGGCAGCAAATACTAGTATATCAAGCTTCATAAAATAAGTAATGTATGAATTTATTAACTAAAAAAAGCCTTGAAACTTCTGTGATAAAACAGAAACCTCAAGGCTTTCTTTTAATATTGTTTATAAAAAATAAATTTCCTTTCGTTCAATCTATTCTATTAATCTTCCTGTGCTGCTAAATAACGTTCCGCTTCCAAAGCAGACATGCATCCTGTTCCTGCCGCAGTCACTGCCTGACGATACTCATTGTCTTGAACATCACCACAAGCAAAGACTCCATCCACATTCGTTTTAGTTGAATCTGGTTTTGTAATCAAATAACCAGTAGAATCCATATCCAATGTACCTTTAAAAATTTCGGTATTTGGTGTATGACCAATTGCTACAAAAAATCCTTTCAATTCAATATCTCTAGTCTCTCCTGTTTTGTTATTTTTAACTCGTACTCCCTCTACTTCTTCTGCTCCCAAAACTTCATCTGTTTCGGTATTCCAAAGCACTTCAATTTTGTCATTATTAAGTACTCTCTTTTGCATGATCTTAGATGCACGCATCTCGTCTTTTCGAACAATTAAATAGACCTTAGTACAAATATTGGCCAAATAAGTTGCTTCTTCTGCTGCTGAATCTCCTGCTCCTACTACTGCTACATCCATCCCTTTATAAAAGAAACCATCGCATACTGCACAAGCAGATACTCCTTTATCTTTCAAACGCTCTTCTGAAGGTAATCCTAAATATTTCGCAGTTGCACCAGTAGATACGACTACTGTATCCGCTTCAATCTCGGTTGTACCATCAATAGTCAATACCTTAGGATTGCTTTCAAGTTCAGCTGCTGTTACAATTCCTGATCGAACATCGGTTCCGAATCGTTCCGCCTGCGCTTGCAAATCCATCATCATTTGAGGACCATTAATTCCATCCGGATATCCCGGGAAATTTTCCACGTCATTCGTTATTGTCAATTGACCTCCTGGCTGGGGGCCTGTATACATTAAAGGTTTCATACCTGCTCTGGAAGCATATATTGCTGCTGTATAACCTGCAGGTCCAGAACCTATAATAAAACATTTTACTCTCTCTCTATCCATGATTAATTAATTTCCTATATAACAAAAAAAGCCCCGAAATAATTCGGGGCTCTAAGATAAAAATTTTAATCTAATTTTATCCCAAATATGGGATTAATGCTTTACTTCTCGAAGTATGTCTTAAACGACGAATTGCTTTCTCTTTAATTTGACGCACACGCTCACGGGTAAGGTTAAATTTTTCACCTATTTCTTCCAATGTTAACGCTTGTTTTCCGTCCAATCCAAAGTATAAACAAACAACATCCGCTTCACGTTGTGTCAACGTAGACAATGCTCTTTGAACTTCCTTCCGCAACGAATCATCCATCAAACCATCATCTGGCTTTTCTTCATCATCGTTTTTCAGTACATCCAAAAGGCTGTTTTCTTCTCCTTGCACAAACGGAGCATCCACGGATACGTGTCTACCTGAAATACGCATGGTATCGATTACTTCCGACGTTGTCAGCTCTAACGCTTCCGCAAGTTCCTCTGGAGATGGCTCTCTTTCAAACTGTTGTTCTAGTTTAGAAAAAGACTTTGAAATTTTATTCAAAGATCCAACTCTGTTCAATGGCAAACGAACAATACGAGATTGCTCAGCCAAAGCTTGTAGAATGGACTGTCTAATCCACCATACAGCATACGAGATAAACTTAAATCCACGCGTTTCGTCAAATCGCTTTGCAGCTTTAATTAACCCTAAGTTTCCTTCGTTAATTAAATCACCAAGCGACAATCCTTGATTCTGATATTGTTTTGCTACCGAAACAACAAAACGAAGATTCGCCTTTGTTAAACGTTCTAAAGCAATTTGGTCACCTGCTCGGATTCTTTGCGCTAAATCTACCTCCTCATCCGGAGTAAGCAAGTCCACCTTACCAATTTCCTGTAAGTATTTATCCAGGGATTGACTCTCCCTGTTGGTTATTTGTTTACTTATCTTAAGTTGTCTCATTCGATCGTGTTAATTTTTTTGTTAATCTAGTCCAAATCGATTCAATCGCCTGTTTTATAAACACTCAATTAATTAACGATACTAAATTAACCACATAGCATACGAAATAGTTCCTACAAGGTTACGCTTCGGTCTCCTTTTCTGGCTTTGGAAGCAAAACTTTTCTAGACAGCTTCACTTTTCCTGTTTTGCTGTCAATTCCAATCAATTTCACTTTCAACTCTTCTCCTACTTCAAGTACTCCTTCCATATCTTCTGTACGATCCCAAGAGATCTCAGAAATATGAAGTAATCCATCCTTACCAGGCATAAATTCAACAAATGCACCATAAGGCATAATTGATTTCACCTTTGCATCATATATTTCACCTACTTCTGGTACTGCACAAATCCCTTTGATTTTTGCAACGGCTTTATCTACACCTTCTTTATCCGTTCCGAATACCTTCACTTCTCCTCTATCATCAATTTCTTCAATGGTAATGGTCGTTCCAGTCTCGCTTTGCATTTCTTGTATAACTTTTCCTCCTGGTCCAATTACGGCTCCAATGAAGTCTTTTGCAATGCTTATTTGAATAATTCGTGGTGCGTGATCCTTAAATTCTACATTTGGAGCAGCAATGGTCTTGTTCATTTCTCCAAGAATATGCTGACGTCCTTCTTTAGCTTGCATCAATGCATTCGTAAGAATTTCGTATGGCAAACCATCTACTTTAATATCCATTTGACAAGCGGTAATTCCTTTGCTTGTTCCAGTTACTTTAAAGTCCATATCTCCTAAGTGATCTTCATCTCCTAAGATATCTGATAGAACTGCATATTTCTCACCATCTGTAATCAATCCCATAGCAATTCCAGATACAGCAGATTCAAATTTGATTCCACAATCCATCAATGCCATACTTCCTGCACATACAGTTGCCATGGAAGAAGATCCGTTAGATTCTAAAATATCAGAAACAATACGAATAGTGTAAGGATTATCTTCACCGGTTGGCAAAATTCCTCTCAATGCTCTCCATGCTAAATTTCCGTGTCCTACTTCTCTTCGTCCCGGTCCTCTATTAGGTCGAGCTTCTCCAGTTGAAAATGCTGGAAAATTATAATGTAATAAAAATTTCTCTGTTCCTTGAACCAACGCAGAATCAATCATTTTCTCATCCAAACGTGTTCCCAACGTAACAGATGTCAATGATTGAGTTTCTCCTCTTGTAAATAAGGCAGACCCATGCGCTCCTGGTAAATAATTCACCTCGGACCAAATTGGTCTGATTTCGTCCAATTGTCTTCCGTCCAATCGAACTCGCTCGTTCAATACATAATTTCGAACCGCTTCCTTTTCTGATTTTCTCAAATACTTTGAAACCAAAAAGTCACTGACGTTCTCATCTTCTTCATATTTTTCAAGAACTGGCTTCTTAACTGCATTAAATTTCTCTCTTCTTAATGCTTTATCTGCCAATCCTTCTCCTACTACTGCGTAAAAACCATCGTAGGTTGCTGCTTTAATTTCTTCACATAAGGCATCGTTATCCTCTTCCTCATGCTGAAATGCTCTTTTCTCTTCGTTTCCAGTTTCTTTAGTCAATTCTTTCTGAATCTGACAATGCACTTTGATATTATCATGTGCAAATCGGATCGCTTCAATCATTTCCTCTTCAGAAACCTCATCCATTTCCCCTTCTACCATCATCACATTCTCCTCAGATGCTCCAACCATAATATCCAAATCAGCTTTGGCCAATGCACTTGCTGTAGGATTTACGATCAATTGTCCATCCACTCGAGCTACACGTACTTCTGATATCGGTCCTCCAAATGGAATATCCGATACAGACAAAGCTGCTGATGCTGCCAATCCGGCCAATGCATCTGGCATATCATCTGGATCTGCAGAAATCAACGAGATCATAACCTGCGTTTCCGAATGGTAGTCACTTGGAAATAAAGGTCTTAACACACGATCAACTAATCGGCAAGTCAAAACTTCATGATCTCCAAGTCTTCCTTCTCTCTTTAAAAATCCTCCTGGAATCCGACCGTTTGCCGCATATTTCTCCTGATAATCAACGGATAAAGGAAGAAAATCAACTCCTTCTCTTGCTCCTTCATTAGAAACAACTGTTCCTAACAACATGGTTTTACCCATTTTAATAACAACTGATCCATCTGCCTGTTTAGCCAATTTCCCAGTTTCAATTTCAATTGTCCTTCCGTCAGGAAGGGATATAGTTTTATTAATAATATTCATAAAAATTGTATGATTAATTTTTTTCGAGGTAATGATAAGAAAGTAAAAAAGGGGCCCTAAGCCCCTTCCATATTATTTTCTTATACCCAGGTCCTTAATAATCGCCCGGTATCTCATAATATCCTTTTCTTGAAGATATGTGAGCATTCTTCGTCGTTTACCAACCAATTTCAACAACCCTAATCGAGTTGAGTGATCTTTCTTATTGGACTTTAAATGCTCCGTAAGATGTTTTATGCGATGTGTAAACAAACCAATTTGTGCCTCTGCAGAACCGGTGTCGCTATCTTTCTTAGCAGCTCCAAAGTTCTTAAAAATCTCCTTTTTCGTATCTGAAGTTAAGTACATTCTCCTTAATTTTTTTTATTCTTCTCTTTTTCGAAGTGCAAAATTACAAAATATATTTTGTTTACAAACCATATAAAATTGATTATTTTTTACTCAGAGCCATATTCAAACAGGAACACCTAAACTTTGTCATTTACTTTGTTTAAAATCTTCATCATAAAATCATATTCATGAACCTTCCATGCTTTTTGAAAAAATCTCTTCCAGTGATCCGATTCCAGTAAATTTGAGTCTTTTCGCGCTTGATTAAGAAAATAAAGCCCTACCGGAATTAAAATCAGATTCGCAAACCACACTCCTATTTCTATACCTACTACTCCATCTCTAGCCATTTTCCAACCTATTTCCGATGAGACATATAACACAATAAAAAATAAAATCGAGATTATTACGGGGATCCCCATACCTCCCTTTTTAATAATCGCTCCTAACGGAGCTCCAATCAAAAACAAAATTAAACATGAAAAAGGTTGCGCATAACGTTTCAAAAATTCAATTCGATACCCATTAGCTTCCCGATCTTTATGATTTAATCTAAATATATTTGTTCCTGCAAAACTTACCGTATTACGGGCTTTTCGCATTGACTCTCTTACAACGCTAAGAGAAGGTTCCTTTCTTCTTGAAGCAACCGCAACAAAAGAATCTAATTTCGCAACAGGTTCCATCTTCGGTTTAGGAACCGAATCACTACTGTTTACAGAATAATATTTGAAAAAATTATCGCTTTTAGCGGGCAAAGTCTTAACTAACACCTGCTTACTTCCTTTAATGGAAATATATCGAAAAGCCAGACTATCCTTAACCATCATTATCTTATGACTTTTGAATAGATCCTTTTTCGTATCTTCCATTGCGAAAGACGCCATGCTAAAAACCAGTTTGCTTTTTTCAAACTTGCTCCTCATATAGCGCATCTTTTTGGACTTAGAAGCATCATTGTATTCGGCATAGCGTCTGCCCTTATACAATTCCAATACCAAATAACGATTATCCTTAATCATATACATGATCCCCGAATCAGCGAGTATCACATCCGTATTCCCCTTCTTCTTGGTATGATCATATATAATTAGATCTTTAAGCGTTTTTCCATCGTCAAATTTCTTGTCTATTTTTATACTATACCCAGGTATTCCAGCATAAAATATCTTCTCCTTAAAATCCAAAGTAGGCTTCATTTGACGGACGTCATACAAAAGGCTATACACTTCCAAATTAGCCCTAGTAACCGCATATTCGGTGAAGTAAAATAATCCAGCCGACATTCCAATTACCAATATGAAAACAGGAGCGAGCAATCGTATTAAAGAAATTCCTGCAGATTTGAGCGCAGTAAGCTCTTTATGCTCCCCTAAGTTACCAAAAGTCATAATGGAGGAAAGCAAAATACCTAATGGCAACGCCACCGGCACAATATTAACGCAAAAATACATGACTAGTTTTAGATAAACCACCAGTCCAAGGTCTTTACCCACTAAATCTTCAAAATATTTAATGAGTGTTTGGGATAAAAAGATAAACTCTACAACGGCAAAGGTTAACAAGAAAGGTCCAAAAAAGGATTTAAGTACTAGTTTATCTATCTTTTTCATCTAAAATCCTCCTCCCACAACGTCTTTTAATCCTTCTACCATTTGTTCCCACAGGTCATATAAATCCTCCGGATCATTATTTTCAGAATAATCAGTGATCTTCAGATACATCATACTCGTAAATTCATTTTTATCTAACATGAATTCCAACGTATTGGGATCATCTAGTTTATTTCTATCCTGGTCTAAAAATTCGAATTTAATACTTTTCCCTTGGCTTCCGCCTACCTTTAGCCCATAATGACTTTCACCATCCCACACTAAATTATAAATTCCATCCTCGTTAATGGTAACTTTGTCCGCAAACCAATTTTCCAATCCACTTGGACTAGCTATGTAGGGATACAAAATGTTCTTTGAGGCATTTATTTCAAACTCCTGGACAAACTTGTATTTCTCCATAATCTTCAATTTTATCTATCAAAACTCCAATGTATCAATTTTATTGTGAATTCTGAAAAAAGTTTAATCCTAATTTCTCAGGACTCTCAAAAATCGACGCCTACATAATTTGAAGGCGTTATTGCTTGTAATTCGGACTTAATTTCTTCAGTTACTTCTAAACCTAAAATGAACGACTGGATTAATTCCTTGTCAATCGGCTTTCCAGTACGCGTAAGTTCCTTTAATGCTTCGTAAGGATTCGGATAACCTTCGCGTCTTAAAATATTTTGAATTCCTTCAGCTACCACAGCCCAATTTGCTTCAAGATCTGCATCAATACTTTTCTGATTTAATTCAAGCTTCCCGAGCCCTTTCAACAAAGCATTGTAAGCCAACAGTGAATGAGACAATGGTACTCCTATATTCCGAAGTACGGTTGAATCCGTCAAATCACGTTGTAATCTGGATATAGGTAGCTTTGCTGATAAATGCTCTAATAAAGCATTGGCTATCCCCAAATTTCCTTCTGAATTTTCAAAATCAATCGGATTCACTTTATGTGGCATTGCAGAAGAACCTATTTCTCCTTTTTTTACTTTTTGCGTAAAATATCCCATCGATATATATTGCCAAACATCTCTGTCTAAGTCAATTAATATTGTATTAATTCGCTTCAAAGCATCAAAATATGAAGCAAGATTGTCATAATGCTCTATTTGTGTAGTGTATTGACTTCTGGAAAGTCCCAACGTTTCGTTTACAAATTTATTCCCAAAATCAATCCAGTTAATTGCAGGATATGTAACATGATGTGCGTTGAAATTACCTGTCGCCCCGCCAAACTTAGCAGAAAAAGGCACTTCTTTTAATTGTTCAAACTGCTTTATTAATCGTTCGACAAAAACATTGATCTCCTTTCCCAATCTAGTTGGCGATGCAGGCTGACCATGAGTTTTAGCCAACATCGAAACTGAATTCCATTGATTGGCTAATCCTTTTAATGTTTTTATTAATTCCTCAATGGTAGGAAACAACACTTCTTCTGATCCATCTTTCAAACTTAACGGTACAGATGTATTGTTTATATCTTGTGAGGTCAGTCCAAAATGCACGAATTCCTTATATTCCTCCAGTCCCAACGCCTCAAACCTGGATTTAATAAAGTACTCAACAGCTTTTACATCATGGTTTGTAATCTTCTCTGTGTCTTTTATTTCACGCGCATCTTCCTCCGTAAAATCCAAATAGAGTTTTCTTAATGCTTCCGCCATATCTCCATTTAAGGCCGGTAATTGCTCTAATCCTGAATCAGACAATTGTATAAAATATTCTATCTCAACTTTTACTCTATACCGAATTAAGGCATATTCCGAAAAGTGTGTAGCAAAAGACGACGTTCCTCTGCGGTAGCGTCCGTCTACTGGGCTTATGGCCGTTAATTCAGATAAGTTCATTGATTAAGATGTTAAATTTTGTGCAAAAGTAATTTTTTTCGCCGTTATCCAAAACACCCTTTTCAAGGAATTTTCAATAATAAAATATAAAATAAAATGTATTGGTAAATAATTGACAATACATTTTACTTCAATTACCCTAATTAATCGCTCATAGTATAACTAATTATACAAATTAGATTTAGGCAATGTGCTATATTATTTATTAACTTTACGTCCAATGCGACTTATAGCTACAATAATACTTTTAACAATACAGTGCACCATACTAAATGCATCTTCTAGTACGCAAAGGGCTAATCAATCTAAATGTGACACGAACAGAATCTCTACCCTGCTAAACCTCTCTAAAGAATATGATGCTATTAACTTATACAAAGCGGAAAGGTTTGCCAATAGCGCTTTAAAATTAGCATACTCTGCGAATGATAAAAAACAATTAATGAAGGTTTATGTAGCTTTAGGGAACTTAAACAACCTTCGAGAAGATGAAACAGAAACATTGGACAATTTCTTTAAAGGACTTGATTTGGCCCTTGAACTAAATGATCGTGTTACCGAGTGTAAAATATACAACTGTGTTGGTGCTAGTTACGGACTATATAATGATACAAGTAATGCCTTTTTATATCTAAATAAGGCAATGCTGCTCGCAAAAGAACTTAACGACCCGAATTTGCTCGCATCTCAATACAACAACTTAGGATTGGTATATAAGGATGCACAACTATATGACACATCGCTTCACTACTTTTATAAAAGCCTACTAATCAACCAATCAAGAAACAATACAGACGATCTGATTTTAAATTATGTAAACATTGGTAATATTTACCTGTTACAAAATTCTATGGACTCTGCGTTCAAGTACTTTAACAAAGAATTGATTCTTTCCCGAAATGTAGAAGGCAACTTGTCCCTTGCTAATGCCTATACCTCAATTGCTAGTTTTTACTTTCACAATAAAAAATTCAATAAAGCAATACTCTATGCAGACAGCGCCCTATTCTTGGCTCAAAAAAGTGGCTATTCAAGCTTTTTGATCAATTTATATAACGTAAAGGCTGAATCATATTATCAAACAAAAAATTTTGATGATTCGTATAAGTACTATGCCAAACTCACTAAACTACTCGATTCTACAAGATCAAATAACATTTATGAATTAACATCAAACTTCAATGCGAAGCAATTATATGAAACGCATAAAAAGCGGGATGAAATGACTAAAAACAAATTGCTCATTGAAAAACAAGATGCCGAAATAAAGCTCTATTTGGTTTCAGGATCTTTAATCATCGCTTTATTGATCTTTGTCATTGTATATATTCTATTAATTCAACGTTCAAGGAAAGGTACTGTACAACATAATGAGCTCAAAAAGCAAAAGTTAATAGTGGATAATAAATTGGAGTTAAAAAACAAAGAGCTCACTACTAACGTAATGGAATTGATCAATCGGAATGAATTACTCAACAAAGTCATTTATCAGTTAGAGGAGATTAGGGACACCCTAAATCAGAAAAACAAAAGCACAATTAACAATGTCCTTAAATCTTTACGATCGGGCTTAAAAGAAAACGTTTGGGAAGAATTTAAAATGCGATTTCAAAACGTGCATTCAGGGTTCAGAAAAAATTTAGTCTCTGAACATCGTGATTTAACACCTAATGAAAAAAATTGTGCTCGTTTTTAAAATTAAACATGAGTTCCAAAGAAATTTCAAGCTTAACAGGACAAAGTGTGCATAGCATAGAAGTTGCAAGAACTCGCCTACGTAAAAAACTAGGCATTAATAACTCAAAAGTAAACCTCATCAATTATATCAATAAGTTTTAATCGGGACAAGTAAAATGATCTTTAGAAATAAAAGAACGTATTTCATCACCAAAAAAACCGACATAACATGGAGCGTACAAGTATTTGTATTGGTGTTGTTTTTCGCCTTTTCATCCAAAGGAGTCAATGCTCAAATTGAACAACATCAGCGCGATATAGATAGTTGTAAGCATTATTTACAGCTCGCTAAATCCAAACGCGGAATAGACCTTTTTGAGGCAGAAGAACATTGTAAACGCGCTTTGGAATTTGCCCTCCTATCCAATAATGACAAACTATTGGCGCGGGTATATTTACAACTTGGGTATTTCATTCAAATGAATCATAAAAGTCAAGAAAATGTAGAATATTTCTTCGAAAGCCTAAAAATTGCGGATCGGCTAAATGATGATACGTTACGAGCTAAAATTTACAATAACATTGGCGGTTCTTACTTTGTTTACGGTAAAAGTAAAAAAGCGCTCGAATACTTCCATAAATCACTTCCACTTGTTCAAAAGCTTGATATAAAACCAATGTTAGCTGTTCAATTCAACAACATTGGTTTGATCTATTCAGATTTACATAGTTATGATTCTGCCAATGTATATTACAACAGAGCGGTTGGCATTAATACATTTTTAAACAACAAAGACGCCCTAGTTTTCAATTATGGAAACATAGGATTTGCCTACAAAGAACGTGAGATGTATGACTCCTCCTTCTTTTTTTACACTAAACAAAAAGAGATTGCCACCGAAATCAATGACAAAGTAAGCTTAACGGATTCCTACACGGCATTAAGCGAGTACTTTTTAATAAACAAAAATTATGAAAAGTCTATTGCGTACGCGGATAGCTGTTTTTTAGTAGGGAAAGAATCTGGCTATACTACCGCGTTTACAGAGCCAATGCAAATTCGAGCTGAAGCATTAAGCAGATTGGGGAGGTTTGAAGAATCATTGGCTCAATTTAAAGAGCAAAAACTATACATAGATAGTTTGCAGGATAAACGGTTAAAAGATTTGAATTCCAATATTGAATTGAAATACAACTATGAGCAACAACGCAAGCAAATGGAATTAGAATTACAGGATGAAAAGCTTGAAGGAAAAAGTAGAACCATTAAGATCACCCTTTTAATATCCCTACTTGTTTGTATTCCGTTAATTGTCTTTGTAATCATCTTTTATCTTCGATATAAAGAAGGTATTCGAATTATTCAAAATCAAAAATTAGAGGAAGAAACCATCAACTTAAGACAAGAAGCTGAATCAAAAAGTAAGAACTTAACCACGAGCATCTTACATGAAATATCCAAAAATGACATTGTAAATAGATCTTTGGAAAAATTAAAGAAAAACATTCCAAATTTCACCACTGAAAATCAAAGTATCATTTTAGATATTATTGAACAATTACAGAACAGAATCAACAAGAACATCTGGAATGAATTCAAGGTGAATTTTGAAAAAGTCCACGTTAACTTTTATAAAAACCTTTTACAGAAACATCCAGATCTCACACCTAATGAAAAACGGCTTTCCGCTTTTATTCGACTAAACATAAGCTCTAAAGATATTTCATCTTTAACGGGACAAAATGTACATAGCATTGAAGTAGCCAGAACAAGATTGCGGAAAAAGTTAAATCTTGCCAATACAAACATAAACCTGGTAACATTTATGGAACAGTTCTAATAATATTATATAGTATACTCTAATTTGACCAAATTGAACCTCAACAAAACATATAATCGCTATTCGCCACTGATTTCTTCAGGTATCGTGCTGTTATTTTCCTTTTGTATATGCATCAACTATTGTTTCGCACAAAATTCAGAGAAAAACAAGGAATCAGTAGATTCGATCAATGTCTATCGGAAATTATCTATTCAATACATGAACAAAGATTTAAAGATCTCTAAAAAGCATGTAAATAGAGCCATTGAATTATCCAAAACGACAAACAACAAAGCCAAAGAAGCCAACAATTACATATTATTAAGTAATATTTGTGGAATGGAAGGGAATTCCATGCAAAGGCTTAGCTTATTATTTGATGCATTAAAACTAGCAAAGGAGCTCAATGATGACAAGTTGAAATTTAAAATATTTAATAATCTAGGAATTGTCTACGCAAACAATCAAGATTTCAAAAAAGCCGAAGAGTACTTTTTAAAATCTTTTCAACTCACTTCTTCAACCAATAGTAATGACACCATCATTGCAAAACAACACAATAATTTAGGCGCGATATACGCAGAACAAGAACAATTCGACAAAGCAATAAGACATTTAAATGAATCAATTAAAATAAGTCTCCGTTCCAAAATTTATTTACAGCTAAATAGTTCATATAGCAACTTGGCAGACTTATATCATCGTCAAAACAAACATAGCCTGTCAAATCAATACTATCAGCAATTATTAGATAATTTAAAAAATCTTGATAATGCTGCTGATATTCTGGATGGGTATTTCTCGGCGGCGGAGTTTTATTTGAAAGAAGGAAACTATTCCAAAGCAATAGAAAACGTAGATAAAGCACTAGCAGTGGGAACAAAAGTAGGCTTGATTAGTCGACATGCACAACTGTATGAAATTTATGCACAATGCTATGAAAAATTAAACAAGCTTGATTCCGCCATTTACTATCAAAAAAGGATTATCCACATCACGGATTCAATTAACCAAGTAAATCTTCACAAAGCCAATGAAGTAATTGATGTCAAATATGAAATTCGAAAGCAATCTAAAACATTCCAATTAACACAAACTCAACTTGCTATCGAAAAAAAGACCAGTCAATTCACCATTATCTTACTATCCGCTTTTGTCCTATTAGCTATAATATTAGGGTTTGGAATCTTCTTTTATCAAAAAAACCGAAGCAAAACCAGTTTGACACGAAACATAGAACTAGTTGAAGGCAAAGAATCTATACAGAAAGAATTAGAACGAAGACAAAGTAAAATTGAAGTTAGAGATGAACAATCCAATAGTGAAAAAGAAGTATTTCTTTCCATTATTGAAACGCTTGAATCACGAAAAAATGAAATTAAACAGGAAAACCTTAAATTAATCAATTCCATTATTAAAGATTTAAAATCAGGAATGGAAAATAAAGCTTGGGAAGAATTTGAAGTGAGGTTTAAAGAAACGCACAATAGCTTTTACGACAACCTCAATGCTCAATTTCCAAATCTGACCCCGAACGAAAAAAAACTTTGTGCATTTTTACGTCAGGGACTTTCATCTCGTGAAATCACGAACCTAACTGGTCAAAGCACCCACAGTATTGAAGTAGCCCGGACCAGATTGCGTAAAAAAATGGGACTTTCCAATACAAAGACCAATTTGAACGAATTCCTACAAAACATTTAAATTTGTATCACTTATATTAGTCTAAATATTGCGTTTTGTTGATTTAAATTTAGATTTGTATGACTTATGTGGTGTTAATTAAGTAGGTTGCGAATAATACAAACGGTATATTTGTTTGTATTACTTATCATAAAACGCAATCTATGACCAAATTTTTACGATTTATAAATCGCAAATTAATTTCCCGTATAGCACTCCTATCTACCGCTTTCGGTTTTGCATTTCCAGCCTACAGTGTTCAATTATTATTAGAAGATTTCAACACGGGGATACCTGTAAGTTGGACTATCACTAATAACGGTACTGCCAATACTTGGCTCGGTACTTCAGGAGGTTTTGATGTCTCAGCTGCATTTGGTGGAGCATCAACTTTTGGATCTTATTTAGATGCATCTACAGAGTTTATTATATGTGATAGTGAAACAGCAGGTCAAACCTCTGATGAAACAATTGAAAGTCCATCGGTTAATGCTGCTGGTTACTCGTCTGTTACTTTAAAATTTGATCAAATATTTGACAATTTCACTCCAGACAACTCCAATGATTTTGGATACGTTGAAGTATTCAACGGCTCATGGACAATCGTGGCTACATTTGGTTCAAATCAAGGTACGTTTTTGCCTGTTTTAGCTCCGGGGGGGGTACCAATTGTAGATAACCAATCAATTGATATCTCTGCTCATGCAAATGCAGGTTTAAAAGTACGTTTCAGATATGTGAATGGGAACGTAAATGCCCGATGGTGGGGATTGGATAATATCGAAATTATAGGGAGTGCAGGTTCCTCTGCGCCAGATGCGGACTTTTCTGCTGCCCCAGTAACCGGATGTATCCTCAAGGATACGGTTACTTTAGAAGATTTAAGCGCATTCTCACCTACCTCGTGGTCATGGACTTTAACGCCTGCTACCGGTTTTAGTTATGTTGGTTCTACTAATGCTAATTCGCAATTCCCTAAAATTGTTTTCAATCAAGGAGGAGCTTTTGATGTTAAGTTATTCGTGAGTAATGCAACTGGGAGTGATTCTTTAACCCGAAGTGCCTTTATTAATATTGATGATCATCCAACTGTTGATGCTGGAGCCGATTTCAACATGTGTAGTTCTGACCTAAGTGCTGTTTCATTATCAGGTGCCATGGGAGGAAGCGCGACAGGGGTTGTATGGACTAGTACTGGTGGAATAATTACACCAAACATTAATATATCACCTGATTTCACACCAGATTCAGATTCGATCCCTGGCGTAATTGAAATCATCCTTACTTCATCTGGTGGAGAATGTGATGCCGTATCAGATACGTTGCTTGCTACCTATTCAGCTGCACCTGTTATTAGCGTCGGATCTGATGTTACGATTTGTTACGGAGAAGATATTACTTTATCAGGCTCAGTAGCTGATGCTACTGGATTATCTTGGGTTTCAACTGGAAATGGAACATTTGATGACAACACTTCTCTGACTCCTACTTTTACACCGGACGCCGCGGATTCAGGAATGATGCAATTCACTGCAACCTCTGTAGGAGGATGTAGCTTTGAAACTGACACTATGGATGTTACTATTATTATGTCAGACAGTTGTTCTATGACAGGTCTGAAAGTTGAATTTGAGAATAGCATTTCAATTTTTCCAATACCTGCAAATGACTTCCTAAACATTGAAATTGAATCCGATTTAGCATACAATTTGAATTACAATCTAGTAAACGTAATGGGACAAGCCGTACGGCATGGAAAACTTAACAATTCGTTGAACCGGATAAAAGTAGACCAACTTAACCAAGGGGTCTATTTCCTACAAATACTAAGGATGAATGAGACGATGGATTACGCTTTAATTTCAACACAAAAAGTAGTAATACGCTAATCGAAATCAAATTATCGATAATTTGATTTTGAATGATTTGCGTTTTTAAAATTAATGGCTTGCTAGCTTAATAAATGAATACCATGAGAAAAATTTACCTGATTGTCGCTTTTTTCGTAATTGGATTGTTTTCTATACAATCATCAAATGCTACCCACTTAATGGGAATGGATATCCAATACACCCATATTTTTGGAGAAACCTACCAAATTACCTTTTCATTCTATCGGGATTGTGGTGGAACAACCGCGCCAGGCACCGTTAGCATTGATATTACATCACCTAGTGCATGCGGAACTGCAGGAAACGTAGTTTTAACTCAGGTTGCAGGAACGGGTATTGAAGTATCGCCTTTGTGTGCAACAGCTGTTAGTACGTGTGATGGAGGAACAATTCAAGGTGTAGAGCAGTATGTTTATCAAGGAATTTACACATTCCCTGCAAAATGTGACGATTGGGAATTGGAATATGGAAGTTGTTGTCGAAACTCTGTAATTACAACTGGACCGGCGGACGAAGACTTTGCTATTCAAGGTACGTTAGACAACACGGGTACCATTAACAATAATTCGCCTCAATTTACAACTCTTCCTGTACCATACATTTGTCTTGGACAAGAATTCAATTATAACCACGGGGCATTCGATCCAGACGGAGATTCGCTTGTATTTAGTTTAGTAGATGCATTAGCTACAACTGGTGGTGCTCTTGTAACATATAATCCTCCTATCACAGCAACCTACCCTATTACAGATGTAAGTGGCACTATCGTTTTTGATACAAGAACAGGAGCGATGGTTGTAACTCCAGATGCCGTTCAAGTTGCTGTAATTGCAATTCGAGTTGACGAATACCGAGATGGCGTTTTAATTGGGTCAATTATGAGAGATATACAGGTTGTGGTACAAAACTGTACAAATGTTCAACCAAATGAATCCGGCTCAGGAGGAATCATCAATAACGGTGGTGGAATTCGATTAGACTCCAATTCAATGGAAGCTTGTCCGGGAGATGCATTATTATTTGATGTAATATTTGAAGACGGAAATGCAGGTGATTCAGTTATTTTATCCACTAACATTGCAACAGTATTGCCTGGTGCCACATTTACAAGTACTGGAATGAATCCTGTTACAGGGACCGTTTCTTGGACTCCTACTGGAAATGATGCAGGATTTCACAATTTTGTGATTGTTGTACAAGATAACGGATGTCCAATACTTGGAACTCAGGTTTATTCCTACGATATCTTTGTAAATACAGGAACTACCGCTGGACCTGATATAACCTATTGTCCAGGCGGACTTACTCCCCAATTAAGTGTAACCGGTGGTTCCGTTTTTACCTGGAGTGTTTTATCTGGAGATGCAATTACGGGTGCGAACTTCTCGTGTAACCCTTGTTCAAATCCCGTCGCAACTCCTGCGAACACAACTACTTACATTGTAACAAGTAATTTATCCGCGATTTGTCAAAACACAGATACGATAACGGTCAACGTATCCAGTGGATTCAGCGTAAACATGAATCCAACAAGTGCTACAATTTGTTATGGTGAACAAACTCAAATTTCCGCAAATCCAACAGGAGGAGGAGCTTTCACTTATAGTTGGGCACCAGCTGGAACATTGACAGATGCAACCATCCAAAACCCATTTGCGGATCCAACCGTTTCCACAACGTATTATGCTACGGTAACAAACACAGGTACAGGCTGTAGTGTACAGAATTCTGTTCCTGTTACGATTTCAGGCGTTGCACCAACGGTGCTTATTGAACCTTCAGATACCAGTATATGTGCAGGTCAATCCGTAAACCTAGATGCAACAGCCGCCAATCTTCCGGCAACATGTGGATTAAACGGTAGTGGATGTTCTACCACCGAAACATATAAATTAGTCGGAAATGGAACGACAACGAATACTTCCACTACCCCATTTAGAGATGGATGGCATGATCACAGAGTACAATACCTTTTCACAGCCGCTGAATTAAATGCTGCGGGGCTCATAGGTGGAACAATCACCGAATTACAGTTTAATGTAACAAGTATTGAGTCTTCTGGAGCTGAAACGTATAATGGATTTAATATAAGAATGGGATGTAGCGCATTAACTGCTTTCGCTACAACAACTTTTGAAGGGGGAACATCAACTGTATTTTCTGCGGGAAGTTACACTCCTTCCATGGGAGCAAACACGTTCACGTTAAACACAGCATATGACTGGGATGGTGTATCCAGCTTAATTGTAGAAATTTGCTGGGACAATAATGCTTATCAATCTTCAAACGCAAGTTTAGTAGCGAGTACTACTACTGGTTTCACCTCTGTATTATATGATTACGCAGATGGAGATGCAGGATGTAGTCTATCTTCTCCATTTACCTCTTCCGATCGTCCTAATATCTTGTTTAGATCATGTGAAACAGTTGGTTCATTTACTTACACATGGACTCCGGCAACAGGGTTAAACAATGCGGGAATTGAAGATCCTATTGCTAGTCCTACTTCCAGTACCAATTACTTACTAGAAGTATTTGATGCCGGTTCTGGTTGTACCGGTTTTGCTACTACCCAATTCAACGTAGGAGCAGCTTTCACCTTAAATATGCGTCCAGACACCACAATCTGTTATGGTGGAAACGCACCTATGTATGCTACTCCGTCCCTAGGAGGTGCCTATACATATAATTGGAGCCCTACTTCAGGTCTATCCAATCCCTTTTCACCGACTCCAGACGCTTCACCTGCGTTTACTCAAACATATTCGGTAAGTGTGGACAATGGTGGATGTATTAGAACAGGTTCTTCTACGATTACCGTGGCGTCTCAACCTATTACTGGAGTTGTCGATGATTCGGTACTTTGTCCGGACCAAACTGGACAACTAGACGTATCATTTGCAAGTGGATGTGAAGAATATACTGCGAGAAGCATTACCCACGTAAATCCTGACAATAACGGTTGGACAGGTACTACGGCTTCTTTCGATGGTATCCATACCGGAATTGCCATAGGATTTGATTTCGAGTTCTATTGTAACACTTATTCTACGATTAATGTTGCGGCGGATGGATGGGTATCCTTCACTGCTACATCTGGAGAATACTACAACACTGCTTTACCTGATGCAGGTACTCCAAACAATATGATTGCAGCAGGTTGGGATGACTTAGGGACAAGCAGTGGTGATGTAAAATATAAACTAAAAGGTACAAGCCCCAATCAAACCTTTGAGATCTATTGGGACAATGTTTCTTTCTATACGGGAACAAATACAATAGAAACCCGAATTATCCTATATGAAACTACAAATGTGGTTGAAATCCATATGACAGACATCCCTAACAACAGTAGCTTAATTACCGTAGGTATTGAAAATTTAGATGGTACAGATGGAATGGCTGTTACAGGTATGAATAATCAGGATTTTACGGCTACAAATGAAGCTTGGAGTTTCACTCCTACTCCACTCGGAGGTCCGTATACTTATGCATGGTCTCCTACCACGAACCTATCAGATCCAGCAGTTCAAAACCCGACAGTTTCAGATCTTACCGCTACTACTACTTACCAGGTAATACAAGTTGATCAGGCGTCTGGAGGAACATGTCCAAGTATTGGAACTGTGACCGTTTACCCGGACACTACGAATACGTTGACCGCTGGACCGGACCTTTATTCCTGTTCTACCGGTAATTTCACTATGGATGCTACAACAACTGGGACACTACCTACTCTGGGTTGCGCTCCATATACGGGGAGTTCAATCACATATGTTGCACCAACGGCAGGAGGTTGGAGTGCAGATTTAGGCTTAGGTGATGATGCCGTTTCAGGTGCAATTTCTCTAGGTTTTGACTTTGACTTTTACTGCAATACCTATTCGGAAGTTTACGTAAACTCCAATGGCCAAATAATGTTTGGCACCGCAACATCTTCCTATCAATTTGGCTCCATACCAGATAACTTTACACCAGATAATTTCATCGCGGTTTGTGGATCTGATCTTGATCCGCCAGACGGAGGTAATATTCGAACTAAAATGACAGGCACGGCTCCAAACAGAATCTTTCACGTTGTTTACAATGGAGTGGTTCATTATTTAAGTACAAACACCGTTACTGCTGTGGTTCTATTGTACGAGACATCAAACATCATTGAGATTCATAATGTAGATGTGGAAAGTAATGCTGGAAGCATGTTGCAAGGGATCGAAAACAGTGACGGAACGGAAGGTGTTGCCGTCCCAGGTAGAAATTATACTACTTGGACAGCCACGGCGGATGCCTACCGATTTACTCCTGGACCAATTCTTACCTCTTTTAACTGGACTGACGGTAGTTTCATGGATGATTCAACAGCAGAAGATCCAATAGCTACCATTTCTACCCAAGGAATTTATGATTTTGAGGTAAGTATCATTGGACAAAATTGTACGTTGCGTGATACGGTTATAGTAACAGTAGATAATGGCGACACGCTTTATTGGACTGGAGCTGTAGATCAAGATTGGTTTAATATAGCTAACTGGGGAGGTTGCTACATTCCTAGTTGTGGAAAAAGTGTGGTCATCCCAGCTATAGCATCTAAAATGCCGATAATTTCTGCAAATGGAGCCGAGGTACAAACTATTGAAATTGAACCTGGTGCCTCTTTAACGATCGATCCAACCTTTGATTTAGATGTGTGCGGAGATTTTATAAATTTAGGTACGTTCAGTGCCAATCAAAGTTCTACAGTCGACTTCGTTAGCCCCGCAAATAACCAATCAATATCTGGCAATTTTACAGGTGCCAATTCTTTTGGTCATTTACACGTAAACAAAAATGCCGGAATTGAAGTTGATTTAGCTACTTCAATTGATATAACGGGTGATTTTGTCGTATCTACAGGTCGATTCGATAGTAATAGTAACTACATTAAAGTTGGTGGAGATTTCATGGTTTATGAAATACTTGGATTTAGTTACCGAACAGGGACGCTGGAATTCAACGGTTCTTCGCAACAAGATTTTTACATCAATAAATAAGATTATATAATTATTATAATTATGATGGACTTTAAAACAAACAAAATAGCATTATTAACAGGAATACTGGTTTTGCTATGTACATACGGTAAGGTTTACGCTGGTGGTGCTACTAATTCGACGTATAATAATACTTCTGTAGTACTTTCCAACTCGACTGGATGCGCAACTTCCACGTACACTTTTACGCAGAGGACAGACAATGACAAAAAAGTACGCCATCAATCTGGTGTAGCCACGGCAACCATTACGTTTCCTGCAGGAACCGATGCAAGTACTTTTACTTCTGGAACCTGTAATGGATCAGCCATAACCATTTTTACGGCTACGGCAACAACTTTTACATTCACATTCCCTGCTGCTGTTGGTAAAAACAGAACCTTTACCATTGTTCTAAATGGAATTACTAATGGAGATAACTTAAATGCCAACGCCACTATTTCTGCAAGTAATACATCCAGTGGACAAAATACAGGAACGTATCCCTTTACAACAACTGCCTGTCCTACATGTTTCGATGGAATACAAAATCAAGGGGAAACAGGGGTTGACTGTGGCGGCCCGTGTAGTGCTTGCCCGACTTGTACAGACGGAATTCAAAATCAAGGCGAGACGGGCGTCGATTGTGGCGGCCCATGTTCTGCCTGCCCCACATGTTCTGATGGAATTCAAAATCAAGGGGAATTAGGCGTCGATTGCGGTGGACCATGTTCTGCTTGTGCAGCGAGTTCCGAATTATATAATGTCATCGTAAATAACTCCAATGCAGGTATTAATTTTTTATCTGATATGGTTACGCATACGAGCGGAGTCGTTACTTTAACCAATGGTGTTTTGGAAACCAACGCATTTGAAGTCTATACGTTAAATAGTGACAGCAATTCCATTACAATAGGACATACAGGAAGTTATGTTCAAGGGAACCTTAGACGAGATTTAAACACAACTGGATCTTATCACTTTCCTGTTGGAAACGCTTCTAAGGGATATGAATTAGCTAATATAGATTTTACGGTAGCAACCGAAATACGTAATTTGGCCGCTCGTTTTGATGATTGGGGACCAATAGCAGGCCCTACCAATGAATCTGAATGTGGAACTGTATATGACGGAGCGCCTTTAGACAATGGATTCTGGACTATAGATGCTGATACGCTGGATAGTACTGGAGTATATGATGCTACTTTATACAATAGAAACTATACTAATTGGAACGGTACTACCATGTTAGCCATAATTCGAGATGGTGGTTCAGGTTATACATTGCGTAATGGAAACTGCTCTGCCAATAACCCAGACACGGTAATTCGGACTGGCATGTACGGATTTTCTGAGTTTGCAACGGCACAAGGAAGCGTACCATTACCGATCCATATGTTAAGTTTTAATGGAAGAAAAGTACAGAATACCAATAATCTATATTGGGAAACAGATAATTCCACTGCCATTGCTTATTTTAATCTGTATAGAAGTACAGATGGAGCAATTTGGGAAAAATTAAAGACGATCGATGCCATAGAAACTTCAAATGGATCTACTCCATTGTACGAATACAATGACACTGACCCAGAGAATGGATGGAACTATTATCGTTTAAAACAAGTCCTAAAGACGGGTGAAACAGAATTCTCTACTTCCATTAAGATCAACAATTCAAAAATGGATCAACATCCTATTATTTATCCTAACCCTTCCAAAGGTTATGTTTTCATGAGTTATGAAGTGACGTCGCAAGATGTAACTCCAAAATTGGAAATTGTAAATAGCGTTGGCCAACTTGTTTATACATCTGAACTAGATTCAGCTATTGGTTCTCATAGTAAATTAATAGATTTACACACATTTGGAAGTGACCTTTACTATTTCAGAGTTGTTGTTAATCAAAACATTTATACCGATAAGGTAATCATTCGGAGATAATTAGATAAATCGAACAACATGCTTGATTTCATCAAAGATGACATGAATCTAGGATAAGATTAACAAGAATAAATTAACAAGACATATACTACGATAAAACCAATGGGTGGCTATTATTACTAAAACGTAATGATGTCACCCATTTTTCATGAATTGCATACAAATCATTAATGCCGGAAGTATTCAAAGAAACTCTTCAGATCAATTCTTATATGTGTGTACTCGCTCTATTAATTTCAGTGCTCCTCCATTTCACCTAAAAACGTTCATTTTAGATTACAGACTATATATTGTTTGTACTTCAGATTACTGCACCGTAAATTTCACACGCATCCCATAGTTACATTACAAATCAATGCTCCTGACATTAAATGTATAATTGGATAGGATTACTTTAATCTAATTGATTTTATACTACCAGAACTTAGTTGGTAGTTTCTAAGACGACGAGACTGCGTTAGTCAAATTTAATTGACTTAATCGGCTGGATAAAGGAGATGAAAAGGGTTGGCACAAACAATGCAATAAGCACCGCAGCCATATTCACGATATTAATTCCAATAATTGCATTCCAGTCCATTTCGATTGGGACATACTCCATGTAATAGTTTTTTGCATCTAGTGGAATTATATTGAATGTTTTTTGAAGATAACAAAAGCCGATTCCAATTCCATTTCCTAAAATTAGTCCCCACATCAACATTTTAAAACCCTGAGTGAAAAATATCTTTTGAATCATAAAAGATTCAGCTCCAAGTGCCTTAAGTGTTCCTATGAGATTCGTTCTCTCTAGAATTATTATTGTAAATGAGGAACCTAAATTAAGTAATACCACCGCTAGAATTGCTGCTAGCAACACATTAATATTCGTTTCCAATAACTTAAACCAATCAAACAATTGGTAATACACGTCGCTTACTTTTACCAATGAAAGATTATAATCCATATTTTCATAGACCAGCAATGCTACTTCATCCAATTTTGAAAAATCCTTCACGTTGATTTCATATCCTCCAACTAACGTATCTCCCCAACCATTTAACTTTTGAACTAGTTTTATGTCTCCAAATGTGATTTGCGCATCAAATTCTTCTAAATCAGAGTTATAAATCCCTACAATCTCCAATTTCCTTAGTCGTGGAGGATCTTGCACAAAAAACAATACTGCTCTATCTCCCAGCTTTAGTTTCATTTTGTTTGCCAACGTTCGACTAATAACAATTTCTTTCACTTGTGCGGTATCGGAAAACTGAATCATTCTTCCTTCTTCAAGCAACGCCGTTGTTTTTACCAGGTCATAACTTTTATCAATCCCCTTTAAGATAATCCCTTGAACCCCTTCATCAGATTGAATCAAGGCTGGTTTTTTGGCGAATGTTGAAAGACTAGCAACACCTTTCAGTTCAAGTGCATGTCTTCTAATATAAGTGTCTGTTTCAAGTGGAACTTCCTGAAAAGACTCATCTGCTCCAAATTTGGTTATTTCTAAATGGCCTGCAAATCCAAATATTTTTTCTTGGATTGTAAAATTAAACCCCTGTAAAATTGAATAGGCACTAATTAAAATTGCAATTCCTAAGGTTATACTTACGATCGCAACATTGGACACAATACTCGAAAAAGAGCCCTTTTTCCGCTTAAATAACTTTTTAGATATGAAATATGCTGTATTCAAACGATTCGTGTTCTGAATTAATTGACACAAAGATAATTAAGCCTATGAAATTGAACCTATAAAATTGACTTAACCTTTACACAACAAAAAATAAGTTAATTAATACTATCTTCACGCAAAATTAGGCCTCTATACTTGCCTCCTATCTAAACTCCTCAGACCATATTTAGAATCACTTTGCTTTGGGCACGAGAATTGCAGATGATACTTTAATTAACTAAATTTAAACGAGGTAACTACAATTCAACATATAAAATGAGCATTGACTTTGTTATATAAATTAATCAAACATATCATCACTAAGCGTTTAAAAGGATCTTCAACTTTCAGGAACCTCTCGTTACTTCTTTTATTTTCGAGTATTGTAATTACTGGTTTTGGGCAAAGAGCACCTATTCAAGTAGGAGCAGATCAAATTGATCAATTAGATGATCTACTAAATAATAAGAACATTGCGCTCGTGGTGAATCAAACTTCTTATTCGGGCAATACACATTTGGTTGATCTCTTAATTGCTAAAAAGTACAAAATCAAAATTATTTTCTCACCAGAACATGGTTTCAAAGGAAAAGCTGATGCCGGAGAACATGTAGAAAATGGATTGTATGGAAAAGACAAAATCCCTTTGGTTTCACTTTATGGGAAAAACAAAAAGCCAAAACCAGATCAACTTAATAATATTGATGTAGTTATTTTTGACATTCAAGATGTGGGCGCGCGCTTTTATACCTATATAAGTACCATGCATTATGTGATGGAAGCTTGTGCCGAACAAAATACTTCTTTTATCGTATTGGATCGACCAAACCCAATGGGTATGTATGTGGATGGCCCTGTTTTAGAACCTGCATTTCAATCATTTGTGGGCATGCACCCGATTCCTATCGTTCATGGCTTAACGGTGGGTGAACTCGCTACAATGATCAATGGTGAACAATGGTTAAAAAACGGAGTACAATGTGAACTTAACGTAATTAAATGTATCAACTACGAGCACAAATCATCTTATTCCTTATCCAAAAAACCATCTCCAAATCTACCTAATGATCTTTCTATTCATTTATATCCTTCATTATGTCTTTTTGAAGGAACTAGAATTAGTATTGGCAGAGGAACCTACATGCCTTTTCAACAAGTGGGATATCCCGGATTTAAAAACACGGGCTACACCTATAAACCGGTGAGCATTTCCGGCATGAGTAAATATCCTAAATTTGAAAACAAAGTCTGCAATGGATACAAATTAGATACGTCCAGTATAAAGCATGCCTTTGACATCCGTTATTTACTTGAATTCCACAAGCATTATACATCTAACAATGAAAACTCTTTTTTCCTTTCAAACTTTTTTGAAAAATTAGCTGGTACCGCTTCATTAAGAAAACAATTGCAAAACGGAGCTACTGAACAGGACATTCGAGCATCTTGGGAACCCAAACTATCAAACTATAAGGTTATGCGAAAAAAGTATTTGTTGTATCCTGATTTTTAGTAATCTGACTTATCTATTTGACTAAAAGATCCGCTTAGCTCGCTAATCTTACTTGCAGAAAATGGTGCTTTACAGAAATGATATGGCTCCATTTCAGACAGACTTCTAAATATAGATCTGTACCAATTTATATTCGGATTCCAATAACGCAAATATCATCAATTTGCTCCTCATCTCCTTTCCATTCCTTGTGACGTTTCCATAGAATCTTCTCCTGCATACTCATTGTTTCAGGGCTTATTTCTATCAACGCTTCTTTCAATCGGCGATTCATGAATTTTCTATAATTCGGTCCTCCAAATTGATCTGCATATCCATCTGTAAAAATGTACAGGCAATCACCTTCTTTCAAGTCTAGTTCATGGTTTGTATACTCTCTTCCAGGATCTTGGAAATAAGTACCTACGGCCATGTTATCACCTTTAATATGCATTAATTCTCCATCCCTAACTATATATAAAGGATTGTACGCTCCCGCATATTGGACCGTCATCTTTTTATAATCAATCGCTATAAAAGACATATCCATCCCATCTCTAATCTTCTTGTTCGTAGATTTTCGCAATGATTCGGATACAAATTTATTTTGCGCATTCAGAATGTCCCCAGGACTTGTCAGACCATACTCTTTTACTGCCTTATTCAGCGAGTTATATCCAATCATACTCATAAATGCTCCGGGAACTCCATGTCCCGTACAATCTACGGCTGTTACCAATAATTTATCTTCTCGCTGATCCATCCAATAAAAATCACCCGATACAATATCTTTTGGCTTATATAGTACAAAGTAATCTTTCTTAAACTGCTTACTCATGAATTCATATGGTGGCAATATTGCCGTCTGAATTCGCTGTGCATACCGAATACTGGAAACAATGTCGTTGTTGATTTCTGCAATGGCTTTGTTTTGGGTTTCTAACAAGCCATTTACTTTTTGTTTTTGTTTAAATAACCAGAAAACAACGAATAAAAACCCTACAATGATTGCCAAAACCCCCATACTTCCATAAAGGTATAAACGCTGAGTTTGCAACAAATAATCTTGTCTTTCTATCTGATTATTTGCTTCCTGAACTTTAGTAGCATATTTTGCAATATCTCCTTCTCTTCGAAGCAACTCTTTTTCTCGTTCCTGGATCAATAAACTATCTTCCGTAGTTTTTGCTGTTAATCGATCCAATTCAAGTTGTTTTCTTGCCGCTTCAAGTTCCGTAATTCCAAGTTGAATCTGTAAACTTGCATCGTTCAGATTACTCGCCGTAATTTCTTCCGGTTGATCGATCTTAGTAAGTTTCTGCGTAGATGTAATGGTAGTTTTAGATGAATCGATGTATACCTTTTGAACAATTGGATTCTCTTTGACAATTTTATTTTCTGCCAATATTTGATTTAACGAATCCCGGGCATCTTGTATGATTTTTGCTGCTTCTATCCGTGCATCACTTAGAATCTTTTTTGTTTGCTTCTGAACTCTTTTCTGACGTTGATTTTCATTGTTAGCTAAACCGGTCATTTCCGCCTTCAAATTACGTAATGCTTTATCTCGTATTTGAGCAAACTGGTCGTTGGCTTTCACCTCCTTCTCTATATCAGCATAAATTTCCTTTTGAACTTCATCGTAATTTTGAGTATAATCTAAATCTTCTGAAAATTCTTCTTCGTCAGAATCATAATAATACACCTCGAAAGGAAGTAGTGTTGTCGGCTCTCTTAAACCATCTACCTTTTTACGTAATGAAACGTCCCACCCTTCGTAACTATAGATAAGTTCATTTTCACATTGATTCGTTTTAAACCTTGACATCTTTGAATAAAACCCACTTTTATAATACTTTATATCGTATTCTGTGTTTTGCTTTATGTCAAATTCTAAAACAAACTTACCATCCGCTCCGGAAACAACCTTTTTCACAAGTTTGCTTCCGCTGTACACCGAAATGTTTACATATGACAAATCATAAATGTCATATTTGTTTTTCTTTATTTCGTTGTTTTTGTTGAAATAGTCAATCCGTTCTTTGGAAGACCCTGAAAGTCGAATGGAGCTAAGGTTATTCTGAGCAACTGAAAAGAAACAACAAATCATGAAGGAAACATATAAAAATAGTTTCCTCCAATTTGTCAATCGTATCGCTGTATTTTCTGCCAGGATTCTTACCTTTTCTCGTACAATAATAAACCTTTTAAGGCAGACTGGCAACTATCTTCGTCGCCTTCTTTCTCCTCGTCTACCGGATTGGGGTTGATTTACTCTTCGACTTCCTCCACCAAAACGGTTTCCTTTTTGATTTCGTCTATCTCCTCCCCCTTTAAATGATTTTGAAGAAGATCCTCCTCCTTTCGAATCTCCAGCTACTTCTACTTTTAAGTGCCTGTCTCCTTCATATAATCCATTTTTAGATGCATCTAATACATTTTGAACAGCTCCTTGCTCTACTTCAAAAAATGAGAATGCATCTTTTAGATCAATTTGACCAATATCTTTCGAACTGATTTTTGCTTGATCAGCCAATAAACTAATTAAATCTGTCACGGTGAATCCATCTTTTTTACCTACGGTAATAAAGAAACGTTCTCCACCTGATTCTCTTATTTGATCACGTCTACTGTTACCACGCTCTCCTTTCTTCGATCCACCTTGATAATTTAAGTCTTTGCTCTTTTCATAATACTTGAGCATTCTATTAAAGTTAATCGCGGCAATCTTACGAAGTAACTCCTCCTTAGATAAATCTTCTAACTCCTCTACAAATTTCGGGAAAAATTTCTCTAGGTCGTCGCTATATTCTGTATTCTTAATATTTTGTGCATAATGGACCAATTGTTTTTCACAAATTTCCATTGCACTTGGTATTTCAGCATGTGCAAAACTTCTACCTATTATTCTTTCAAGTTGTCGTACTTTTTGAACATCACGAGGGCCTAAAATCAACAAGGATTCTCCTTTTTTACCAGCTCTAGCAGTTCTCCCACTTCGATGTGTATATATTTCCATCTCATCTGGTAGATTGTAATTGATCACGTGGGTAATATCATCCACATCAATTCCTCTCGCTGCGACATCTGTTGCTACCAAAATGTTAAGATTATGGCTTTTGAATTTCTTCATTACATAATCTCTCTGCGCTTGACTTAAGTCACCGTGTAATGCATCAGCATTGTAGCCATTTTGCATTAAACTTTCCGCCACTTCTTTTGTTTCTCGTCTTGTACGACAAAAAACAATTCCATAAATATTAGGATAAAAATCGATTACACGCTGTAAAGCCAACATTCGATTTCTATGCTCTGTGATATAATAGGAATGTTCTATGTTTACGTTCCCTGTATTCTTTGTTCCAATAGTAACCTCAAAAGGATCATCCATATAATTGGATGCAATTCTTCGAACTTCATTAGGCATAGTCGCCGAAAACAACCATGTAGATTTTGAATTAGACGCAAATGTTAAAATCTCATCCAAATCATCTTTGAATCCCATGTTCAACATTTCATCTGCTTCATCCAAGATCAAATAATCAATTTTTGACAAATTAATTGCTTTTCTTTTGGCTAAATCTAACAAACGTCCTGGCGTTGCCACCACAATTTGTACCCCTTTCTTAATGTCCTTAATTTGTTTTACGATATCCGTACCTCCATAAACTGCTACTGGATTTACTCCTCTTTGATACTTAGAAAATGCTTCAATTTCCCGATAGATCTGGATACATAGCTCTCTTGTCGGAGAGAGAATCAAGGCTTGTGGATATTTATCGTTCTCATCGATTAAATGTAATAATGGAAGACTGAAAGCGGCGGTTTTACCCGTTCCCGTTTGCGCCAATCCTACATAATCTCTGGTTCCGGATAAAAGAATTGGAATGGATTTTTCTTGTATTGCAGTTGCTTCTTCGTAACCCATTTCTCCAATGGATCTCAATACTGGTTCAGACAAATTTAATTCTTCGAATGTCATGCTCTTCGACTTGTTAGTTGATTGTAATGTGATATTTTTTTATACTTATGTTGTGTAACAAAGTAAGTTCGAGCTCCCGACGGGGATTAATTTATTATAATAAATATCATCAAACTAACTTCGACTTTCACCAAAATGTCAATGGATTTGTGGGTAATATTGAGGAATTAAGCAACCAAAAATCACTTGCTTCACTCTTTCTAATTATTCATATTACAAGTAGGATCTTACTAAACTTTCTGCTTCTCTCAAATAAGAAGAACCAAAAAGATTTAAATGATTAAGCACATGATACAGCTTGTATAAATTTTCGCGTTCTTCATATCCATCCGGTAAAGGATAAGATGCTTCATACGCTTCATAAAAAGATTGATCGAACCCTCCAAACAACTTTGTCATGGCCAGTTCTGCCTCTCTATTTCCATAATATACAGCCGGATCAATCAATACAGGTTCCCCCTGTTTACCAACCAAATAGTTCCCACTCCACAAATCACCGTGCAAAAGTACCGGTATATTTTCGGAATTTTGCATTATTTTATAATATCTTTCCTCAAGTAGTACAAAAAGGTGTATTAATTCTTTCGAAGCGCAACCTTGCTTTTCGGCCCACTTCAACTGGTAAAGCAATCTTTTGTTCCAATAAAACTGTTTCCAATCTCGCTCTTCTCCTAATGTTGGTTGATTGGGCTGTACTGCATTTCCTAGGTAATTATCTTCTTTAAAACCAAATGAAGTATGCACAAAGCGATGCATTAAGGATAGTGATTCTCCAAATTTTTCAAAAAAATGTTTTGAGCGAGCACCAGGTTCAATCCATTCCAACAGTAAATAATCGTTCTCACATAATGCTACTTTGGGTATTACAATACAAGCAGATTTACGAAGTTCTTCTAATCCTCTAGCCTCCTTTTCATAGATCTCATTGGCATTTGCACCACATTTCAAAAACCAACACCTGCCATCGTCTGATTTTATTTGATATGCTTTGGAAATACATCCTCCTCCCACGGTTTTCGATGATTCAATGGTGCATTCCAACTGACGTTCAATGTCACTAATGAGATTTGATTTATCTCCCACTTAATACGTATTAATTGTTAACAAAAATTCTGTAAAACAGGAAATGAGAACGTAAACTCTTGGATAGTAAGAATTACGTAGAAACATCCTTTGAAATTATGTATCAGGATTCTTTTGTCGAATTTTCCAAATAATCTAATAGCCCTTCACTGCAATCTTCTACTAAATCAATGACTAATTCGAAGCCTTGTGGGCCTCCATAATAAGGATCTGGAACTTCATCAAAATCCATCTTTCTTCCGAAGTCCGTCATTTTGCGAATCTTGTGATGCAAAGTACCGGTTGGTTCAAATTCTTTAAGATTACGGACATTCGAATCGTCCATTGCTATAATGTAATCAAACTCATTAAAATCGGAGGTTTTAACCTGTCTGGAAATACTAGCAAGATCATAGCCTCTTTCTACTGCATGACTCCTCATTCGAGCATCAGCCTGCTCTCCATCGTGATATCCATTGGTCCCCGCGGAATCTACTTCATATTTAGCTTCCAATCCTCGATTTTGAACAATGTGCTTAAATACTCCTTCTCCGGTTGGAGAGCGGCAAATATTTCCTAAGCATACAAAAAGGACTTTTGTTTTATCCATGGCTGAACGATCGTTTATTTTATTTTATCTTAATTATATATAATATACTAACATGGTAGAAAGTTCGAGGCAATTTGATTATTTAACCTCTTCTCCATTCTTATATACTATTTCTTTTTTTAGTTTACCTTTCTTATAAAACTTCCAGACCCCGTCTTCCTTATCATTGAGATAGTTCCCTTCCATTTCGACTTTGCTTCCTTCGCTATCATAAGCCTTATAAAGTCCATTTTTTACATCCTTTTCATAAGTTATCTTTTCATACATTACCCCTATGTCATCGTAATAGGTCCAAAGTCCATTCTTTTGATTGTTAAAATACAAACCGAATTCTATAACTACACCTTCGTCCGTCCAAAAATACCAAACTCCATGGGGCAGTCCGTCCTTGGTCTCTCCTTCCCTTTTTGTTTTTCCATTTTTATAATAATAGGTCCAAGTCCCATTATACAATCCATTTACCATAGGTCCTTTTGCTTTTAAGCCTCCGGATTCAAAATACTTTTCAAAGTCTCCTTCTTCCAGTCCTTTTTTCCAATGTTCAACGGTTTTCAGTTGTCCATTCATGTGATAATACTTCCACTCTCCGTCATATTGGCCTGCTACAAATTTCCCTTCTGCATTCAGCTGACCTGACTCATAGTAATACGACCATTTCCCCTCTTTCTTACCATCTACCAACATGCCTTCCGACATGATCTTTCCACTTTCATAGTAGTTCTTTTTTAATTCGCCTACTTTTTCTCCAATCTGACCATAAGCCATATTTAGCGTAAAGAAAACACATGCAAAGAATCCTATTACATAATGTGTTGTACTTAAAAAACCCTTATTCTTCATCAAAATTTATTATTTCGTTTACTTCTCCATCAGATAAATAACTTACCCACTCCCCAATCATCTCATCTTCCTTATATACTCCAAATGCCTTTAACTTTCCATCAGCAAAGAAGTAGTCCCATTTTCCGTTTTTTAGACCGGTTTTATAGTATCCTATCCCGGAATAGCCACCACCTGGATAATAATATTTCCATAACCCTGTTGGAAAGCCATTATGAATTCTTCCTATGGACTTTAGTTGCCCATTTGCGTGATACGTTGCTCTCACTCCTTTACCTTCTTTCAAACGTACCTTTCCTAGCGCTTTCCCTGTCGAATCATATGGAATTCCTTCTCCCCATAGTAATCCATTTTTAAAAGTTTCGCTTTGTGCCAACTTACTGTTTCTGTGATATCTTATCCACTCTCCATGTTCCTTTCCAATCTTGTATTTTCCAGTTGCTGAGATTTCACCATTATCATAATACTCCTGCCAAACACCATGCTCAAAACCATCCAAATAACGCCCATATGCTCTTGGAAATCCATTTTCATAATACTCTTCCCAAACTCCCTGTTCCATCCCCCCAATAAACCTTCCTTTCATGGCTATAAAACCATTTGAAAAGTATGAAATCCAATTACCGTCTTTTTCTCCTTCCTTATAATATCCTTTGGCTTCTAATTGACCATTTTCATGGTATTCAGACCATTTCCCTTCCTGCAATCCATTTAAATATCCTCCTTCTGAAAGGATAGATCCATTTTTATATACTTCCACCCAATATCCAAATCTTCTTCCAGAAATATACCACCCTTCATTAAACAGCTCTCCTGTTTCATAATATTCTTGCCACAACCCTTCTTCCGTTCCATTTTTATATTGTCCCTTTATTTTAATAGAACCACTTTCAAAATACTCTACATAAGAACTATCTAATACTTCATATAAGTAATAACCAGTCGATGCAACTTTGTGCTCTGCTCCCTTATGATATTCTGTAAATTTCCCATTGCGAAGTCCTTTATCGAAATTAATTTCAGACAGTACAACTCCTTTCTCATCAAATTCCTTCCACATTCCTTCTGCCAATCCATCCTTATATGTTCCAGACACATGTAATGCACCGCTTTGGTAAAATGTTTTTTTAACACCATTCCCTTGAACCACCGTACTTTTCCCCAAAAATGCACCATCCTCTCGAAAAAAATCGCCAGACTTTATTAGTTTTCCTTCATCAAAATATTCTTTCGATTTTAACTTACCATTTGAGTAAAAAAAACTGAGTTCCCGATCAGGAATACCTTTCTTAAAATAACCTTGCTCTTTTACTTTCTCATTAGAATAATAGTACCAATAAGGACCATCTTCCTCTCCTTTTACATAGGTGATCTTTTGAGCTAACTTGCGATTGGAGTGGTATTTCTTCCATTCGCCGTCTTCTAATCCTTTATAGTATTGTCCTTCCAAAGAAACTCTCCCTTTTTTATCAAAAAGCTTAAAAGCCCCGTGTTCAAATCCTAGACTATAATTAATAATGGATGCAGTCTTTTTGGACGGATAATAGGTCGTCCAAGTACTATCTTGAAAACCGTTTAGATAATAGCCTCGGCTTGAAACAATGGAATCCTCAAAATATTCCACCCATTCACCTTCCGCCTTTCCATTGATGTAAAACCCATCCGTTTTAAGATCACCATTGTCAAAGTGTTGTAAAAAAACACCTTCTTCTCTTCCATTTGAAAACGATCGGATCTCTGCTATTTGCCCATTGGAATAGAATCGTTTCCATGTGCCAATTGGAATACCTTCATCAAAGTAAGACTCCTGCCTAACCAATGAATCAGGATACATTTCAAGCCAAATACCGTCTTTTAATCCACGAACAAATAGTCCCTTCTCCAGTAGGTCTCCATTTTCGTAATAAGAATACCACAGTCCGTCTTTCAATCCATCTTTGTACATCCCGGTTTGAAAGACTCCCCCATCCTCAAAAAAATAACTCCACTTTCCTATAGGCAATCCATCTTTAAGATCTCCCTTAGAAGTCATTTCTTCTTCCGAATAGAATGTTAAACTATCCTGTGCTTTGGATGTTGTAGGCCTAAACCATAGTAGTGTAACCAGGATATATCCCAGCACCGCTACTAAATATTTTTTGTTGCGTTTCGTTCTTTCAATCACTCACTTCAATCCTTAATGCGCCCTGACGGGAAAATCATATACCAAATTCATTTTCACCTTCAATCCATTACGGATCGCAGGAATAAATTTCAACTCTTTTAATAATCTTGTTACCTCTTCATTAATTCCATATCCAACTCCACTTAAGACCACCGTATTTGTTACAGATCCATCTGCTTGCACATTGAAACTCACCATTACGTTTCCTTCTATATCAGCGGCTTTGGATTCATCTGAGTAATCTACATTCTTAAATATGTATTTATACAACGCTTGTTCACCTTCTGAATAGCTCGCTTCACGGGTTGTCACAACCTCCATATTCTGCTTGTCATTGTATTCCTCCTGGCTATACCCTAAGAAAGCAGCACCTAAGAAAGCAGACATTAGTATTAATTTTTTCATGGTAAAATTATTTTGGTTCAAAATAGAAAACATAAATGAACACACAAAATTTATTCCAATATTTTGATTTTAATAAATTAACATGTACTTTTTCATTTATATCTGTACAGACAACATGACTTATACCTTTTTGAAGCCTCGTTCAGGCTCAATTTCTTATCTTTTTTGTGCCTTTTTAATTATTTTAATTATATCGAGTTTTAATCAACTTTCAGCACAAACTTACAATTCGACAAATGGAGCTAGAGCCGCAGGGATGGCCGGAGCAGTCATCAACTTGCAAGATGTTTGGGCTACTCAAAATAACATCGCAGCTGCTGCTAAAATAGAGGAAACGCAAATTTCTACCTATTTTCAAAATCGATTTGGACTTGGTGGATTAAACTATGCTGCCATTGCTTCGGTCAAACCTTTAAAACATGGGGTTTTAGGGTTTTCTGCAGATCGTTCAGGAAATCAAAATTTAAATGAACAACGCATTGGTTTAGGATATGCTCATAATATAGACAATGTCAGTTTAGGTGCTAAAGTAAATATATTGCAAGTGGCAATAAAAGATTTAGGAAGCCGATCAGTTGTTGCCTTTGAGTTTGGAGGAGTGGCTCGATTGAATAAAGAACTAGTATTTGGAGCACACATTTACAATTTCAATAAAGCGAAGTCCTCTGATTTTCTGGATGAGCGATTTAGCACCGTTATGAAGGCAGGACTCTCCTACCAACCTTTTGAAAAATTGATTATCATTTTTGAAAGCGAGAAAAATATTGAATACGATGTGGATATCAAAATGGGACTGGAATATGAAGTATTGCCTAAAATATTATTCCGATCTGGGTTTTCAACACTCACCAAAGCCGGTGCGATTGGACTAGGATTTAAAAGTAAAAGATTCGTATTTGATTATGCTTTAAACTCACATGCCCAATTGGGTATTTCAAATCATATAAGTTTAGGCTTTATATTGAGTGGGAACACAACTTCCAATAAGCAGAATAGATAAGATTAGTTATATGAGTCAATCTGCACATAGTTTAAAATTAGTAGCTCTAGTTCTTTGTCTGGTTTTTTCTATCAGTTATGTTTCAGCACAACAATGGAGAGAAAACATTCAACTTGATGAACTCATCCAAGATCTTGTTCAACAAGATGAAAACACGAACTACGAAGATTTGTATGAAAGTTTATTTCAATACAAACGAAATCCAATCAATCTAAATCATACAAACTCGGAAGAACTTCAAAATTTGTATATTCTTTCAAAGGATCAAATCCGAAATTTAATTGAATACGAGAAAAAGTTTGGGAAATTATTGTCGATTTATGAATTACAAGCTGTACCCGGGTTTGACGTAGAAACGATTTATCGCTTGGCTGCTTTTTCTGATGTTAGAGAGCAAGCAATCAACATAAGTAACGAGCCATTCCTTAAAAGACTCCGAACTGAAGAGAATAATTCGATCCTCTATCGAATTGAGCGAACGCTTGAAACCCAAAAAGGCTATACACCTTCTACGGTAGACAGTAGCACAGGGAAAATTGCCAATCGTTATTTAGGGAGCCCCATCAAACATTTTTTAAGACTTCGAACGAGTCATAAAAATGATTTTGCTTTGGGAATTACAGCAACAAAAGGTCAAGGTGAAAAATTTATTTGGCAACCGAACAGTAAAAGGTATGGATTTGATTTTTACTCGATGCATTTTGTTAAATACAACATAGGGAGAATTAAAGCCATTGCATTGGGTGATTATCAGTTACAATTTGGACAAGGACTAATCATGGCTGGCGGGTTTGCCATTGGAAAGGGATCTGAAACAACTCAAACCATTCGAAGGAGTAATACAGGAATTCGTCCATATACCTCTTCTATTGAAAGTGGATTCCTAAGAGGAGTTGCTACTACCATTGAGGTCAATAAACGATTAGACCTTAGTTTGTTTGGCTCCAAAAACAAACTAGACGGAGCGCTGGTTGCCGATACATCCTTTATAATAGAAGATTCGCTGAATCCTAATGACGTTGATTTGGATCAGTTTCTAGCAAGCAATATAAATCCGTCTGACTTTGATGAAGATTTATTTAACATTTCAAATATTAATTCGAATGGATTGCATCGAACCATTACGGAAACACTTCGAAAACGAAAAATTGAGCAAAATGTAGTTGGAGGTAACATCAGCTACAAAAGCTTAGATAAAAATCTGAAAGGGGGCTTTACGTTTGTTAACACTAGCTATTCTCAAAATTTTAATCGTTCAGGCCAATTGTATAATTCATTGGAATTCAATGGAACTCAAAATACAACGTATGGACTAAATTATAGTTATAATTGGCAGAATTTCAATTTTTTCGGAGAACTGGCCCAATCCAGTAGTGGTGGGATTGGCTTGGTGAACGGATTTGTTTCCAATCTTTCTACGAAAGTGGAATACGCCATGATGTTCCGTCATTTCGATCCGAACTTTCATTCGTTTTATGGAAATGCTTTTAGTGAAGCTACACGTAACATCAATGAAACAGGCCTTTATCAAGGCATTAAGATACGTGCTAATCGAAAATGGACAATTACAGCATATTATGATCAATTTAAATTTTCATGGCTTCGTTTCCAAGCAGACGCGCCTTCTCATGGAACAGAATATCTGGTTCAAGCAAATTATAAAATCACCCGTAAAATAAAACTATATGGTCGAGTTAAAGTTGAAACTAAGGGAGTCAATTTGCGAGACAATGAAACGCCGCTTGATTATGTAGTTCCGGTAACCAAAAAGCAATACATCCTAAATTTGGATTATGGAGCGTCACGAACAGTTTCGATGAAGTCCAGAGTTCAATTTAGTAAAGTGGGAGTACTAGATAATGTTTCTGGTGGATATGCTATTATACAAGACTTTAATTTCAAGGTAAATAAATGGACATTCAGTACCAGGTATGCATTGTTTGACACTGATAACTTTGACAATAGGCAGTACACCTATGAAAAAGATGTCTTATATGCTTTTTCTATCCCTGCTTACAATGGAAAAGGAATCCGTACTTATATTTTAGCCCGATACAAAGCTTCCAAAAAACTGGATTTTTGGTTAAAGGTTGGCCGATACTTATATGCGTTTGAACCTGGCGCTACGATCAGTTCTGGTCTAAATGAAATCCAAGGAAATAAACAAACGACTGCACGTTTTCAAATGAGAGTCCGACTCTAAATCTCTGGTTAACTCTACGTTTACAAGGAAAGATTTGAAAAATATGTATTATTTAGAACAATTTAGGAGTTAGTTTTGTTAAATAATCAAGCAGATTACATTCTGAACACCGCAAAAAAATAGATTCATCGAATGCATTGGAATTTCTTTTGTAAACACAGCCAGAAAAAAGATTTAACATACCGTTTTTTTAATACCATAAACGACGTAAATCAAACAGACTGGGATCAAATCGTACAAAATAAAAATATCTATTTATCAACGCATTATTTGACAGCAATGGAGCAATCCATGCATCATGAAATGCAATTTCGATACATCTTATTTTATAATCATTTAGATCAACCTGTAGCAGCTTCGGCTGTCCAACTAGTCAACTTTAAAGACACTGGTTCAAAATACAGCGATTTAATCAGCAAGATTGGCACACGATTGAAAAATAAGTTAATGAATTCCATTAACGTAAAGGTGATGATCTGTGGAAACGTATTTTCATGTGGCGAAAATGGGTTTATGTATACGGAGGCATTAACTTCTGAAGCAGCCTATAGTCATTTGGTCAAAGCTTTATTTGAATTAAGAAATACTGAAAATTCGGAGAATAAAGTCTCGATTCTTTTATTAAAAGAATTTTGGCCACAATCGTTTGATAACATGGATTCCCTTAAAGAGAATCAATTTAGCGATTTCATGATTGATGTTAATATGGTATTAAAAATACATGAATCTTGGAAGAATTTAGACGATTATCTGGCGAGCATGGTTACCAAATTCAGAACTAAAGCCAAAGGTGTTTTTAAAAAATCAAAAGACATTGTTGTAAAAGATTTCAGTGCGGAAGAAATCGAGAAATACAATTCACAAATTGAGAATCTATATTCTCATGTGGTAGATCATGCTGATTTTAAATTTGGCAAGTTGACCGGAGATGCATTCTTACAAATGAAACAGAACTTGGGAGAGAAATTTGTTTTGAAAGCCTATTTCCTAAAGGATGAAATCATTGGATTTAGTACGGCGTTTGTTTCAAATGGAATTGTAGATGCTAATTATGTAGGGCTCAATTATGAATATAATCATGAATATGCTTTGTATCAAAAAATGCTGTACAATTATGTAGAAATGGCAATTGACAAAAACTGTTCTGAGTTAAGATTGGGACGAACAGCTGAAGAAATTAAGAGTTGTCTCGGGGCTGAACCTACCAATATGAAACTATTTGTTCGACATAAAAACACCGTCTCAAATCGATTGCTGAAACCCATTATCGACTCCATTTCCCCTAGTGAATTTGAGCTTAGAAAACCATTCAAGGCATCTTTTTCACAGCTTTGAGTGTCTTTCTAATTTAAATAAATTTTTAAATAAAGAATAATAGATCGTTGGATTCATTAACGCAAATCGTATTAGGAGCATCTGTCGGAGAAGCTGTACTTGGTAAAAAAGTAGGCAATAAGGCCATTTTATGGGGAGCAATTGGAGGTACCATTCCAGATTTGGATGTTTTCTGCAATTTCTTTGTCAATGATGTTCGAGGAATGGAACTTCATCGAGGGTTTTCCCATTCATTATTATTCTCCATATTGTTTGCTCCCGTCTTTGGGTTTCTGATTTCTAAAATTCATAATAAACTAGATGTGGGGTGGAAATCGTGGACATGGCTTATGTTCCTAGCACTATTCACTCATCCTCTTTTAGATTGCTTTACTGCATACGGAACTCAACTATTTTGGCCTTTCAATTATCGAATTGCCTATCAAAATATATCGGTAGTTGATCCCACTTATACAATTCCTTTTCTGATTATAATGATTGTTCTGATGTTTTTCAGAAGAGACAATCCCAAACGTACTCGTCTCAATTACATTGCACTGGGTATCAGTAGTTTTTACATGCTTTGCACCATTTTCTTAAAAATGTATGCGCATTCTCAATTTGAAGATGCTTTAGAAAAGCAAAATATTGAGTACAGCCAAATGGACTCCAAGCCTACCCCATTCAACACCTTTCTTTGGATGTCTAATGTTGAAACTAAGGATTCAATTCTATTAGGAATGTATTCTGTGTTTGATCCAGACAATGACATTCAATTCATTAGTTACGCTAAAAATCGGCATTTATTGAAAGAATTTGATTCCAATGAATCTGTTCAGACCTTAAAACGATTGTCATGTGGTTGGTATGTCGCTGAACAACGAGGTGATACTATTTGGCATCATGATTTGAGATTTGGTCAGGTCGGATTTGAAAAAAATACATCCAAATTCGTCTATAGTTTCCAAATCAAAAAGGAGGAAGATGGAACCGTCAATATTACTCAAAGGGATCGTCCAAGTGGTGATATCCGTGCTGCGATGGGAAAAATGATTTCCCGTATTTGGATTAAACCAAAAAAAATGACCAATTAATTCACATTAATTGGTCATTTCTAAAGCTTCGTCTTTTATTGACTTAAGTAAATTCGTCTATTTTGATTTACCTGATTGGTTTATTTGTTTGCTTGTTTAGACAAACTCACAAATTACTCCGCTCATCAAAGTCATTGAAATCACCCAATAACCTGTGTTAATCCAAATGTATTTCCAGCTTTTTCGCTCGAATAGTGCATTGGTAGCCAATAAAGGAAATGCAAAAAAGAATCCTCCTAAAACCCCATGAACCGCTCCATGTTTGAAATTTCTAAAATCTTGACCGTAATTAGTTAAGAAATCTTTTGCAGCCGCCATAAATTCCGGTGTGGCTGCGGTAGAGTGATTCAATACCATGGAGTTAAACCCCATTTGATGAATACATAATTGCGCTAACACCATTCCAATAAGACAAGCAAATACATAACTTAAAAAGAAAATAAGCCCCATTTTGCCCCCTTTCATTTTTTCTTCTGTCATTCCTGCCTCATTCATCCAAGCAGTTCCTAATACCTTTGGGTTATACCAAATAAATCCAATCGCCAGAGGAATAAGCGCTGCAATTGGAATAATCCATAATTTTAATTCAACCATAGTAAATAGTGTTTAGTAGTTTATAGTAAAAGTTTAAAAATCATCTCATCAAAGAAACCCTATTTCAATCGTAAACATTCTATTTATTTCAATAATTTTCGATTAAATACCACAATATTCGAAAACCAAACAGAATCATGATTACCCCAATTATTCTAAAAACATATTTTAAAACATTAGGACGAATAAATGGCTTTATCTTTTCTGCCAACAATGCTTTCAAGGTATCTGTGCATAGAATAACCAATAAAGCAACACTTAGAAAAACTAGATGATCCCAGCTATTCCAAGTTGCATTCCCTTGTGCGTATCCAGTTATACCAATCCAAACAGCAAATACAAATGGATTTACAAAATTCACTAAAAAGCCTTTAATAAAATAACCGACGTAGCTCCTCCCTCCTTCTTTCAGCTTCACCTTCGGTTCTACTTTCGGTTTGATTACATAGGCCAATCCAATTGAAAAAAGAACCATCATACCTATAATACCAATCCAAAATTTATTCTGGGAAGTTTCAAAAAATGCCCCTGCACCGTAATAACATAGTACTACGGCAACAACATCACTAATAAATATTCCAAAGGCCACAAAGAAGCCGGACTTAAATCCATGCTCTAAGGTTATTTGCAATAATGTAAAAAAAACGGGGCCAACAAAGGCTATCATAGCCAGACCCGTTACAAATCCTTCAACTAGGGCCATATCATCTAATTTGCATTGTTTTTCTTCCGGTTTGAAACATAACAAATGTAGGAACTTAAATAAAACAATCAAGGGTTTTTCCGATTCTCAAGGAATTCCATATTTTTGACCAAAATTAGATTTAATCTATTTCACCTTATATACATACATGAAATTACATCGGTTTACCTCAATCACTTTATTTCTTTCCTTAACATGTTCTTTTTTCAGCTGTAACAACCAAACACCTCCCGCTGGAGAACCTACATCCTCAAACGACTCCACAAGCACAATAATGAATCAACTAAACATATTACATAGCTACGCCAACATAGACGAAGTACATACTTCTCATTTGGATTTAAACATGAACGTCGATTTTGAGCAAAAAGTGATCAAAGGACAGGCTACGCATACAATCGTAAACAGCTATAATTCAAAACGGTTTATTGTGGACGTAAAAGATCTGACCATTTCTAAGGTGACCTTAGGACTTAAACGGACTCCTGCTACATTTCGAATTTCAGAATCACATCCCGTTTTTGGATCGGCTTTGGAAATTGATATTACGGCCGAGACTAAATTAGTTCATATTCACTACCTTACTAGCTCTAAATCGGAGGCCGTTCAATGGCTCTCGCCACAACAAACGGCAAACAAAACACATCCATTTTTGTTTACTCAAGGGGAAGCCATTTTAACTCGTACTTGGATCCCTTGTCAGGACACGCCTAAAAATAAAATTTCATATTCAGCCCGTGTTGAAGTTCCCAAAGATCTGTTGGCTGTTATGAGTGCGGAAAATCTCAACAAGAAAAATGATCTTGGACTATATAATTTCAAATTGAATCAACCAATCCCAACGTATCTTATTGCACTTGCAATAGGGAATCTGGAGTTTGATCAAATCGATAATCGAACGGGCGTATATGCTGAACCGGCATTATTAAAGGCATCCGTAGATGAATTCAAAGATACCGGGAAAATGTTAGATGCAGCTGAGGGGCTTTTTGGAAAATATATGTGGGGGCGTTATGACATAATCGTACTTCCTCCCTCATTTCCATTTGGAGGCATGGAAAATCCTCGTCTAACATTTGCAACTCCAACAATTATTGCAGGCGATCGATCATTAACTGCCCTTATTGCTCATGAAATGGCGCATTCATGGTCTGGAAATTTAGTAACCAATGCAACATGGGATGATTTCTGGTTAAATGAAGGGTTTACGGTGTATTTTGAACGTCGAATAATGGAGTCTTTGTACGGTAAAGAATACTCAAATATGCTTGCGTTATTAGGGAAGCAAGATTTAGATGCAGAACTTGTGAATTTGACCAACGCAGGCCAAGCTGATGACACCAAGTTAAAGCTATCATTGAAGGATCGAAATCCAGATGATGGAATGACCGATATTGCATATGAAAAAGGAGCAGCATTGCTTACCTTAATTGAACAAACCGTAGGTAGAGATAAATTTGATCCTTTCTTGACCAAATATTTTGAAGTATATCGCTTTCAATCCATTACTACTGAAGATTTCATACAACATGTGGAGGATAATCTATTAAAGCCAAATAACGTAGTTCTTAATCTAGATGAATGGATCAATCAGCCTGGACTTCCGGATAATTGCCCAATCGTAGAATCGGATAAATTCATTAACGTGGAAAAATTACTTAAAGAATGCTTAGATGGTAAATCCATTGAAACATCACAATGGTCCACTCATGAATGGTTACATTTCCTTAGAAACTTTCCTGCGACATTAACTGAAAGTCAAATGATAGATCTTGATAAACAATTCAATTTCACCAATTCCGGAAACGCAGAAATTGCAGCAGCTTGGTATGAACATGTGATCACCAATGAATATAAACAAGGTTATGATGCTCTGGAACAATTCTTAATCCGTGTTGGACGAAGAAAGTTTCTCACACCTTTGTACAAAAAAATGAAAGAAGGAAAGAATACGCAAACAATGGCCCTTTCCATATATGGAAAAGCACGTCCAAATTATCACGCGGTATCCACTTTAACATTGGATGAATTACTTGATTACAAAGAAGAATAGAAATAACTATTTTAATTTATAATTGTATTTTGGCAATTTTTTAGTTTAATTAGCCACTTGTGAAACGTTTTGAATTAATGAGAAAATACGCTGGATTCTTACTTCTTATTTTAGGTATATTAAATGTTTACGCCCAAAATTCGGAGCTTCACCTCACTATAAACAGTGGTAAGTCACTTACCAATAAATCCACTGTTAAATTGCACATTGCCGCACCACATGCGACAAAGATGATGTTATCGAATAATGGTGCTTTTACAAACGGAACTTGGGAGGCTTATTCTACGATAAAAAATTGGAATTTGGCAGCTGGAGATGGTGATAAAGAAATATTTGCCAAATTCAAAGATAACGCTGGGAATCTATCGGATATCGTTTCAGCCAAAATTCATTTAGATAAAACCCCTCCTAGAGGTGGCAAAATTACCATTAACAAGGGGCACGATATCACTAAAAAAAATCTGGTTCATTTGGACATAGAAGTCAATGACGCAGACAAAATGATGGTTTCGAACCAGGTTAATTTTGCTGGTGCAACGTGGAAACCTGTTGAAACTTCTATTTCTGGGTGGGCACTTGCCGGAGCGGATGGTCTGAAAAAAATATACGTGCGCTTTAATGATAAAGCAGGAAACGTATCACCTACAGTTTCATCCCAAATAACTTACGATAAAACTCCACCAAGAGGTACAGCCAAAATAAAAGGCGCTCCAAAGTGGATTAATTCACATCAGATTACCTTAGATCTTAACTGTGCTGATGCAGAGAAAATGAAAATTAGTGCAGTTTCCAAAGAGTGGATTCCTTATTCTAAATTTAAAGAAGTGACATTAAGTGAAGGCGATGGTGTGAAAACAGTATATGTGAAATTTATGGACAAAGCCCACAATATTGGCTCTGTAATTAAACTTACGGTGAATTTAAAAACCACTGCTCCTGTTGATTGTAAGATTCAAATTGATCAAGGCCATAAGTTCACAACAAAAAAAGATAAAAGAGTTAGTCTTCGTACACATGCCACAGGAGCTAAGTATATGATGCTTAGTAATTATGCGAATTTTACCGGAGCAAAATGGATTACTTACAATGCAATTGTCCCTACTTGGCTTTTAGTTGGTGAGGATGGTGAAAAAACAGTTTATGCCAAGTTCAAGGATCAAGCTGAAAATGAATCAGAAGTGACAACGGGTAAAATAATGTTGGACAGACATGGTCCTTCTGGTGGTTCTATTATTATAAACGATGGCGCCAAACTTACAAACAAACCGGAGCTAACTTTAAAATTAAAAGCAATAGAGGCAGAAGCGATGGAAATTAGTACAGTAATTACTTTCGGTGGAGCAAGTTGGGTGAAATATGCTGAAGAAAAGAAAATGACGGTTACTGGTGGAGATGGAACAAAAACATACTATGCTCGATTTAAGGATAAAGCGGGAAATGTAAGCGGTGTTACTAAAACGAGTATTGTGGTTGACAGAACTCCTCCAATGGGCTCAACGGTGTCTATTAATCACAAAGCAGAATGGGCAAAAACACCAAATGTAAATGTGGCTTTTTCGTCTCATGGTGCTGTTGAAATGCTGGTAAGTTCAAAAGCTGATTTTTCAGATGCAAAATGGGAACCTTACAAAACAACCAAAACATTAACTTTAAGTGGACCTGATGGTTTCAAATCAGTAGGAGCAAAATTTAAAGATGGAGCAGGAAACATTTCTAAAGTAGCTTTCGATAAAATTAAACTATCGACCGCTCCCCCATCTGAATTAAAGATCGTCATAAACGGGGATAAGGAGTTTGCAACAAAAAAAGATCGACATGCCAAAATATTGTTACATGCGAAGGGTGCTACTAAAATGAAAGTAAGTAATTCAAAAGATTTTATTAAAGCCGGATGGATTCCTTATTCTACCACTAAAGATTTATGGTTACTTACTGCCGGGGATGGTAAAAAAACGGTTTATGCTAAATTCTTAAGTCCTGCTGGAGTTGAATCGGAAGTTATTAGCGATGATATTATTCAGGATTTGACTCCTCCTACTAAATGTTCCATCACCATCGATAAAGGTGCGAAAGGAACCAATGATAAAGAAGGCAAAGTAAATTTAGCCTTTACAACTCAAGGCGGAGTTGAAATAATGGTAACTGATAATGGATCATTTTCAGGTAAAAGTTGGGAGCCATTTGTTGCTTCCAAAACGTGGAATCTAAAAGGAACAGATGGCCTTAAGAAATTAAGTGTGAAGTTTAAAGATAAGTCTGGCAATATTACGCGTTCGTTAAGCTCCACTATCAAATTAGACAGAAACCCTCCTTCCGGTTCTTTCACCATTAATCATGGTAAAAAATTCACTACTGCACTTAACGTGAAACTCTACATTAAGGCAGTCGACGCATACCAGATGCAAATTAGTAATGCTTCAAGTTTTGGATCAGAATGGAGAACGGTATCTCCAGAAGTAAATTGGAAATTAATAGAAGGAGATGGTTTAAAAACTGTAAACATACGGTTTAGAGATCATGCCAATAATATTTCGGAGATAACCTCTGCGGTCATTGAAGTGGACACTAAAGCCCCAGATGCGGGATCCCTTGTGATTAATGATAATGCGGAGTATTGTACCGATCATGCCGGTAAAGTGACGTTAGAGATAAAAACTTCAGACGACGTTACTAAGATGAAAGTTAGCAATCGAATTGACTTTAAGGGTTCTCATTGGATAGATTATACTGCTACCCGTGAATGGCATTTAATTCCTGGTTCTGCAGAACGTAAAGTTAATGTAAAATTCATGGACGAAGCTGGAAATGAATCCGAAGCAGTAAGTGATATTATCAACGTGGATTTCACACCTCCTGCGGCAGGAAAAATAACCATTGATAATGGTCGTAAATATTCAAAATCAACGGATTGGTCAGCTAATCTAGCGATAGAAACTACGGGAGCCGACGAAATGATGATCAGCAATGACGCTGGTTTTGCAGATGCCGTTTGGGAACCTTATGCTACTACTAAAACTTGGAAATTAAATGAGGGACAAGGAAAGAAGATCGTTTATATTAAGTTTAGAGACAAAGCAGGTAACATGTCGACTTCTGTAAGTGACGATATCGAGTCGGATACTGTTTTCTAATCAAAATCGAAGGGTATTTAGTGTTTTTGAATCGTATTATTACCGATACATTATAATTGTCAAACAACAGATTGGGTGTTCAATTCCGTTCCTCTCTTCCAAGGTAAACAACTCGTGAAAAATTAGTGGATTACGTAAATTACAAATTGTTGTAAAAATATTTTATTTTAAAATTCGTTCTATTCTTATATTGGCAGTGGAATACCAATTAGGGAAAGAAACTTATTGATTATGCAAAGACTATGGATTATCATGGCCATTGGATTAGGATTTATTTCCATTTCAACCCATGCGCAATACAAAATTCGAAATTGGTATAAAGCCGGCGGCATTCATGAAAGCTATGATGTCGTATCAAGACAAGATTCTACCTTACACGGATCTTATGAACGGTATTATGAAAATGGAAAATTGGCCACCAAAGGGCAATTTGTAGAAGGTGAAAAACAAGGGACCTTCACTGAGTATTATCCAGGTGGAATAGTTAAAATGGAAATTGCTTATTTGAATGATGAAAAACATGGTCCATTCACTATTTATGACCTAGAAGGGAATGTAGCTCAAAAAGGAAAATACAAGCAAGATGACCTAGAGGGTGAAGTAATCGCCTATTTTTCTAAAGGTCAGGTTAAGCAAGAATCTTCATTTAGTAAGGGAAAAACAAACGGAATAGTACGTGATTTTTTCCCTGATGGAAAGGTCAAAAAAGAAATAAACTTTGTTGACGGACTGCCTAATGGATTAGTTGTCAACTATTACCCCAATGGAAATAAGGAATCCGAAGCAAACTATAAAGATGGGAAACTACATGGTTTTCAACGGTACTATTTTAAAAACGGAAAACCCGATTTTGAAATTACGCACAAGGAGGGGGAAAAGAATGGACAATACACTGCTTATTATGAAACAGGAGAACTTAAAACTAACGCTTCCTATCTAGGAGGAGAATACGATGGTAAGCTCACCAGTTTTTTCAAAACCGGCGAAGTTAAACTCATCCATAACTATACCAAGGGATTTAAAGACGGTAAGTGCAAAGATTTCAATAAAGAGGGAGTAGTCATTAAGGAAGCACACTTTGCACGAATTGAGCCTGGCCATAAAGCGAGTATCCTTGACAAAACTGGCAAAACAATCTACCAGGTTACGCCGAAAGAGCGTAGCTTATTATACAAAGGTTCTGGAATTGGGACGGGAAAGAAGTATTTTGTTAAAACCAAAGAATTTTATGATAATGGGACTATTAAAGCAGAGTTTCAAATGTTAGGTAAATTCAAAGTTGGTGATTGGAAAACCTATCATCCAAATAAAAAGTTAAAGACCGAAGAACATTACTCTGAGAATAAACTCGTTGGTGAAAAGTTAGAATATTTTGATAATGGAAAACTAAAGAGCAGTGAACATTATGCGTACAACAATAAAATAGGTCTATGGAAAACATTCTACCCTTCCGGTAAGAAAAAGTCAGAATCGAATTATAAAACGAATAAGTTGATGGGTCCCTTTTTAGAATATCACGAAAACGGAGAAAAAAAGACCGAGGGCATGTATTTAATGGGAAAGGAAAACAAAAAATGGTCATTTTATAAAGAGAATGGAAAACTGACAAAATTTATTCTTTATAAAAATGGCAAAATAATTAAAGAAAAAATTGTCAAATAATACGGTTTTACGGACTTTCGCGGAATAAAAAATATGGATATGCAAGCCATCAAAGAAACGAACTTCACCTTACCAAATCAACAAAAGTTTTATCGTGGAAAAGTACGCGATGTATATGATTGTGGAAACCAACTAGTAATGGTTACTTCTGATCGTATTTCAGCGTTTGATGTAGTATTACCCCGTGCTATTCCGTATAAAGGTCAAGTACTCAACCAAATTGCCTTCAAATCTATCAAAGCGACAGAGGACATTGTACCAAACTGGATAGAAGGTAGTCCTGACCCCAATGTAACTATAGGCAAAAAATGTGATCCATATCCTGTTGAAATGGTAATTAGAGGATATCTTGCGGGACATGCTTGGAGGGAATATAAAGCTGGCAGACGAATGTTGTGTGGCGTAAGTTTACCGGATGGTTTGAAAGAGAATGACAAACTTCCTACTCCTATCATTACTCCTTCAACAAAAGCTCAAGAAGGGCACGATGAGGACATCTCTAGGGAAGAAATCATATCCCAAGGCTTAGTAAAAGAATCTGAGTATATACAATTGGAAAACTATACGCAGCTTTTATTCAATCGTGGATCTGAATTAGCCGATGCACAAGGATTAATATTAGTAGATACTAAATATGAATTTGGCAAATTTGAAGATCAAATAATTCTGATTGACGAAATACATACTCCAGATTCATCCAGATACTTTTACGCTGACACCTATCAAGAATTACAAGATCAAGATGAACCACAGCGACAACTTTCTAAGGAATTTGTTCGACAATGGCTAATTGAAAACGGATTCCAGGGTAAAGACGGCCAAAATGTACCTGACATGTCTGATGAGCGCGTGAAATTGATTTCTGATCGTTACATTGAATTGTTTGAAAAGATAACGGGTGAAAGCTTCACCGCACATGATAATGAACATCGGCAGAATGAAATGCAATCTAATATAGAAGTCTATTTCAAAAGTTGAATCAGCGCGTCTCGGATTATTTTCTTCCGTAAATAAACTTCCTTTCTCTTCAATTTTTGCCTTTGCACTTCATTTCAAATCAAATGTGCCTCATTTTATCTGGCTTGATATACTCATATCTTTAGATTTAGGGAATAATAGGAGATATTGTAACGTTAATCTTGTCATCCTTAGCAGATTATTTTAGATTTGTATTAATTAGGCGATGTTAGAATTCATTTCTGAAAAGGATGTGATCTTTACATACGCATTGTAATTGATTTTTAGATACAAGAACTATACAAAGCAAACATGAAATTTTCTGTTGATAAACGTGACACGTACACGATACTGAAGCCGGAGCTAGAGAAGTTGGATACTACTGCTGCACCTGATTTAAAAACTGAATTCATAAATTTAAATGCGGAAGGGACCAAGCATATAATCTTGGATTTATCTCAGGTTAAATATGTCGACTCTTCTGGACTAAGTTCTATTTTAGTGGCAAATCGTTTATGTGGAAATAATGATGGTGCGTTAATTCTTGCTGCACTGAATGAGCACGTGAGTAAATTAATTACTATATCACAGTTAAATGAAGTGCTCAATATTGTTCCAACTGTAGAAGAAGCCGTTGAAGCTGTACATTTGCATGAACTAGAATCTGATATTAAATCAGAGGAAAAGGGAAAGGCTTAAGCAACAACAAAGTTTCCCACTTTGAATGATAGTCGGACTTCTAGTCCGACTAATTATATCATACCGTTAAAGCTAATAAGCAACATTTCATGTATAATTAGCTGTATTCCGGCTAAACGCCCTTTTTTGAATATCGGTTTTCAACTTACATCGTTGTATTTTTTAGGACTTCATTTAAGGCTTGCATTCGACAAGACTCATTTTACATTAAATTGATCTCACTCCTATTTACGTGACTTTTGAATTAACCATATTAGGGACATCTTCTGCGACTCCAGCCTTTGGAAGAAATCAAAGTGCACAAGTACTAAATCACAACAGTAAACTTTTTCTTATTGATTGTGGAGAAGGTACCCAAATTCAGATCATGAAATATGGAATTCGAACCAATAAAATCGAACGCATATTCATTTCACATTTGCATGGAGATCATTTTTTTGGACTACCGGGGTTGATTTCTACCATGCACTTAAATGGTCGAACAAAAAAACTACATCTTTATGGTCCGCCTGGTTTAGACCAAATCCTCGTTACTATTTTAAAGCACTCCTATTCCTTTTTAAGATTCGAATTAGTATTTCATTTAATCGATACTACTAATCATTCTAAATTGTACGAAAATGAGGAATTGGAAATATATTCGATCCCTTTAGTTCATGGAATACCCTGCTCTGGATTTTTATTTAAGGAAAAACAAAAAGGTCGAAAAATTATTTCTGAAAATCTTCCGGAGGGAATTGCACTGCATCAATATGATGAATTACGCTCGGGAAAAAATATAACAATAGGTGGAAAAAGTTATGTAAATGATAAATTAACACGAGCCCCAAAAGAGGCTAGGTCATTTGCATACTGCTCAGACACAAAGCCTTACGATGGCTTAGAAGAAATCATCTTTAATGTTAACACGTTGTATCATGAAGCTACTTTTTTGCATGAATTAGTAGATCGTGCAGAGGTCACAAATCACACCACCGCAAAACAAGCTGGTGAAATCGCTCATAAGGCAAATGTGAAAAAATTAATTATTGGACATTTTTCTGCGCGATATAAAGAATTATCCCCTATATTAGCTGAGTCAAAGGAGGAATTTAATGATTCCTATCTGGCTGTAGAAGGTGTTACGTTTGAAATTTAAAATTAGGCAAAATCGAATCAAAATCATTTCTAGTAGATAAGCGGGTAAGTCTTTACTTAGTTCTTGCAGCAATATTTTTAACAAGTGCTGTTACCGCAGAAATCATTGGTGTTAAGATGTTCTCATTTGAGGCATTGATAGGAATTAAGCAAATTCCGATGCCTTTATTCAATAGTGAGGGGTTTAATCTTCCGGCGGGTTATATTTTATGGCCCGTAGTGTTTATCATGACAGATGTCATGAATGAATACTTTGGAAAGGCGGGTGTTCGGAAAATAAGTATTCTGACTGCTTTTATGATCTCCTATGTATTTATCTTCCTATTTATCACCTCTATTCTACCTGCACCTCAATCTTGGATTGACCTTAATCTATATAAATTAGGCCCTGACAACAAGCCAATGCTTGACGAACTTGGTAATAAAATTTACTTAGGTGATATCAATTACTGGGTTAATCGAATTCTTAGTTCTGGAATTGGAATTATAATAGGATCCTTAATTGCATTTTTAGTAGGACAATTGTTAGACGCATATCTCTTCCAATGGTTCAAAAATCTTACTAATGGAAAACACATCTGGCTTCGTGCTACGGGTTCTACTTTAATATCTCAGGGATTTGACAGTTATATCGTTTTGGTAATTGCCTTTTATCTTGTACCAATGGCAATTGGGAATCCTCATCCGGTCATGAGTGTAGTACTTGGTTGGGCTACATTAGGATATATTTACAAAGTAGTAGTAGCATTCGTGTTAACACCTGTAATATATCTGGCTCACAGTCTTATTGACAAGTACCTAGGCAAAGAAATTTTAGCTGAAATGCATGCTCAAGTAGAGTCGGACGAAGATAAGGAGCAGTCATCAGAAGATGGTGAACAAGGTGGTGAGATCCATACTTCTCTTTAATTCCATTACGTACGCACTCGTAAACACTTAATAAAACTCTTATAATTTACACTAACTAGGTTAGCTAGTTAGTATATGTTAATCATCTTGAAGGTGATTAACATATCTATTTTATCAGGTTACATGTGTATGCTTTTTCTTCTCCTATTTTAAATAAATGTGTGCCTTACGTTTGGATAAAATAATAGATTCATACATAGATTAGGTTGGAAGTTAAATCATTCTGTCCCACTGAATTCATTCTATTTCCTTGAATTTTATTTTTTTTCAACTGTCGATTTAAAACAAATACCCTCCAGTTAATTTAAATTGTATTAATACAATAATTCACTTATTAAAAAATACTGAATACGCTTATTAATAGATCCTTCTGCGCGATAAAAACAGTATGATGATTCAAGATTAACGGTTCATCTTTGCTATGAAAAATAAAATTGAAGTTAACAATTCAATTATTGATTTGAAGACGATCTTAATTTCGATCTACAAAAAAAACGGAGATTAAACTTTTCTCAAGTTTAATCTCCGTACTACATTGATTAAAAAAACGTCAGGTTAGACCCTCTGTTGCTAATCTAAAAATTCCCAATGGTTTCCTCAATGATCTTATTTAACTGTTTCAATTTTAACGATTGACGCTCATCCAAGGTTAGCCCATCAAATATTAACTTAATACTTTCATGCAGCACCGCATAACAGCTTAAGAAGTTGTTATACTGATAATAATCAAGCATCCTATATAAGTTACTGAATGCCGTCTCCTGGTCTTGCTCTCTTAGCTTAAACATTGCCAAATCGTAAATTATATTTGGGTATATAAGCAATTGACCTCTACGTTCTATAGTAAGGAAACGACGCTGCGTAATTTTGTTATTAAATAGCCCAACGATTTCATCATATTTTTTCTGATTATATAGTATGATGAAACGTTGAATATAAATCTGATCTAAAAATTCACGTACTTGGTTATTGTGAATATCTACAAAGAAAATATCATTATAACTTTTCGCCTTCGAAAATTCCTTATTTTGAATGTGGTATTGAGTCCGCACCATTCGTAGGAAAATTTTAATTCGTTCTGAATCGGAATTAATTGAAAGCTTTTCCGCTTGACTAAGCATCTCTTTAGAAACAAATCCGCTACCATTATTCATTTTGGTACTCAAACTCAAGATTTGTTTTTCTAAGAATCCTGCATCTTCGCTACTTTTACCTAATTCATCCAGATAAAATTGATAGCGCCCTTCATCATACGTTTGGTTATAAATACTTACAAACAAGGAGTATAATTTTGAAATATTCTCTCGACTGTAAAACATTCCGTTTTCCAGTTCTGATTCCATTCTTTGCGCTATTAATTTAGCATCCTCCCATTCCTTTGTTTGTATCTTATGTTCACATAGAATTTTTGAAAGTCGAAAACGATATCCATCTATCAACAATGGATTTTCGATCAACAATTCAAGTTTTTTCACTTTGGTTTCTACTCGATGAAGACCATCCTTCATGGATAAATCTAAATCTAATTCCCTTAAAAAGTAGGAAGCAGCCAGATTCGTATCGATCATAGGCAAGTTTTCTTCCAGCATTTCATAATAGTTCTTGATCTCATTTTGCTCTTTTACTTTGAAGTAAAAATTACGCAATTCATCAAACACCATTAAAAAGGAGTGTATGTTGTCGATGTTAGTTCGACGTTTCAACATCTTTCGAAGATGTTTTTTGATTTGATTAACATTATAAAAACTGATATCCTCTACCAAGTCTTTTCTTAACTCCCTGTCTCTAAGAATAATGTCTCTCGACTCTAAAAAAGAAACAATCTTATTCTTCAATCGGTTCTTTATCCGCTTTTCAGCTGAATTGGTTTCGTGATAAACACCTTGTTGAGACATTTGAGTATACACTTCCTCAAACAATTTTCGCTCAGAGTCGTGCAATTTAGGACTTAGATTATTGACAATCTTAAGCTCAACTTGAAACAAATTGTTAATAAAATCTTCAAAAAATTCTCTTTTTGCCCCCATAATGTAGTATAGTCCAAATTTTTATTCTACCAAAAATAATGTATTTTTTGTACATTGCAAGTTAATTTTATCTAAATCCATGGTTAGTCCATACATAAATTAACAAGGAAACATTTTTGTTTTTGAAACCATTTTTGCTACTTTGCGTTAGAGAACCTAAGAATTTATAAACAAAATAGTTATGAAGAAAGTATTTATCGCTTTGACAGTAGCAGCTAGCGTAGCTGTAATTTCCTCTTGTTCAGGTGGATACACGTGTCCAACCTATATGAAATTAGAGGATAAACAAATGAAGAAAGTGGACGATACTGAGCTTGTTGTAGAGCAAACAGAACGCGTTTAATTAAGTTTGTCGTGATTCTTTATTGAATACACGGCTGTCAATCATATCACTGATGTACCGATGCGACTTTTCGTATCGGTTTTAGTGTTTACATGAAGTTCAACTTATTTATAATTACTTTTTCGTTGAGTGCTTGCTTCCTCTCTTGTAGCACTGAAAAAAAAATCATACCCTCGTTTAATCGATTATATTTCAGATTCAACGGAAGAATCCTCTTTCACATTGAGATTCGCTTCAGATAGTATGCAGATTGACATCATGTGCTATCAAAATACTTTCAGAGTGAATGATAGTACATTCGAAGTTACTTCCACTTGGATGCATCCGGATTATTCGCTTCTTAGTTATACCAGAGAAACATTTGGTATAAATTATCAATATGCTTTATTGGAAAATTACATTTTTGAACCAGATAGCAACAAGAACATGAATCCTTCAAAAGCATCGATCCATAATGGAATCTTTAACTTTCAAGACCAAACACCTCATGAAATGCAACTATCCTATAAACTTAGCGCTGACTCTTTAGATTCGTTAAGATTAACCCGAATTATAACCTATGAGTTTGCAAGCATTGATTCACTTGGGATACATTGTACCGAATGCATGATTTCCAGAAGCGATGATATGGCAGTGGTTTCTTTTTCTGACCAAAGCAGACCTGATCAAACTACGTTTTTCAATATCACAACCATTTTCAAAAAAGATGTCGGCATCATATTCTATCATACGTCCGCTCATCCTAATCAGTTCTTTTATCGTCTTAACATAGATAATCCCCCTGTCGATTGATTTATTCAGTCTACATCAAGTATACTTCTCTGCATCTGCAAGCGTAATCGTTTCATTACTTAAAATAATCAATCGCTCAACGACATTGTGTAATTCTCTTACATTCCCAGTCCATTCTTGTTTCCTGAGATGTTCAATAGCTTTTTTATCTATCGCTTTGGGTTGAATTCCGTGATCCTTACAAATATCGCTTAAAAAGCGTTCGACAAGTAAAGGAATATCATCACGTCGATCTTTTAAATCTGGTACTTTTATTAAGATTACACTTAATCGATGATATAAATCTTCTCTAAATTTTTTCTCAGAAATCTCTTGCTTTAAGTCTTTATTGGTTGCTGCTAATATTCGAACATCCACCTTAATATCCTTATCCCCTCCTACTCGGGTAATTCTATTTTCCTGCAGTGCACGAAGTACTTTTGCTTGAGCAGACAAACTCATATCTCCAATTTCGTCTAGAAACAATGTGCCTCCATTGGCTAATTCGAATTTACCAATTCGCTGTTTTACAGCAGAAGTAAATGCTCCTTTTTCATGTCCAAACAATTCACTTTCAATCAATTCTTGCGGAATTGCGGCACAGTTCACCTCAATAATTTTAGATTTTGCGCGATCAGATGCTGAATGAATCGCTCTTGCCACTAACTCTTTTCCGACACCATTCGCTCCTGTAATCAAAACTCGGGCATTGGAAGGCCCCACTTTCTCTACTTGTTCTAAAACTTCTTTTATTCCTTCTGAGTCACCAACAATCTGGTCATTCTTTTTGATCTTTTTTGTCAACACCTTTGTCTGTGTGACCAAATCAGTTCTATCCATTGCGTTTCGAACTGTAAGTAACAATCGATTCAAATCTGGCGGCTTTTCCAGAAAATCGTACGCTCCTTTCTTAGTCGCATCTACGGCTATTTCAATATTTCCGTGGGCCGAAAGCATAATTACGGAAGTATCAATTCCCTTTTCTTGAATGGTCTCCAACAATTCCATCCCATCCATTTTGGGCATTTTAATATCTGATAAAACAACGTTATATTCCTTATCCAATAGCATTTTCATTGCTTCCATCCCATCTACTGCAACATCTACTTCGTAATTTTCATGTTCCAATATCTCTTTCAACGTATTTCGAATAACCTGTTCGTCATCCACTACTAAAACCTTTGCCATATTCTCTTTTATCCTATTCTATAAATGCCACTAGTCATTAAGCTGATTCTTTCTACCAACTCAATCTTCTTTTCACCCCACCTATCCTTTCAATTGAGATCATTCGAAACTATCCTTTTTCGAATACCACCTCTACAAAACTACATTAGAATTCTATTTGATGCCATTATTCAATCTATTCATTCGTAAAAATGTTTGATTTCAATCAAATCTGTGCGATATCTCGTCTTTGCAAGGTAGTTTTATTTTTACGAATTCGATAATCAAAAAGTAATTTAATTACTAAATAAAACAACGTTAAAAGCATTATATTTGGGATCAAATAATACATTATGGAGCAAATAGTTCAAGATAAAATTAATCGCTGGCTCACGGAGGAATATGACCAGAAAACGCAAGACACTCTTCGTCAATCTTTAAAAGAGGGTAATGAGGAAGAGTTAACTGACGCTTTTTACAAAGATTTAGAATTTGGTACCGGAGGACTTCGCGGTATTATGGGAATCGGTTCAAATCGAATGAACAAATATACCGTTGGTGCTGCTACACAAGGCCTTGCAAACTACATCATTAAATCATTTCCTAACGATGAAAAGAAAGTAGCAATAGCTCATGATAGCCGGAATAATTCTGATGTTTTTGCACGTATCGTAGCAGATATCTTTACCGCAAATGGCATAAAAGTATTCTTCTTTACCGAATTACGTCCAACACCCCAATTATCATATGCGATCCGACATTACGGATGTCAATCAGGTGTTGTCATTACAGCATCCCACAATCCAAGAGAATATAATGGTTATAAAGCATATTGGAATGATGGAGCTCAGGTTTTAACTCCTCATGACACCAATATTATTGATGAGGTAAAAGCCATCTCATCCAATAATGAAATTCGCTTTGAAGGGAATGCAGATCTACTAGTACCAGTATTAGAAGAAATTGATGCCGCCTATATTCAAGAAGTATCTAATATTATCATCAATAAAGATATTATCCGAAAGCAGCACGATGTAAAAATTGTATATACTCCAATTCATGGTACCGGAATTACAATGATTCCCCCCGTTTTACAACACTTAGGATTCACCAATGTAAATGTGGTAGAAGAGCAAGCCATTCCGGATGGTGATTTTCCTACTGTCGTCTTTCCAAATCCGGAGGAACGAGAAGCTATGAGCAAAGCATTGAAAATGGGAGAAGAACTCAATGCAGATATAATCATGGCCACTGACCCTGATGCAGATCGTGTGGGAGTTGGTCTAAAAGATCATAAAGGAGACTATGTCTTGCTTAACGGAAATCAAACTGGTGCAATCATTTTTTATTACATTCTAACGGCATGGAAAGAGAATAATCGTTTTCAAGGCAATGAATATATTGTTTCTACCATTGTCACTTCTCCAATCATGGAAAAAATAGCTGCGCATTTCGACGTTCAATTTTATGAGACCTTAACTGGATTTAAACACATTGCAAAGGTTATTCGTGATAAAGAAGAAACTGAGAAGTTTGTATGCGGAGGCGAAGAAAGTTACGGTTATATGTTAGGTGATTATGCACGCGATAAAGATGGCGTAGCTTCATGCGCAGCAGTCGCTGAAATGACGGCATGGGCCACAGAAAACAACAAATCACTTTTTGATGTCTTGATGGACATTTATATGGAACTTGGTTTTTACAAAGAGCATATGGTTCCATTGGTTCGCAAAGGGCGGACAGGAGCTGAAGAGATCGCCAATATGATGACGGAATTTCGAACAAGCCCTCCTACTTCATTAGGCGGATCCAAGGTGGTCGAAATTCGGGATTATCAGTTGCAAAAAACACATGATACTGTTTCCAAAACTTCTTTGGATCTTGTTGGTTTTCCAAAATCTAATGTACTTAAATTTAAGACCGAAGATGGTTCAGATATTTCGGTTCGACCAAGTGGAACTGAGCCAAAAATCAAGTTTTATGTGAGTGTAAATGCGCCATTGGTAACAAAAGAAGCATATGATGAGGTTAACAGCGCTTTAGATGAAAAAATCGATCGCATTGCACACGACCTAAAAATAAATTAATATATTGTATGTTTTAATAGGCGGAAATGATGGGTTATCTTTGTCTACATTAAAAAAACAAATTAGAAACTAACTATTTGATATGAAGAAAGTTGTTTATTTGGCAGCACTAGGCCTTTTTAGTATAACGAGTGTCATAGCACAAGGAGAGGAAAGTTCTTTTACCTCTACTGGACGAGGTGGCGTAGCGACAACTTTCGCTTCGGATTATGAAGCCATTGGCTTAAATCCTGCCAACTTAGGTATGAAGCCCAAATATGAAGGTAAGAACATTTCTCTTGGATTAACTGAATTTGGTGCGTCAATCTACTCTGAAGCATTAGCTAAGCCTGATTTGAGGAGTATGGTATTTGGATTGGGAAGTGGAGATACAACTTCATTTACAACAGAGCAAAAAGCGCAGGCTGCTGCGGATTTTGTTCAATCTCCTTTAGCGATGAACTTTGACCTTTTGAATATCGGTTTTTCGGTCTATAATGAAAAATTTGGAGGAATAGGTTTCACAGTAAAAGATCGTATATCCTGGTATTCCGAGTTTAACTCAAACTTCTCAGAAATGCTTTTTCTTGGATACAATGCAAGCTACTTTGATCAGGTAGAATTAACTAGTGGATTAACCATCCCGAATGATCCTGATTCTTTGGCTGGCATAGACCCAAATGATATTGTAAGAGGATTGGTTGATTCAGCACAAGGCCAATTACTTTCTGAGTTATTCGACGGTACAAGAATGTCTCTGAACTGGTATAAAGAATACAATTTAACCTACGGTCGAGAATTTGAGCTAAGCGAAAACGCAAAACTTTATGGAGGTGTAGGTATCAAGTATATTCAAGGAATTGCTAGCATGGATTTGAATGTAGAAAACGGTTCCTTCACCGATTCATATGTAGCAATGTCTCCAGGAATCCCTGTTAATTATGGAGGACTTGGTAGTTCTGGAATTGGAGAATTAGACACCATCAATGATGGTTTGTTTGGAGTATTGCCAGAAGCTGTTGGAACTGGAATGGGATTAGATCTTGGATTCAACATTCTTTTAGGAGAATTAGACATAGGATTTGCGGTGACGGATATTGGATCAGTAACTTATGATCGAAATATTTATGCAGTGGAAGATATTCAGTTATTTGACCTTAGTTCACAAGGATTGGATAATTACAATTTGTTTGAAGGGGCGGCAGATTTCACATCAAATGAAGGAGTCGTTCAATGGAGTCAAATTCAATCGAAAAAGGTAAATTTACCTACTGTTGCGCGTGCGGGTGTTAGTTTCACCCATGAACTTTCAGACGATCGTAAAGTTGAAGTTGGGGGTGACATCGTACTTCCTTTGAATAAAGTAGCGGGTGCTTATCGAAAGCCGATGGTAGGTATTGGAGGTGACATCAGTATATTGAAATGGTTAAATATTTCCTCAGGTATTGTTTTTGGAGGTAGTTATGGATTTAACCTTCCTGCCGGAATCACTATTGACATTGGAAATGGAACATGGGAAATGGGTGTGGCTTCTCGGGATGTATACACTTTCTTTACAAATACAGGACCTACTTTATCATTGAGTACGGGATTCTTACGTTTCAGAATTTAAATTGAATATTAATTAATTATTTCTTTATAATGAAATAAGCCAGACATCTAACTCTGGAGGTAAATCATTAAAGTCATTTATTAAAAAGGAGCAATCTGTTGATTGCTCCTTTTTTTTTAGCCATTTTTCAGCCTAAAAATAGATCTTTATCAAAAGTCATGAGTTGTAGATTAGATACCTCATCTTTAAAACAACAGATCCTCAGATGCATGCATTATCCTATTAAATTATACTAATGCTTCCGAGATTTAGATTCTTAAATGCACTTCAAATCTCAATTCGTCCTTTGAAAGAACAGTAGTTTACGACGGATTAACATCTTTTTATCCAATTAGAATTGAACGTTTTTCAAAAAAATAAGGTCGGAAACCAATTCAATATTATTGAATGATTTCGCGACCTTATGTTCACAGATGTAAAAGTGTATTGTCTATTGTAATTTAATCAGAGAAGTCAATTCAATATTGATTCAAATTACATTCCAGCAATAATCAATTGTTTTATTTAGTGCAGAACTACTAATTTTTCTACTCTTGTTTCCTTTTCATTTTGAACTACTACCTGGTAGGTACCATTTGGTAAATCATTCACAGAAATTGATCTTGACAATTGCGTTTGTTCCATTTTATTATTCAAGCGATACACTACTCTTCCTTGCATATCAAATATTGAAATACTTAAATTAGATTGAGCTTGGTTTGTAACATTAAATGTAACTCGATCTGTAGCTGGATTCGGAAAAACATTCAAATCAAATGAAGGATTATTGTTTGACAATTCAGCGTCCTCAGGTGTTTCAAACACTTTTGCTGAATTAGTGTTTCCATTTGAAACAATCGTTACAGTATAATCCTCTACCTCTCCATAATCAAATGCCTCACATGCGGTTGGCGCTCCATTATATTTCATTGATACACGCATTCTCGTTGTTAATGCTCCTGCGGTAGAAGGCACTGTAAGCGTCCCATTTACAGTGGTATTAGAAAGTCCTCCGGAAGAATAAACTTCCTCCCCTGCATCACTAAAATCACCATCTTGATTTAAATCAATCCATATCTTCCAATATTCATTGTATGCATTCCCACTAAATCCTGGTGTCAAAGTAATTCCATATGCACTTCCAGCTGAAAGTGTTGTGCTAAGAGAAGTAAAATCTTCATATCCTCCATTAGCACCTGTTGTGTTATCAATCGTTCCTACTTTCACTCGTGCAATCCACTCATCAGATACACTATTTCCTTGCGATGAACAATAGCTTAAAACAGGAGCAGGATCGTTCACATTTACCGTATAATCTTCCACTTCTCCATATTCAAATGTTTCACATTCTGTTTGTGCTCCATTATACTTCATTGATACACGCATTCTAGTTCTACCTGTCGAAACGGTTGACGGAATTGCAATACTTCCACTAACAGTTGCAGTAGACATACTTCCTGCATCGTATACCAATTCTCCCGCATCTGAAAAATCACCGTCTTGATTGTAATCAATCCATATCTTCCAATACTCCTCGTACGTGCTCCCTGAAAATCCAGGTGATAAAGATACCGCATAAGAAGATCCTTTTTCTACGTCCAGTTCGGTTGATGTGAAATCAGCATACCCTCCATTTGTTCCAGTAGAATTATTAAGTGCTCCCACCGTCACATTCGCAATCCATTCGTACGAAGAATTCGTTCCTGCAGATGTACAATACCCCGTTTGTACTGGTGTATCATCCTCCGTTGTAAAATTCAATGTAGAAGAATAATTACTAGATGTAGTACTACAATTGGTCCTAACCTTATATTCATACGTTGTTGCGGACGATAATCCTGTCAAACTTTTGGAGTTTGTACTAACCGTTGAATTGGTCCAAGTACTAGATCCTGAAACTCTATAACTAAACGAATAAGAAGCTGCATTGCTTACCGCAGTCCAGGTAGCGGATGCTGAATTGGTCGTAATGGAGGAACTGTTAACGTTTGAAGGTATATTACAAGGTTCTGAGATTGTTGCAAAACTTTGGGAACTGGAGTAGGCTGAATTTGCAGAACTACAGTTCGTTCGAATTCTCCATTCATAGTTCGTATTTGGAGATAAGCCCGTCAATGTAGCTGATCCAGCATTAATCCAAATGCTACTGCTCGTTGCTTTATATTCCAATGTATAATTGACAGCCCCCGATACGGAACTCCAATTCGTCGTTGCACTATTATGCGTGATATTACTTGCAGATAAACCTGTAGGCGTGTTACAAGGGGTAACTGTAGATATATTAACCGTATAATCTTCCACTTCTCCATATCCAAACGATTCGCAAGCTGTTTGAGCAGCATTATACTTCATAGATACACGCATTCTCGTTGCTCCAGCTGTTGCACCCGATGGCACCGTAATATTTCCCGATACTGCCGCTGTAGACATTGAACCAGCGTCAAAAGCCAATTCTCCCGCATCATCAAAGTCCATGTCTTGATTATAATCAATCCATATTTTCCAATACTCATTATAGGTACCACTGGCAAATCCAGGAGTCAGATTTACATTATAGGTTCCTCCCGTATTCATATTAACCGAGATTGAGGTATTATCCTTATATCCTCCGTCTGTTCCAGAAGTATGATTTAACGTACCAACCTGAACACCTGCGATCCACTCGTAGGATGCATCTTTTCCATTGGTAGCACAGTAGGAAGGATTATTTCCTGTCCCAGAACCACATGCTTGAGATGAAAGTAAACTCTCTCTAAACCCACCAGATGCAAACAATGCTCTCATTCGATTCTTTTGTCCAGTCGTAAAAAGATTCATACATGCATCATCTACATAATCCATGTAGTTCATATACATATCGTTTGAACTACAAGTTGAAGTTGGCCATGATGGACATCCATAATGCTCATTTCCAGCAAGTGGCGTATCGTTTACGTAGTCATCATATGAACAACCTCCGTCTCCCCAAATATGTCGAAGGTTTAACCAGTGCCCTACTTCATGTGTTGCCGTTCTTCCTTTATTAAATGGAGCTTGTGCTGATCCTCCTCTTCCAAAATACTTATATGAAATAACTACTCCATCCGTTGCAGCTGAACCACTTCCCGGAAATTGAGCGTATCCAAGCGTAGATCCTGCCATGTTACAAACCCATAAATTAAGATACTTATCTGTAGCCCATGCATTTTTACCTCCATATTGATCATATTTCACATAATCGTTGGTACCAAATGAGGATGAATTTGTACTTGTTCTTGTTATTCCATTCGTTGCATTGCCATTGGGATCTATTGAAGCCATACAAAATTCAACTTGAATATCGGCAGCTATACTTGCAAAAGCAGATGGTGTATTGGAAGCATCTGAGTTTAATCTTCTAAAATCCTCATTCAAAACTTGAATTTGAGATTGAATTTGCGCATCTGAAATATTTTGTCCAGAACTACCATATACCACATGAACAACTACAGGTATACTTATAACCGTTTCAGCGGCACGTGCCTGCGAACTGCTTACTTGTTGTATAAAATGATTGGTGTGCTGTTCAATTTTTTGCATCTGATCATCTGATCTTGGATGCGATTGATTCAGCTGATGCAGATGGTCCATTGTCCCACAGGATCGCTGCTGAGCATAACCGAAATTGAGTGCCAAAACACTCAAAAATAATGGTAAAATTTTCTTCATAATAATGTGTGTGTGTGGTAAAATCATTCCCGATTTAATGAATATTTTTTTAAGATACAAATTTGCATGATTTTTTATAAGTCATTGAACAAATGAAGAAATTAGGATTTTTCTAACATTAACTTTAACATATCCCAAGAAGACTGTTTTTTTTGAATTTTGATAAGGAAGTTTCGAAACAGAAAAAAATCATATCATTTTTACAACGTTTTCAAAAATCCACTTTTTTAACCTATTTATACCACATTTTAACCATATTAGTTTCGTAAATAACTGACAAAAAACATTGTATATAATCAACAACATTCCTAACTAAATTCAAAACCATTCTAATTGACATCGAATTATACCAATCGGAATAATTTTTAACACCTTATTGTAAAAATTACTATTATCTAATATCCTCTATATAAAGTACAATAAAAACGAAACATTTACTTAAAATTCGTAGAAGTCATTCATTCAACATACAAACCAATACGACTTAACGTAAATAAGACAATAATAGCGCTCCATTGCCTAATCAGCCCAATTACGTTTAAAACCAAGCTTGTTTTAAGCAAATAGCACCTATTTCCTCTTTTTAATGAAAAAGTCATACAATTAGGCATTTGATGCAATACCAAGTTCAAAAAAAAAAAATAGTGTTTGAAGAATTACAATTATTTAGAGAGTCTAACCAGATTATCACATAAGATAGAAGTAGCCATTGCTACATTCAAAGACTCTGCTGTACCAGCTCCAGGAATACTGATCTTATCGGTCAGATACGGAACTAATGAGTCACTGATACCATTCGACTCGTTCCCCATAATTAAGATGGATGATCTTTGTGCAAGATTCGAAATTTGATGAACGGATTCGCCATCCATAAACGCACCAAAGATGTTTTGAGTTTTATCTCCCTCTATAGCAGAAGAAAGGAGCTCTAAAAAGTCTTCCAACTCAACATATACAGGTCTTAATCTAGTAAATGAGCCCATAGTAGCTGAAATTACCTTTGAATTATAAAAGTCAGCACAATCCGTTGAACAAAGGATATTCTTTATTCCATACCAATCTGCCGTACGAACAATAGTCCCCAAATTACCCGGATCCTTAATTCCATCCAACATTAAAGTCAGATTGCCCAAACTTTGGGGATTAGGAATCTGCATTTCAGGGATCTCAACAACCGCCAGAGCGGAATAGTTGTTCGCCAAAGTTGAAAGGCCATTAATCTCCGAAGGAGGAGCTTCCACTATTTCAACCAATGGATTTACTGAATCTGCAATTCCTTCTTTGGTTAAATCAGAAACAATGGCATACTTAATAACTAACTCACTTTTAACTAATTCAAAAAAACTTTTCTCCCCCTCAACTAAAAACAATCCATTATTTTTGCGATGTTTTTTGGAATGCAATGATTTGATAAGTTTTTTCCATTTATTTGTGACTGTGTTCATCCGATGCCCGATTTGAAGCTAAAGCTTAAATATACTACTCTATTTCTTATATTAATTAATATCTGCTTCCTTTCATGTTCTAGAACAAGAAGGTTGCAAGAACATGAATTATTATTACATAAAGTCAAACTTGACAATATTGGAAAACTTAGCTCGTATGACTTGGAAGACTTGGTTCGCCAAAACCCAAATCGAAAGGTATTCGGTCGGACCCCTTATTTAAGAATATATAATGTAGGGAGTTCCTTATATGACAGTACCCATGCAAGTGCGCGCTTTGATCAAAAGTTAGCGCGTCTTCAAAAAAAACTTATCGTATATAAAAATGATTCTTCAAAATCACTTCGTCTTTCCAAAAAGATCAAAGTTACTGAAGGGAAACAATCTGCAGTTCAAAAAGGTGGTAATTGGTTAATGCGCGTTGTAGGAGAACCTCCTGTTATTTATGATACATCACTTACGGAAAAAACGCTTGAACAATTTGGCAATTATATGTTTGCTAACGGCTATCTGAATGGGCAAGTTGAGGAGGTAACTAAAGTTCGTCGAAAAAGGGTTAAACTGCGCTATCGTTTCCAACCCAACAAACCTTTTATTATTGAGACTAATGTTCCTTCCGTACAACCGCAAGAGTTAAAAAGATTGGTTGATCGAAACATAGACGACTCTTACATTCAGGAGGGAAAAGTATTTAAAACTTCTTATTTTGAACAGGAACGGGAGCGACTATATCGTTTATTCAAAAACAATGGATATTTCCATTTTAGTCGAAAGTACATCCGTTTTGAATTAGATTCTACCTTAGGTAACAATCTAGTACGTGTAAATACTTTGATTCAAATCCCTGTAAAGGACTCACTAAGTTTATTTAAAATTCGCAAAGTTCTTTTTAATACTGGACATGTCGGCAGGCATCACAAGATGATGCGTAACTATATTTACGATCAAATTGAGTACCACACCAATAACAGAGCATTTGTACGGAGAGTTTTAGAAGAAAAAGTCTTCGTACTTCCTGACAGCCTTTATAATCTTGAGAAGACGTTATTATCACAAAAGAATCTAGCGAATCTTAACTTGTTCAAATTCATCAATATCAGTTATTTTGAAAATAACGACACCACTATATCTTGTATTATAAAAACAACGCCTTTTCCAAAAAATCAAATTTCCACAGAATTAGGAGTTAATGTTTTTCAAACCCTACCGGGACCTTACGGGAACGTTAGTTTTAAAACAAGAAACCTATTAAATCGTGCCGATATTTTTGAAATTGGATTTCAGGGTTTAATAGAAGGTCAAACCAGTCCGTTAAGTTCTGAACTAGTCTACCGAAGTCAGGAATTAGCGTCCAGTCTCTCGTTAACCTTCCCTTATTTTTTTAGCCCGATAAGGTTAAGCCCAAAGTCAATCAACATTCACCCCCAAACAAGAATATCATCTCGTTATTCCTATTTGCTTCGACCTGAATTTAGGCGAACCAACATCACGTCTTCGTTTAAATATAGCTGGCAAAATGGTCCACATAAACATTTTTCTATTACCCCTTTTGAATTATCCGTAGTAAATACGACAGAAAAGTCACAGGCTTTTATAAATTATCTAGACACTTTGGCTCTAAACGGCAACAATTTATTTCTAAGTTTTAACCGTTCCATTGTAACTAGTTTCCCTATTTCATTTGTATACAATGATTATGAATTTGGAAAAACTAAACGCTCTAGGTATTTAAGATTAAGTGCTGAATCAGGCGGATCATTAATCAGCACCATTAACTCTGCGATCGGAAATAGCCAAAACACGTTTCTGGGACTAGACGTATTCCAATACTTGAAGGGATTGGTTGATTTCAGGTACTATCTTCCTTTAAAAAAGGAAAACATGTTGGCTTCGCGAATCAGTGTAGGGATCGCTACACCTACAGGAATGTCTACTGCCCTACCATATGAAAAGTACTTCTTTAGTGGAGGTTCCTATAGTAATCGCGCATGGTTGCCTCGACGGCTCGGACCGGGAAGCTATATTCCTCAAATAAATGGTCAACCTGACTTTTCCTATTCTTTCGAACAACCGGGGGAAATAAAAATAGAATCGAACATTGAATATAGATTTAAGATGTCCGGATTCATGAATGGTGCTTTTTTGTTGATGCGAGCAACGTTTGGTTAATTAATAGTGATGCCAAAGATTTATCAAAATTCCAAACCAATCAATTTTACAAGCAAATTGGTGTAGGAGCCGGTTTTGGTCTTCGATTTGATTTTTCTTTTTTAATACTTCGGTTGGACTGGGCTAAAAAGGTCTATGATCCAGCACTAGAGGAAGGTAATCGACTTACGCTTTCTGATAATTTCTTTAATAACCCGAGACTTACTGTTCTTAATTTAGGAATTGGTTATCCCTTCTAAGCTCCATTTAGCCTTGTTTTTAGCTCCTTTATCTTTATAAAACTGCTGGATATAAAGATAATCTTTCTCTCGGTCATCCGTGGGATAAAATGGTTTCGAGAGCCCCAATTCCTTTTTATCATAATCCATGTAACCAAGATATATTGGCACTTCTGCCTTCTTTGCTAAATAATAAAATCCCGTTTTCCATTTCGTCACCAAGCTTCTGGTTCCTTCTGGAGAGAGCCCAATTAATAATTCTTCAGATTCCTTAAATAATTGAGTAGTTCCATCTACAAAATTCTGACTTTTTTTTCGATCTACTGGGACGGATCCTAGTGCGCGCATAATACCTCCAAGTGGCCATATAAAGAGCGATTTCTTGGCAATAATCCGAATCTTAATCCGTTCATGCTTTAACGCCAATACTGCATAGAAAAAATCCCAGTTACTTGTATGCGGAGCACCAATTATGACTGCTTTCCGTACATTTGGATCAAAGTTGTTATTTAATTTCCAACCTTGTAATTTAAATACTATTTTTGAAAATAATCTTAGCAATTTTAACTATTTGCACAATTGTTGTGGTGACTAATTCGAAAATATAACAACAGATTGAATCATTTTTCAGTCTCAATCCGTATGTTTTTTTCGAGATAATTTAAATTAATTAACTCTGGAATATTTATACTTATAAAATAATGCGCAAAAGTAACCCTTCTTACATGAAATACCAGCAAAAATTTCCTTTGGTTAATTTCTTTTCCATCATTTCGGTATTGACATTATTTATGATCGCTGGTAAATCTGCCTTTGCAGAAAATGAAAAGCTTAATTTCATCGAATCCACGTACAATTTTGGAACAGTTAATGAAAAAGGTGGATCGGTAAAACATCGTTTTTTATTCATTAATGAAGGTTCACAGGCCGTCAAGATTCAATCCGCTAAAGCCTCTTGTGGATGTACTACTCCTACTTGGGTCCGTAAAGCGGTTTTTCCTGGAGATACTGGTTATGTAGATGCAATTTATGATCCTGCTAATCGTCCGGGAAATTTCAATAAAACCGTAACCATTTATTTTGAAAAAACGCTCTTAAAGAAAGAACTTAGAATTAAAGGATTTGTTCAACCTCCAATGACTACTCCTGTTAAAGTTTATAAGCAAAACATTGGGAATCTTAGAATCAAGAGTAAATATATGAATCTGGGCCAGGTAAAATCAGATGAACCTAAGACCGAAATTTTCAATGTTTACAACCAGCGTAATACTGAAATGACACTTTCTATCGGCGAAGATTTACCTCCGCATATTTCGGTCACTTTTGAGCCAAAAACAATAAAAGCCAAACAAGTTGGTAACATTCGAATTACATATGATGCTTCTAAGGATACGCAATTTGGAATGACTACATCCGTACTTAAGCTTAAAACCAATGATAATATTACTCCAATAAAACAGATTCACATTAACGCTCAGGTACAAGAAAATTTCACTGAAGCCATGAAAGCGGATCCAAATCGCCCCATTTTATCGCTTGATAAAAAGGATATTTACTTGGGAAGTATTCAAGACGGAGAAAGTATTACAACCGTATTTACCTATAAAAATGCGGGTAATACCCCTTTACTTATTCGAAGCGTATTTACTTCTTGTAGCTGTGTAGCTTTTCAATCTAAAAAAACCAAAATAAAACCGGGAGCAACCGGCAAGATTAAAATTACGTTTGATTCAACTGGTAAATTCAGTTATGTCCGAAACGAAGTAACTATGATTACCAATGATCCTAACAATCCTATTCAAAAGGTTTCTGTACGTGCTAAAGTCACTCGACCTAAATAATGAATAGAAAAAAACTACGCATACACCCCTAATTAAAATTACGAATGGCCCGAATCCTAACTGGCGTTCAAAGTACCGGAATCCCTCATTTGGGAAATATTTTAGGTGCTATGAAACCCGCAATTGAACTTTCAAACAATTCAAACAATGAAGCTTTTTTGTTCATTGCTAATCTTCATTCTTTCACTCAAATCAAGGATGCAGAATTATTACGGACCAATACATATGGTACCGCTGCTGCTTGGATTGCCTTAGGTTTCGATATTGATAAAAATGTATTTTATAGACAGTCGGATATTCCTGAGGTTTGTGAATTGACCTGGTATTTAAGTTGCCTCACACCCTACCCTATGCTTTCCAACGCACATTCTTTTAAAGATAAGGCGGATCGTTTACATGATGTGAACGCAGGATTATTTAGCTATCCGGTATTGATGGCCGCGGATATATTATTGTATGATGCGGAAATCGTTCCAGTTGGAAAAGATCAAAAGCAACATTTGGAAATGACGCGAGACATTGCGACTCGTTTCAACAACCAATTTGGGGAAACATTTGTCATTCCAGAGGAGCAAATAGACGAGCAAATCATGACCGTACCTGGTACGGATGGACAGAAAATGAGTAAATCCTATGGAAACTTTATTGACATTTTTTTACCAGAAAAGCAATTGAAAAAACAAGTCATGGGTATTGTAACTGATTCAACGCCTTTGGAAGAACCTAAAAACCCAGATACTTGTAATGTATTCAAGTTATATGAATTACTTGGATCTCATGATCAGATAGACAGCATGCGTTCCAATTATACGGGAGGTGGTTTCGGATATGGACATGCCAAAAAAGCGTTGCTGGAATTAATTTTAGATGAATACAACAACGAACGAATTCGATTCAATGAATTAAATGGCGGATCGCCCTGAACTTGATAGAATGCTTGCTATTGGTGCAAAAAAAAGCGCGTGCGGTAGCAACGACTGTATTAGATAAAGTACGTGCTAAAGCCGGGTATTAATTAATTAATTAAATCTAATTAAAAATGCTCCATGAATTGGGTATCGTAAAAACCACGAACTAAGTAATTGAAAATGAATTAGAACTTCACTCCAATCACGCAAACATCATCTGTTTGTTCACTACTTCCTCTCCAATCGTTAAACATTTTTTCTAGCAATTCACCTTGCTCTGAAACAGGGAGCGCTGAATTGTTCATGATTTCTTGTCGGAAGCGTTTAGGTGAAAGCTTATTCTCTTTCGGGTTATCTCCTCCAAATTGATCTACGTATCCATCACTTGTTAAATACACCAAATCTCCTTTCTGGATTTGAATCTGATTTAACTTAAACTCCTTAGCCTTTCCGTAATAAAATCCAATCGGGGTTTTAGTCCCTTTTATTACGTACAATTTTGAATCTTCAGATGTGGTTTTAGCTTCATATTCTGTACCATCCATATTTCTCAATGGCTCACCTCCTTTTCGTAAGATAAACAAGGACATATAGGCGCCACTGAAACTTAGCATGTACTTTTCTTTGTCAAAACAAAAAAGCGAAATATCCATTCCATCTTTCCCCTTGTTTTGCTTTTGTTTTAATGTTTCAATCAATTTCAACCGAACATATGTTAACACTCTTTCGGGAGAATATTGAAATTCAGTAGATCGAATAGCTCGTTCTAACAAGGACGACATCAAAATACTCATAAAAGCACCAGGAACGCCGTGACCAGTACAATCCGCTAGTCCTAAGTAAAATTTAGTAGCTTCTTTGTTTTCTTTTAACCAGTAAAAATCTCCAGAAACAATATCTTTCGGTTTGAATAAGATAAAAGATTCGGAAATCACTGCGTTGAATCGCTCTTGCGATGGCAAAACCGCTGTTTGAATCTTTTTCGCGTATGCAATCGAATCCATTACGCTTTTGGTACGGTGCATCAATATTTCCTGTTGCAATTCAATTTCTTCATTTTTCTCTTCCAATTCCACATTCGCTTCATTACGAATATTAATAAAAAACACAACAAGAAAATAAACCGCGGTAGAAACGATTACTCCATTAAGCATGAAGAATAATCGAGAAGCTGAATCTGATATATTCACAGCAATATTTGCCAAATATGGATCAATGACATAACTCAAAATGGTCAGTCCTATGAAGAGTATGATCCATATTCTGCTTGCTTTGGTATCATAAAACGCCAATGAGCCTATCAAGGCTAATATTGACCATAACATTACCATTCCACTGCTTACATACCCTCCTAAACTCCATTGAAAGAAGAACGGCAAGGCCAAACTCATAAACACCTGAATAAAGCTGGAAAGCTTAAATTTTTTGGTTTTCGCAAAGAATAAAAAATTCACTACAGTTACAAATGTATACCCGAATGGGATCGTAGAAGCAGCCGCAAGTCCAAACACCATCGCAAGGGTTCCCCACACCAAACCACCCATTCCCATTATCAGTCCCATCAATATCATGAAATGATGTTTTTGTTTCTGAATCTCCGAATCGGACGGACTATCTCCTATTTGTACTAACCGATAAATAGCCTGCATAAACTCCTGTTAATTAATCCCATATTGTATTATTTATATCGTGGCTCCAAATTAATACGTATCTCTTTGTAACACAATGAATCTTACTATTAATTTCGTCAAACATTTTTCAAGGACTAATTGACCTCGTCTTCGAATGGGTTTTTCGCGCAATTATTTATACTTTTAGGCGTTAATCCATTTAATGAACAGACTTTTGAGAATTAAGCCATTTTTTTACGTTTTTGCATTTGTATTAATATACACTTTGGGCAACCATAACCCTACCCACGCGCAATCTTACAGCCACAAGATTGCTAAAATGAAATACGATGGCGGAGGAGATTGGTACGCTAACAAAACGTCCTTGCCCAATTTGATTAACTTTTGCAATAAGAATCTTCTGACAAAAATAAATAAAGAAGAAGGAATTGTAGAGGCAGGTTCTGCTGAAATTTATGACTACCCATTTGTCCATCTTACCGGCCATGGAAACGTAATCTTTTCAGATGAAGAAGCTGAAAACCTTCGTAAATATCTGATCGCTGGAGGCTTTTTACATATTGATGATAACTATGGAATGGATAAATTCATACGACTTGCCATGAAAAAAGTATTTCCCGAATTGGAATTTGTAGAACTTCCATTTGACCATCCTATATACCATCAAAAATATCAGTTTGATAAAGGTTTGCCAAAGGTTCATGAACACGATAACAAACCACCACAAGGTTTTGGCCTAATATTTGAAGGTAAACTTGTATGCTTTTACACATTTGAATGTGATCTTGGAAATGGCTGGGAAGATCAGGAAATTTACAATGACCCTGAAGAAACTAGAACTCAAGCGCTTCAAATGGGAGCAAATATTATATCCTATGCATTAACAGGAAATGACAATCCAACACCATAAGAACCCTGCGTATCTCAACCTCATTCGGAGCTTACTCCCAATGATGTCTTTGGTGTTTTTTCTTTGTCTTATTTCTCATTCATCTAATGCGCAATACAAGCAAATTCGAGGTTATATTACGGACCCAGATGGTCATCCACTCGTAGACGTAGCCATTACTAACAAAAACGGATATCCATTGGGTAAATCAAATTCCGAAGGGGAATTCATATTTAATTATGAAATTCCAATGATGGGAGGACTTCCTACATTCAATTTTTTGTTGAAGGACTATGAACCTACGTATTGGATTTACGACAAAGAGGAAACCAATGTACATATCACGATTCACAAGGTTATCAAATTAATATATAAAGATATAACCGGAATTGTTGTGGATGAAAACGGCAAACCACTGCCTAAAGTGAAAATTTACAGTAAAACCCATAACATCAATGGAAACTATTCAAGTACGTATTCTAACACGCAAGGTAAGTTTCGATTCACTTATCCTATCAATAGCGAAAAACCGATAAAAATCAAGTTTTATAAAAAGGGTCATAAATCCTTCTATTGGAAGTATGAATCCGAATTCAAACTTCGCATCATTTTGGCTCATTTACCAGAATCTAAATGATTTACCGTTTGATATAGTCTGGCATCCTTATGGATTCATATCTATTTATTTATTAATTAATTGTAATGAATTATTGCCAAATTGCGATTGCAAAAACTTTCGCTTATTTTAGCCTTTAAGTCAATACATGTAAGCACGCCCTATCAATGATTCATACGTTTATAAAATACAGTTGGATATTACTTTTCTTCTTCCACGTTTCATTCCTGCAAGCCCAGATGAAACAAATAAGAGGATCTGTTCGAGACGAATCTGGAAAACCACTTTTAAAAGTTCAAATTAAAACCACAGGTAAACCTGTGCTTTCAGAAACGAATAGTAAAGGTGAATTTGTATTTAATTTTAATATTCCCATGTCAGGTGCCGTGCCGGTCTTTATTTTTTCTAAAGCAGGATACTTCCCTTATGAATGGGAATATGATCGAACGGATAACAAAAAAATTGTTCTTCCAACATCAAAAGCAATTGATATTTCAGGAACAATTAAGAGTAATACTAATGAACCTCTTCATGATGCCACCATCCTCATCAAAGGATTAAAAGAGCACTGGACTTCTGACAAAGGCACTTTTAAAGTAACCTACAAACCCAAAAGTCCTTCTGATAAGCCTAGCAAATTAAAGTTTATGGCAAAAGGTTACAAAACTGCTTATTGGAATTATGTGGAGGGCGGATCACCAAACATTATTTTAACGAAACTTAACGATAATTCAGAATTAGCCAACTCGTCAGATCTTAACCAATCCAGCTCCTCCAATGACTCGGATCAGATTGAATTTGATTCCATCAACAATGATCTCCAAGCAAAAAATGAAGAAATCGACGGCGCTTCTACCCTTTCTAATCAGGATTTAAATGATTTAAAGGAATATATTTCCTATTTGGAAACCATATTAGAAACAAGTGATGTACAGTTTTCTAAGGAGGCACTAGGTCAAGATTCTACTATTCACAGAGAATTAAAATTAAAACTTACCCAACTTAAAGACAAGGTGGAAGTAAAGGAATTGGAAGTAAAAGCTGAAAAACAGAAGAATTTTCTGCTTTGGATTGCGATTGGGTTAATCATTCTCATTCTCATACCTACGATTCTTGCGTTTATCTTCTATCGCAACAATCGAAAAACAAAGAAACTTAATGTGGTATTGGATCAACAAAATACCGAATTAAAAAAAGCATATCAACATATTCATTCCAGTGTGGTTTATGCACAGCGGATCCAACAGTCCATTTTGGTGAAACCCGAAGGCATTAAACAACATTTTGAAGATGCCTTTGTCTTTTTTCGTCCTAAAGACATTGTTTCGGGCGACTTTTATTGGTTTGGTCAAATTGATAACAAACTCATTATTACCGCTGTAGATTGTACTGGTCACGGCGTTCCTGGTGCTTTTATGACCATGATGGGGAATTCTATGTTGAACGAAATTGTCAACGAACGCAGAATAACAGAACCAGCAAAAATACTATCTGAGTTGCATAAAAAGATACATACAGCACTTTTAGCCAGTGGAAATACTTCATCCAACGATGGGATGGACATTGCACTTACATGCGTGGATTCCAAGACTAAGGAAGTTCAATTTGCTGGGGCTAATAATCCGCTATACTTCATTTCGAACAAGGAGTTCAAGACGATCAAAGGAGAACGAAGTGGATTAGGTGGTACAAAAAACGATAAGGAATTGAAATTTGAGAATCACGAAATTGATATAAGTGAAATTGATCGTTTCTATTTAGTATCCGACGGATTCCAGGATCAATTTGGAGGAAAAGAGAATCGAAAGTACATGAAGAAACGCTTCAAAAACCTTCTTTTAGACATATCTGAAAAACCATTTGACCAGCAAGAACAAATTCTAGATAAAGAATTGACTGATTGGAAAGGAAAAAATGATCAGACGGATGATGTGTTGGTGATCGGTATTAAACTTTAACTAGACAATCATCAATTAGAATGATTGCCTTCCTATTTAAATAAGTTAAACTCATACCATTGCATTCTTGATTGCCGCTTTGCTGGAATTTGGAATTAAACTATTAATTTAAACTTCCTCAGATGTTTAACCTTGTAAGTTGAAATTCAAATCTAATCCAGTTCCTCCAAGACCTAAAAAAACCACTCAATACACACGCATGGTGTGATTAAGTGGTTAATCTATAATTTATTTTAATGTATGTTCTTTACTTACTTATCTCTCTTTACTAGAAAGGAAGGTCATCTTCACCATCAGAGCTGCTTGCAAATGAAGGCTCTTCCGCTGGAAATGGAGTAGATTGGTCCATCCCTCCTTCAGCGGCACCACCTGCCTGAGCTTGAACTACTTTCCAAGCTTGAACATTCGTGTACCATTTTCCGTTAAATTCTCTGCTTTCAATATCGATCGAAGCAATTACTTCTTGTTCTGCAGCTATTCCAAATTGTTCCATTTTATCTCCCCAAACGGTTATGCAAACGCTTTTTGGGAACTTTCCTTCTGTTTCTAAAATGAAATCTTGCTTCTTCCATGTGCCATTTTTACCCTGCCCCGTTTGTGCTGGTAAAATGCTTTTAACTTTTCCTTGAATTTCCATAACACAAAAGTAAAAAATATTTGTGGGAGAATCAGTCCATTTGAACAAATAAATCATTTATTTTGTTAACGCAGAAATGTAATTCAACATTGCGAATATTTAAATTCATATTAACCTTTTGTTCTTTGATTTCTTTCGCAGCTTATGGCGGTGATTCTGAAATTGGAAACGATGATGGCAAGAAAAGTATAATTGCATCACGAATCTCAAACAGAATAACAATTGATGGGGTTTTAGATGAAAAAGAATGGGCCGAAAACACGAGTATTGCAACTGGATTCGTTCAACGTACCCCACAAGAAGGTGTAGCACCTGAATATCAAACTAAAGTTAAAATCTTATACAACAATAGATCGGTTTACATCGGTGCTGTTTTGATTGATCACGAGCCTGATAAAATTCTTAAACAACTAGGAAACAGAGATGATCGATTAAATTCGGATAAGTTTATTGTTGCATTTGACACTTATAACAAACAGCAAGATGCTTTTATATTTGCTGTAACCGCCTCCGGGGTACAATCTGACAGTAGAGTACAGGATTTTACTTATAATACTGTATGGAATAGCGCCGTCAAAATCAATGATTCTTCTTGGGTTGTTGAAATGGAAATACCTTATTATGCAATTCGATTTCCAGCCAATGACATTCAAAAGTGGGGATTGCAATTTGAACGCGAGTTTCGACGAACCAGAGGTATTTCACAGTGGAGTTTGGTTCCCCGTAGAGAGAATAATATATTAAGTTTTTGGGGAGAATTGAACGGAATTGAAAATATTCAAACTCCGACCCGACTTTCATTTACTCCTTATATTACCATCGCCTCATCCAATGAAACGGATCCGAAATGGCAACCTTCCGCCATTGCAGGTTTAGACATGAAATTAGGACTTAATGAAGGTTTTACCCTCGATGCTACTCTATTACCTGATTTTAGCCAGGTACGATCTGATAACATTGTAAATAACTTAAATCTAAATGAGGTAGTATTTGCAGAGCAACGTACTTTCTTTCAGGAAGGTGTTGATCTTTTCAATAAAGGGAATCTTTTTTATTCAAGAAGGATTGGAGATCGTCCCATACTAAACGATTCTTTATTCTCCGATACTTCATATCGCTATTTAGATACGAATGAAGTCGTGGTAGAACTCGCCCCTGCGTCCCGAGTTTTAAACGTAGCAAAAGTCTCAGGTAGAAACAAAAAAGGACTGGGAATAGGTGTGCTTAATGCCGTAACAGGTAATACCTATGCTACAGTATATGATACCGAAACAGAAGAGTATCGAGATGTACTAACAAATCCTACAAGCAATTACAACATTATTTCGTTAGATCAGAATCTAAAAAACAACAATTCTATCTTTTTAATTAATACCAATGTGACCCGAGCTTCCGGCAAAATGGATGCAAACGTAACTGCGACTGGAGTGAGTTTATGGGATAAAAAGAGTCGATACCAGGTTACAGGTAACCTAAAACATAGCACTCGATTCTTCAATAATTTATCCAAATCCAATATTATATCATCTGGAATAGCCTATGCAGGATCCATCTCCAGAAGAAAAGGTAAACTAACAGGTTCATTGTCCTCCAATGGTGTATCCCCTACGTACGATGCCAACGATATGGGATTCACATTTCGGACAAATTATAGAAATCACGTACTCTCCACTTCTTTTAACCAATTTAATCCATTTTGGATTCTAAACGGATTTAGAACAACATTAGGAGCTACCGTCGAACAAAACTATTCAGAGCATGACATCAATAGAGTTACCCCATGGTCAGAAACATGGATTACGACCAAGTCTTTTCATACGTTCTTCATTCGAGCAGAATCAATGGTGAATGAGCGCAAAGACTATTTCGCCTCTCCTGATGGTCGCTTATTTATGCGTCCCGGATACAATTATGCCCATATTGGTATTTCATCGGATTATAGAAAATCCATTGCATTGGATGGTCGTATTGGAGCTGGATTCAATAACAAGTATGGTGGCGAACGTTACAACACCTACCGTCTTGCTCCCATTATACGTGTAAATGACCATCTAAAATTCACCCCCTCAAGTAATTATGATATTACTAAACGCCAAGTTGGGTGGGCTGGTTATAGTAATGGCGAACCTATTTTTGGACAAAGAAACGTGCATGTTTTAACTAATATTTTCAAAACAGAGTACATCTTTAAAAACAATCTTTCGCTCTCTGTTCGCTTCAGACACTATTGGCAAAATGGAAAATACCTCTGGTATGCGGACTTAAATGATCAAGGCTATTTGGAGCAAAATGAAGCTGATTACGGTAGAGATTTCAATTTCAACGCGTTTAATACAGATATTGTTTTTGCTTGGCAATACGCTCCGGGAAGTTTTCTAACCGTAGTATATAAAACCGCACTATCTGAATTCTCTCAAGAGTTAAACTTGAATTATCTATCTAATCTTCAAGGAGTTATTAATTCAGAACAACTTAGTACGTTATCATTTAAGACCATCTATTTCTTTGACGCTAATCGAGTTTCAAGGCAGAAAGAAAAGAACCCAGTACTATAATTAACTAACTTTTCTATCTTAATAATTAAGGAGTGAGACTAGGATTACATAAACATTGTAAATCTTTACTTGACATCCTTCAACCAATTATTTACGGTCTTCTTGCGCTGAATTTTTCCGCTTTCGGTTCGACTAAAATTTTCTATAATCACAATCGACTTGGGAATTGCATAAGAATGAACTACCGACTTTAATGTATCTGAAAATTCAGACGGAAATGCCTTTTCCAACATATTATCTCCTACAACCAACCCAAATGATCTTTCTGCAAACAACACCACCTTTTCTCCATAAATAGGATTCGGTATTCCCGAAACAAAAAATGCATTTCCGGAATTATTTAACTTTAATAGCTCTGCTTCCACCGTTTCCGCATGGACCTTGTGCCCTCCCGAATTAATTACATTATCCCACCGTCCTTTCCATTCAAACCGTGTTCGATCCTCATCTTTGAATTCAATGATATCATTGGTAATGACAGATTGCATATCGTTCACAGGAGATCGTGCTATCAAACAATTTCGTTCGTCCATCTCTAGTTCGACTCCTGCCAAAGCGACGTAGTAGCGAGATTTCGCTGCTCCATTTAGTGTTTTAATAGCTACATGAGTCAATGTTTCTGTCATCGAATAACTATGAAAAAATATCGAATCTAATGGATTCAATTCTTCCAACTTTGCATGCAATTCAGAAGAGACAGAAGCTCCCCCAATCAAAACCTTTTTTATCCTTTTTAAATTATTACGAGATTGTGAATGGGACAGCAATGCTTCGATTTGCATGGGAACGAACGCTGCGAACTCTATGCTTTGATCTTGCTGAATTTGAAGTGTTTGTAATGAATCCGTTCCCGGTTCAGCCACAAGAACATTCATTTTTAAATGCAAGCCACGTACAAGCATCATAATGCCCGCAACATAATTCATCCCTAAGCATAGAAGAAGCGTTTGTCCTGCACGCAATTCAAATCGTTCAGCCGTAAGTTCTGCGCTGCGTTCTAATTGTTCTCGCCTAAAATTAGTCCTCGTTGGATTACCTGTTGTACCTGAAGTAGATATCGGAAATACTTCCTGTCCTTTATTCCATGCGCGAATAAATACTACTACTTCTTTTTCATACGCTGATAATTCAAAGGGTGGGTCTGAATTATAAATAGCGTCAAGTTCTAATTTAGGATGGTTGTTTAATTGAATCCACATAAAAACAATAGATATGATATATACGTATATTCAATTCGTATTCAAATTAAATTCCGAAACTACAAATATGCAGCCATTTCTTGTTGCAGATTGAACGCTGCTTCTTTCACCTGATCACTAAAATCAATTCCTTTTCCTGCATAAATGATTCCTCGTGAGGAATTCACCAAAAGGCCTACATCCTTCGTTCTTCCATACTTCACTACTTCTTCCAAACTACCTCCTTGAGCTCCTACTCCAGGTACCAAAAAGAAATTCTCCTTCGCGATTGCTCTAACCTCTTCAATCAATGTACCTCTAGTAGCGCCTACAACAAACATCAACTGTTCCTTGGTCCCCCATTTCATTGATCTTTCCAGTACTTCTTGATACAATGGCTTGCCATGCTCATTTCCAAACAATTGAAAATCAGAGCCTCCTTTGTTAGATGTTACTCCCAATAAAATAGTCCATTTATCTTCATACTCTAAAAACGGAGTAATCGAATCTTCCCCCATATAGGGTGCTACCGTAATCGAGTCAAAATCATAGGTTTCATAAAAGGTCTCTGCATATTTTTTTGCAGTATTTCCAATATCACCTCTTTTGGCATCGGCAATGGTAAATATATTCTTTGGGATGTAATCAATTGTTTTTTTCAACGATTCCCAGCCCTTAATTCCCATCGCTTCATAAAAGGCAATGTTTGGTTTATAAGCCACACAATAATCCTTGGTAGCATCGATCACTTGCTTGTTAAATTCAAACACGGGATCTTCAAAATCCAACAAATGTGAAGGTATTTTTGAAAGATCTGTATCTAGCCCCACACAAAGGAACGATTGTTTTTTATTGATTTCTGAAACCAGGTTATTATAATCCATACCGTAAGATCCACTTTTAAGAGTTTGTATTGCAAAGCTAAAAAAATCATGGATCATGAATTGTTTAAAATGCAATAAATACAAACAAGCAAACTATTATATAAAGAGAAAACCGAATTCACTCGTTATAGAATGAATCCGGTTTCCAATTAATTTCTTCTGATCGTTGAAATACGATCGTATCTTTTATTATCTCATATCGTTGATATCACACTTTGGATATTTCGATTTATCAAAACGAAACGTTCCTGAAGGAAAACTTTGTTGTTCCTTAAATCCTTTGATTGTGTAAACATATCTGTTTCCAGATTTTTCAAACATTTGCCAACTTGCAATTGTATTCGTTGACTTTTGAATTCGAATTCGAATTTTAAAAATTTCGGCATCTTTATCCTCCGGAGATAAATCAATTATGTGGTACTTCTCCCCATTTTCTACTACTTCTTGATTATACACGTATTTGTATCCTTTCTTGTACATAGAATAGATATTCTGAGGTGTAACTTCTCCTTCTTCCGGTTCATAATCCATGATTGTTGCCTCACATTCGTCATCTTCTTTCATGATGGTCCACATTGTTTTACCATCTACTATGATATCTTGCCCTTGTAAAGTAAGCCAAAATTTACCTCCGGAAACTTTGATATCTCCTTTTTGGGTTTCATCAATTTCATTTGCCGGGCTGCGCATTCTATGAGAAAATGAAGCACTATAGCCTTTCATTTTCTCATATTTAAGGGCCACTTTATCTAAAATTCCCTTGGCTTTGGCATCATACTGTGCATATGATGATACATTCACCACGAGAAGTATTGTCACAAGTAAAACACCCAATCTCACCATTCCAGTTGAGCTTGTAGTTTGTTTATTCTGTTCCATTCTATTTTGCATTTGCATTGTTTCCTGTTGTATTGATTTAAGCTTTTTTCTTCCTTTACATCTAATCCTTCCTAGCAACTAATCAACATTTAATTTTTGTTTATAGTTCGAACAAGAATCTTCTGATAGCTACAGAGAAAAAACTGTGCCAATCATTATACTTTATTTACTTTATTCAATTCAAACCTAAATCCATTTTTTACATATCACCTGAATTCAAGCTAGTTAATAATTGTTCCAAACTGTATTCATCCGGCATCAACACCTCTCGTGCCTTACTTCCTTGACTTGGTCCAACTATCCCTGCAGCTTCCAATTGATCCATAATACGACCGGCTCTATTGTAGCCAAGTTTCATTTTTCTTTGAATCAATGAAGTACTTCCTTGCTGATTTCGAACAATTAATCTTGCGGCATCTTCAAAGAATTGATCTCGATCCTCCAAGTCTACGTCTGAATTGCCCCCAGCATCTTCACCTACGTACTCAGGCAATTGATACGCCGTTGAATACCCTTGTTGTCCTTCAATATAATCACAAATCCGATCGCATTCTGGTGTATCAACAAAGGCACACTGAATTCGAACAATATCTGAGCCAATTGATAACAACATATCCCCTTTTCCAATAAGTTGATCTGCACCTCCTGTATCTAAAATAGTTCGTGAATCAATTTTAGAGGTTACTCGGAAGGATAATCGTGCCGGAAAGTTTGCTTTAATTATACCTGTAATTACATTCACCGAAGGTCGTTGTGTCGCCACAATCAAATGAATTCCAATCGCTCTAGCCAATTGAGCTAATCGTGCAATTGGAGTCTCTACTTCTTTACCTGCAGTCATCATCAAATCTGCCAACTCATCAATAATGAGTACAATATAAGGCATAAATCGATGCCCATTCTGCGGATTCAACTTACGCTCTACAAATTTCTGATTGTATTCCTTTAAATTTCTACATCCACCATTTTTCAACAGCTCGTAGCGATTATCCATTTCTATACAAAGGGAATTAAGTGTATTCACCACTTTGGATGTATCTGTTATAATCGGTTCATCACTATCCGGTAACATGGCCAGATAATGCTTCTCTATCTTGTTATAGATTGATAATTCCACCTTTTTTGGATCAACCATTACAAACTTCAATTGAGAAGGATGCTTCTTATATAGTAATGAAGCAAGGATTGCATTTAACCCTACCGACTTCCCTTGTCCTGTTGCTCCTGCCATTAATAAATGTGGCATTTTTGCTAAGTCCGTAACAAATACTTCATTGGATATCGTTTTTCCTAATACGATAGGTAAATCCATTTTATCCACATCCGCAAATCTTTCCGAACCTACTACCGAATGCATCGATACCATTTCTGGCTTCTTATTTGGGACTTCTATACCAATGGTTCCTTTTCCAGGAATTGGAGCAATAATACGAATTCCAAGGGCTGCCAAGCTCAACGCAATGTCATTTTCCAAATTGATGATTTTGGAAATTCGAACTCCTGCATCTGGAACAATTTCATACAACGTAACGGTAGGTCCAATTGTAGCTTTAATACTGGCAATACCTATTTTGTAATTCCCGAGCGTATTAACAATCTTATCTTTATTCGCTTCAAGTTCTTCCTTAGTTACACTTACTTTATTTTGTCCATAATCCTTCAATAATTCCAAAGGTGGCAACTTAAAATGAGATAAATCAAGCGTTGGATCATATAAATTCGTCTCAATCTCTTCGCTCACTGGAAAATTCGAATCAACGACCTCTTCTTTCACCGGTTCGTCCACAACCTCCATTTCTAAAGCTTCTGGACCTTCACTTTTAAACGTATTTTCAACTGGAACTTCAATTGGAGTTTCAACCGTGAGTTCCAAGGAAGCATTTTTTAATGTATTCCGAACCTCTTCTTTGCTCGATTCGACATTCAACTCCTCTGAACTTGTACTTAGCTCCACATTTTCAGTAACTATTTCCTCTCTTTTACTTTCTTCAGGAGTTTCGATTACTTCTGTTTCACTTTGAGTTTCAGATTCATTTGTATCCTCATCTCTAATTTCAAGTGAAATATGATCTCCATTTGGATCAAGGATTCGATCTTCTTCGCTTTCAGGTTCGTTCGTTTCTAGGCTACTTGTATCATCTGGTTCCTCTTCACTTATTAATGCTTCGTCCTCCTCTTCTGATTTCACATCCGTTTCGTCTGATTCATCTGGACTAAAACCATCAATAAAGTTAAAGTTATATACGATAAAAACCATTAATAAGAATGCTAGAACAATGATTGATCCCCATCCCATTAAACTGTCCAGTAATTTTGCGGCCTCAAACCCTGCTCCACCCCCAAGATAACTGTACCGAGGTGAAATCCCCATCGTCTCTATTAATGTAGCGATGAGCACCGAGATCCATAAAATACTGAACGATAGTGTGCGTAGATTTGATTTAAGGTCAATTAACGCCACCTTAAAAACGATCTTATATCCAATTAGAAAAAATATGGGTACGAACAAAAAAGATGCAATTCCAAACCATTCATAAATGAACACGTGTGCAATCCAAGCTCCTACTCCTCCAAAGTAATTTGCGGAATGTTGACCTGATTCATAAAGTCCTGTTTCTCCTATCGCTTCTACAACGCTCTGATCCTCTGCTCCAGTAACCATGTAGGAAATAAAAGAGACGAGGCAAAAGAACGCTAAGCCCAACAATGCCAGACCCGAAATAAATATGAATCTCCGATCCTTTAAAAATTTAATTTGAAAAGACGGAAGTTTGAAACTAGTTCCAATTTTCTTCTTGCTTTTCTTCTCACTAGATGTATTCTCCCTAAGCGTGTTCTCTGCCATACAATGACGAAATTAAGAATTTTTTAATTCTTCTTTGATGTTTTTTATCAAATCCGGTCCACCGTATACAAAGCCGGAATAAACTTGGACTAAATCTGCTCCACTTTCTAGCCTTTCTTTGGCTTGATTTGCCGTCATGATACCTCCTACTCCCACAATTACAGAAGTAGGTAATCCAGCCCGTAAATACTTTACGACATCATTGGATCTTGCGGTCAATGGCCCTCCACTTAGCCCTCCGGCTCCTATTGCCTCTAATTCCGTTTTCGATGCGGACAATCCTTCCCTAGAAATAGTAGTGTTATTTGCTATAACTCCTTCAATTCCTGTTTCTTGCACGATTTCAATAATATCATCTAATTGACTATCTGTAAGGTCTGGGGCAATTTTTAATAAGATCGGTTTTAAATTTGTTTTTTGCTTATTTAAATCTTGTAAAGAAGACAAAATTGCTTTTAAAGGCTCTTTTTCTTGTAACGCGCGAAGGTTTGGGGTATTAGGTGAACTTACATTTACTACAAAATAATCAACGTGTTCATGCAACTGATCAAAGCAAATTTTATAATCTTCTACCGCATTTTCGTTCGGAGTCAATTTATTCTTACCAATGTTTCCTCCAATGATTAAATTTTTATTGCGTACCTTTTTTAGATTAGAGATAAGTTCCTCTACTCCATTATTATTAAAACCCATACGGTTAATTATCCCCTCGTCTTCCTTAAGTCGAAACAATCGAGGCTTCTGATTTCCTTCTTGTCCTACTGGAGTTACCGTTCCAACTTCAATGAACCCAAAACCAAAATTGGACAACGCATCGATATTTGTACCATTCTTATCAAATCCTGCTGCCAATCCTATAGGGTTTTCAAAAGTAAGTCCCATTACTTCCTTCCTTAAATTGGAATACTTTTTTCCAAATTTAGAGGAATACCATTGCTTTACAAATGGAATGTAAAAAAGAACCTTCATTCCTCTAAAACTCACTTTATGCGCTTTTTCAGCGTCTAGTAAAAACAAGATTGACCGTACGATTTTATACATTCGACAAAGGTAAAATTAAGTTTGAATTTCCCAATAGAAAACATGGTTAGCAATCTACTGCAACTTCAATTTGTAAATTGAAATTGCACCTTGCGGTAGTTGCGTCTTTAAAACTGTAATTTGAAAATATTTCGTGTGAGGGGGTTATATTTTTCCTATATTGTGAGACTTCCTTTCGGGGAATATCACAACATTTATGTTTTAACTAAACTTACCACTTATGAACATTGATTTTGCAGGAATTTGGATTGATACCAAAGAAGCTATTTTTATTTCATTGAACAAGAATGAGAAACACATTCGAACAATTCCTTCTAATATTGGCACTAGAGAGCGAATACCCGGTCAATCAAATGACAATAGTTCGAACGGCTCTTCTGATTCCAGCCGAGATGCAAAACGTAAACAGCAAACGAAAGCTTTTTTCAAATCACTTGCCGATGAATTGAAATCAGGTGATTTTGATTTTGTGGTGTTTGGACCTGCTGGTATGAAATTTGAATTTGACAAAGAACTAAATCAAACTTGGCCTGAATTATCTGGTAGGCTTGAATCTGTTGTTACTACGGACCATATGACTGAGAATCAAATGGTCGCATGGGTTCGTGAATACTATGATGACATCAAAGTCGTTGAAGAAGTGTAATAAACAGAGACTAATTTCCATTCAATCTCTTTCATTTTCTAATTCGAAGTCAATTTTTAATTCTTCTCTCTTTTTAAAAAAGGAAAGAGTTATTAGCTTTGCTTTGTACAATTACAAAAAGTTAATCGTTAGATTAAATAAATAAATGAAGGTCTTTTGCATTATATTATTGCTATTTCTTGGAAATGAAACAGATGTGGTCCGCATTTCTAAGGGAAATAAGATTAAACGAAGTGCTAAAACCGCTTATCTTAAAAAAGACTATAAAACCGCTATTTCCCAGTATCATGTACTGCTTGACACGCTCAATTTTAAAGATGAGCAGGCAACATTGAATTTAGCCCATGCTTACTTTCTTACAAACGATACCGTTGGAGCTGAACAATATTATAGTGCCATACTATTTGAATCTCAATCAAAAGAAATGAAATCCGTAGCCCTCCAACAATTGGGGGTTATGCATTTTAATCAAAAACGTCTTGAACCCGCACTCAATTATTTTAAGGATGCACTAAAAGCAAATCCGTACAATGAGGATGCTCGCTACAATTACGAATTGATTAAGAAGATCTGGACGGAAATGAATCCAGAAGAATTGGAAGATTGGAAAAATAAAAAACCAGAACCTCAGGACGAAAATGACGAAGAGAATAAAGATGAAGATGATGATGTAAATAAAGACGAGGAGGAAAATAAAGACGAGGACAAGGAAGAGAAAGACGACAATCCGGAAAAAGAAGAAGACGACGACGATAAGCAGGAAAAGGACAAAGAAGAGAAGGATAAAGAGAAGTCCGAAGAAGATAAAGAGAAGTCTGCAGAGGAAAAGGAAAAAGAAAAGAAAGAAGAAGAAAACGATAAAAACAAGACGGATCAGGCAAGAGAAAAGTACAAACGTCAAAAGCAAAAGCAAAAAAAGGAACAAAAAAAGGAACAACAAGAGAAGGAGCAACAAGAGAAGGGAAAGCAAGAGAAGAAAGAAGGGGAACAAGACAAAAAAGAACAACAACAAGGAGAAGAAGGTCAAAAGGACCAAGATAGCCAAGATAAAAAGGAAGAACAAGGGGGAAATAAAGACGAGCAAGGTAACGATCAGCAAAAAGGTCAGGAAAACAAAGGAGATAAAGGTCAAGAAAATAAGGACGAAGACGGACAAGAAAAAGAAGGAGGAAAAGAAAACGGCGAGCAATCCAAAACGGACCAAGCAAGAGAAAAATACAAGCGTCAAAAACAAAAGCAGAAGCAACAGCAAAAAGAACAGGGCGAGCAGGAAGAGGGAGAACCAGATGAAAATCAGGAACAAAGTCAAAAAGACAAGCAGCAGTCAGGGAATAAAAAATCGGATCAAAACAAGGATGGGAATAGAGATTCGCAAAGCCATCAACAGGACGGAGAGAAAAAAGACGGCGAACAGTCAAATGAATCCGGCAAGGAAAAGGAACAGAATAAAAAACAGCAATCTGATGTAAAAGATGGAAAATCAGATCAGAAAAAAGAAGATCAACAAAATCAACCAGGTGCGGGTCAGGAGCAACAAAATGGAGAGAAAAAAGATAAAAATGCCATAACCAAGGGAGAGGATAGTAAAAAAGGCCCTGATGGCAAAATGATGGAAGAGCAGGATGAATTAAGTCAGGAAGAAAAGGAAGCCAAACAACGCCAAATCGAGGAGAGTTTGAAGGAGCAACGATTCAGAGAAATCAACATTTCTCCCGAAAAAGCTCAGCAACTTTTAAATGATATTCGAAATCGAGAAAAGCAGTATATTCAACAATTTAAGAAGGCCCCGACTAAGAAGAAAGATAGATCTAAACCTTATTGGTAAGACACTCCCATAGTTTTTAGGTCAACAGGTCAACACGTTCGTTTGACATTGCACTGCATGATGACTTCTTCTAGAACCTACAACTATAAAGCTTGAGGCTTTCTTGCAATCTAATTTTGTTTTCTAATTCCTTTGCTCGTAGCATCAATGAAGCATGACATCCCGTACTATTTGCTCTATTGGACGTAATCTCCATTTCAACGTAAATCGGACATTGTTAGTGAAATCCTCGAAATCAGCAGGCTTTCCAGATGCATAACCGCTTCCATAAATTGGAAAATGCAGACCCAGAAAGTCATCTACAAAGACAATACTTATCCCTGCATCATAAAAACTTACGGTTCCATTCGCGCGAGTCCAATCTCCAAATATAGAAAATGGCGTTTTTGGAATACCTGTCGTCAAATTAATAGCTAATAAACTTCTTGCTCTACTACCAACCATTTGACGCATTCCTCCCTCCTCTTCATTGGTTTGTCTTCCTGCAGCGATTCCTTGACCAAATCGATCAATTGCGTAATATTCCATCGCATAATCTACCTTTCCATCTATACCATAATCAAAATATGTTCCTGCATACAATTGAGAACCCGCGAATAATCTCAGTTTGGTCCAGCTTTTCTTCAATAACTGACGAGCATACAAAACTTCTAAATTATAACGAATTGCTCCTTGCCTATAAGCTTTTACCCCAGTAAATCCACCAACCTGTGGACGACTTTCTTCTCCAATATATTCAATTGATGGTTTTATTTTAATATGATTAAGCGCGTCATTTCTGGTTAACTCATATTCAATCTTGTGTCCAAAAGTACTCCCTTTCGATAATGGAGCACCTACGGAAGGGAATTGCCGAGGCAACCAATAATTTGATAATTTCACATCTCTGTTGAACTTTTTCCCCATCAAAAGTTGATAGGAATTATGGTTGAAAATGATATCCGCTTTGGTTTGAGTAAAGCGCTGTATTCCAAATTGGAGATTGTTTCGTACTAAACTTTGCTTTCCATTCCATTTAAAATTAACTCCAGCAATCCCCGTTACCTCTTGCGCATTGAAACTGTACATTGGAGCAATTATATATTCTGCTTTCTTAGAACCAGGAGAGGAATTATATAAGGCGATTCCTGGCATCAGTCCGTTGGAAGCGTTATATCCTGCAATGGGCATAAAATATTCCTCACAGCGTTGGGCCGAATCTACTCCCGTTAAAAATTTAAATTTCAACGTCTTAATTTTCTTAATTCCTCTTCGAGCTATGTAATCATTATTCGGAGAAAGATCTAAATTCTGTTCAACGATGTTAATCTTGATGTTCTTAAAATCGGATAATGGAATTAATACCGTATCCACGCCTTCAAATGGTTCCACCCAAAATTCATCCAACGCCTTCTTACCTTCTCCAAACACCTTTACGTTCACGGGTATTCGTACTTTTCCTAGATTGCGCAAAACCAATTTATACTTATTTCCGTCTTCTATTAAAGACTTAATTCCAATATCAACCTGGTCGGTTGTTTTTATCAAATCATTAAAAAACCAGCCCAAGTCTTTCCCTGATGCTTTTTCAAAACTTTGTCGCATATCCTCGGGTTGAGGATGTTTAAATTTCCAGTCGTCATAATATTGATGAAAGCATTTATCAAATACTTTTTCGCCCAAATAACTCCGGAGAAATCCGAAAAACAAAGGAGGGTTCATATACAAACTCATCCCATAATTGAATTCATAATATTTGTCACTATGCAATTGAACTGGTTCTGCAAATGCCCTACTCCGCATCGCTGTATAAGGCAAACTCTCCATAGATAAACTTACCGTAAGTTCTCTTCTCCTTTCTTTTAATTTCTTTTTTGGCTCCACCTCAAACCCGGACTTAATTGAATCCTTGCGTGCTTCTTCCTTCTGCTTTTCGCGTCGTTCGGATTGAAATTCAAATACTCGGTTTTCAATATACGAATTCAAACCTTCATCCATCCAACCATAATCTCGTTCATTGGATCCTAAAATGCCATAAAACCAATTATGTCCCACCTCATGAATTATCGCAAATGGATCCGTAATAGTTATCATGGGATATTCCATCCCTGCTCCAGCGCCTAATGGTCCGGTCACAGCTGTTGCCGAAGTATAGGGATATTCTCCCACCCATTTCGAATACCAATACACCGCATCTTTTAAATCGCGCAAGGCACTTTCTTTAAATCTAGTCCAGTCAGAAGTATAATAAAACCAAACCTGTACTACTTTCCCTGATTCTAATTTCACAGAATCTTGTGCCACATTGTAGTACTTGTCTGCAAACCAGGCGAAATCATGTATGTTGTCCTGCTCAAACGTTAATGTTTTGAACGTTTCCGCTGAGATAATCTTATCCGTTAATGGTATCGAATCTTTTAATCGATCTTTTAACCAATTCTTTTCTTCCTTATTTTGTAAAACACCTGTTGCTCCAACCACATAATTAGCCGGAACCGTAATCTTAACTTTAAATGAACCAAATTCGGAATAAAACTCTCCTTCGTCTAAATATGGCATTGCGTGCCAACCTTCTCGATCATATACTGCTGGTTTTGGATACCATTGCGTGATTTGATACGATTGTCCAATATGTCCCAATCTTGAATAAGTACGGGGAAGATATACGCTAAATGGAATTTGTAAATCAACAGATGCTCCTGGACTGAGTTTTTTTTTCAAACGTATTTTACAAACATCAATATCAGGAGTTAGATACGCATAGAGTAATGTATCCTTACCGCTTAAAAAATGAATATCATTCAGAAATCCATAATTTTCTTTCTTATCGAAATAGAAACGGCTATTCTTAAGTCTTATTTGTTGCTTTGCAAAGGCGGTGCTGTTCGTACTATAGGCGTTGGGCCATAAATGGAACAACAATTCGGATAAAGTATCTGGTGAATTATTGGTGTATTTTAATTCTTCAGTTGCGGTCAATAAATGTTCCTTATCATTCAGACTCACATTTATTTTATAATCTACTTGTTGCTGAAAATAAGGATTGTTTTTTTCTTGTGCATTGATCAAATGCGAGAAAAACAATCCTATAGCTAACATAAGCCATTGTCTATTCATAGACCCAAAGTAAAAACAAATAGCTTCAATTACTACTCAAATAATAAAGAATTAGATCAAGGACCTTGTTTTTTCTACCAATTCAAATCAGGTCTTGTGAAAATGCATACTTAGTATTAAATAACTTTAATTAAATATTAGGATGATTGAATCCTCTAACTAAGACTTTATTTGCCACCATATTACCTTCCATTTTAGCTTGGCTTGTATCTTTGCCTTCGATGACTTCTTTCAACCAATTTTCCGCCTCCAACTTATCTTTAAATAGTTTACTAGGCACATTAGGTTTTTCAATATTTAAAAACATTTTACCTATCACAAATGGGGTCATTTGTGTGGTATATAAAGCAACGCCTCCATATTGCGCTATTATTTCCGGCTGCACGTAAAATTTTCGAGCCTCTTTATCCATACTTAACAAGTTATCCATGTTCACACACAGAAAAATTTTGCTTCCAGGGTTTAGCGCCTTGTGTTGCCGATTGTGCTCCATCACATTTTCAAGTGTCATTTGAAACCGCTCTGGATATTTCACATAAATTATGCCGTTTTCATAAGTCATCGCAGCATATCCCATCATTCCCATAATCATAATAAAGCTTCTTAATTTCTAAATAATGGTTTTGCCTAATTTATTCAAAACACAACGGAAATGTTGTATTTTGTTGCAACTACTGGATCCGAATACTGATAAGTAATAAACAATCAGTTCAAATATAAATTAAATATCGCCAACTTTGCGTCATAATTAAAACTATTTCCACCTATAATTAAATCTCATTTTCAACAAAAACACGCTTCTGAGGCAAGAAACATTTAAAACCTTATGAAAATAGTAGACGCCATCGATTAAAAATAAATTTATTACTACCTTATCATGCGTACATTTCAAGATTCTAAAAACAAAACCATTCAATCCCAATATGAACTCCTTTAGTCTGACACAGATTACTAACAAAAATATAGTAACTATGTAGCAGTAATAATTCGAATTCTACTTAAATACCCTTTCAACACATGACTTCAAACCCCGGTTTACATAGAATATTCTTGGATTAAAAACGTAGATCAAAAAAATATGATCCTTCATCATTGCCATCGTTACTGTTTTATTTTATTATTTTCGATTGTATTCATTTCAACGAAAACATCTGCTAAAACTATGCATTCCTTGACAGATGGATATTGGAACAATGCCTCTATTTGGTCAGGCAATGATGTTCCAAAAGATGGCGATAGCGTGTATATTCACCATCAAGTTCTAGCTACAGGCGACACTTTACTTCTACGCGATTTCTATTTAAACATAACAGATAGTGGGTGCTTGTGTGGTGAGCGAACTCATATTATTTTTGATGAATCTATCTTGATCAATTCAGGACATATGGCATTCATTTCTCTTTTGCTTCAAAACAACACCACTGGACTTAGTTCAGGTGTTTTACTTCTGGCAAATTTTGTGAAAGCAACCTCCAATTCACAAATGACGATAACAAGTGGAGGAATCACCATTACGCCTGAAAACGATTTGACATGCCGTTGTATTACAGACAGTTCTGGCACCGACACCACAGGAGGAATAGATACTATTTCCACCATTTTATTACTTGATTTTGAGTTTGAAATGGATTTAACCTCCGACACGGCTATTCTTTGTCCTGGAGATTCAATTTCAATTAATCGCTCAGCGGCACTTCAGTATTTATGGTCTACAGGTGATACAACTCGATTCATTCAGCCTGACACAGATGGCTGGTACGCTCTAACCCTTTCCAACGATAAAGAATCTGTGACAGATTCTTTATTTGTGCTAATTCAAACTCCTTTTTCCTATTTGTTTCCAAATATTCTAACGCCCAATGACGATAATATAAATGAAGCCATCATCATTACAGAGCAAGAAGCTGCCATATCTGATTTCCGCGTGTTTAACCGATGGGGAAGATTAGTTTATCAATTTACCCCCTCTAATGATCTCGAATTGTCTGGTGAAATACATTTTCCAGCGTCAAATGTTAATATCACCGATGGCATGTATTTTTACATCGCAGAAGTACAGGATTTATGTAATGAATCCAACCATTTTCAGCGTGGTTGGATTCTAATTTCACGTTAGATAAATTGAATGAAAAGCATCAAATCATGCTATACCTATCTCATGCTATAACACAATATTGATAATCTTTTTAGGAACGATAATAACCCTTTTTGGCTCATTTCCTTCCAACCATTTCTGTACAATATCATTCGCCATAGTAGCTGTATGAATTTCCTCTTTAGGCACATCCAATCCAAAACTTATTTTGGTTCGCACTTTACCATTGATCATAACCGGATATTCAAAATCATCCTCTTTCAAATAAGCTTCATCCCAAACTGGAAATGGCACATAGGCCAAACTTTCATTCTTACCTAACAGCTTCCACAATGCTTCCGTAATATGTGGCGCATAAGGAGACAACACTAGTACAAATGGCTCTAAAATTGCTCTTTTATTGCATTTCAACTTATTCAGTTCGTTCAGGCAAATCATAAATTGACTTACCGACGTATTGAACGAGTAATTTTCCATATCCCATTCGACTTTTTTAATGGTTTCATGCAATACTTTCAGTTCTTCTTTCGTCGGTTCTTCATCGGAAACGTCGAACACATCGTTCTCATTCCAAAACAAACGCCAAAATCGTTTTAAAAACCGATGGACTCCGTCAATCCCTTGAGTATTCCATGGTTTGAATTGTTCTAGTGGTCCTAGGAACATTTCATACAAACGCAATGTATCAGCTCCATATCGTTCAATAACATCATCTGGATTTACTACATTCCAAAGACGCTTGGCCATCTTCTCAATTTCATCTCCACAGATATATTTTCCATCCTCCAATATAAACGAAGCGTTACTTGCTTCAAATCGCTTGTCCGCTTTAAAAGCGTCTATATCAAGTTCATCATTGGAAACGATGTTTACATCTACATGATGCGTTGTGGTTTGATATTCTTTTCGTAAGTTTTTAGATACGAACGTCTCTTCCCCTTTTACTTTATAGACCAAACTACTTCGTCCTTGAATCATCCCCTGATTGATCATTTTTTGGAAAGGTTCCTGCACTTTCAAAAATTCTCTATCATACAAAAACTTCGTCCAGAAACGCGCATATAGTAAATGTCCGGTTGCATGTTCTGCTCCTCCAATATACAAATCTACATTGCCCCAATAATCCAACGCTTCGCTTCCACAAAACTCTTTATCATTGTTTGAGTCCATATATCTGAACATGTACCAACTACTTCCTGCCCAACCTGGCATGGTACTCAATTCATATTCATATTGATCTTCATATTTCCAATCAGCTGCGCGCCCCAAAGGAGGCTCTCCACTTTCTGTAGGTAAGTATTCATCAATTTTTGGCAATTCGAGCGGTAAATCACTTTCGGCAACTGGATAAGGAATTCCTTCTTTAAAATACATTGGAATAGGCTCTCCCCAATATCGCTGTCTTCCAAAGACCGCATTTCTCATTTTATAATTAATTTGACCTTGCCCTCTACCTTGCTTTTCCATCTCTTCAATCACTTTTTGAATGGCTGCTTTTACTTCCAGTCCATTCAAGAAATCCGAATTGATCATTTTGCCTTCTTTGGCATCGTAACTTTCTTCCTCAATACTTCCACCGTCTACTACTTGCTCAATAGGCAAACCAAAATGCTTCGCAAACGCATAATCTCTACTATCGTGTGCAGGGACAGCCATTACCGCTCCTGTACCATAGGTTGCCAACACGTAATCTCCAATCCAAATTTCTATTTTCTTACCTGAAAATGGATGAATTGCAAATGACCCTGTGAATACACCTGAAATGGTTTTCACATCGCTCATTCGATCCCTTTCCGATCTGTTTTTAGCTTTTTCTACATAAGCTTCCACATCCGTTCTCTGAGCTTCAGTCGTTAATTCCTGTACCCAATCATGTTCCGGTGCGATAGTCATATATGTCGCTCCAAAAATCGTATCGGGTCTTGTCGTAAATATTTCTAATTTCCTATCTGAATTATCAATATCAAAAAATACTTTGGCTCCTTTCGATTTACCTATCCAGTTACGTTGAATTTCTTTCACCGATTCACTCCAATCCAACCCTTCCAAATCATTTAACAAGCGATCTGCATAAGCTGTGATTCGCATGCTCCATTGACGCATTTTCTTTTGCTCCACCGGATGTCCACCACGTTCAGAAAGTCCATCTTTGATCTCATCATTTGCCAGTACCGTTCCAAGTGCTGAGCACCAGTTTACAGTAGTATCTGCCAAATATGTTAAACGATAATTTAACAGGATTTTTTGCTGCTCTTCTTTTGTATATCCATTCCATTCTTCAGCTGTGAAAACCGTTTCTTGATCTGAATTGGCTTTTACACTCCCGTTTCCTTCTTTCTTAAAGATCGAGATTAAGGATTCAATCCCTTCTGCTTTTTGGGTATCATCATTATACCAGGAATCAAATAATTGAAGGAAAATCCATTGTGTCCACTTGTAATAATCGGAGCTCGAAGTTTTTACTTCTCGATCCCATTCAAATGAAAAACCTATTTTATCCAGCTGCGTTCGATAACGTGCTGTATTTACTTTTGTAGTTATTTCAGGATGTTGCCCGGTTTGAATTGCATATTGCTCCGCCGGAAGACCAAATGAATCATATCCCATTGGATGCAAAACATTAAATCCCTTTAAACGTTTGAAACGTGACACTATATCCGAAGCTATATAACCCAACGGATGCCCCACGTGCAACCCTGCCCCACTTGGATATGGAAACATATCCAACGAATAAAATTTGGGTTTCGTTTTATCAATTTTAGTATTAAATGTTTTGTTATCAGCCCAGTTCTTTTGCCACTCAGCTTCTAATTGATTGAAATCGTAAAATGAAGACATTCTATGTTTAACTTTTATATAATCTACTTCCCTTTAGGATCAGATTCCTAATAAAGAAAGTTTGCAAATATAGTCTTTTTCACTCTTTGCAAAAGGGATTCAAACGTCATTTTAAATTGAATGTAAATTGCCGCTTGCTAGATACCTTTCTTTCAACCAACGTACATTTTAACTGATACAAGAAGTTTTCCTTTAAGCATCAATTACAACATTAAATATTCTTACCTTAGTATCTTTCCTTGTTCAACAAACAAAGCAGTCCATATTTAAGAAGATATCTATCGCATCTCGCCTGAATTTCATTCCAGGTTTTGGTTTATAAGTCTATGAAAGAATTAGTTAATGTAGAAGTTAGTAAAGAAGGCGGGCTTCCTATGGGAGTTCTCTTATCGCTCCTTTTTTCACCAATTGCCATTATATTGGCATGTAAATCCTACTGGATTCTATTTATTTTAACATTGCCAATAATTGCAGCTATTTTCCTTAGTAAGAAAGGTTTCAGCGTAAATCAAACTAAAGATCAGTATCGATTCTTCACTCAAATTGGAATCATGAAATTTGGTGACTGGAAACCAATGGGTAAACCAGATTTTCTAGCGATAAGTTCCTCCACTCGCATCGAAGCGACACACAGCAATGATGTTATTCAAACTAGCACGTCCATTGAAAGAGAATTTACAAATGTATACATTCGTTTTAACAACCAGAAAAAAGGATTGAGAGTCATAAGCACTTATTCTGAAAAGAAAGGAAATAAGGTGTTGAAAAAGCTTCAAAAAGCGATGCAAATTCCTGTCAAGAAAATTTAATCTACCCAGAATCTTATACGATTCTATTCCAAGAATCTAGAGCATCACTCCTATGATGTCTTCTTGCTGTACAAAGCCCCAAAAACGTGAATCAAGACTATTATGTCGATTGTCTCCCAATACAAAGTAACAATTATCAGGAACTACAAATGCTTTAATTTGATCTACATTTCCCGAGCCAAGAAATGGATATATCCTTTCATCGACTTCGCTTTTGGATTGAATTTGTTTTTCGGCATCTACAAACTTATCAGCAGCCTCCTTTGATAAAAATGCGAGTACCTCTCCTCGTTTATAATCGTTCGAAATAATAGCGTCTCTCAGGGCTCGAAATTCTACACTTTTTGATTTATCATTAGATTTAAACGGGACCTTATACATATAGGCTAGTTTCAACTTTTGATCAAAATTATTCCCATTTCGATAAACAACTCCATCTATAATTTCTATTCGATCGCCAGGCATTCCACAGATCCGTTTTAAATATGTGGTTTTAGCTCCGTCCTCAAATTGTCGATAAAATGTAAGAAATTCATATGGATTAGGTTCTTTAAGGTTACTTACAAAGATCAGTTCTCCAATCAGAATTGTAGGTTCGTTAGATGACGTGGGAATTGTATACATATCTAACACATTGGTTATACGTAGCACAGCCCAAACTAGACTCAACCCCACAACAGAGATTAATCCATATTTCAAATACTGGTTCATCCTCTAAATTTAGCTACCAAAATCGTCATCCTCCCTTTAAATCATCTCCCGTATTGGCAATCTTTTTTCTGTGATAGAATATTTTTTTACCAATAGTAAATTGACCAAACCAGTATTGATCATAATATGTTCCACGCGACCTTTCATAGCTATAATACATCCCGAAACTAACATTCCAGCTTTTATCTTCTCCAATTGCCACACCTGTTGCTGCTCCAAAAACATTCATAATACGTTTATCATTGTCTTGCGTTGCAAAACGTACATACTTTGGAATTATTCCTATAGCTAATTCATCTGAGAATCGATAAGATGCGATTACCGGGAAGGTTAACAAATAAGGGTGACCATTATTTAACTTTATCAAATAATACCCAAACCCTGGTGATGCTGATGCTTGGAATTTTTTATTTGCACTTTGATAGAAATTATATTTCCCATCAAATAGTAGTAATGTTGATAAAGGTATTGTAATCCCTAGATCTAGTTTATCAGTGATGCCGCGACGAAATGTTAACTCCGTTGATGGAATAACATTTTCTGTAGTACTTCTACTATCACCTAAAACTGAAACTCCTTGATTCATTTCAAATGATTTATTTCGTGCTCCAAGTGTTTCAGCGGTTTCAAACCGATTGAAATTAACGCAACTTGAAAAAGTAATTGCCAACACAACACATACAGTTATTTTCTTAAAAAAATTCAGCATCCTCTACTCATTTTAATTTACAAAACCTCATCTATTGGTTCCCACAATTCAATTTTGTTCCCCTCGGGATCCATAATCCAACCGAACTTACCATATTCAAATTCCTGAATCTCTCCGATCACCGTTACGCCTTCTTTTTTCAGTTGCTCCAACAGTTCCTTCAAATTTTCTACCCGGTAATTAATCATTACGTCTTTCTTGCTTGGTTCGAAATAGTCCGTATCCTGCTTAAATGGACTCCAAGCAGTAATCGCTTCTTTCTTTGTGTCCTTATCAATCCAGCGAAAAGAGGCTCCCCATTCATCCACTGGTAGGCCCAAACGTTCCTTATACCATTGTTTTTGCTTTTCGGGATCTTGACATTTGAAAAACACCCCTCCTATACCGGTTACTCTTTTTTCCATAATTTCAATTTATTTCGTTCGAATAAGATTTCGTAATTCTTCCAGATATTAGTACTTACACTTTAAGGACATTATGCAAATTTTCATAAATGCAATAGCATCCTTTTTTCTCATTTCAATAAAAGAAAATTGCCTTCACCCCATTTTCAGAATCTTGAAAACAAAAACTACTTAGTAAGTAATCTTCTCCAACTGTCTAATTAAAAAAATTCATCGTTCGCTCTAACCCAATACTTCCAAAGGACAAAATGGCTTCTCCACTTTTGTCAATCAATCCTGGAAGGTGATCCATTTGGTCCGAATTAAAGTCACCCAATACGTAGTCGACCTGTTTTCCTTTACTAAAATCGTCGCCTACTCCGAAACGAAGTCTAGGATACTTTGATGTAACTAAAAGTTCCTCAATGTTTCTGAGTCCATTATGACCGCCATGTGAACCTTTCGCACGAATTCGCGATTTTCCAAAAGGCAATGCAATATCATCGGTTACAACCATTACATTATCTATGCCTACTTTCTTTTCATTCATCCAATAACGAACTGCTTTACCGCTAACGTTCATATATGTGGTGGGTTTAATCAAAATAAAAGTGCGCCCTTTATGCTTAAACTCTGTATAAAACGCTAATTTTTGAATTTCGAATTTTGCCTCTTTTTTCTTAGCCAATTCGTCTAATACCATAAACCCTATGTTATGTCGGGTTTTCTCATATTCTGACCCAATGTTTCCTAAACCTACGATAAGATATTTCATGTTTCAAACATACAAAATTTTATGCAACAAAAAAGTCCCGTCAAATACATGACGGGACTTTTCAATCACTTTTTCATTTCGACTTCCCGAAATAAAATTAAAAGATTATTTAAATTATTCAGCTGCTGCTTCTGCACCTTCTTCTCCCTCTACTCCTTCTTCACCTTCATCATCCACTTTAGCAGTTCTTGGAACAGTAATTTGAATAACGGTCACTTTACCGTTCATTACAAACTCTAATCCTTCTACTTCAATATCTTCAACTTTCAAAGAACTTCCCAATGTAAGATTCGTGATGTCAACTTCGATAAAATCAGGTAGATCCTTAGGAAGGGCACGTACCTTTAATTTTCTGTTTTTCACATAAAGAACACCACCAGCTTTCACACCTTCAGATGCTCCAACCGTTTTTACAGGAATGTCCATTTTCACATATGTTCCTTTAGTTATTCTAAAGAAATCTACGTGAAGGATCATTTCACTTACTGGGTGGAATTGAATATCTTGCATAATTGCATCATACTCTGTTCCTTCAATATTCAATTTCACAAGATACGCTTCTGGAGTGTATACAAGGTCTTTGAATAAATACATTGGTGCCGAAAAATGCACATGGTCATCAGCTCCGTAAAGAACACAAGGTACATTTCCTTCCGCTCTAAGTTGCTTAGAGAATTTGGTACCTACATCTTTTCTTTCGAAACCTACTACTTCAATTGATTTCATTTTGTTTGGTTTTTATATAAAATTATTACTTAAAAAAAATACTAGTTTGATGTTATTCAGATTAAATCAAGTCTAAATAAATAACGAACTGATTGATTCGTTATCGATCAACTTTCGAATGGCTTTGCCAAACATATCATCTACAGACAATACTCTGATTTTATCCGATTTGTGTTTTAAAGGAATTGTATCGGTTGTGATCAATTCTTCCAAAACTGAATTATTTATATTATCGTATGCATTTCCGGAAAGCACAGGATGCGTAATCGCTGCACGTACCGTCTTTGCTCCTTTTTCTTTCAATAAATTTGCCGCTTTACAAAGGGTTCCACCTGTATCACACATGTCATCCACGATGATTACGTTCGCTCCTTCTACATCACCAATTACCTGCATACTAGCAACTTCATTGGCTCTTTTACGGTATTTATCACAAATTACAACATTCGCCTGGAAATAACTTGCATAAGAACGGGCACGTTTTGCTCCTCCAACATCAGGAGATGCAAACGTAATATTATCCATTTCTAAGCTTCGTAAATAAGGTACAAATACTCTCGAACCATATAAATGATCCACTGGTATATCAAAAAATCCTTGAATCTGGCCTGCGTGTAAATCTAATGTCATGATTCGATCTGCTCCAGCGGTTTGGATCATATTAGCGATTACTTTCGCTCCTATCCCTACACGTGGACGATCTTTTCGATCTTGTCTAGCATATCCAAAATAGGGAACAACGGCTGTCACATGTCCTGCTGATGCTCTTTTTGCCGCATCAATCGCCAATATCAACTCTAACATATTGTCTCCAGGGGGAAACGTTGATTGGACTAAAAACACTTCACATCCACGAACTGATTCTTCAAACACAGGACAAATTTCTCCATCTTTGAAACGCTCCGTATGAAGTTCTCCTAACTCAGTGCCATATACATCGGCAATGCTGGCAGCTAATTCTTTAGAAGCAGAACAGGCAAATATTTTTACTTTTGACATAACGCTTAGACAAAAAAAAAAGGGAGTTTGTTAACTCCCTCTTGTCATCTGTTGTCCGACTAGGGCTCGAACCTAGACTCTTCTGTACCAAAAACAGACGTGTTGCCAGTTACACCATCGGACAATTGCTTAAATGCGAGGGCAAAAGTACAAGGTTTCTTAATAAATTCAAATGGAATTAAATTTATTTTTTGTTAATTCGAAAAAACTATGAATTTGTTTAATATCAACGGCCAACTTGTATCTGAAAATGACGCATGTATCTCTCATAAGAACAGGAAGTTTCGTTATTCAGATGGTTTTTTTGAGACGATCGTAATTGAAGAAAAAAAAATTATTTTTTGGTCCTATCATTTAGACAGAATTCAACGCGCATGTGAAATTTTAAGTTACGATCAACCATCTGATCAATTTTTAAAGAGCGCAATTCTAGAACTACTTGATGCCTGTGGCGAAGATTCATCAATCGTAAATATCCATTTTTGGCGTACCGACGGAGGGTTGTATACTCCAGAAAATTCATCTTTGGAATTTTTAATCTCCATTCGCCCGCAAAAACAAAAGAATGAATCAAACAAACCAATTAACACTGGTATCTCTTCCACTGTTTTTAATAATTGCCAACCATGGTCCTTCTTTAAATCAGAAAGTTTAAAATACGTTTTGGCTGGTCAGGAAATGAGAAAAAATGGCTGGGATGATATTTTAATATTGGACCAAAGTGGAAATTTATCTGAATGTTTGAGTTCTAATCTGTTTTGGAAAAAAGACGGAGTTCTCTATACGCCTGACTTAAGCACTGGATGTATTGATGGGGTTCGAAGGCGTGTTTTAATAGACGAAACCAAGAAAAACAGACTTCCCTTAGAAGTTGGTTTATTTCATTCAGATGTACTGAAAGAAGCTGAATACGTTTTCAGAACTAATGTCAACGGGATCTTTAACCTTAATTTAGTTTAGTTCATACTAATTCAGTCAAGAAAGCAAACTCATCTTTATTTCACTTTACTATTTCTCTATTTTCAATCCCAATTTCTTACAATTTTCGGTAGGATAGTTATTTTTAAAAACTTACCATTCTAAACATATTTGATGATGAGTTTGTGGGTATCAGGTTCTTCTTGTTTGCACAGTCCAAAATAGGATCAAAATAGATCAATCAGGCAAAAATGCTGGTTTAATCAAATAACAAATACGATTCATCATTTTCAATTTAACAATCACGGCACGTTCTTTCCGGTAGCTGCCGTATAAATTTCAAACCATTGTTCAGTACTTAACCTTAAATTTGTACCGATTAAAGCATCATTAATCCGTTCCATTTTTCCAGATCCCACGATTGGTATAATTTGGGCGGGATGATTAAGTAACCATGCATAGTAAACTTGAGCAACATTTGAGGCTCCAATCTCGCGTTGAATTCGTTCTGAAACTGTATGAATTATTCTTATATGCTCAGTAGAAGCATCAAACAACTTCCCTCCTGCCAGCGGAGACCATGCCATAGGCTTAATTCGACTTTTTAAAAAGAAATCAATGTTGCCATTCTCAAAATGATCTAAGCATAAAGGGGAAATTTCGACTTGGTTGGTAACCAAATCGAAATCCAAATATGATTGCAATTGTTCAAATTGCATTGGATTAAAATTTGAAACGCCGAAATAGCGCACTTTCCCTTCTTTCTTTAACTCCATTAATGTTTGAGCAACATCCGCCGGATCAAAAAATGGTGAAGGCCTGTGCAAAAGCAGAAGATCCAGATAATCCGTACAAAGGTTCTTCAAGGAACTAGTTACTGCATTTACGATTTCATCTTTTGAGTAATCATAATGTTTAATTTTCCGGTTTGGGAATTTCTCTGATTTCAATTTAATTCCGCACTTAGAAATCAACTCTATTTTCTCTCTAAACGCAGAACGTCCTTTAATAATTTTGCCAAATAGAGCTTCACAATCATAGTCCCCATAAATATCAGCGTGATCAAAAGAAGTTATCCCTTCAGTTACCAATTGGTCTATTAAAGATGAGTGGCTATCCTTTGTCATTCCCCAATCTTTCAACCTCCATTGACCGTGCACAATTCGGGATAATTTGCACTCCCCTTTCAATTGTATCTTTTTCATCACATATCCATGATTAACAAAAAAGGCCAATATAAAAATATCAGCCTTTTCTTCTTTTTAATTATCGTTCATAATTGTATCCGACAACGTTTATCTCTATTTATTCAATAAATTTCGTTTGTCTGTCTTAGCTTCGAATTGCAAATTAATATGACAATCCATCTCCAACCTTAAACAACAACTTCGCATCCTCCTTTCGGATGTCTTCAATATTATCATACCAAGGCATTGGGACTTTACCTGTGAAATTTTTATTTCCTAACAATAGGTTGGCTACAGCCACTCCTCCTTCCGAACCAGGCAAGTAAGCCATCACTGCGGCGTTCCAATCACCAATATAATCATCTACGTCCACCAACTGCCTTCCTGCTAACATTACGGTCACCACCGGTTTCCCCCATCCTTTAACCGTTTCCATGGTAGCCTGATTTCCTTCATGAGCATGTGTTCCTATTAAGGACAAGTCTTCTGAATCACCAATCATTTCCGCATATGGTTTTTCGGCCAAAACCATTACTACGACATCTGCTTCTGCTGCACGTGTGGCATCTGTGATGATTTCAATGTTCTTCGCCCCTGCAGCAGCTTGAAGTCCTTCTAAGATGGTTACACCTTCTGTATATTTTTTTCCATCTTTATCAAATCCTCCTTGCCATTCAATCGTCCATCCACCACATTGAATTCCAATATTGTTTGCTCCTTCTCCAGTTACAAACACTTTCGTTCCTTCTTTTAATGGAAGCGCATTGTCATTTTTCAATAGAACCAACGATTGTTCTGCCAAACTAGTAGCTACAGATATAGCCTCTTCACTTCGAAGTGATTTCGCCTTATTCGGATTCATTGTCAAAATAGGATCTTCAAACAATCCAGATTCAAATTTCACCTTTAAAATTCGAGTAACTGCATCATCAATTCTTGCTTGTGGAATATTACCGTCATTTACCCCTTTAATTAATAGTTCAAGTGCCTGCTTCCATTTTTCTGGCTGCATCAACATATCTACACCTGCATTAATCGAAATGACTACCTGTTCTTCAAATGTCTTGTTTGGAATTTCTTCTATTGCCTGCCAATCAGAGATTACAAATCCTCCAAAACCTAGCTCTTTCTTAAGAACCCCATTAATCAAGGTATCGTGAGCGTGCATCTTTAGGTTATTGATTTTACTATAAGACGGCATTACCGTTTGAACCCCCTGATTTACTTGTGCTACGTAAGGTGGTAAAAGGGTTGCTCTCAATTCCTCCATTGTGATTTCAGTATTTCCTCGGTCAATTTTATCGCCTAATCCTGATCCAAATGTTGTTCCTCCATCTCCTATAAAATGCTTTGCTGTTGCGACCATGTTCACACTCATCGCTCCTTTCGTATAGGCCTCTCCTAATCTAGTGATGATTCCATGATTCGTTGAGAAACTCTCATAAGTTCTTCCCCATCTTGGATCACGTGCTAGTGCTACGCAAGGAGAAAAATTCCAGTTCATTCCGGTAGAAAACACCTCCATAGAAGTGTGTTTCCCCATCAAAAACATTAATGAATCATTGTTTGCCGCTCCCAATCCAATATTATGTGGAAAAATAGTTGCTCCACGAACATTCGCATGACCATGTACAGCGTCAATTCCATAAATCAATGGAATTTTTAATTTTCGTTTGAAAGCCCCAGATTGATAATCATTGATCATACTATTCCAATCCGCGACGCTGTTTTTACCTGGTGTTGAACCACCTCCACTTAATATAGAACCAAGTCCAAATTGTTCAATATCATCCGCTGTAACATTCTTACGTTCTCCCTGAATCATCTGAGCACATTTTTCCTCTAAGCTCATTTTCGAAAGTAAATCAGCGATCCGTTCATCTACAGATGCATCTGGATTTAGATAAACAGCGGAGCTATCTTCTTTCGTGAAAAACTGACTTCTAAACGCATGATCAACCGTTTCAACTACGGGATCTTCCTCTTTTTCCTGTTTTTTTTCTCCTCCTTTACAATTAAAGAGGATCAAACTTAAACCTATAAAGCCAATATTTATGGAACGTTTCAGTGGTGTTGACAGCATATTCTTTTCCTTTGGTGCTAGTTATTCGTGTTTGCTGTTTTTCTACATCAGAAACACTACTTATGTTATTGTAAATAAAACAATAACTAATTTAATTTACAAACCCAGGACTAATTATTTTGAGGCAAATTCAGATTTCAACAAAAAAATGGACAAACAGTCTTTTACAGATGTAAAACTTAATATTTGTATATCTCTCTTGGATCTCTAACCTCACAATATCAACTCCTGCTGACACAAAATGCTTGATAAGTCAAATAAGCTAAGGTTTGAAAAAGGAAAACCCAAAAATATAAACCAAGTCTATAATTTCAGGTTCTAACTTTAAGTGCACTCGGGGGGAGTCGAACCCCCACGCAGTTTCCCGCACAACGACCTCAACGTTGCTTGTCTACCAATTCCAACACGAGTGCTTGGCAGAATCATAAATCTGTTCTATAAAACAAGATTCGATTAAAAACAAAAAAGCTCAATTTGAAATACTTCAATTGAGCTAATTTATTTGTGACCGGGCTGGGGCTCGAACCCAGGACCCTCTCCTTAAAAGGGAGATGCTCTACCAACTGAGCTACCAGGTCTTGATTTGGAAATTAAAGATCGTTTTCCTTAATTGCGAGTGCAAAAGTAATCCGTTATCCAGAAAATGCAAAATATAACTAAAAAAATATTAAACTTTTTATTCATTTTTTTCTGCTTCGTGCCCAAACTTTCTGTTTCTCAATCTTTTAACGATTTGAATAAAAAAGCAGATTCTTTGTATCAAAACAAAAAATATGCAGATGCCTTAGTGATTTATGAGAGTCAAATTGAAAAACATGGACAAATCTCTCCAAAAAGTCTACTAAAAATTGCTCGAACTTATGAAGGTTTAAATAATCTTGGAAGAGCTCTTTTTTACTTAACCTTATACCAACAAATAACCCATGATGAAGAGACATCTGAAAAGATCATTGAACTCAGTGATCAAAATGCTTTAAATGGATATGATAGCAATGACCTTTCTATTATACAAAGGCAAATTAAAAAATGGGGACGTCCCATCTCGCTAGGATTAATTTTTACCTTTTTGCCTCTACTCTTCTTTTCTATTTATTGGATTTTCAAAACAAAGACGCTTCCTTTAGGCGCAACCTTTTTGATGGTGTTCCTTTTTTTAATAGAAATTTTATTATTTCAGTTAACAAAAGAATCCGATTATGGCATTAGTATTGGAACCAATAATCTAATTATGGAAAAACCTTCCGCTGGTGCTACCCTACTAGACAATGTCGTGTCTGGACATAAAGTACGAGTGCTCAATGAACAAGATATTTGGACAGAAATTGACTGGAACGGTCAAATTGCTTATGTGCGGACCAAAAATCTGATTCGTTTTTCGGAATAGCGTTCTTAAAATTGAGTTATGAAAGCGTTTCTTTTGCTTATTTGAATGGAGAATCGTCTTCCTTTGCCATATGGTTGTAAACCATTTTATCCATGAATGCAGGAAACCATTTATTCAGAAAAACAGTCATTTTACCTTGCGATGTCATGATTAGGTCTCGTTTTCGCTTTAATGTTGCTTTATAAATCCGACCAGCCACTTCCTCAGAAGTCATCATTTTCTCTTCAGCGCGTGGTGACTCTCCTTGGGAACTTCCGTCGGCAGACAAGGCGGCTTTACGAATATTAGAAGCTGTAAAACCTGGACATGCGACCATTACATGTACTCCTTTCTTTAATAATTCGGTGCGTAAAGATTCTAAAAAACCTTGCATCGCAAATTTAGAAGAAGAATAACCCGTTCTTCCTGGTAACCCACGATATCCTGCAATCGATGAAATTCCGATCACAGAACCTTTATTCTTAATAATCTCAGAAAGACATGATTTTGTTGCAAACACAGCTCCATAAAAGTTTATATCCATTACATTTTTAATAACAGAAACATCCAATTCTTCGAACAAAGCACGCATAGAAATCCCTGCATTGTTAATCAACACATCAATTCTTCCAAAATGTTGTAATGTTTCAGACACCATCTTTTGATTATCCTCTTCAATACTCACATCAGCCTGAATGGCAAGAGTCTCAATATTTTGTTTAGCAAGATCTTCTTTTACCGCAAGAAGTTTCTCTTCATTTCGTCCAGTAATGACGATTTTAGAACCATTCCTTCCAAATACTTCTGCTAATGATTTGCCTATTCCAGACGATGCACCAGTAATTACTACAACCTTGTTTTTCATACTTCTTTCATTTAAACGTATGGTGTTCAGGCAACCTTTATAACTTCTATTAAGTCTTAGAGATGATTCCCCTCACACATGAGCGGGTCAAAAGTATAAGGTTCAACTAAGTTTTCAATTATAAAACTATAAAAAATGTAATATTTAACATCACCTCAAACTTGTTTCTACTCTAACTTAAAACAAGTTTAGCAAAACTCCTTGGCAATCTTAAAATGCAGAGGAGACAATCTTAAAACGGATGAATGAAAAGCGGGTACCTTTCGTCACACATCAACCTTCTAATTGTACAATTAGCAAGGGCAGGAAATTATTTTCACTTTTTTTTAAACTTTAGGCAACCATTAAAGTCTCATTACCGTCTTAGGATGCGAATGTTGTTATGGAATTGACGCCATTTTTATGTATCTTCGGCCCAAATATTAAGTTATCCTAACTTTTAAACCCAATTTCGGGTAGGGTAACTAAAGGGTTAAATGGTTGTATTAACCTGAAGAGTGTATAAGAAAAGTGTTTAATACCCTTTTCGACCTAGTTATGATTGTATGAAAAAAGTTATTTTAGTAAACAGCTTGTTGTTAGTTGTGAGCGTATTTTGTTTATCCTTAAATTCAAATGCTCAGTGTCCTGTATCTTCAAGTTGTTCTCCTGGGACTGCCGTTAATGCAGGTCTTGGATTTTCTGGTGGGATTTTTAGAGTTCGGATTGGAACCATAAACTATCCCTCTTTTGGTGATTCCGAAGGATATTTGGATCGTTCATGTTTAGATAGTACCGATTTGTATGTAGGCCAAGCCGACAGTGTAAACCTGATCACAGGTGGAACACTTAACGAGCGCGTAAAAATATGGGTAGATCTGGATAACAACAGTATTTTAGATGATGTCAACGAACTTGTTTATACGTCTAATAGCGCTTTAAAATTTCATGCAGGCACGTTTGTCATCCCAAATGGCACCGTGTTGGATACTCCGTTAAGAATGCGTATTTCCTCTGATTGGGATGCTTCTGCCGTTCCTACACCATGCTCAACACCAGAATATGGACAAGTCGAAGATTATATGGTTCGGGTTAAACCGAATCCGAATCCTCCAGTTGCCGCATTTAGTGTAAGTGATACCGTAACTTGTTCAGGTGATGTTGACTTTTTTGATGAATCAACAAACTTACCAACCGAATGGAAATGGTTTTTTGGAGATGGAGATTCTTCTCAGGCGCAAAACCCAAGTCATACTTATCTCAACAGTGGTACCTTTACGGTAACGTTGATCGCTACTAATAATAATGGAAGTCATTCAGAAATAAAGACAAACCATGTTACTTATAACAGTAATGCTCCGGTAGCTGCTAGTTGCTTCCCTACTACATCTAGTTTTTGCTGTAACTATGGCATTCTCAAAGTGAATTTGGGAACAATAAACAATAGTTCTCCAAACGCATCAGAAGGAAACGTAGATTTCTCTTGCAGCAGTTCTGCTACATTAATGGAAGGGATTAACTATACCTTGTCAATGGAAACGAATACGACCTTAGCTCAGGATTTCAATATTTATCTGGATATGGATAATGATGGAGCATTTGATGAAAGCACTGAATTAATAAAAACGATTCGAGGAAAAATTAATCCATCTGATAATTTCAAGATTCCTGCAGGGGCTATTTTGAACACCTCATTGAGGCTCCGAATTTGTGCTGACCATGAAGGAAGTACGATCACTGCATGTGGCGCACTTGCTAACGGTCAAAGTGAAGATTACAGTATAACCGTTACTGAAAACACCAATCCACCGGTTGCTAATTTCAGTACGGATGAAACTACCCGATGCGACAGTGTATTTTCATTCACTAATTCCTCTGAAAACACAATCACCTCGGTATTATGGGATTTTGGAGATGGTGAAACTTCTACGGATTTCGAACCAATTCATAACTACACAGACGAAGGAGTATATACCGTTTCGCTTACGGTAACGAATTCTTACGGGTCAGATGTGCTTACGCGTGAGACATATATAACAAGAAACATAAAGCCAAAAGACGCTTGTACGGTTTCATCAGGTGGACCAAACTGGGTTAGCGCTGGAGTTAAAAATGTAAACATAGCAGATGCAGGGCTTTTCAATAACACGTCTGCGGATGATGACAAATCATACAAAGACTATTCGTGTGAATATACCGCTGAGTTTAATTCAGGTGATACGTACCAATTTATTGTGTACACCGGTAGCGAAGATGCCGAACAAGTGAAAATATTTATTGATTGGAATGATGATGGTGAATTGGATGAATTTACGGAGTTAGTAATGAATGAAACTGCATATGTGAATCATGACACTTATTTTACCATTCCAACGGATGCAAGTGTTGCTCGAAATAAACGTCTCCGAATGCGTGTGATGGCGGCCATTGTGGATCAAGGTAATTTCATTGGTGGTCCTTGTGATGATGTGTTTTGGGGGGAAATTGAAGATTATAGTGTAATCGTTGATAAAGTAGAAGGGATTGAGGAACTTTCATTAGGTAATGTTGAAGTTTATCCAAATCCTTCTAATGGAAACTTTGCAATCAAAAGTGCTATCAGTCTTGACGATGTATCAATATATAATACGTTAGGAAAACTTGTGTATCAGGAAAATGTAGCAAAATCTAGAAGTGCACAAGGAAAAGAACTTTCGATTCAAGCCAATTTGAACAAAGGTGTATATTTTGTACGGCTGAATGCAGGAGATCGAAGAACGACGGTAAAATTAGTTGTTCAATAAATTAGACATAATCCTTTCCATTCAACACAATAGACTGGGAAGATAATTAATAAACAAATACAGGGGTTTGAAGAATTTTAAAATATTATTACTTATTGCCGTTAGTTCTCTAATTGGTATTAACTCAATGCAAGCGACACACCTTATGGGTGGAGAACTTACCTACAATTATCTAGACAATGCCGGTTCCGCAGGTACTCCATTTCGATTTGAACTTACCTTAAACTTATATATCTATTGCTCAGATCCGGGTTCGGCCTTCTTTGGAAATGGAGATCAAGGAAACATTCGAATTGGTGTCTTTAATAATAAAACCAAAGATTTATTCTCTACACTAGATTTAGATCCAAATTATCCTTTACCTGATGCACGTCCTGAGGCTCAGGCCGGCTGTTCAGTTCCTGGAGTAAATGACAATGCGCTTTGCATCAAATTAAATCAATATGTTGGAATAATAGAGCTTCCAGCAAGTTTGGATGGTTATTATATCGTAATGGAAAGATGTTGCAGAAATGGAACCATCTTAAATTTAAGTAATCCAGGAAGTCAATCGATGCCAATTTTCACTGAAATTCCTGCTACAATTTTTCAAAATTCATCTCCTAACTTTACAGCAAGTGCAATTCCTGTTATCTGTGCAGGAGATACTACGACCATTGTGAATAATGCATTTGATCCAGATGGTGATCAATTGATTTATGGTTTGACACAAGCGCATGGTGGATTATATGCTTCTCCGGGAAATCCTGGTCCAGATCCTGGATTCGGAGGCGGAGGAAGTTTTAATACGTATAACCCTCCTTTACCTGATTTGGCGTATGTAAATAGTGCCTATACGGTTGCTACACCATTTGGAACTGGAAGTTATGCATTTGTGAACGCTTCTACGGGACTTACTAAATATTATGCTACTGTTCCGGGAAATTATGTAATAGCCGTCGATGTATATGAATATAGACAAATTGGTGGGATTGATTCATTGATTGGTACTACACGTAGAGATTTACAGTTTGTTGTTGCCACCTGTCCGGCTAATGCGACTCCTTCTGTTACTGTTCCTAATCCTGGGTCTATAGGCGCTCCGATTATTAACGATATTATTTACATTGAACAAGGAGACAGCCTTGAGTTTGATATTCAAGGAAGTGATGCTGACGGAGATGGTGTTGAAATATCTGCCCAAGGTAGTATCGTTACTGGTACTGGTGGGTATACTGGTCCACTGGCAACTTTGGCTACCACTACGGATACTGGTACCGTAAATTCTACTTTTGCTTGGAAAACAGATTGTTCTTTGGATGGAAATTACAATTTTACCATTGATGTACAGGATGATGGATGTCCAGCTAAAACAGAAAGTAATGTATTCACCGTAAATGTTGCTCCTTTTGAAATTGCAGATGATATTACAGGAAATGTTTATAACATATGTTATGTATCTCCAACAGAAGCATATTCCATTGTGCCAAATACGAACTCTACGCTGCAATGGTCAGCTGTGAACGGAACAATCAATGGTAGTTCGACCGGATCTGCTATCGATGTAACTTGGGATACTCCAGGTGTTAGTCAAATCAAAGTAGTGGAAACTTCTAGATTTGGATGTAAAGACAGTTTGATATTTAACATGACTGTTAAAGAACCTGATACCATTTTTGCTTCCAACGATACTTCTTATTGCGAAGGAAATCCATTGCAATTAAGCGTGATAGGTACGTCATCACCAATATGGCGTCCAAATGTAAATATCTCATCTACTTCCGCTATTAATCCGTCCGTTTCGCCTTCTACAGATCAATGGTATTTTGTACAATCTTCTTCTAACTGTACCTTAGAGGACAGTGTGTTGGTTTCAGTTATAGATAACGGTTCTAGTCCTTTAGATAGCATGTACCTATGTCCAGATGTGGTTGACAGCATTAACGTTACGCCTGTAACTGGGTATTCATATGAGTGGTCTCCTACCACAGGCATCACCGATTCGAGTATTCTTAATGCAGAAATACAACTTAACAATCCAGGTACAACAGATTTAAACAGATATTATTATTTGAATAGTATTGATACAAATGGATGTACTTTTAAGGATACTCTTAAAGTAATTGTTAAATCAAAGCCGGATGTTGCTGCTATAAACGGTGCTTTTTCAGTTTGTCCGTTATCGGAAGGCATGCTTTATTGGCTGGATTCAGATGATTATTTCTCCTACGATTGGAGTGTAGAAGGCGGAACGATTGATGTTTCTTTACGAGAGAACTTAAGTGTTGATTGGGGACAAGTTAGTGGCGTAGCTCAAGTAGGTCTTCAAGTAATAGATTATTTTGGTTGCAAAAGCGATACCGCTAAATTTCCAGTTACCATAAACAGCAATGTACAATCTGAAACGCCAATGGGTGCTACACCATTATGTATTACCAATGCATCCAACATTCCATACAATGTTACGGCATATGGTGGAAATGCAACCTACACTTGGTTTTATAGTTTAAACGATGTCATTTACAGTGGTGGATCACAAGCATTCCCTAGTAACTCCAACATATCTGTGATGAATTGGGATAGTGTTGGAACCATGAAACTTTGGGTAAAAGTAAATTACCCTACCAATGATACAGTGGCTTGTCTGGTTGAATCAGATACGTTAGATGTACTGATTGAAAGTCAGCCAGCAGCTAATTTGAACATTAGTACCGCTCCTGATACGATTTGTGAAGGATCTGGAACAGATGTTATTTATTCCGTTAGTGGACTGCCTAACTCCAGCTATGCTTGGACTGTTACAGGAGGAACGATTACCGGCGGTAATGGCAGTGGCAATATCACTGTTGATTGGTCGAATTTTGGGACAAATACCTTAACGGTGCTTGAAACTTCTCAATATGGCTGTCTTGGAACGTTACAATTATCCACGATTGAATATTTTCAAAACCCTACTCCTACGTTTGAAGGGCCAAGTACTGTGTGTGAGGGATTTTTACTCAATGTAGACCATACCGTAACAGGATGGCCGAATTCAAACTTCTTATGGACCGTTAATGGATACAATGTAACGCATGAAAACGGAACAGAGGATGGAATTGGAACAATTGATTGGACTGGATTAGAAGAAGGAGAATCTCCAACTATTTTGATAACAGAATTTGCAGAAAACGGATGTTTTGCCACTATCGATCGACAAATTACTTTTTCTTCTGAATCTGCGAAAATAGAATATGTTACTACAAATATTGATGATCCAGAAGTGATTGATCTGCAATTTAATATCAATGCTAAAAATGATCAAAACTTAACCCTTTATCGTCGAGTGTACGATTCTTTTAAACCTTGGGATATCGTTTCTAATCTAACCACGACTGATATCGATTACACTGATGCAACTGTGAACACCAGTCAAGAAGCTTATGACTATCGCATAGGTTTTGACAACGAATGTGTGCAGGAATATAGTTCTGGAGTACACACATCGATTTTATTAGAAGCCATCAACAATGGAAATGCTTCGGCTCTAATTTGGAATCAGTACTTAGCTTGGGATTCAGGTGTTGCTACTTATGAAGTTTGGAGAAGTGTAGATGGCGGAGCATGGGAACTTTATGACAATGCGAACAATGATAGCAAAAGTATAGATTTTGACAATGGAGATGATGGATTAGCAATGTGCTATCGAATCGCCGCTGTTAAAAACGATTCCATTGATGTTGAATCTTGGTCAAATGAAGTTTGCCTTGATTTCCCACATCCAATTATGATATATAATGCCTTTTCGCCAAATGGTGATACTCGAAATGAATACTTCTTTGTAGAAAATCTTACATATTACAATGTTGAAAGCATTGAAATTGTAAACCGATGGGGCAATCAAGTTTATCAGGATACTAACTATGATAACCTATGGAATGGAGGAGATTTACCTGATGGAACCTATTTCTATGTTATAAAATTCACTGAATTTGAAGAGCCATTTAAAGGCACTGTGCTTATACACAGATAGAGATTTGGATAGATTCATTGATAGAATAAAATAGGTTAGAAGAGAATATATTAGTTAGAAATACACCATGTTCCCTAAAACATGTGTTAATACAACGTTATGAAAAAAAGAAATACATATTTATTGATTGTCCTTACCACGCTTTTGTCGTTTGGTGCAATGATGCCTTCATTTGCCCAGCAGGATGCGCAATACTCACAATACATGTTTAATGGATTAGTGATCAATCCGGCATTTGCAGGAAGTAAACAAGGTTCTAGTTTAACCATGTTTTATCGTACGCAATGGGTAGGATTTGAAGGACACCCAGTATCTCAATCTGTAAGCTATCATCAACCATTTTATTTCAATAAAGCAGGATTTGGATTGCACATTCAAAATGATCGAATTGGTTTGGAACAAAAAACCAGTGCAATAAGCTCTTGGGCGTATCGAATCAATAGTAAAAAGTATACAATCTCTTTTGGCTTACAAGCAGGTATTCAATCCTATAGCCTAGATCAGGCTAGACTGAACACACAAGACGATGACGATCAAACATTTTACCCAAATGTATCAGGTGTAGTCATGCCGGACATTGGATTTGGAGTATACTATAAAAGTAAGCAATTGTATGTTGGTTTTTCTGTTCCGCATATTCTTGAAACTGAAATTGATGTCAATAACTACCAAGCCAATTTAGAAATGGCAAAAATGTATCGACATTATTACGCTACCACTGCGTATCGATGGAAAATTAACCGTGATTGGGATTTAATTCCTTCTGTTCTTGTGAAGACTGATGGTAGTTCTATTTCGCCAACAAGCATTGATTTAACTTCACACATCATGTTTCAAGATAAGATATGGGGCGGAGCGACCTATCGATTCGATGATTCGTTTAGTTTCCAACTTGGAACCAACTTGGATCAATTGTCTAAGAAATTTGAAGAAAAAATAAAGATTGGCTACGCCTTTGATCTAACTACCTCTTCTTTTTCCGCTTATAACAATGGATCCCATGAAATCATGATTATGTATGATTTTGGAGGAGATGCGCTGCCAGTAGTTCGAACACCTCGATTTAGATATTAGCAAAACTCTTTCCCGGCAAAACAAAGTGACTTTTCCCTAATCTTTTAGTCGCTTTTGGAATTCTTAGAGGCCTGCTACAGGCTTCTTTCTATTTCCTTTTATCATTTGAAAGAAGTGCTTGTATCAAGACAACAATGCCGTCTTTTATAGCATGTTTCGTTTATCAACAGATTAGATTCATTCTAACAAAAAAATGATAAGGAAGCGACACGAACGTTCGCTAAAGTGAGGCTGGAATAATCCAATCAATTCAATAATCTATTTGAATAGAAGTTCGCAGGTACGCGAACTTTCCGTCTTATCTTATCTACTTAAGTAGACGTACCCTTTGAAAACAGACTTTTCAAATCGAGCTACATAAAAGTACATTCCATCTGGAACATCTGCTCCGTCCCACCTAAAATCTCGATCAGAATTACCGAATAATTTACGCCCCCATCGATTGTAAATTTCGAATTCGACAAATTTATCACCACAAACTCCATTGGGTAGCGTAGGCATTTGAAACACATCGTTTTTACCATCGCCATTTGGAGTGAATATATTACCAGGAATAAAACTCTCTACTTCTCTAGGAATATCTATCAAATTGAGATTTACTCTAACGGAATCTTCATGTAGTTCTGGATAACAACTATTGTCCCTTAAATAAAAGTAAATTGAATAATCTGTTTCTCCGGTAGCAAATAAATCACAATCCGGCCTCCATGAAAACTTGGAAGTCACCGATCCTCCAGTCGCTGTAGTATTACTCCAAACCATTCCAGTTTGTTGAAAAGAAAACAATAGCGGATCTGCAGAAAGAATTAATTGATCTTGAATATTTGCATCCACCCCGGTAAAATCAATTTCCACCAAAGAATCGACATACACCGAAATTGACAGCTCGGATGTATCCGAAACACCATTATGCAACCATGATAATTCTGGTGCCTCATTTGAATCCGCTTCAACTACCACAGTCAAATGAATTGTATCTGACTTTGGAAGGATACAACCATCATCCGAAACAATCACATCCAAAAGGTAAGGTTCTTCTAATAAATACTCACAAATGGGCCAACACATTTGTATATCTTTCAAGGTATCTGCTCCGGAGATTAACGTAGACTGATTTGAAAGTCCGAAGTTATCATTCGAAGTGAAATTTATCGGATTTACAACGACTGAAATTCGTTCATTGGCACGTGGGTCTTTATCATCTGTTATAAAAAAGTCAAAGCAACGATCTCCGTCATTTTCTACATAAATGGTATCCCCCTCTTGATAAAAACCAGCTGCTGGATCTGTTTTCATCAGTGCCACAGGAGCATCATTTGGGTCGCATGGTGCTACCACAATTTGAAAATCTCTTCTCACCTCTCCTATCTTTATTCCATTCCGATACTCTTCAACGACTACAGAAAAGACAAACAATCCTGAATCTGCCGCAATTACCTCCATCAATCCTGTTTGAGGATCAATTCCTAGTGCGGGTGCTCCATTAATGGCGTTGATATCACTATACCCAAATATCCATATAACTTCTGGATATGGTTCAGGCATATAATCTACCCCATCGATAATAGGATCATCGGAGTTACTATTACCTCGTAACGGACGAATCATAGAATATACCAAACTATCTCCATCTACATCTGTCGCACCAAAATCCATATAGAAATATTCATCCAGGCATGCATAACGAGTTTTAATAATATTAAATACCGGTGAAGAATATCCTGTAAGAGATCCATCTGGCTGATAAATTGGTGGGAACCAAAGGTAAAAAAGCATCCCTGTATTCTCCGGTGCTACAATGTTATCAATTATATTATTTCGGCAACATCGATCATAAACGATGTAATATCCTTCGGGATCGTCGTAATTCGAAGGATCAAATTGGTAGATTGTTCTCGTTTTATACCGAAGTAATCGAGTGCTCAACTCGTCAATAGCGCAATCTGGATTTTCGTAAGGTACTACGTCATTGAACTCCAAATACAACGGTACAATTTCCTGAATTGTATTGGTTGCTTTATCAAAAATAACAGCCTCCAAAGGATCATCAATAGCCTGTGGATTTCCGTTTATTTCATCAAAGTAAAGGTTCAAAAAGATATCATACAATCCACCTCGTTTTTCCTTAATTTCAAATTCTCCACCAACAATATGCGTAGCATGAAGTGACGACGCATGTCCTAAACATGTTAAAATAAATAGAAAATATAAAAGATGAGCTCTTTTCATTACGTCGTTAGTACCAATCTATAAGGTCACAAATATCTTAATTTTACCAATTATTTCATGCATCATGCAACTAAATAATTTGGAATTCTTCTCTTTTCAGGAACAACAATCATGCCTCAATAGTTTCCTGCTTGCCAATTTTAATTGACTTATTTCATTACTAAAACAATTATCTCCTCCCTTTACCCTACTTAATAATTTGAATAAGCGAAAATTTCAAACAAAGCAATCTTCTCTTTAGTACCAATTTATCCTATCGAGCTATTGACAAATGCCCCTTATACGTCGTTTTTGTATATAGTGCTAGGAAATAATATGCTCCGTCAGGCAAGTCCTCCCCGTCCCACATAAAATCTGGTTCTTCTGTATAAAAAACACGTTTTCCCCAACGATTGTATATTTCGACGGAAATAAAATCATCCGTACAGCTTGCTACAGGCAATAAAGGCATTTTAAAATAATCATTAACCCCGTCATTGTTTGGAGTGAAAATATTCGCGGGTAAAAAGCTTTCAGGCTCTCTCACACCCTCGTTCAATGTGAATCTGACCATTACACTGTCATGATCATTGCTCGTATAACAATCATTATCACGAACTACAAAGAACATTTCAAATTCAGAACCTAACTCATTAAAAACCGCACAGTCCGGTTGCCAGGAAAACGGAGATTCTACTCTACCACCTATTCCTGTAGCATTTTGAAACTGCATTCCAGCATCTGTAAAAGAAAACCCCTGCGGAAAACCTTCCAAGTTCAATACATCCAAAGAATCCATATCCAGACCAAAAAATTGAATGTTAATCATCGTGTCCACATTAATGTCCATTGTTATATCTGTCGAATCTAGATTTCCATCTATCTCATAATATAATGCTGCTGGATTGTTTGGTTCGACCACTACTAATAATTCCAAGGTATCATAAATGGGTTCCAAACAACTTTCATCATATACAATTACATTCAGTTGATACGCGCTTCCCAATGAGTATTCACACTCCGGCCAACAAAAATTAATACTAGTTAATGTATCTCCTATGCCTCCAACAGTACCAAAGTTGGTATTTAATCCAAAACCAACTGATGGTGTGAAATTGATTGGGTCCAATAATACAGTCATATTCTCTGCGTCTCGATTATCCAGATCATCGGTAATATACATATCAAAGCATTGTGCTTGATCTTTGGGAATATAAATTGTATCGCCTTCCTGATAAAATCCACCACCTTCTTGATTTTTCATATTCAATGTGGGGCCTAAATTTGGATATGGTAAAATCATTACGGACATGGTATCAGACTTCGGTTGGATACATCCATTATCCGTTACAATCACATCAAATTGATACACTTTCGAAGAATCAAACTGGCAATTAGGCCAACATAGTTGAGCATTTAAGGTATCATCTGTTACCGTTCCAGTATCTGGTGCAAATCCAAATCCTGAAGAAGGGAAGAAATTATCGGCATCAAATGAAAACGTGATTAACTCCACCAAGCGTGTATCCGTACTATCAGATGTAAACAGGTCTAAACATGCCGGTGTATCTCCATGAATAAGAATCGTATCACCTTCCATATAAAATCCGGGTATTCCGGGTATGCTCAAATCTAATGTTGGTGCATTATTCACTTCCGGCTCAACAATAAGCGTTACTTCAATCGTATCTTTTTTAGGTAAGATACATCCATCATCCGCCACAATAACATCAATTTTGTAAGGTTCATTTAAAATAAACTCACATTCGGGCCAACACATTTTGATTCCTGCTAACGTATCACCTGGACCTCCAACTATCCCGGAGGTATTATTTAATCCAATTTCCTCTAATGGAATAAAGTTCTTTGGTTCAATAGAAACTGAAACGCGTTCATTATTTCGAGGATCTTGGTCATCGGTAATGAAAAATTCAAAACATCGATTTCCATCATTTGCTATAAAAACCGTATCTCCTTCAGTATAAAATCCGATTCCACCTTCATCTTCCATCCGCACACTTGGGGGCGAGTTTGGATCACATATATCCACTAAAATCTGAAAATCTCTTCTTATCTCTCCTATTTTTACCCCATTCCGAAATTCCTCACATTTTACCGAGAAAACATGCAAACCAACTTGACTTGCTATTATTTCTAAAAGCCCTGTAGTTGAATCAACATGTAACTGTGGGGCTCCATGTATTGCGTCAGCCGAATCAAAACCTGCTAACCAAGTCACCTTGTTTTGCCAAGCACCAGACAAATAATTAGTTACGACTGGACCTCCACTAAAACTGTTTCCTATCAAAGGAGTTGCCATTGAAAAAACCAAACTATCCCCATCGGCATCCGTCGCACCAAAATCCATGTAAAAATACTCATTCAAACATGCATATCTCGTGCGGACAATATTAAATACTGGCGATGAATACCCCGTTAAACTTCCATTCATTTGATATATTGGTGGGAATTCGTTGTAAAATAGCATCCCTACTGCTCCTGGATTAGCAATATTCATAATGGCATTGTTTCGACAACATCGGTCATACACTATATAATAACCTCCTAAATCATTATAGCTGGATTGAAATGTGAAATCCACTAGAGAATAACGTAATAACCTCACCGCTAGATCCGTAACGGCACAATCTGGGTTTTCATAGTCTACAATACTATCTGTAACAAGTGGTATTTGTAATTGTTCTATTCGTTGATCATCACTTCGCCGGAATATGGCTACTGTGATTAAAGCATCAATTGCACCGGGGTTTCCGTTAACCTGATCAAAATATAAATTGAGATGGATATTGTAATTTCCGTTGGTTCGCTCCTCTAATTCAAACTCGCCTCCAACAATATGCGTTCCGTTCACAATTTTCGTGACGAAAACTACAGAAAATAACATCAAACAAATTTTCCAGTAACGCATTTAACAAAAATACAATTTTTTACGGTAATTTCGCGCATTAATTTATTATGGCTCGAAAAAACACAATACTCAAAAACGTCACCATTGGTGAAATTGTTTCCGAAGGAAAATGCATTGCCAAGGTCGACGATCTGGCCATATTTGTGACCGGTGTAGCTCCTGGAGATGAAGTGGACCTTCGTATTACCCGTAAAAAAAGTAAATACAGAGAAGCAGTTCCTGTTGAATTTCATAAATATGGATCTGTTCGTAGCACTCCATTTTGCAAGCATTTTGGAGTTTGCGGTGGTTGTAAATGGCAACATATCGATTACGATCATCAAACTTTTGCAAAGGACAAACAAGTAAAAGACAATATTATCCGTCTTGGAGATGTGGATGCGGAAGCATATGAAGCCATTCATCACCCTATCTTGGCGTCGAAAAATAAAGACTACTATCGAAACAAGCTTGAATTTACTTTTTCAAACAGTCGTTGGTTAACAGCCGAAGAAATTCAGTCGGGTGAGACATTTGATCGAAATGCGCTAGGATTTCATGTTCCGAAGCGATTTGACAAGGTGGTTGACGTGGATCATTGCTATTTGCAAGCCGAACCATCCAATACGATCCGGAACGAAGTTCGATCGTATGCTCTGAACAATGAACTTCCATTTTTTGACATCAGAAATAAGGAAGGTTTGCTACGAACGATGGTCGTGCGTACTTCCAATATTGGTCAGATCATGATTATTATTCAATTTTTCGAGCATAATAAAGAGGCTATCACAGATCTGATGAATCATTTAAAAGAAGTTTTCCCAGAAATCACTTCTTTAAACTATGTACATAATCCAAAAGGCAACGATACTTTTAATGATTTAGAAGTTGTAAATGTTCATGGCACACCGTACATCGAAGAAAAACTGGAAGATTTAACATATCGAATTGGACCAAAAACCTTCTATCAAACAAATTCAGATCAAACTGAAGTTTTATATGGAGTAACACGTGATTTTGCCCAACTGACAGGTGATGAAGTGGTTTATGATCTATATACTGGCGCTGGAACCATTGCCAACTACATTGCTCAAAAAGCAAAGAAAGTAATTGGTGTTGAATATGTAGAAAGTGCTATTGAAGATGCTAAGGTCAATTCGGAGATCAATAACATCACTAATGCTTCGTTCTTTGCAGGAGACATGAAGGATATTCTTACCAAGGATTTCATAACTCAAAATGGACAACCTGATGTAATTATCACCGATCCACCACGAGCAGGAATGCATGAAAACGTAATCAATACGATTTTAGCTACCAATGCCAAAAAGATTGTATACGTAAGTTGCAACCCTGGTACGCAAGCTCGAGACATTAAAATGCTATCCGAAAAATATGAATTGGCAAAAAGTCAACCGGTAGATATGTTTCCGCATACACATCATGTGGAAAATGTGGTATTGATGGTGTTGAAGGATTAGAGTTATGACATAACTTATGGACTAAAAGTATTGTAGATTACGCTTTGTTTTCCGGTAACAAAGGAGCATACATCATCACGGCATGATTTTCGGTTACGGATTCATCTTGGATTAATTCATTCTCCTTAAACATTTTGCGTTTGATCAAGTTATGACGGATGTATCCTCCCCATGACTCTTGTCGAATAAGATGTTCTGCTTCGTATACTTCATATTGAAAATCAGGTTTGGACGTAGACAATAAGTTTCCATTCAAATGGGTTTCATCTAAAAAAAGATGCAATTGATAATCTTCATCTGTATCATTTCTGAATTGAAAATCAATATAGTTGTAAGACAATGTTGCACCACTTCCAAAAGGCAATTTTCGGTTAATATCCGGAAAAACGTCAAATCCATGTCGCCATCGCTCCACGACGGTTAAGGGAGAATGAAGAATCATCCAATACAGTAAATTCCCCATCTGACAAAGTCCTCCGCCAAAATCGTACCCAATCTCTCCTTGATTTAATACTAAACCTTTTAAATAACCTCGGGATTTGGATGGATTGCCCACCAGATACCAAAACGAAAACGTTTCTTTTGGTTTTATAACAATTCCATTTATTCTATCAATAGCCAGCTGTAAATTTTTCACTTTGTTATGCTGATATTGCATGTCTACATCTTTTAATGGACGTAATAAAAATGACTTATGCGCAAAAACAAGGTGATCTAGTTGCTTTTTTTGAATTACTTTCGAATACGACTTTGAATTCCCCATCCAATTCCATTTTCGCTTCGTGATATAGAATTTTTTACCAAAAAATCTTCTAATCTTTGAGCGTTTTATGGGGTTCGCGATTGAGTTGATTAAAATATTTTTCAATTGACTTTAAATATATTGTATATTGGCAACATTATGCAAGGTATAAAAAACGTAATTATATTCTCAGTAACTATTTCATTTCTATCCTGCGGAGGTGGTGGAACTGAAAGTGGGAATAACAATCAAAATGTTGTAGACAATTCTGAATCAACAGAAATTGCCTCAAATAAGGAAGCAACGCCCATTTCAGAATCTGAGGAAGTAGTAGTGAGTGCAGACGCCAAAATCATCGATGGTATCTACGCTACGTCTACCGCATTACCGTTAAAAACGAATCATGCACTGAACATGATCGATAATAACCCTGAATCCGTTTGGAAAACACTTATTGGTTCTGGTCCTGAAGAGGGGGTTATGATTTACTTTAATCAGCCCGTTTACATTGGAAAGGTAGAAATTTCACAGCCTACTGGAGATCAATTTGCCGAAGTGAAAGAATTTGAAATGTATGTTAATGGACAAGCGTATTATAAAAAAATAAATCATACTGTAAATGCCTTATTTATTAAAGCAAAATACATCAAGGCCGATTTCATGGAAAACACCTCTTATTCCATTAAAGATACAAAAGCCGAAAAATACACGTTGAAAAGTTCCTATTGCATTGGCATTTCAGAAATTGAATTTTTCGATAAACAAGGAAATAAGATTGAATTCATTATTCCAAAACTTATCGAAGCCAAGGTTACTGCCAGTTCTACCTTATCACCAGTTGTGGCCTATGCTGCTTCCAACCTATTTGATTGCAAAAAAGACTTTGGCTGGGCAGAAAGTAGCGACGGAAAAGGAGTTGGTGAATCTATTTCAATTGAAACCAAGGAAGATGTGAAAATCAATAAAATTAAGCTTTGGAATGGATATCAAAGATCCAATAAACACTATGATGCCAACTGTCGAGCTAAAACGATCGAACTGGTTCATAACAAACAGATCATCAACTTGAATGATTCCAAAACTCCTCAGGAAATTACTATTAACAACCCTGAAAAAAGAAATAATATTCAGTTTAACGTTACAAATGTCTACAGCGGAAATTCTTATAAAGATTTAGTAATTAGCGAAATACGACTTTATGAAGGCAACATCCCGTTGATCCTGCTAAATGATATTTCGGAGGAGCAAATCAAACAAAACTTGAACAATGAAAATAAAATTCTTAAGAATCTGTTAGACAAAAATAACAACATCAGTGCCACCTTAAACGAACGATCCGGAGACGAAGAGTATAATTATTTCAACAACACCTCCATAACGTTCCGATCCAATAATTCATTTGTAATGTATGAATCAGAAGGTGAAACGAATTCTTATTATGCTGAAGAGGATGAAGTATATTCTGAAAATGGTGCACAAGAACGAATTGCGGATGGAAACTGGGAATTAATCGAAGCCACATCGGATCAAGTGAAATTAAGAGTATTTGGAAGAATATATAAAACGTTGGATAGCGACGAAATATATAAAGGTAAAGAAGAAATAAAGAATGAATCACTAAAGATATTTCAAGATGTGGTTACGATCACTTCCAAAGAAATAAATGGTGAAAAATTCATAAACAAAATTGTCTTACAATAAATAGCATTTAAGCGTATCAATTTGAATCGTTTTTACTCCAATAAAGCAGGCTTTCTAAAAGTTATTCTCCTTCTGTTTGCAATTCCTATATTGATGGCTACGGATACAAAGGAAGGCCAGGAGTTTGTAGACATTTCGACACTGGATAGTAGTTTTTCGTACGACATGAAGTACGCCACTACGGACAACTTCCTTCATGAAAAAGTTTATGAGTGTGATGCATGCGTTATCCGTGCAGAGGTAGCCTATGCATTGATTGAGGCTAATAATGATTTCAAAAAGCAAGGATATCAAATTGAATTCTTTGATTGCTACCGACCACTTGATATTCAACGGAAAATGTGGGATATACTTCCTAATGGAAATTATGTTGCCAATCCCAATACACGTGGCTCGTCACATAACCGAGGTGGTGCAATAGATATTACTATTTGCAAGATCAGTGGAGAATCTCTTGAAATGGGAACCAAGTTTGATCATTTCGGAAAAGAAGCACATCACGACTATGTGGATCTTCCAGAGAATGTTTTAGCCAACAGACAGATTCTTAAATCAACTATGGAAAAATATGGATTCAAATCCTTACGAACAGAATGGTGGCATTATAACCACAAGAATGCTTCGTCCTATACGCTTTCTAACTTTACCACACAGTGCGAATAAATCTTTCGGACAATCGATTTAAACTAATTCTAATCCTTATTGCCCTTTGTTCATTTGGCAAAACCCTATGGATCCTAAATCAAACCCTATTTGCAAATGGTTGGGATGCTTATTTTTATCTTGATCAAATTAAATATTGGTATGAGCATGGCCAATTGCACACTTCTCGAACATCTTTTTACTACCCTTTCTTAATCGCCATTCAATATGTTACGGGTAATTATGTCCTAACTTATAAAGTAGGGATTGCAATCTGCTCAGCTTGTATCACATTTGCATTTGGACTCTTCCCTTATCGCTTAAAAGAAGATAAATTTCTTGGGTTGATTCTAGCTATTTATTCCATTTCAAGTTTGCACTTGGAATACTTTGCCGCAAATTTTGGAAAGAACTATTTAGGATTGGTTTTTCTACTCTTTTTCCTATTAAGCATGTCGTATTCTAAAAACCTTATTCCACAACTGTTGCTGCTTATTGCATGCCTTTTCACTCATAAGTTAATCGGTGCGTTGGCTGTCCTGATTCTTGGATTGTTTCTAATTCGAAAATTAAATTCCAAGTATATCAAGATCATTGTTTTAACAGGTATTGTGTTTATTACAGCTGGCACCATTTTATTATTCAATTTCGAACGACAACCCGATTTCATAAGTTACATTCCCACTTTTCATCTACAAGCATTTCTTATTGAGTCCAATAATTTAGACCTATTTCACCTTGTTGAAATCATTCTTTTATTCTGCTTTTCTTTTTTCATACTTCTCTATTTTTTAATCAAAAGAAACATTAGCTCACTCTTTGGATTAATTGCGGCGTTGTTATTTATTCTTATCAACTTTCCTTTTCTCAAATGGGATCTCATGGGATACTCCTACCGGTTATTTATCTTACTTCCTTTTATTAGTATTCTAATCTTCGCTGAGTTTAAACTTCATTTATATGTAAAGATCGGATTGGCCATGTTTGCCATAATGCTTCTTCCTTTCCAAGGATATAATGCTAAAAAACAGGATCCAAGCTATGCTTTATATACGCATGTAGCCAATAAAACAGAAAAAGCAAATGTAAAAAGTGAGGTCATCATCGCGCACAAATCACTTGCTGAGTTTGTCTCGTTCAAGCTTAGTACAGATGTAATGCCGTGGATTCCAGAATATAAAATTAAAGCTGATGTGCTTTGGCGCATTACCTACGGTATCAGCAAAAAAGAGATTGAATATTATGGATTTCCTGGAATTGAATACCATGTTCTCTCCTCCAAGTATACATTGCTAAGAGAAAAAGACTGGCAATATATTATGACGAAAATTGAAAAGGAGGACGCTGATTTATTCCTAGAATTAAACACGTGGAAAAATCCGAATCAGGTTCGCCCGAATTATTTAAAGAAAAAGTAATGGAACTCAACCTTCTGGTATTGCCTATAATTGAATCCAAAACATCTTTTCGGACGCCGTACATCTACGTTTTAATCTTCTAAAAAACAGCATTGATTCAGCGTAAAAAAAAAATGATTCTTACGCTAATATCTTTGGCTTTCCCAATGATAAAATCACGGAATATAATTAGCTTTGCACTCAGTTTCGAAAACGTATTAAATTCAGTCTCAAATGATCCTATTTTTTCAAAAAGACAAGACAATTTTTGCAGTTCAAACTGCTCCGCAATCCTCCGAAAACACCCAGAAATTAAAATGGCTTTTTGGGAATGCAGAGTTAAATGACGTAGACACATTGGATGGATTCTTTATCGGGCCACGAAAAGAAATGATCACTCCTTGGAGTACCAATGCGGTTGAAATCACACAAAACATGTCCATTGATGGCATTGAGCGGATAGAAGAATATACAGAGGTAGATACGGCGGATGCGAAAGTAGATCCAATGCTACAAGTTCTTTATAAAGGATTAAACCAAGACATTTACACTATACAAATCAATCCTCAACCAATTGAGGAAATTGATGACATTGCTGCATTTAACGCACAAGAAGGATTGGCGTTAAATTCAGAAGAAATAGAATATCTGGAGAATCTAGCCAAAAATTTAGGTAGAAAACTGACAGACTCAGAAGTATTTGGATTCTCACAAATCAACTCAGAGCATTGTAGACATAAGATATTTAACGGTTCTTTTCATATTGACGGAGTAGACAAAGGTATTTCTCTGTTTAAAATGATCAAGCAAACATCAAAAGAACATCCAAATGGAATTGTATCTGCATATAAAGATAATGTAGCCTTTGTAAAGGGCCCTAAAGCAGAACAATTTGCTCCGAAATCTGCCGACAAACCTGATTTTTATACAACTAAAGAATTTGATTCGGTTATTTCTTTAAAAGCCGAAACTCACAATTTCCCTACTACTGTTGAACCATTTAATGGCGCGGCAACTGGATCAGGTGGAGAAATTCGAGATCGCTTAGCTGGAGGTAAAGGTTCTCTTCCGTTGGCTGGAACGGCCGTTTACATGACGTCTTATTCCCGATTGGAAGAAAACAGACCTTGGGAAACATTAAAAGAACGAGATTGGCTATATCAAACGCCAATGGACATATTAATCAAAGCCTCGAACGGTGCTTCAGACTTTGGAAATAAATTTGGTCAACCATTAATTTCTGGATCGCTTTTAACATTTGAACATAAAGAATCCGGAGGAGATTCTTCTGATTTAAGAACGCTTGGATTTGATAAAGTGATCATGCAAGCGGGAGGCATTGGATATGGCAAAGCGCAACAAGCCCTTAAAGATGTTCCTGAAACTGGAGATAAAATTGTAATTCTCGGAGGAGACAACTATCGAATTGGCATGGGAGGTGCAGCAGTTTCATCGGCAGATACGGGTGAAATGGCTTCAGGAATTGAATTGAATGCGGTACAGCGTTCCAATCCTGAAATGCAAAAACGTGCGGCGAATGCTATTCGTGGCATGGTTGAAAGCGACATCAATCCTATTGTTTCAATTCACGATCATGGTGCTGGAGGGCATTTGAATTGTTTATCTGAATTAGTAGAAGAGACCGGCGGTCATATTGATTTGGATGCGTTGCCGATTGGTGACCCTACCCTTTCTGCCAAAGAAACTATTGGCAATGAATCTCAGGAGCGAATGGGATTGATTATCAAAGAAAGTGATCTTAATTACTTAAATAGAGTAGCAGAAAGAGAGCGTTCACCTATGCATACTGTAGGGGTCGTTAGCGATGATCAAATCTTTAAATTTGAAGGTTCCAAATCTGGTCAAAAGCCAATGGATTTGAACTTATCGGATATGTTTGGTTCTTCCCCTAAAACGATACTTAACGATCATACGATTAATCGAAATTACGCAGGCATTACTTATTCCAATAATGATTTGCAACGCAATCTAAAAACTGTCTTGCAATTGGAAGCAGTCGCTTGTAAAGATTGGCTGACAAACAAAGTAGATCGATGTGTTGGCGGAAAAGTGGCGAAACAACAATGTGCAGGTCCATTGCAATTGCCTTTAAATGACGTGGCTGTAATGGCAATGGATTATAAAGGAAAAGAAGGAATAGCGACTTCAATTGGTCACGCACCAGTTGCCGCGTTAATAGATGAAGCTGCTGGATCGCGAAACGCGATTGCTGAATGCTTAACCAATTTGGTTTGGGCGCCATTGGAAGGTCAAATGACGGCCATTTCTTTATCTGCGAATTGGATGTGGCCTTGCAAAAATGAAGGAGAAGATGCTCGTTTATTTAATGCGGTAGAAGCCATTTCTAATTTTGCCATTGACTTAGGTATCAATATCCCAACTGGAAAGGATTCTTTGTCTATGAAGCAGAAATATCCAAATGGAGAAGATGTTATTGCACCAGGTACTGTAATCATTTCTTCCGTGGGTCATTGCAATGATATTAATAAAGTTGTTGAACCTGTTTTTTCAAAGGCAGAAGGAAATAGCATATATTATCTAAATTTATCTTCGGATGAATTCAAATTAGGCGGTTCGTCTTTTGCTCAATCTATGGGTAAAATTGGAACGGATGCACCAGATATAAAGAATGTTGCTGCATTCAAATCCGGATTTAACGCAATCCAAACATTAGTTGCCAAAGGGCTTATCTCCGCTGGACACGATGTTTCTGCCGGTGGCTTAATTACTACGCTGTTGGAAATGTGTTTTGCAGATGTCAATTTAGGCGCAAACATAGATATTTCCGCTTTGGGAGAAGCAGACACTACAAAAGTATTGTTTGCAGAAAATGCTGGGGTCATTATCCAAAGTACGAACGCTTCAGAGGTTGAACAAATCCTGTCTGAAGCTAATGTTTCTTTCCACAAAATAGGTTCTGCGGTTGATTCAACCACTTTGAATTTAACAAATGGAAATACCAATGAATCATTTGACGTTTCTGAATTAAGAGATACATGGTACAAAACTTCCTTCTTACTTGACAAAAGACAATCTGGAGAAGTTAAAGCCACGGAACGATTTGAAAATTATAAAAAGCAAGGGTTAGATTTCACGTTCCCTTCTCATTTCACAGGAACATTGCCTAAAACGGAGGGCAAACGCCCTGTTGCTGCGGTTTTACGTGAAAAAGGATCCAATTCTGAACGAGAAATGGCCAATGCTCTTTATTTGGCAGGGTTTGACGTAAAGGATGTACACATGACCGATTTAATCTCTGGTCGTGAAAATCTAGAAGATGTACAGTTTCTTGGTGCGGTTGGAGGATTCTCTAATTCAGACGTACTAGGATCAGCTAAAGGATGGGCTGGCGCATTTCTCTATAATCCTAAAGCTAAAGCAGCCATCGAAAATTTCTATGCACGTGAAGACACATTGTCATTGGGAATATGTAATGGTTGTCAATTATTTGTTGAGTTAGGGATGATCAATCCGGATCATGATGATAAACCAAAGATGTTACATAATGACTCCCAAAAGCATGAATCTGCTTTTACGTCAGTAACCGTTCAGAAAAATAAGTCCGTCATGTTAAATTCGCTTGCCGGAACAACATTGGGTGTTTGGATTTCACATGGTGAAGGTAAATTCCAATTTCCATATTCAGAGGATCAATACCAGATCGTTGCTAAATATGGATATGAGGCATATCCTTCTAATCCAAATGGCTCAGATTTCAATACAGCGATGATGACATCCGAAGACGGAAGACATTTGATCATGATGCCTCATATTGAACGATCTATTTTCCAATGGAATTGGGCTAATTATCCTGCCGATCGACAAGATGAAGTTTCGCCATGGCTGGAAGCTTTTGTTAATGCTCGAAATTGGCTAAACAAGTAACTAACTGTATATTTATACACTGGTAGGTAATCTCTTTTATTGGTCCTATCCACGTTTTATTTGGTACCTAGGCCATTCTCTTTTTTTGGCTTTAACTGAAGACGACGTCTCTATTTATTTTTCTATATAAATATAGTTTTAGACTGTTCCATAAACGTTCAGACTTCTACAATTAATTAAATAAATAGTGCAAACTTGATAATCAATCTATTTTATTTACAGGGCCCATTACATTACGTATGAACCTAACTTCTCAAATCCGAATCTATTCATTGTTAACAGTCCTCTTAATCGGATTCTCAAACTGTACGAAGACGCCTATTTCAAAGCCAATTGCAGGTGATGATCGAACCAAAAATGGATGCATTGGCACGGCAGGTTACCAATGGAGCAGCATTAAAAAGGAATGTATTCGAAGCTTCGAATTACCGTTACAATTAAGTTCAACGGATGGAACACAAGCAGCCGGGGTTTTATTCTCTGAAGATAAAAAGCAAGTTGAAGTTTATTGTGCACAAGGCACCTTTCTTCTGGATCAACAAACTGCAACACACTACACTTCAACAGGAGGTCTATATTTGAAGGTTTTTGATGGAGTTTGGCAATTTGCCAATGCCAAAAAAGGAGGGTTTTTCTATCAGGAGATAACTAAATAAACGGATCTATCTTCTCAATCCATTAATTCTACCAATTCCCGCGCAAGATTTTTGAATATTTTAGTGCTTTTCCCAGAGGATCTATAGGATTGAATACTTCCTCCAAACGAAGGTGCTTCCGCAATTCGAACATCCATTACTACATGATTACGGAAGATATTTACATCATAATTTTCATCAATAAAATTCAAGGCATTCAATGTCAAGCTTCTTCGGGAATTGACCATAGAGGGTAAAACACCTAATATCTTTAAATCTGCATCATATTCCTCATTCAATAAATTCACTCCTTCCAAAACTTGCCTTAATCCTTCCAAACTTAATGGGTCCAAAAGAATAGGAATAATCAATCCATTAGAAGCTATTAAAGCTTGTTGAACATCTGAAGATTGAGCAGGAGGACAATCAATAAGTACGAAATCGTATTGTGCTTTTACCTCATCTAAAATTTCCGTCAATTCGAAGCCTTCATGAAACAATGTAGCGCTTTCAAAGGTTTTGCGATAGTTATTAGGAAGAAGATCAAAGCCCTCTTCAGTAATCAAAATATTTACCTTTGCTGAATCTTGTTCTGCTTCTTCTTTTCCAATCCCTAAGGAATAGGTTAAATTGGATTGAGGATCAATATCTACAAGTAATACTTCCAAACCCATATCGCTCAGAGCGCGTCCTAGGTTAATGGTGGTACTGGTTTTGCCCGTTCCTCCTTTGTGATTATAAATAGAGATTACCATAAGTGAAAACCAAGATACCCAATTATTAATAAAATGAAGTTCAACCGCTTTAATATTCTCCCCCATATAAAACAAAAAAGGTCAGATTCTAAGAACCTGACCTCCCCATAATACACCTAAAATGGGTTTGTAATTATTTAAAACTTCTAATTATCGAAGTTTGTCAATATCTTATTTCCGTTGTTTAGTCGGAGGATATCCAAAGTAATTTTTATAAGACAATGAAAAGTAAGATACACTGCTAAATCCAGTTTTTTCTGCAATCTGACTAATGTTTCCATAATTTGCATCAATCAATTGCTTCGCTCGTCGTAATCTAAACTCACGTACATACGAACTGATGTTCTGCCCTGTTATATTTTTAATCTTCTTTTGAAGTGTAGATCGACTAATACTCAACTTTCCTGAAATGTAATTCAAGTCCATTGCTTTGTCCCACAATTTCTCTTCCAATACTTGCTTCAATGATCGCAAGAATTTCTCTGTATCTGGAATTACTTTTACTTGCTTTGGCTCAGATAAAGCCTTGTTTATTAATTTCTTACGTGCTTTAAGTAAGTTTTGTACTTTCAACGAAAGTTCTTCCATTTCAAACGGCTTACAAATGTAGTCGTCCGCACCAATGGTCAATCCCTGTAGTCTTGCTTCCAACTCCACTTTTGCGCTTAGGATGATAAACGGTATCAATTCGGTATCGCGATTTTCTCTAATTTTTTTCAATAGTTGAAATCCATCCATCTCCGGCATCATTACATCTGAAATAATCAAATCTGGTACCGCCTTTTGAATTTTCTTTAATGCTTCTTTGCCGTCGTTGGCCTGAACCACCCTATATCCATACATTTCGAGCAAATTGGAAAGCGTCTCCCTCAATTCCACCTCATCTTCCACGATTAAAACTCTAGTTACTGCCATAATATTCCTTTTTAATAATTCTAAGTTGACCGTAAAGTTAAAAACTTTTTATAAATTATGCGGATTCAGGTGATTTTTTTTTCATTAATCCCTTTTTCACCTTCTTTTCAAAGGTAATAATGGACTGAATTACTATTATCAAAACGGGTCACAATTAATCCCAGCTTCACAAGCTAATCTTATTATTAATATAACTCGATCTTTAAATTTCCATGTCTACACTTATAGGACAATGATCTGATTCCATGTGATCTGGATGTATTGCCGCATCCTTAATTTTTGACTTCAAACTATCGCTCACCAAAAAATAATCAATTCTCCATCCTACATTCCGTTCACGTGCTCCTCCCATATAACTCCACCAAGTATACGCTCCTTCTTGATCTTCATACTTTTCTCGAAACGTATCCACAAAACCTCCGGCTACATAATTATCCATTCCGTCAATTTCTCGTTGCATAAATCCGGCGTTCTTATCATAATTGGGTTTCGGACGCGCTAAATCAATATCTTTATGGGATACATTGAAATCTCCACAAACAATTACAGGCTTAGTTTCTTCCAATTTTTTCAAATATTTCAAAAATTCTGCATCAAAGACTGTCCGATCATCGAGTCGTTCCAATCCTCGCTTTGAATTGGGAACATAAACTGTGACTACATAATATTCTTTGTATTCCGCACAAAGCACTCTTCCTTCTTGATCATGTTCTTCAAGTCCAATATCCGGTGTTACTGAGAGTGGTTTTTCCTTTGAGAGAATTGCAGTACCTGAATATCCCTTTTTAACGGCAGAGTTCGAATATAAATGATATCCACTCAAATCTTTCAATGCTTCAACTACCTGATCGTCCTGTGCTTTTGTCTCTTGGATACACAACACATCTGGTTGTAATAGACTCATTGAATCCATCATACCTTTCTTCATCGCAGCTCGAATGCCATTCACATTCCAGGATACTAATTTCTTTGCCATCTTCTATTTACTATTTATCTATTTCTTCACTAATGAATTTGTTCTTTCTTTTTTCATCCATACATACTACTTAAGGATGATGTAATTTTGCACTAACTATTACAAATACAAAATTACCTATTTTTTCGTTCCTGTAAATGCTCAATCATTAAATCAAGAGTGTCCTTGGATGAATATTTAAATTTAAATTCCAATTCTTTAACGAGACGCTCGTTTGTCATTACCCAAGGGAACATAATAAAATCAAGGAATCCAGCCGGATACTTTTGAAATTTCAATTTCAAACCCCAAGCGATCCCTATTAGAAACTTAGCTAAACCAAATGGGATGGATACCGTTTTCTTTCCAGATCGCTCAATCACATTCTGTATCGTAATCGTGTCATTAGGTGTTATATTATACGTCCCGCTCCCCTTGCTTCTTAAAATCAATTCCAATGCATTGGTCACATCTTCCTGATGCACAAACTGCAATGGCGGATTATACCCTTTAATAGAAGGTATAATGATTTCTTGCAACATTCCAGAAAGATAATTATCTACATTAGGACCGTAAACTACGGTTGGTCGAACAATTGAAACAATTTTATCAGGATATTGATGGCAAAACGCATTCGTCAACTCTTCGATGGTCGTTTTGTTTGCCGCATATTCAAAGGAAGGGTGCTTGCGAATAGGATCTTTATAGGTTAGTGGAATTGGGTTATCGGCATACGCTCCATATGCTGTACCCGAACTTGCAACCATTACTTGATTTACATTGGCACACGCGTTTAATACATTTTGCGTCCCCTCCACATTCACTTTTCGAAATAAATCTTCGTCATGTATTGGATCAACTATAAATGCCAAATGAACTAGAATATCAGGTTCACAGGCAGATACATATTCTGCAAGCTTCGAATCATTGACACTCATGTTTTTGAATCCCAATTTCTCGGCATTTTTATCCAACAATTCTTTATTCAAATTGACTCGATCTATCCCTTCGATTTTAGCAACCCAGTCACATTGCAGTAACTTCATTACCAACAATTCTCCCAAATACCCCGAAATTCCAGTAATAAAAATCTTTTGCTTCATATACTTTATTTGTCATTCATCCAATTAAAGAAATTTATACAGCAGAACGAATAACTCAATCGAGTTCGTTATAAGCCAATCTATTAAAAGCTTAAATTACAACATTAATTTACATGATTGTACTGATCCGAACCGAGCTGAATCGGATTCTACGAAAAAAGTAAGTGGGATGAATCGATTACTCAACTCAACAGACGCAAGTGAATCCTAAGATTCCTTACCTATATGCATGTATGTATGTATATAGATGTCTACGTCCTAAGGTGTGGCTTTTGCCACTCCTTTTTTAGGGTTATTTTTCTTGTCCTGCGATGCTAGGAAATTATCACTTTCCAAATCATAACGTTCAAACCCGTCATATTCGACCGTTATATTTTTCCGTTTTGCGACAATGGTACTGTATTCAGTAAGGATCTTAAGAATATCAAAAGAAATAAAATGGCATTTACGTGCATCAAATTTCACGATACTATTCTCTGGTAATTCATGCAATGCCCTAGCTAACGATCCTTTATTTAGAAAAGTAACGATATAGATAAATGAAACTACAATAACCCCTTTCTTCTCTTTAATGGTAAAGGCAGAGCGATAATTCGTTCGTAAGATCGTAATCATACTAATAACTAATCCAATTCCTATACCTCTTAGTAAATCCGTAAAAATAATCGCTACAATCGTAATCACAAATGGAATAAATTGGTCCCATCCTTTCTTCCATGTATTATACATGATTTTCGGATTTGCTAGTTTATAACCCAATACGATCAAGATTACCGCTAGTGAAGCCAATGGAATTAAATTTATGTATTTAGGCAATAGTAGCACAATGAGCAATAAAAAAATCCCATGAAACAAAGATCCCATTTTACTTTTCGCTCCTGCGTTGATATTCGCTGAGCTTCGCACAATCACCTGCGCGATTGGAATTCCTCCAAGCAATCCAGAAATCAAATTACCAATACCTTGTGCCTTCAACTCAATATTAGGAGGTGTCATATTCTTTTCAGGATCGATTTTATCCGTTGCTTCCACCGTCAACAACGTTTGAATACTAGCCACTAATGCCATAATTACCCCCGTTATCCAAACTTCCTTATTTAAAACCGCTCCAAAATCAGGGAATGTTACCAACCCCGTATACACATTAGATGCCGCTTCCAAATTACCCGTAGTTAGCGCCTCCAATCCTTCAATGATTTGATAAGGAAGATGCACTAAATGAAATGATTCTAGTCGATAATCTGTATACACATGCTTAAATAGCAAATTCATTATAATACCAACGATTACTACCACCAATGCAGCTGGAATTAATCGGAAGAACTTGAATTTTTTCAGAAACTTACTATCCCATGCCAACATGGTAAACAAAGATATTACGGATATGATAATAGATGCGGGCGTACTGTAACGCCAAGCTTTTTCAATTTGTGTAAATGTATTTCCACTGGAATTGTGTTCCTTAAATTCAAATTCACCAATACTACTCGTATCAAAGCCAATCGCATGAGGAAATTGTTTCAAAATTAAAACGATTCCAATACTGGCTAACATTCCAATAATTACAGAGTTTGGAATAAAGTGAGCTACAAACCCTAATTTAAATTGCCCAAATAAAAATTGTAAAACACCGGCTATAACTAATGCCATTAAAAACCCAGGGAAGCCCAATGTTTCAATAGCGACTAATACGATTGTGATCATTCCAGCAGCAGGACCACTTACACCAAATTTTGATTTACTTACGATCGTTACAACAATACCACCAATCACACCCGCGATCACACCTGCAAAAGCATTTGTACCAGAGGCAGTTGCAATCCCTAAACAAAGTGGCAATGCTACTAAAAACACTACCAATCCAGCAGGAATATCACTTTTGAAATTCTCAAGGTATTTTCTCATCGCTTAAATTGTAATAATCCAATTAATTCTATAACAAATATAAAAAATACTTTTGAAAATGATAGTAATACTATCACATATTTCGCATACCACTTCTACTCTATTAAAGTAACATTACAAGTGCTCCTTGTCCCTTTTAATTCCAATAGTCTTAATCCTAAAGTCCTTTGTTTTTTTAATTAACCACAGTATATCTACTGTAATCTGTATTGGTTTTTTCATACCTTTTAAGCAAAAAAAGACAAATTGACTTCCTTCTACCGTTTAATATCAGCGATAAAATTTGCATTGGTGCCCCTGAGAAACCTAAAAAAGGTAAGAAAATCGTTAAACATGCGATTGACTTGATCAATAAATATAGGTTTCGAAAATTTCACGCTAAAGAAGTTGGCTACCGATATTAGTTCAACGGAAGCTACTATTTATTGATATTTTGAAAACAAACACCGATTAACGCTTTACATTCTAAATTGATATTGGTGCTATTTAGAATTTCTGGTCATTTTCAAATTGCAAAACATTTTTGATCCGAATCAATGTTTAAAAGCGGTCATTCAATTGCTTGCACATGAATTTCCAAAAAACACAAGCGAATTAGATTACAATAAGAAATTTCTTTATGAAATAGTCATCCCCAAAAGCTGCAGGACCTACAAAGAATTGCCAGGTAAGATTTCCAATGTAATTTCAGAATACAACCCAAATACAAGTATCCTCGTTCTTTGAGCAGTACCTTAATGGAAACTTCGCATTTTCAGCAATTCTTCAATGCTCACCTCTCTAAGCTTACTGACTCTGATTCAAAAGAGGACGGAGAATATGTTTCTGTTTTTTTTTAGGGAACTTGCTTTTTAAGGTTTTGGATTAAACTTGATTTATTCGCGTTATGTAAATGCGGAAATCAATAAACATTCTTCCCTAAAGATTTAATCCTGATTGAAGCTTGGTTTAAGACGTATCAATCACTTTACTACGCTATACCCTACCACTTCATCATTGTAAAAACCAAAACGCCTTAAATAGACTAATACAACATATTTATTAGTAGTCTGCTGATGACTTCCATCGATTGTAGCTATGTCTGCCTGCTCATCTTTATTTAGCGCATACAAATAATTGTAATAACCTTGCTTCAACAAAACACGTCTGCTATATACTTTGGAAACACTATCGTAACTCATTTCAAACTCTGGTTTTAATTTCCAATCAGATAGCCCACCAAAAATGTAAATTGGTTTTTCATAGGTTGTTGATTTCAACGTAAAATCAACATGCACATAATCAGAATTAATTTTATCACTTCCTCTAAAATTTGAAATGACGAACTTCCCTTGCATGTCCCTAGAATCTGAATAAGCAAAACCTCTCTTTGGCGTATCGTCATATAATTTGTATAATCTTGGAATGGGCTTCATGTCAATTTTCTCCACACCAAGTCCTTCGTTTTTACTACTTCTTAAATCAATAGCCCGGAACTCATTCCCCGCTACGAAATTATTTTCTCCTGAAAAGAAATCATATTTAAGCATCTTTTGATCTTCCCGAATAGCGGTAGGAATTAAATCTGTAATTGCATTGTCCCATCTTCCATTTTGCAATATGGCAATCTGAAAAGCATTGCCAGGATTTGTCACATCTATGTTCCCGTACGATAACGAAAAATCAAGCTGATGATTTTTATTTCGTTCACTTACAACACTTGAATATGAAAGTTTAGATTTTAGTAAAACCAAATTTTGAAAAATGATAAATCGGCGAGAAATGTAAACCACATCAGGATCATCTTCACTATATACTTGCAAGACAAAATTTCCTGAAATTATTGTGTTCGGCAATTCAAACCTAATGTGATTATATGGAACAAACGTGTTACTAGATTGTTCCACATCTGACAACTGATACTCATTAATGTTTTGGATAAAATCAACCTCATTCAACGTCGACTGCTCCCAGTCATAATCACAATGCACAACCCTCGCATTCATGTAAGGAACCACCTCTCCCAACCAATCAAATTCTAATACGATTGGACTTAAATTATCTAATGATTTAATTGGATCATCAATCACATCTCCCGCTCCTCCTGAAAGATACATTTCAACAGTTCGAAGGTTCGAATCCAAAATTTGATTTTCCAATAAATTTATTTCCGGTTCTCGAATTTTCTTCTTCTTATCTTTTTTACCCGGGACTCCGTACATTGATAAAGTGAACAAAAAAGTCATCAATAAAAAACCTGATTTCCACCAAGGATTGAATTTTATATTTATTGCATTTTTTCTCATTGCACTAGTATCATTTCTTAATCCAATTCTTATTTACCCTAACAATCATTTTTGTATTTTATCAGGAACACACACAATATTGATGCCATCATTTTAACACACAATTTTAGACTTCCTTACTACTCCGATAAATCCTACTTTCCAAATCAATTCACTCACTTCTTTTACTTCCAAAACTGTTTGAACTAAGCAGGGTTTAAATTCATCAACTGATTGAATTATTTTTTTTTCTCGATTTCGTTATTTCCCTAACCGAATATTCTCAAATTTGTAATAGCGTACCCGTATTCAAATCCGACAAACCCTATGAACACAATGCACTATTCCTACCTCGACCTCCATCTTTATTTCGAATCCTTTCTTGCTTAATTTCTTTAGCAATTTCAAGCACATCAAATGGACTCATTTGAGGCTTCATGCATTGGCTTTTTTGCATAATTACAGGACGGCTCTTCACTACTAATTCGGCGTGCGCAAGGCGTTTCAACTATCGCTTTTTCACCAACTCTATCAACACCTTTTTCAACTTTCGAAAACCATTACTTGCACTCAAATTTACATCATGGACTATCGCCTTCAATGGACATCAATTTCTTTCCCGAATTCAAAATCACATCAATGACTCCACCACTTCTTCCCATTCCTTTGTTTTGGAAATTATTGACTTATTCAACCCTTCTAATCTCTGCGATAATTCACCTAATTTATCTACATCAGAATATGTTTCCGGCTTTGACATTTCTTCTTCCACCACCACTTTTTCTTCTTCCAACTTTTCGATTTCCCGCTCTAATTTCGCCGCTTGTTTTTCGAGTTGTTGAATCTTATTATTGCTCTTACCTTCTTTTTTATCTTTTTGTTTTACTTCTTTCTCTGTCTCCTTTGACTGCGGTTTAGGCTTGCTTTCCGTAGTCACCTGACGGGTGCTTTGCCATTGCTCATACTCTTGATATGTTCCCGGATACTCCTTAACTTTCTGATCTTCGATGTACCAGATCTTGGTTGCGACGCCCGTTATAAAATGTCTATCGTGAGACACTACAATAAAGGTTCCTTCATACTCAACTAAAGCTTCAATTAAAACTCTTACTGCGAACATATCCAGATGGTTAGTGGGCTCATCTAAAAGCATAAAATTAGCACCTGAACACATCGACTTTGCCAAAGCTACTCTTGACTTCTCCCCTCCTGAAAGGACCTTAATTCGCTTAAATACATCTTCATTTGTAAACAAAAAGCAACCTAACAAGCTTCTCGCTTCCGTCTCTGTAATACTTGTATTGAAATCCATAAGCTCCTCCAAAATCTCCTTCTTAAGATCTAAGGCTTCCATCTGATGTTGAGCAAAAATCTCCTTCATCACGTTATGCCCTTCTTTAATCTCCCCATCAAATTCCTCTCGCTCACTAATCATTCGAAGCAACGTAGACTTCCCTAACCCATTGGCTCCGATCAAGGCAACCTTCTCGCCACGAATCAGACTAAATTCTGAATTCTTCAGGATCACATTTTCATCATATCGCTTATTGACTTTCTTTCCATCAACAATAATTTTCCCTGGAATCTGAGTCAACTTAAATCTAATCCTGAGTTGATCTGTATCGGTCACAACCTCCTCAATTCGATCTAATTTTTCAAGCTGTTTAAGCTTGGACTGAGCCTGCTTTGCTTTTGTGTTTTTGGCTTTAAAGCGTTCGATAAAACGCTCTTGTTGTTTGATGTATTGTTGCTGATTATCGAAGGCCGATTGTTGCAATACATTACGCTCTTCCTTCTCGGTCTCGTAGAACGTATAGTTTCCTTTATATTCGATTAATTGACGCTGCCAAACCTCAACTGTTTTGGTAGTAATGTTGTCTAAAAAATAGCGATCATGTGAAACCAAAACGAACGCTGCTTTCGATTTAACCAAGTACTCTTCGAGCCATTTTATCGAAGGTAAATCCAAGTGGTTCGTAGGTTCATCTAGTAAGAGTACGCTTGGCTCTTGCAACAAGATTTTCGCTAGCATAACGCGCATTCTCCAACCTCCTGAAAACTCACTTAAAGGGCGCTCCAAATCTTGAGTAGAAAAACCAAGTCCTTCTAAAATCACCTCTCCTCTAGAACGTACAGAATACCCATCCAACTGCTCATACAATTCTTGTAATTTTCCAAGTTTAGCAACGAGCTCATCTGAATAGTTTTCCTCCATTTCCCGATAAAGATCATCCATGCGTTGTTGCACTTTATTGACTTCTTCGAAAGCTTCCAAGGCAACATTAATGATTTTCTCATCTGTCAAAATGGACAATAAATCTTGATTCAAATAACCAATTTTACAATCCTTTGCGCTGTCGATACTTCCCGACTCAAGCAAATATTCCTTATTAATTAAACGAAGTAAAGTTGACTTACCTGCTCCGTTTCTCCCTATCAAACCAATTTTATCACCTGGTTTAATATGTAGTGATGCGTCCTCAAACAAGTAACGATCACCGTATCCGTAGTATATATCTTTTATTGAAATCACGTTACAAATGTACGGTTTTGAATTAGAAAAATCATGAAGGAAAGGCGCCAATTAAAACGACGTCATTAGCTTAACGAAAAAAACATATTTCTCGTACGCAAATGCCTTCCATCACTAAGAAAAATACTAGTATTGAATCTGAATTAAGCGAAAGACTTTTTTCACTTCATGAATGTAATTAACTAGATAAAAATTGTTTCACCAGCACGTCCGGTCGATGTACAGATTTCCGAACCCAGTCCAATTTAATCTCCTCTTTTTCCTGTTCACTTAAGCCCCAGGAAATTGGAATTTGTCTCAATTTCTCTGCCAAAATTTGCATACACAATGCCGCAGAAACTGAAATATTAAAGCTTTCAGTAAATCCATACATAGGGATTTGAATCAAGTCATCTGCCTGTTCTTGTACTTTCTCACTAATCCCATGTTGTTCTGTTCCAAATACCAAGGCCACCTTACTTTTTTCCAGATCCAAATCAGAGATTTTCATTGTTGCATGAGGAGAGGTAGCTACAATGCGATAGCCTTTACTTTTGAGTTGATTTAAGGCTTGTTCTGTATTATTCTCGTGTTCATTGTACTGATGTAAATCAACCCACTTAGAGGATCCATGTACTACCTTTTTGCTTATGGTAAATTCAAATTGATTTTCAATAATATGTAAATCTTGGATCCCAAAGCAATCACATGAACGAATCACTGCACTTGCATTGTGCGGCTGATATATATCCTCCAATACAACGGTAATATGACGTGTCCGTTCATCTAGAACACGTTCAAATTTCTCCATCCTTTCTTCCGAAACAAACTGACCTAAAAAGCTCAGTAATTCCGGCGAATACGGCGCGAAATCATTTTTATATTCATCTCCAAAACTCAAATGCCTCTTTGTTCAATGGTTAATTTATGGAATAAATTTATTAAATTTTTATTAAGGAAAGCGGAATGGGAATATGTTTTTAATCTAAAATCACCACTTAAAATTAAAGGAACCAATTTCTAATCCGTTCAATCACTCTAAGCTATTCACAAACTAGTATTTAAATCCTTTCCCACTATGACTTTCAAGATGCACACCCAATCCAAGCACCATTCTGTTTACAAAATTAAAATAAGAAATCACCAATGCTGCATCAAGAATCGCTCTATCTTCTAACCCTAATTCTTTTAGTTTCGAAATATGCTCATCTCCTTTTACTGCAGACGGATCAATTGTCAATAACGTTGCATATGCACAAAGTGCGATATCTAAATCGGACAATTCAGTATCTGCTTTATAATCTTTACGAAATGCTTCTGTTCTATTGTCGTCCTTCCAATAATGATTTAACGCCTCAGCATGATGCACCTGACAATATTCGCAATTATTGTTTCGTGACACTACTACAGCCATCATTTCACGTTGCTTTCGTTTCAATGGAGACTTTCCAAACATGATTGTCATATATAACTCCATATGATTCACAATCGATTTCGGATTGAGACTTTGAATCTTGTGGACTTCGGCCAATTTACCTCTCGACTCTACTAAACCATCGTAAATGCCTTTCAGTTCCCCCTCGGCCTGCTCATGCTCGATCACGTCAATGTACGCCATTCAACTTTTCTTTAACAACTAAAATAGTATTAAAACTTCCTTTAAGCTTCACTTTAATTCTGAAAACTCAGATTTCAAATATACAACTACCTTCCATTATTTTATCCAAAGAGAAAAATTAAATGAAAGGCTTCCACAGTTTATCCAATCGAAATTCAGATAAAAGGATGGCCGAATGTGTGTTGCAATTATGACACCTACCTCTAAATACTCTTAATTGAACACAGTCAATCGTAGTTGGATCGTATTTTTCCAACTAATTTGACGAATAGAGATAGATAAAAAAGATTTGTTTTTTTTTTAATGATGGCTAAATGGAGCACTTTTTTGCTTAAGAGCCATTTTTTTAGCTGGATTACGAGAATTTGCTACTTTAAGATTGTGCTGTAAACGCTCAGATTCTTTTTCTCTTCGAGCCAATTTTTCAGCATCCATATGTTTATCTGCACGACTTCTACGGTAAACCTGATCTTGATGAATTCTTCTTGATTGTTTTTCCGTGAGTTTATAATCTTTGCCAGGAGGACGACAAGAAGCCACCCCACCTAGTATTATTAAACTAATAAATATCCGACTAACTAATTTCATAATCCATGCAATTAAAACACAAACATACTATTAAATCCTTAGCAAAGCAATTTCGCTATTCAAGTTGTATACGTAAATCCCATAAAAAAGTTGGGACTAATTAAATTTTATTAAAAAATCATTTTAAAAAAGACCTAATTGAGGCTCTTCACCCTCCCCTGGTTCTTCCTTACCCTTATCCTCTTGATCTTCCTTTGAAGTTACATCCAGTTCAATCGTGGTTCCAGCTTCTACCCCATCAGTTTTGGTTGTTGCTGCCACATCCCCCTTCTGCTCCTCCGATTCTTCTTTCTTAGGCTTAAGTTTTGGTTTAAACTTCACCTTCTTCTTCTCCTCTTTTTTAACTTCTACATTTCTTTCTTCTGCCACGTCCGTACTTTCCTTCGCAACCTCTTTCGTTTCAGCTTCAGTTTCCTCCACATTTAGATTAGAATCTACTTCTACTTCCACATCCAACTCTAAGTCAACTCCAGTTTCGTTTTTCGGCTCCTCTTCACTTTTAACAGGCTCCATCAATTTCACTTTCACCACCTTATCAGAAGATAGTTTGTTCCCAAGAGATTTCCAGCCTTTTACATCTATAAAATCTGCTAATTCAACTGTTTTAGTGCTTTTTTCCTTCGAACCTCCTTTTTTATAGGTCATCTCAATTAATGGCAATGCTTCTGCTGAAACTGCCGCTAATTTAGATCCTGAAGCATCTGAAATAAACAAGTACATCTTATTTACGGTGGTCGTCTCGATTTGGAATCGTTTTACATAGTAATCTTTATTTCCTCCGTCGTAATGCACCACAGACAATACCGTATCTTCATTCAACTTTTGGATTAATTCCAAATTTTTAATATCGATTCGTTTGTTGAGATCAAATTCCATCAATTCATAGTTTCCATCACTATAAACGGCCAAGATGAATTCATCTGCATTAAAACTCCCTAAATACGTTCCTCTTTCTGCCGTATTGAATCGCCCTACAGCTTCATCCAACCATAAGTCTCTTCCTCCTAATGTGGAACTTCCTACAGATTTCTGTGTGATCTTTCGAACCCCATACTTCGTCAACGTATTTCCTTTTGACCCTCTTCCTTTGATTGCCAATTCAGCTAAGTCATATTCAAAGACTTTAACACGTGCCTTAGCGCCTTGAGAAAGCTGTACACTAACCACTTCTGACTCCGAATTCGGATTAGCAGTTAGGTATAACATTTTAGACCCTTTTGCTCCCGTTGTAAGATGATATTCTTTATCCCTTGTGATTGAAGTCACCGAGAATCGTTTTATATAAGTTTTGCCAGAGGCTCCATCCAAATAAGCCATATTATAGACCATATGCTCATCGCCCTTCTTCCAAACATCAACATGCACAATGTCTTTCCCTACAAATACCTTATCAGAAATTCGGGATACCTGCAAGACTCCATCCTTTCGAATCGTAATAATGTCTGAAATATCTGAGCAATCACAGATAAACTCATCCTTCTTTATTCCGGTACCAATAAAGCCTTCCTCCCTATTCACATACAGTTTTGCATTCGTTACCGCAACCTGTTTTGCTTCAATATTGTCGAAAACCATTATTTCCGTCTTCCGCTCTCTTCCTTTCCCATACTTATCCAACAGTCGTTCAAAATAAGCAATAGCATAATCAACTAAATGTGCCAAATGATGTTCTGTCTTAGCCAAATCTTCTTCTAATTTAGCCATTTTCTCATCTGCCTTTGCGGTATCGAATCGTGTGATTCGAATCATAGGAATCTGAGTTAAACGCTCATAATCTTCATCTCCAATCTCTCTATAAAAAAGGTTTTTAAATGGATCGAATCGTCCACTTAAGTATACAAACAAGTCTTTCTTATTGTCATATTCCTTAAAATCGATATACATTTCTTCCTGAATAAAGATTTTCTCCAGGGATGAAAAGAATATTTTCTCTAATAAATCCGATTTGCGAATTTCTAATTCTCGCCTTAGTAATTCCTTGGTATTACCAGTGGAAACCTGCAACAAGTCATTTATCGAAACGAAATGAGGCTTATCCTGTATAATAATACACGCATTAGGTGATATAGATACTTCACAATCTGAAAATGCATACAATGCATCTACCGTTTGATCAGGTGATACTCCCGATGCAAGGATAATTTCAATTTCAACATCCCTGGCCGTATTATCGATTACTTTTTTTATCTTAATTTTCCCTTTGTCATTCGCCTTAATAATGGAATCTACCAAAGAAGTAGTTGTTGTACTAAATGGGATTTCGGTCACTTTAATGGTTTTCTTATCAACCACCTCCATTCGAGCTCTAACACGTATCTTTCCTCCTCTTTTTCCTTCATTATAATCAGAGACATCCATCATTCCTCCAGTTAGGAAATCTGGGAATATCTTTACACTCTTTTCCTGAAGAATTTTAATGGAGCCCTTTACCAATTCAATGAAGTTATGAGGCATCACTTTAGTGGATAGGCCTACCGCGATTCCTTCAACACCTTGAACCAATACCAATGGAAACTTCATTGGCAAATTAACAGGTTCATTTTTACGTCCATCATAGGACTTCGCCCAAACCGTAGTATCACCATTGAAGGCTACTTCCAGAGCAAATTTAGAAAGTCTTGCTTCAATATACCTTGGTGCTGCAGCGCGATCTCCAGTACGAATGTCACCCCAGTTTCCTTGTGTGTCAATCAATAAATCCTTTTGACCAAGGTTCACAATTGCATCTCCAATAGATGCATCTCCATGTGGATGAAACTGCATTGTTGAACCGATAATATTGGCTACTTTATTATAGCGGCCGTCATCCATTTCCTTCATCGCATGCATGATCCGGCGCTGAACAGGCTTCAATCCATCCTCAATAGATGGTACCGCTCTTTCCAGAATTACATACGACGCATAGTCCAAAAACCATCCTTTATATAATTCCGATACGGGAATTACATTTTTCTCGGAACCACTATCCGGAACTAATTCTTCGTTATCTATTTCCTCACTCATGATTTGATCCGTATTTCTTCAACGTATCTTTAAAATATTTCAACTTACTTTCTGCTTCTGCTCGGTCATCCGATTGAAAAACCGACATTCCCTTCTCTCCTTTGGACGTATTAAACTGCAACTTAACCCTATAAACCACTTTCTTCACTGACCGCTGCGCTCCCATCGTTTGTGCACTATTAAAGGACATCGTTTCATTCCCTGAAACTAATTTCGCTTCAATAATTTTAGGAGGTAACGGTTTCCAATTACCAGTTAACAAAAAAATCCTTTTGTAATTTCGATATTGCTTGGTCTCCCAATCAATTTGAATCCCTTCTTCCATTGTAGCAATGAGTATCCATACAGGAATTGTTGCTAAAAACAGCCATGGAAAATCCAAAATAAGCATAAGGGTTCCCAATGTCATAATTCCGAAAACCAAAATCATTGGAAAAAAACATCCGGAGGGAAAGAGCCTTGTAAATCGATGCTTATACATTCAAGAACCTATTAATACTATTATATATTGTGCGTATGTGTATTTGCAATTCAATTTATGCTGCTTCTTCAGCTAGATCCTTCTCAATTCGAAGGTTATCAATAATAAACTCTTGACGTTCTGGTGTATTTTTACCCATATAATACTTTAAGAGTTCAGCCAAATTGCTATCCTTACGTAATACCACAGGTTCTAATCGGATCCCATCTCCAATAAAATCGGAAAACTCATCTGGTGAAATCTCTCCCAATCCTTTAAATCGTGTTATTTCTGGATTTTTACCTAGTTTGGCAATCGCCGAAACTCGCTCTTCTTCTGAGTAGCAGTATATGGTTTCCTTTTTGTTTCGAACCCGAAATAAAGGAGTTTCCAATATCTTCACATGGTTATTCTTCACCAAATCAGGGAAAAATTGCAAAAAGAAAGTCAATAGTAACAATCTAATGTGCATTCCATCCACATCGGCGTCTGTTGCTACAACTATATTATTATAGCGCAAATTCTCCAATCCTTCCTCAATGTTCAATGCGTGATGAAGCAAATTAAATTCTTCATTTTCATACACGATCTTCTTTTTCAAGCCAAAAGAATTAAGCGGTTTACCTTTCAAACTAAATACCGCTTGTGTCGTAACGTTTCTTGCTTTCGTAATTGATCCACTTGCGGAATCTCCCTCGGTAATGAATAATGTTGTTTCTAACCGGTGATCCCCTTTAGTGTCGTTCAGATGTGCTCTACAATCTCGTAATTTCTTATTATGCAGATTCGCCTTCTTCGCTCGTTCGTTTGCCAGTTTTTTAATTCCGGCCATATCTTTACGTTCCCGCTCAGACTGCATGATACGCTTTAATAGAGCGTCTGCCGTATTTGGATTCTGGTGAAGGAAATTATCCAATTCCTTTTTAACAAAGTCCAATACAAATCCTCTTACCGTAGGACCATCTGGCCCCATATTAATAGATCCTAATTTCGTTTTCGTTTGAGATTCAAACACAGGTTCCTGTACTCTGATACTCAACGCACCAATTATAGACGCTCTGATATCTGTTGAGTCAAAACTTTTCTTATAAAAGTCTCTCAATGTTTTCACAATAGCCTCTTTAAAAGCTGCCAAGTGTGTACCTCCTTGAGTTGTGTTTTGACCATTTACAAATGAATGGTACTCTTCTCCATACTGAATACCATGCGTAAACGCGACTTCAATATCTTCTCCTTTTAAATGTACAATTGGATAACGATTAGTAGCCTCGTCGGTTTTAGCCGTCAATAAATCTAATAATCCATTTTTTGAAAAGATCTTTTCTCCATTATAATTAATGGTTAACCCAGGATTTAAATAAGCATAATTCCAGAACTGTTCTACATAAAAGTCAGATCGGTATGCAAAGTTTTTGAAAATTGTATCATCCGCAACGAATACCATTTCAGTACCATTACGTTCCGTTGATGCCTTTTCTTTATGATCTTGAACTAATTCACCTCGCTCAAATTCTGCTTCTTTACACCTCCCTTCCCGAACAGATTTCACTTTAAAGAGCGCCGAAAGTGCATTTACCGCTTTTGTTCCTACTCCGTTTAATCCCACGGACTTTTGAAAAGCTTTGGAGTCATATTTTCCTCCTGTATTCATCTTGGATACACAATCTATCACTTTCCCTAAGGGAATCCCTCGACCATAATCCCTGATTTTCACGGTTTTATCTTTAACCTTCACATCAATCGTTCGACCATTCCCCATCACAAATTCATCAATAGAGTTATCGATGATTTCTTTCAGCAATATATAAATTCCATCATCAGGTGCAGATCCGTCACCTAATTTACCAATATACATTCCCGGACGAAGTCGAATATGCTCTTTCCAATCCAGCGACCGGATGTTATCTTCCGAGTAGTTTACGTCTTGTTGTTCAGCCAATTTTCCTGTAGATATTTAGTTTTCCCAAATATACATTTTTTTCGCTTTTTATCAAAATGGGAATTACTATCTAATCAATAAAAAGATTACCATTTGATCAAACATCTTGAATTAGTAGCCAACAGGTAGGATTTATTCATTTCAAAGCACATTAATGTCTTTAATTATTTTATTTTTTAACTTTGTTTAAATCTTGTTCAATTAAGACGTACTATATAATGGCTCTTTTTTCACGTTTTTTCTTCTTTTCGTCAGTTGCCACTCTGTTGCTTGTTTTTCAAACTACGCTCCCTTGTTGTGCTCAAGTAACAGTTCCTTCAAATGTTACATTTCAAACGATCCCTTCTCTCCCTTGCAAGGGAGATTCATTATTTTTGATTTGCAATGCAGCCTTTGCCTCCGGAAGTTCCGGCGAGTGCTATGTTTATGCTGATTCTATTTCGGTTAACGAGGATACCATCCGAATTATAGCTTATTATATTAATTCTTTGGAAAATTCATATTGTGATGCCACTGACACCATTTATTTAGGACAGTTTCAACAGGGAGTCCATCCTATTATCTTTCATGCACACTCTGATACTTTTTGGGAACAATTTAAAGATACGTTTAACCTTTCTGTCTGCAATCATTATGGATTAGATGCATTTTCCAACACAATGAACATCAAGGTTCATTCTTTTTCTAAAGGGCGTAAATTACGGATAGAGATCCCAGAAAATCAGACAGGGCATTTGCTTTTCGAACTTTTTGACACTCTAGGAAGGCCTATACATCAGCAACGTTTGAATGGAATGTACAACCAAGTTCTTTTAAAACCTCTATATGAAGGCCTATATTTTTTCCAAATAACAAGTACTTCTAGCAACAAAAAAGTACATTCAGGTAAAGTACAAATAAAAAAGTAGTAAGCTCATAAGCCGGTTTCTGTTTTCACTGTCATTTATCTGGTCCCAATCTCGCGATTGGGATCAATCGAATTACCCCCCGGCATCGGGCGAGCCACCCTTATATATCCGGTATATTTAATCTTTCAACTCCTGAGGTTTACCCAGCTACGTTGGTTACCCAAAGCACTGGTGGGCTCTTACCCCACCTTTTCACCCTTACCTCAACCTAAATCAAGGCGGTTATTTTCTGCGGCACTGGCTGTGATAAATACGTTTTGCAACCTATTTACCCCTTCCCGTTAGGAAGCAAGATGCTCTTTGTTGACCGGACTTTCCTTTCCGACGGATTTTACTCTTACACGGAACGACGGTTCGGCTTACTACTTGTGCAAAGTTAACACAATACAAACAGCTTTAGCCAACTGAAAAGAAGAATAAATTAGAAATTAATTAGAGGAACAAAAAAAAAGTCTCTCGCGGTTACGCAGAGAGACCTTCCCTAGTTGTTTATGAAAAAGTTACCTTTAGCTATATAACGATGCCGAGCCAAATTTGTTACAAATTGATGAAACTTTTTTAAAAAATCTTTAACCAAAAAAAAAGTCTCTCGCGGTTACGCAGAGAGACCTTCCCTAGTTGTTATGAAAAAGTTACCTTTACTGAACTTAACGTTGCTTAAGATAAAAGGTTTCAAAAAGTTTATTTTTTCATCTAAAATAAAAAAGTCTCTCGCGGTTACGCAGAGAGACTTCCCCTAGTTGTTATGAAAAAGTTACCTCATATAGTCGTGTTCGAAAACACATCCTAATAATTGGTACTACAAATGTCGTTCTTTTTTTGGTAATTCTATGAATACTATAATAATTAAATTGAATATTAAAATTTCAGGACTGTATGCGTCATTAAACTTTGGCTTATCTTGGAATATTAAAATATTGTCCTACTTTAGCATTGTAGACGTTTTAATTTAAGTTCAATTTATAAACGTCAAAAAACTTTGTTTTAATAACTTACAGGACGAAATATTTTATAATGGATAAATATGACTTGTGTGTAATCGGAGGTGGTCCGTCTGGATATGCAACTGCTATGCGTGCAATTGATTTGGGTAAACGCGTTTGTCTAGTCGAAAAAGATAAAATTGGAGGTGCAGGTATCTATAATGGTGCCCTAAGCTCCAAGACCATGTGGGAATATTCTAAAAGAGTTCAAGCCGCCCGAAGGTCTTTTGAAAAACGTGAAATGTTGCATACGTTTGACGTAACCTGGGAGGAAGTGAAAAACATAGTAGATCGCGCCATATTTGATCGAAAACAACAGCTTTCGACTCATTTAAAAATCTTACAAAAAGAAGCCGAGGAAAAACTCTTTGTACATGAACGAGGCTTTGCTAAGCTTGTTGGAGAACATGAGGTATTGCTTGAGTCAAGTAAAAAAGAAATTAAGCTCATTTGGGCAGATAAAATTGCCATAGCTACGGGAAGTACTCCGCGTAAATTACCCAACATCCCTATTGATGAAGAAATAATTATTACTTCTGACGGAGTGAGTGATTTGAAAAATTTCCCTAAGAGTTTGGTTATTTTAGGTGCAGGGGTAATAGGATGTGAGTTTGCTACTATTTTCTCCAACTTTGGAATTACAGATGTATATTTAATTGATCGAGCAGATCGTATTTTACCATTTGAAGATGAGGACATTGCCAAGTTAGTTACAGAAAACTTGGAAAAAAATGGGGTAACCGTTCACAAAAACGCCCATCTGATTCGAATGGAGATCATTAATGGTGAAGTCGAATATGAACTTTCGTATGGCGAGGATTCAGACAATGAGGTTATTCGCGTAGAAAAGGCGCTTATTTCAGTCGGAAGAGTTCCTAATGTAAAGGGTATTGGACTAGAAGAACTTGGTATTAAATTTACCAATCGAGGGATCGTTGAAAATGACGACGCTCAAACTTCCGTACCTAATATATATGTAGTTGGTGATGCTTCTGGTCATGCTGCACTTGTGAATGTAGGGGAAGTAGAAGGGCGACACGCAGCCAAGAAAATGTTTGGTTTTAAAACAAAGGAACTTCGTTACGATTATATTTCAACGATCATGTTCTTAAATCCTGAGGTTGCAAGTGTTGGAATGAATGAACAGCAGGTAAGGGAAAAACAAATTCCATATCGATTGGTAAAAATCAGCTATTCGCTAATTGCAAGAGCTATTGCGATGCGCCAAACTGATGGTTTTTTCAAAATAATCGTTACGGATGATGATGACATGAAGGTTTTAGGAATGCGTGCTGCTGGTGAACATGCCAGTTCTGCAATTCAAACCGTTGCTTTTCTAATGCTAAAAGACATTAGCATTAAATCTTTAGCAGATTTAGTACATCCGCACCCTTCTATTATTGAAGGAATCCAAGAAGCTGTACGAATGCTTATGGGTATTTCGACCTATAAAGCTTCCGCATTTAAAGATCAGGTACAATGTTACCGATGTGTAGAGGGTGTATGTACTCCTTTAAAAGAGTATTAGTATTCGCTAGAAATAAATTATAGGATTGCATTTAGAATGGGAGAACAATAGATAATATTGATTCTCCCATTCTCATTTTTGCTTAAAAAGAATCTTTAAGCATTTCCATTTTAATCTTCTTCAATTCGTTTTTGGTTGAAAGCGCAAATTCGCCCTTAATCATCCAATCAAAATATCCTTTATCCTTACCTAACACGTCTCGAACAGATTGATTTTTGTATTTTCCAAAATTGAAGACTTCTACTCCATTTTTCCAAATCATCCTTCCTTGAGGATCCACATTTTTATTAGGTGCGAGCGCTGCTAACGCTTTCATGTCATTTTCAACAGGAACAAATGGATTTCCTTTTCGGTCTTTCCGTTCCATTCCATTGTAACGCTCGATTTGTGACATAAGCACTTCATAGGTGGCTCTTGTGTCAGCTTCGGCATTATGTGCATTGGTGAGATCTTTATCGCAATAAAACTGATATGCCGCAGTAAGTGTTCGAGCTTCCATTAAATGAAAGACCACTTGTGCATCCACAATATTTATTTTTGAGACATCAAAATCTAAATCTATCCTTAGAAATTCTTCGAGCAGCATGGGTACGTCAAAACGCAATAGGTTATAGCCTCCTAGGTCGCAGCCAGCCATAAAATCGAACAGCTCTTGCCCTATTGAATCAAAGCCAGGCAGATCAACTACATCCTTATCATACACTCCATGAATCCCACTTGCTTCTTCAGAAATAGGAATCTTAGGATTCACTCTTTTTGTATAAGAAGTCTCTGTTCCATCTAAATCAATCTTCAACACCGAAATTTCCACAATGCGGTCATTTACAATACTTAACCCTGTAGCTTCAATATCAAAAAAGGCAATTGGTCGGTTTAGATTTAAATTCATATTGGCAAGTTGATTTATTTTTGTGTACTCTTAGATATCTATGTGTATGGAGCATGAATCTCCTCTCTTTGCGTATCCGTTTAAACGTTGACGATACATTGCGACCGTCTTCAATTCATCGATATTTGACTTAAGTTTACTTTGTTTCGAGTTTGTCTACAAACTAATGGATTAGTTCTTCCGCTAGTTTCTGAACATCTAAACCTCCAAAATCCCCAGAACTCATCATTATCAAATTATGATTATCCCAATTTTTATTGGTTAACATTTCTTTCAATTCCTCTGTATCTTGAATAAAATTGATGGAGTTATTTCCAAACGCTTCTACAATCTCATTTCGTGTAATAGGATCCAATCCTTTGTGTTCTATAGCCTTGGGATTCACAAACACAATGGACTCATCAGCGTCTTCCAATGTATGATTGTATTCGCTTATAAACTCTTTATTTAAACTTGAAAACGTATGCAGTTCAATACATGCTGTCAACCTTCTTTCAGGAAATTGATCTTTCATTGCTGCAACAGTAGCTTTCAATTTTGACGGGGCATGTGCAAAATCTTTATAAACTACGGAGTAATCGCCTTCTTTTACTTTTTCCAATCTATTCGACGCTCCTTCAAATGATTTAACCGCATCGTAAAACATCTTGCCTGTAACACCGATTCTTTCACAAACTGATTTGGCTGCATTTAAATTATATAGATTGTGTTTCCCAAAAATTCGTGTCTCTATATCCCCATCATCTGTTTTAAGATACGTTTGTCCATTCTTAATATGATGTGGATGCAGCGAATACGGAGAAAAATTCACATCTAAGATATCTTTGTGGCACAACGAAGCCAAAAGTAAATCATCTTCATTAAAAATAATTGTCCCGGATCGATCTGTGGCATCTATCAATCGTTCGAATTGATGATTATATTGTTCTTTACTAGGAAAGACATTAATGTGATCCCACGCAATGCCACTAATTACGGCAATGTGATGATGGTATTTTAAGAATTTTGGTGTGTTATCCAATGGAGAAGTCATGTACTCATCTCCCTCCAAAATTACAATCGGTGCATCGGTTGTTAATTTAACTTGATTTTCAAATCCTTTTAAAGCCGAACCTACCACATAATCAAAATTTCGATGATGAAATTTAAGTACGTGCATAATCATAGCGGTAATGCTGGTTTTACCATGACTACCTGCAATAGCGATCCGTTGTTTGTCTTTGCACTCTTCATACAAATACTCGGGAAAAGAATATATTGGAACTCCCAACTCTCTTGCCTTTACCAATTCCGGATTATCTACTTTGGCATGCATTCCTAAAATTACCGCGTCTATATCTTTCGAAATTCGGTCCGTATGCCAACCATTTTCAGGTAAAAGACCATGTTTATCCAACCTGGACCTGGAAGGCTCAAAGATTTCGTCATCCGAACCGGTGACTTCTTTCCCCATTTCTTTAAGCGCAATCGCTAAGCTATGCATTATGCTACCTCCAATTGCTATAAAGTGAATTCTGTTCATGCCATCATTTTATTATCAATGCAAATTAAAAAATTTTTTATGATAACTAGTGTCGTTAAAACAAAAAGCTTTGTGTATTAGAAAGTATTGAAATCGATTTGGATTCTAAACATGAAAATGTTCGATTGATTCCGTTCAAATTTGCACAAAATCCATCTCCACTCGAATGACTGTTTAATTGTGAATTAAATAGATACAAATAGCGCATATAGCTATAAAATTGAACGTTTAATTTCATCCTGCGTTCTCACACCTTTCATATCTTTTTATTTGCCAACATGTTACGCACAATTTGTTGACAATCTGTTGATAAAGCCTGACGGAATGTGTATATTTATCTTAATAAATTCTCAACACTTTGATGTGTTCGTTGTAGCTTTGTAATATGAATTCAGGCGATAAAAAATTAGCACCGTTAAAAAGTAAGCAACGGACCACGCTTCCAGGATTAAGTGATGAGTTGGGAAAAGTTCCACCACAGGCTTTAGATCTAGAAGAGGCCGTGCTAGGAGCTATTATGCTTGATAAACAAGCGTTAACAGATGTAATTGAAATTTTAACTGTTGATAGCTTTTACAAAGATGCCAATCGACTTATTTATAAAGCAATTCTAAGTCTATTTGATAAAACGGAACCTATTGATATTCTTACTGTAACGCAGGAATTACGTGAAGAAGGAGAATTGGAATTAGTTGGAGGCGCTTATTACATATCAAAACTTACTTCCCGAGTAAATTCTGCTGCCAATATTGAGTTTCACTCTAGAATTATTGCTCAAAATGCCATAAAACGAAATTTGATCACCATTGCCGGAGAAATCCTCAAAGATGCATATGAGGATCAAACGGATGTATTTGACTTACTAGATAAGTCTGAGGCCTCTTTATTTAAGGTATCTGAAAACAATATCAAACGAAATGTTGAAGGGATTAATGATCTGGTAACTCAGGCAAAAAAAGCGCTTCGAGATAAAGATGGTGAAGAAGGTCCAAGTGGTGTTCCATCTGGTTTCACAGATCTAGATCGAATTACAGGTGGATGGCAACGTTCAGATTTAATTATCCTTGCTGCACGTCCAGGTATGGGTAAAACGGCATTTGTAGTATCTACAATGCGTAACGCGGCGGTAGATGGAGGCAAAGCCGTAGCCATTTTTTCTCTGGAGATGCCGGCTATTCAGTTAGCAAATCGTTTAATTTCTGCGGAAGCGGAAATAGAAAGTTCAAAAATGCGTCATGGTAAGCTTGAAGATTACGAATGGGAGCAATTGGAAAGTAAAGTTGCTAGACTATCTAAATCTAAAATTTTCATTGATGACACTCCTGCCCTTTCGATACGAGAATTTCGAACGAAATGCAGAAGGTTAAAACATAGTCAGAACATTGACATGGTAATTATTGATTACCTTCAGTTAATGACTGGAAACGCCGATACCGCGAAGGGAGGAAATCGAGAACAAGAAATTGCTTCGATTTCCAGATCCTTGAAAAGTGTTGCCAAAGAATTAGATGTTCCAGTAATTGCACTGGCTCAGCTAAGTCGTGCTGTGGAAACGAGGGGCGGAGATAAAAAACCTATGCTATCGGATTTGAGGGAATCGGGATCTATTGAGCAAGATGCAGATATGGTTTTAATGCTGTATCGTCCGGAATACTATGGATTTACTGAAATGACCGGAGAAGATGGTGAAACTATTCCAGCAGATGGAGTTGGTGAACTTATTATTGCTAAAAACAGACACGGTTCTACGTCAAGCGTATATATGCGCTTTATCAAGCAATACACAAAATTTGTAAATAGCAGTTTGGATAATGACAATCCATTTGGGGACAATATGCAAACGTTTTCAAGTAAAATGAATGAGGGTCTACCCGATCGCCCAAATTTTGAAGAGTCAAGTGATGACGACATCCCATTCTAGCACATTACGTTCATTGCTTACCCCTTCTTTCAAAGATTCATCTAAATAGTTTTTCTCGTCGGTTTTAAAAGAATTTTAATTTTCTTTACCGAATGAAAGCATTACTCCTGGAAAATATTCATCCAAGCGCCAAGACAAATTTGGAAAAAGCTGGTTATGAAGTTGATCTTTTGTCTCATGCCTTAAATGAAGATGAGCTTAGTGAACGTATAAAATCGTATCACATGCTTGGAATTCGTTCAAAAACGCGCGTTACGGATAAAGTAATCGCCGCTGCGGATCAATTGCTTGCCATTGGTGCTTTCTGCATTGGTACCAATCAGATTGACTTAAATAGTTGCCGGGAAAAAGGGATCGCTGTTTTCAACGCCCCTTTTAGTAATACTCGATCCGTGGTAGAATTGGCTTTGGCTGAAATGATCGTTCTAATGCGTCAAATTCCGGAAAAAAGTACAGCTTTGCATGCCGGAAAATGGAGTAAATCCGCCGTAGGGAGTAATGAAGTGCGAGGCAAAAACCTTGGCATTGTTGGGTATGGAAACATAGGTTCTCAACTGTCCGTACTTGCCGAATCCATTGGACTCAATGTATACTTCTATGACCTTGAGGAAAAATTGGCTCTGGGAAATGCAATTCAGTGTCAATCAATGCAAGAGTTACTTGAATTAGCTGATGTAGTAAGCTTGCACGTTGACGGAAGAGGGTCTAATGAGCTCTTAATTACCGAAACGGAATTTTCTTATATGAAAGAAGGGGTCGTGTTTTTGAATTTAAGTAGAGGGAAAGTGGTCGATCTTGATGCACTAGAAGTAAATATTCGTTCTGGTAAGATTAAAGGTACCGCTGTAGATGTATTTCCTTCAGAACCTAAAAGCAACGATGAACCCTTTGAGTCCAATTTACAAAACTTACCTAATACGCTATTGTCTCCCCATGTTGGAGGGAGTACGGAAGAAGCACAAGTAGATATTGCCGGTTTCGTTCCTACCAAACTAATGCGTTATGTTGAAAAAGGAAATACTCAAAACTCTGTTAATTTTCCAAATTTACAGCTTCCAGAATTTGTCGGTGCACATCGTTTAATCCATATTCATAAAAATGTACCAGGTATTATTGCCAAAATCAACAATATTTTAGCGCACCATCACATCAATATCCTTGGACAAAATTTGAAAACGGATGACCAAATAGGTTACGTTATATTGGATATTAACAAACAATATGATTCCGCCCTTTTATCAGAATTGGAAGCTATCGAACACACCATCCGATTTCGTACGTTGAATTGATTTCTTGCTTGATTGGATAAATCAAAAAGTAAAGTATGTTCGGATTCAAAAGAGTTTAAGAAGGCTTCTTTGTAGAATTAGAGATCACGCACCCTATCGAATAGAACCAACGTCTTGCATGCCGGATATAGCATGTCTATCTACTATTGTGGTTTAGCGACTTAATAGCAGTCCAGGTTAGCATAAGTAGTTTGCTTCGATTCCTCGTAAAGACGTTTCTTTTTTGCCTCTTAATGGATTTGACTTGACACGACTTGACTTGAGTCTTGTGAATAACATGGATAAAGACTAGAGGCTCCTATCTGTACTGTACATCTAATAAAGCAAAGAAGTGTAACAAATCGGAAGTATTATATCTATTAATAAGATTCTAACTTATCAACCTTCCTCCTATCTGTCACACTTCTCCTTCCTGTGCCTGGTTTAGTTTCGTGTACGTATCTCTGTTTTGTGCGCTACGTTCGTTCGTATGTATGTCTCTTGGTATATTATACTCCCTACCTAGCCTACCTAGCTCTCTTAAACTCAACTCTTCGATTCAATTTTCTTGTATCTTCCGCTGAATTAGATGCTTTAGGAGCAACATCTCCTCGTCCTACCATTTTGATTCGCTTGCTTTTAATCCCTTGAAGAATCATGTACTTACGTACACTTCTTGCTCGACGCTCAGAATAGCTAAGTTTAATTTTATCATCCCCTAATGCACATGAGTATCCTTCAACGCGAATCATCAGTTTTGGATCTTCCTTCATGATCTTCACAACTTCATTTGCTACTGCCATTCCTTCCAAATCCACATTATATTTATTCAATTTGAAATACACAGTGTATTGAGAAAGGTCCTTGAAATTTGTGATCTTTTCATGCTTCTTGTAAATTTCTTCAACCGGCACCTCTTGTACCACAAATTTCATCTCACCTGTTTCTTCATCCATTACCAGATCGATCTTTTTGGCTAGTTTTAATTCGTAAATCAGCGCCGTTGGTTCTTCATCCATAAGCGTTTTAATCTTCCCTGCCAAGGATGGATTCGTTTCTTCCAATTTCAATAGATACTGATCCATCTGCTTCAACGTACGGAATTTAAACTTTTGCCCTTTAACATTCACAACTAATAAATTCCCATCTTCCATCGCGGCATCAAACTCAGCTGCAAGTGCAGGGTCCGAATCTTTCAAACTCCAAGCATAATCCGTCATGGACTTTAAGCTTCTGAACTTGAATTTTTTCTTTGATGTATTAATAATTAATTCAGACTCGTCTTCCAAGGCTTTTTTCAATCGAATGGCTAAATCCGGATCGGAAGTTTCAATAGAGAGGATGTAATCATCCAATTCCTTTAGCGTACGGAACTTATATTTTTGACCGTGAAGTCTCAACACAATTTCTTCGAATCTATTTACATCGAATTGTCTTGCTTTCGGATTTTCTGTAATCTCGGCTTTAATTCTAGTTGCTAAACGTACATTGGTATCTTGAACGCCTTTCATATAATCGTTGATCAAGAAGAATCGTTTAAAAAAGTTGTACTCTTTCACTTCATTGGTATCAATGATATTGATTACATATCCTTGTAAATCTTCATCCGGAATATCCTCTGCACTAAATGAAATTTCTCCAGTTACAGGATCTTTTTTCATGTTAATTTTTTGTGCAAGACGTACATCATATTGAAGGGAAGAAGGGTCTTCATTCACCAAACCTCTAATCTTTTCTGCCAAACCTGGATTTGATTTCTCCAACTTAAGTAAATAGTCTTTCATCGCTGCAAGCGTTTTAAACTTGTACTTTTCTCCTGGTACTTTCACTATCAATGCATCATTGTCTTCGACAGCTTGGTTAAATTCAGCTGACAATACCGGGTTTTCCTCTTCCAGTTTTAATGAGAAGTCAGACATTTTTTTCAACGTTCTAAATACAAACTTCTCTTTCTTCGTATTCACAATTAGTTCGGTATCATCATTCATTGCCGCTTCTAAACGTAATGCTAGATCCGGATCTTCTGTTTTCATTTTCAGAATATACTCATTCATTTCCTTCAACGTACGAAATTTATATTTCTGTGCATGCAATCTTAATACGATCGGATCATTAATGTATACATCCCAAACGTGCGCTTTAGGCTTTTCACTAATCGCTCCCTGAATTTTAACCGCAATTGCTTCATTAGTATCTCGAACTGCATCTTCATATTCTTTTACTTCAACTAAGTTTTTGAAGTAATTCGAATTCTTATTCGATGCACTATCAATTAGATTTATAGTATAATTATATAATTGATCTAACGGAACAGATTTAATCTCAAAGATGGTGTCTCCGTTTTCTGTAACGGTTTCATGCACTTTCTCGACATTCTCTCCCATTTCAATTTCGAAATTATCAGCATCTGGATTCGCATCAATCAATTCCTGAGTCTTAGCTGCCAATATCGGATCCGAATTTTTCAATTTAGTTACAAACTCTTCCATTTCTTGAAGCGTTTCGAATCTCATTTTCTTGTCTCTCACATCAAGCACAAGGGAATTATCATCTGTGGTGTAGGACCTCACCTGAGCTGCTAGATTTGGATTGGCGATCTCCAAACTATCTATAAAATGATGCGCGTCTTTTAAATTTCTGAACTTATACTCTTTACGCAAAGACCGCAATACAATTGGATTATCATCATCATAGGCATCCATTATTTGGTCATACATATCTGGATTATCTGTTTTCAATCCTTCAAAGTAATCATCCATTTGTTCAAATGTCTCAAAACGATATTGCTGATGATGCAGATTCAAAATAATTGGATCAGCCAATGGAATTTTATATACCATTGCACCAGGATTTTCATCCAATTCTTTCTGAATTCGCTTTCCAAGAGATTTGTTGGTATCACTCACCGTTTTTTGGTATTCACCTACCTCCACCATTGATTTAAATGGATTTTGTTGGTAGCTGCTGTCTGACTGCTGAATATCTACTGAGTAAGGGAATTTATCCTTACATAAATTTACTCCTAACAAGATCTCATGGGAAGCTCCCGTTAGCGTAGAACGACTGCTACTATAATCAAAAGCATACGCAAACTTATACTTGTCGCTTATCGTTAAATCTAAACTTGCCAACAACGACTCATTGGTTCTATATCCTGCTCCTAATCCAATGGAGTTTCCTAAACCAAATCGTCCATAAAAATCAATTACAGGAGATGATCCTGGCAGTTGCCTGTACACTACCATAGGTTCAAAACCTATGTTATCACTTAATTCTGCATTGTAGCTAATATGCCCTCTCAACTCACGCTCCTGATCAAACGTGACTGCAGAGCCACCATAAGACAATTTCGTTCCAAAAACTTTTGGTACTGCTACTCCAATTCTAAATCCTCCTTGTCGATAAATAGCACCTGCATCAAATACAGCGCCCATCGCAGATGAATTTCCTCCGACCAATGCTGCATCTCCTGCATCAAAGTATATTGCATCTCCTGCTGCGAATTGTTGCATTAACAACCCACCATTCAATCCAAGACTCAATTGTCCATTATCACCTATAAAAAAATGCTTACTATAAGTAATTCCAATATTATTATTGCGAATCAACCCTGCCTTCCAATGATTAATGTTTAAACCAATTCCAGAAGACGATCCGATCGATTTGTGCACTTGCATCAAATAATTTAATGGTGTTCCATTTGTTCCAAGCCATTGCTTTTTGTTTTGCAAGCTTGCTTCAAAACACCCATTATATCCCGCATACGCTGGATTAAGATTATATAAATTTTGGTTATACAAGCTAGTAAGACTAAAGCCTTGCTGTGCCTGAGCGGATTGGGTTAACCCAATAATCAAGGCAAAGCATACTAAATACAATATGCCGTATGAAAATCTGGTATTTGTTTTATTGCTCATTTTAATGCGTTTTTCAAACTAATCTGTTCAATTCAATTTTCAATCAACTCTCCCCTTCCTTCACTATTTTTTTATGCCTTCCGTTAAGAAAGCTTATCTTATCAAAGTAACTGCTCCTGCATCCTGATAATCAGTACACTCTACGACGTAATAATACGCTCCATCCGCCAACGGACTTCCGTTATTGCTCCCGTCCCATGTATTATCATAGCTTGTTGTATTCAATAGTTCCACTCCTAATCCATCGTACAAAGCTACTTTACATCCTTGCAAACTACTTAATGGGTGGATTCGCCACGTATCGTTTTGTCCATCGTTGTTTGGACTTAAAAAGTTACTTACCACAATACTTTGTTTTAATAAAACCGTGTCCGAAGCAGTACAGCCTGAATCAGCCGTTACCGTTACGATCATAGCTGTAATTTCAACTGGATTCGCATTTGTTATGAGACTTGTTGAATCATCTACGACTTCACTTGGAGTCCAATTTGATGAAACATGACCTGTTGCAGTTGCATTCAATGGAACCGAAACTCCGGCATCATGAAAAATATCAGCACCTGCATCCACCGTTGGTAAACTTCCAAATTCAACTGTTGCAATCACGGCCTCACTAAAGCATCCTTCCAATTCTTCTATCGCATAATACCAAGATGTTCCTAATATTGAAGAAGGTACACACGTTCCATTTAAAGATAATTGCGTTTTGTAAGAAGAATCTGCATACCAGTGAATCGTTCCAATGTTTGGAGTTAATGTAATATTATCAGCCTGATCTCCATCACAATAGTAATAGTAAGAAGAATCTAAAACAGGTGTTAATGGTTTTGCGTTTACCGTTATCACAGCCTGAGCAGATGCAAAACACCCATTGCCATCCGTTCCTGTTACCGTATGAATAAAAGTTCCTACCGAATCCGTTGTAAAGGCAGCTCCATCTGATATCATAGGATCCGACCAAGCATATGATTGTGCTCCCGCCCCACTCAATGTAACCATATCTCCATCACATACTGTGATTGCAGAGGCTATCGCTTGTACATCTGGAATTGAATCCACCGTTACTGTAACCGAATCTTGGTTGGAACAACCCAATGCATCCCAACCTGTTAACACATATGTAAATGAAGCTGTTTGAATTTGATCCGTGCTATCTGTTACTCCATTACTCCATAAATACGTGACTCCTCCAGAACCTTTAAAAAACAATGTATCCGCAGTACAAACACTTGTATCTGATAAATTACACTGTATGACCGGAAGCGGGTTTACTGTAATCGTTGCCGTCGTGGTCAATTCAAAATCACAGGCGTTTTGATTTGCCAACACATTGAATGTCGTGGTAGTTGTTAGTGTACCTGTTACAAAAGATAAACCTCCTCCATTTCCAACTAGAGGCCCAGCAACAACAGAGTTATCTGAATCATCTCGTAGTGTGTAGGTTGCCCCTGCATCAGTACTAGAAACATTAATATTAGTAGAACCAGACCCGCAAAAGGAACTTAGCACTGCCGTAACGGTACGATCTGTTGGACATTGTGCGAAGGAAACTCCCAACGCTAACAAGAATACTCCAATGCTTGTAGTTAGTTTTCTCATAACTTTTTTTAGCCTTGGAAGGAATTCAACCGAATCTTATTTATGACTCGATTCGCTTGAATTCCAACCTGGTTTATCTATTTAATTTATTCAACTCTTACTTATTCGCTATAATTCAATTGAATTAATTAATTCTGAATTATAACCTTCTTCACTTTCATACTTGATCCGGAAACTACCTGAACAAAGTATACTCCTTGAGCCCATCCTCTGATATCAAACTCTTCTGACTGAGCCAAAGTAACGCGTCGTTCTACCAATCTTCCTTCCAGATCAATAATCGTGATTGTAACTTTCTGATACGTTGGGTTATCCAATGTCACATTAAACAATCCAACCGTTGGATTCGGGAATACCATAAAGTCTCCCATTTCAATCTGATCATTTACTCCAACGTTCATGGTATCAACTGAACAATCTTCTACAACTATCAACGCTGAATCAACACCTACACACCCTATTTTATCCGTATAGGTATAGGTTACGAAGAATGATCCTTCTCCAGAGAACTTAGGTTCGAATGTGGATCCAGTTACCGATGTTCCATTGTATACTCCACCACTCGGAGTTGCAGTAGGACAAGCCTGCGGTCCGTCACTTAAACATACCGTATCAGGTTCGAATGTTCCCATTATAATATTTGGCAACGCATGTACATTTACGATAATGCTTTGTTTATCCTCGCATCCATTTACATCCGTACCGGTTACTTGATAGATATCGGTTTGAGTTGGTGCGAAGGTTACTCCATCTATCACTGAATTCGTCCATAGATAAGTAAGTGCTCCTGACCCTGTCAAGGTTACCGAATCACCTGCACAAATATCCTTGGAAGTTGCAAACGGTACTACGGACGGTCTAGCATGTGTAAGGACTGATACGGAATCTCGGGCGATACATCCATTGGCATCTAATCCTTGAACGTTAAATACCGTTGTTCCTACAGCTGTAATAAATCCTATCCCATCAACCACTCCATTATCCCAGATATATGCTATAGCACCTCCACCTGTTAAGGTTAGTATGCTTCCATTACATAACACTGTATCGGATGCATTGGCTGTTACCAGCGATGCATTGATGTTAATTGTAAGATTCGTATTTACTATGCTATCACATCCATTGATGGCGGCTCCAATCAACGTATCACTCACAAATTGTGTCGTGAAATACCAATTACCATTGATCATCGCACTATCACAAGAAGTGATACTTTGTACCGTTACCGGAGTATAATTGATGGTTAATGGTGTATTTACAATGCTATCACAACCGGTTGCAGCTCCACCAAATATAGTATCTCGAACTGTTTGTGTGGTAAAGTACCAGTTACCATTAATATTGGCACTATCACATGAAACGATTGGCGTCGCGTTGGTTATTATAGTGTAATTAATTGTTAACGGCGTATTCACTATACTATCACATCCCGTAGCTGCCCCACCAAAGATGGTATCACGTACTAGTTGTGTAGTAAAGTACCAGTTACCATTTACTTGGAAACTATCACATGCTACTACCGGTGCATCATTGTTAATGATCGTGTAGTTTATAGTCAATGGCGTGTTGACGATACTGTCACAACCGGTGGCCGCTCCACCAAAAATGGTATCACGTACTAATTGCGTTGTAAAGTACCAGTTGCCATTTACTTGGAAGCTGTCACATGCCACTACTGGTGCATCATTATTTACGATGGTGAAGTTGATCGTCAATGGCGTATTGACGATACTATCACAGCCTGTGGCTGCCCCACCAAATATCGTATCTCTCACTAACTGAGTTGTATAATACATATTTCCATTTACTTGGAAGCTATCACATGCTACTACCGGTGCGTCATTATTAATCACTGTATAGTTGATTGTCAACGCTATTACACTAATACTATCACACCCGTTTACTGCTCCGCCAAAGACGGTATCACTCACCGTTTGACTCGCAAAGTACCAATTGCCAAATAACTGGATGCTATCACACGATACTACTGGTCCTAGAATATTGGTCACAGTGTAGTTAATCGTCAATGGTGTGTTTACGATACTATCACATCCATTTGCGGCTCCACCGAAGACGGTATCACGTACTAGTTGTGTGGTAAAGTACCAGTTACCATTTACTTGGAAACTGTCACATGCTACTACTGGCGCATCATTATTGATGATCGTGTAGTTGATTGTAACAGGTGTGTTCACTATACTATCACAACCATTCGCGGCCCCTCCAAAT
>CBDICC010000062.1:0-4129 GCA_965277185.1 Cytophagales bacterium | reverse complement strand
TTCTCAAGTGATAAACAAGCGCCTTCAAGCTTTGTTTTCAGTAGAAGTTGTATCTCAGTCTGGTTTACTTAGTACACCATTCCATCGCGTCTTTTTCGACGATGCAAGCTCTGGTGATAGCATGAATGACCTTATGCAGAAGAGTCATGTTGAAATGCTAGACGATAATCGTTTAAAAATTCCAATCTCAATGCGATGGAATTATTACTTGAATGATTTTATGCGATTAAGAACCTTCTATCGTTTTTATACTGATAGTTGGGGAATTGCTGCACATACGGCTAGTATAGAACTTCCAATGCAAGTCTCATCAAGTATAATTGCTTCGCCATTTTTTAGGTATCACACTCAAACTGCTGCGGATGATTTCTATAAATTTGGTCAGGCAAGTAATACACAACGTCCCGAGTTTTACACCTCTGATTACGATTTGTCAGATTTGAACAGTACTAAAATCGGTTTAGGCCTTCAATATTCTCCTGTAATGGGGGTTGGGTCTTTCAAATCGCCTTTCAGGAAAAACAAACAAGTTCAATTTAAAAGTATTGGTCTAAGAACAGCCTATTACGATAGAAGTGATGATTTAAACGCTTGGTTAGTTAGCCTTGACTTTGGATTTATATTCTAATAGAGCAAAGTATAAAGGGCTGGAAATAGCTCTTTATACTTCAACAATATTCTTCTGATCCAGTTTTCTATTGCCATCCCATCGGTAAGCAACTAAATGTCCCCCATTAGCAACACAAGCATCTACACAGCACAAATTGTCTTTTATTACTCCTGCTTGCCCATCCAAGCAATAATGCCCAAAGAACACAGGTACTTCTCCTTCTGAATAAGTAGGAATTTCTTCGCAAAGTTCAAAAGGAATTGTATAGTCTGGTAGCTTAAATCGATTACCAAAAGCCAAAGAACTAAAACTCTCTCCTTCCATTGGACTCCACCATTTTATTCGAAACATATTTCGTTTAATGCCATAACTGTCCTTAATCACAAGATCGTTAGGTAGCTGAAACTCCCTCCCCTTTAATAATAACATGCATGCATCATATAGCTTGCCTTTTTTAGCATATATTTTTCTAAGGAACTTTTTATTCAATCTATTTTCAGGATGTTTTTCACGAATCAAATTAATTGATGCTCTATCCCAACAAGCATGCACTACTCTAAAGTCATCAAACTCTAAAAATAAAGGTAAAGATCTTAGCCATTTTAAATAAATTTTCTTTGCCTCCTTATTAGCCTGAAACTCCAGATAAGTTCTCCTAATTTGAGCCTTATTTTTCATACTATGCTCCCGCAAAGGGATACCTTCTTCATCCTTGGTATAATATGCTAAAACATTCAGTTCGTGATTACCAACAATAGCGTAAGCATGACCATGGTCAACCATGTTTTTTATCAAACACAAACTATCTATTACCCGAAAACCTCTATCAACAAAATCTCCCACGAAAACGGCTTTCCTTTCCGGGTGAGAATATATTCCAGCTTCCATCTTATAACCTAAAGTTCGGAGCATTTCTTCTAAACTCTCAAACTCACCGTGTATGTCTCCTATTATATCGTACAAATCAAATCTATTTTGTAATTATTCACTTTCTCAAAGATATAAAAACAAAAAAAACTCTCCCTACTGCAATGCAATAAGAAGAGTTTATATTTCGAATTAGATCAATATTGTATTTTAAACTTACTTAAAGTTTAAATAAATCGTAGATACAAGGCTCTTTCTTAACCTTATTAGGACCAGCATATGTAAATTCGTTAGTTTTACTACTGTACTCATAAGCTTTCTTCCATTCATCAAAATTAGCTATAATTTTCTTGATAGATTCCACAAAGTAAATTACTTCCTTATTTGTCGTTGTCGGGTGTAATGACCAACGTACCCAACCTGGCTTATGAGTCAAATCGCCAATATTAATCTCATCAGTAATCGATTGAGATTTCTCGTGAGTTACATCAAGCATAAAATGTCCATAAGTACCAGCACATGCACATCCTCCACGAACTTGAATACCAAAATGATCATTCAATAATTTAACTAACAAATTAAAATGAACGTATTCAATATAGAAAGACATCACACCAATACGCTTTTGTCCATCATCAGCAAGAATAGTAACATCATCAACTTCACGCATCAATTTAAAAGCAAGGTCAAGAAGTTCTTCTTCACGAGCCTCCATATTATCGGTACCCATTTGATTTTTTATATCAATGGCCAAGGCTGTTCTTATAGATTGTAAGAAACCCGGGGTTCCACCATCTTCACGCGCTTCAATATTGTTAACAAACTTGTACTCACCCCAAGGATTTGTCCAATCAACTGTTCCTCCACCCGGATGATCAGGGGCAGATTTAGGATCGTATAATGCCGCATCAAAAATCATAACACCAGAAGAACCAGGTCCTCCTAAGAATTTGTGTGGCGAAAAGAATATACCATCTAAACGACATTCAGGATCGGCTGGATGCATATCAATATCAACATAAGGAGCAGATGCGGCAAAATCGACAAAACAAATACCGCCATGTTTATGCATCATCTTAGCCATTTCGTGATATGGGGTAATAATACCTGTTACGTTTGAACATGCACTAAAAGAACCAATCTTCATTTTACGATCAGCATATTTTTCAAGCTGTTTTTCCAATTCATTCAAATCAATTGTTAAACCTTCCCCAGGAGGTACAACCACAACATCAACATTGGTTTCGTACCAAGATGTTTGGTTTGAGTGATGTTCCATATGGGTGATAAAAACAACTGGTTTTTCTTGATCCTTCAAGCAATTTTTTGAATTCATTGGACCACATCCCTTTAAACCCAAAATACGCTGCAATTTCACAACAACCGCTGTCATTCCATACCCGGCATGCATTAAAACATCATTAGGGCCGGCATTACAATGCTTCTTAATTAGGTTTTGAGCTTCATGGTAACTTTTAGTCATTAAAGTTCCAGTCACATTTGTCTCAGTATGCGTATTTGCAACATAAGGACCAAAATCCTTTAACATTCTTTTTTCTAAAGGCTTGTACAAGCGTCCACTTGCAATCCAATCGCCATAAACGATAGTTTGCTTTCCGAAAGGAGAATAAAATTTGGCTTCGTTGCCAACTGTATTCTTTCGAAACTTTTTGAAATGGTTCTCCAATTTGCTCATTGAAAAATTGATTTTATTTGTTTGTTGTTTAGATTAGATCTTAGGTATCTCAAATCAGCTAATATTCAGACTGTTTAGTCTGATTTAAGAACGGGGATAAATTTAGATAATAAGAAAAAGGAATACAAATAGTACACTTATATATTCCTCTTTATTAAGCTATTTGTATCCACGGAATATTCTAAACAAACAACCTATATAACTGAATACAAGCAATAATTATTAAGAAAGTAGCACATTAACTTTACAATAAATAATTCCACTTCTTATTTAGAATGGATGCAGTTTATAGAGTATAACGAAATTTGCAGGGAAAACACTAAATTTGGCTTCATTAAGAAAAAATGCCCTGCTTACAATTAAGTCATTTACAGAACATATTTACGATATATGGAGACAATTATTGAACTCTTCGAAAAAAGTGTAGAACAATATCCAAACAACCCATTTTTATGGGAAAAAAGCGAAAGAGCATACACCTCTCAATCCTACAAAGAACTGCACACTGAGGTTCAACTTCTGGCAGCAGGCTTGTACGCTATGGGTACCAAAAAAGGTGATCGAATTGGATTACTTTCTGAAGGAAGAAATGCTTGGGTACTTTCAGAATTAGGAATACTCTATACTGGAGCTGTAAATGTTCCACTTTCCATTAAATTGGATGCTCAAAACGAATTAAAATTTCGTCTCCAACACTCTGAATCAAAATTGATTATTGTTTCCAAAAATCATTTATCAAAGATTAGAGAGATCAAGAATGATTTGGAGTTAATAGAACAGATCATCGTCATTGACAATGATGTAGAACTGGAATCTAAAGAAATCTACCTTTCTTCTGTTATAGAATTTGGACAAAATATTCCCGAAGAAGATAAGCTTCAATTGGAGAAATTACATCTGGCAATTGAGGCTAACGATAATGCCAATATATCCTACACTTCCGGAACAACAGCAGA
>CBDICC010000061.1:0-113269 GCA_965277185.1 Cytophagales bacterium | reverse complement strand
ACCGGCCATTAACGTTTTTTAGTGAAATGTTATCTTTCTAATTCTTTAACGATATTTCCTTGATTTTGATAAGAATGATTATTGGAGACCTTATTTTCCTCTTTTTATTTCGTCGTCGGTAGGTTTAATAAATATACTTTTTTTACATTTTAGATCAGCGTTCTTTCCATTTGAATAGAGAATTTTCACATCAAAAACCCAACACCCGGTCTCTGCTTTCCCAGAAGCAATATATCGAATGTTTCCACATTGGTCGAAATAGATTCGTTTGAAACGACTTTTAAATGTTCGTCCCGTACCTCGACCAGAACCTCCCGGGATACGATGATGATGACAGATAAATCGAATTTCTCCTGAGTCGTAATAAGAGGTGTCTGCCCAGCCATAAGATCCATTATTTGCAACGCAATTCGTCGTAGCTAGCATTAACAGGACCATAAAAAATGCAAATTTCATTAATTTAAATGTTCGTTTCAATCAGCGCATGTACTTAACCCTTGTTCTGCGTCAATAATCTTATCCAATATTTCTTCCAATTGATCTACGGCATTATTTTTAAGCCCAGGCGTTTTTAGCGCTTGCTTTTTCCTTGTTTTAAAAACAACATAAAGTTCTTCAACTTGTGCATGGGTCAAAACCACATCATCAAAATAGGGTAGGCTTAAAGGAGAATATGGAATGTCACCACTTTCTCTTTGTATCAAAAAACCATTTTTTTTGCAGCCAAGCATGAGCTTCCATTTCTAGATCTCCTAGATAATCGCCCAAATGGTTAATTCCTCCTTGCCCTATATGAAATCCTAATCCCATAGTTGAATTAATACGTGAAATCAGAAGATTGCATCATGCTTTGGATATCATTTTAGAATATTTCTTCATCCAATCTTTTCCAATATGATGTTCCAACTCTTCTTGCAGTATTTTGGATTTATTTTCCTGATAGATTTGAACAACATTGGCAAATAAAGATGTTTTCATTTCAAGACCTGCATATATTTCAGAAAGAATGGAATCTTTCCTTTGTACCACAAGTAGATATTTTAGTATTACAAAACTTATGTCTGTATAATTTTCCATGGCATATTCAGAAAGATTTTGATTTGTATTTTCGTTGGTAAGGTGAAACATTATTTTCTTATCTGATTCATAGTCGTCTGCAGCGATAAAAATCCGGTCACCTACCCAACTATGGAAATCGGTCGATACTGGACTTGAACTTAAATCGCACGAATACATCAAAATTCGCAAGGCATGTCTATGTAGACCGTTAAATAAAGCATTTACTTTTATCCCATCACTGAATTGTGCCGGATCGAAATATTCTTTTTTATCTGGATTTACAAAAATATGATAAGCTCCCATTTTGGATAGTTTTAAGGTAAATCAAGTTATACTTTATATGCATAAATAGTAGTTCGTTTGTTTTAGTTTTTGGTCCAGCTATACCCAAAAGGAACTCGATGAAATCGGATCGAAATTACCTTAATTCGTTATGTACAACATGCACCTCAATGATCTCTCCATGGAATAAAAATGATTCATCCGGTAAATATCCTTGAAATCGAGTTTTGGGTTTAAGACCATAGACGATATCTTCGTATTCTATAATACTAATGTCCACAAAATGGGCCTTTTTTGATTCTAAATGGATTAATTCCTCTTTGCCGTTTGGCTTAGCATGTAATAGTGCTTCTGTTCCAGAAAACATGAATCCAATTAAAACTTTATAATCTTGTGCATTTGATTTTTGATCTAATAGTGCAGCATCTGGCACAAATATCCTGGCATGAATTCGTATAAGGAACGAGAGGGATTTTGCTTCTTCCAAAGGTAAAATGACATACTTGAGAAAGGATGCCGTAGCAGGCAAATGCGCCATTAACCAAGCACGTTGGGGTGTACGACACTCCTCGCAGTATTCTACAGGAATCGTTTTAGGGATTACAGCGCCTGTCCTACGAAGAGGAGAACCATATAGTTTATAGCTATTGGCATGGGGGAATTGTTTGCTCGCTTGGAGAAATGCACGTTCAGTATATCGAAAACCATCGTGGACATACTTTGCTTCTCCTTCAATCAATGTTTGGCTATGTATTTCACAACTCTTCATATTCATTTAATCATTCATTCAACGGACTCATTTTTATAATAATTGATGTATCCACTAAATATTAGTTTTTGCAATTTCGTTTGATGATCCACTACTTTTTGAATCTGCTTTTCAGATCGAAATAACGTTTTGATTTTATTTTGTTGTATAAAATACCAAATTCGGTTGACATCAAAGCCATAAATCTCACCATTTTTTCCAAAGTCAAAATCTATAAAAATTTCAGAATCCTGATAGCTGAGCCCAAAGCCATGTGGAAAGATGGTAATTTCGTGATTGTTTTGAAATTATCTAAAACGTATTGATTTTGACTCCATACAATCCATTGATTACGGTTGATCGGTGTTGGCATTCCCCACAATTCGACCAAGCAATCGACTACTTTTTGTTGTGTTGTATTAAACAGGTCAAGAATTCGATAAAACTCTTGTAGTTCGATTAAGGTTGGACTGGTCGTATCGGTTTTCTTAAGAAAGTTGAACATTTGATTTTCAATTAAATATGCTAATCGTCCAGTTGACTTCCAAGTTTGTTTGATTTTACCAACTCGAGATAAATAGTTTTGAGTTCTTCTGGTTTATGAAATTGATCAGGTTTCGTATCGAATTCCGTTTCAATCCATTGAAAAATAATGTCTTTTGAACCAATACAAATATGGTTTTCAAATTCATCCAATGTATTGGCTGTTTCAAATTGTAATACGTCCGTGAATAATTCGTCCCCTTCATCAAAACTACGGATGTAGGTAGCTTTATATTGGTCGTTTCCCTTTTCTAATTGGATCCAGTCGAATGTACGACTTTCAAAGTGGAAGTCTGTTTTTACAAAAAGTGCTAATTTTCGACCTAATTTTAAATGTAATTCTAGTTTTTCCTCCGGAATGATATTCATGCGAAATAGAGTTGGGTTGTTTATTTTTCAAAATCATACCTGATCTTACCGTATTGCAATGAAAAGTCACTTCCATCTTCATAGTCTACAGGGTTTATATACGAGATCACGCCAATATCTGAATTTAGAAATTTCTTCAATTTAAGATAGTAGTATTCTTCTGTTTTTAAGTTTCCGTCGACTGTGAGGCTAAAAACAATTTGATTGTCTGAAGTAATATTTGCTCCAACCATGATTCGATCAGGGTTATCATTGTATTTATTCCAATAAAACGTTTGTTTAACGTTTGGCGTATTGATATAGCATTGAATCATTTCATCCTCAGATTGAAATTCATACTGCTCATCATTTGGTTTGCCAGCGTAATCTAAGTTGATTGGTTCATAACCTGGAATGAATTCATTGAGTACAGCATAAATTAATTCAGTTGATTTTTGATCAATTAATACTTGACAAATGATGTCTCGTATATGGGTGTCTGCTCTCATTAATTTTTATCTAATTCCAATAAATTTATTCGGAGTCCAATTTCCTTTATGTTCACTTTCGAAAGATTAGGGAGCTAATATGCGGAGGTGAAAAGGCATTTTTTTCGTTGAACTTAGCTTATTGTGTCGTTTCGACCAGTTTCTGAAAACGTTGAAATTTTACATAGTGCTCCGATTTATTACGATAATTTAAGCTTCTCCAAGAGGCGAATCTGCTCCTTCCGTCTTTCCTTCTTTTCCCATCCTCTCCCAACATATTTCTTCGAAACATAAATTTAAAAAAGTGCCGATGACGCGCAAAGTAATGTGTAATCAAATACGTGTGAGGGCCAATTTTTTTGCAACGCCCTACACGTTGGCAATATCCTTTGCACCTGGACTTTCTGTGTCCCCACGAAAAACTTTTTGCTTCGAAATTGGGATGATCAAAAATGGAATCAGATAGGTTAAGAAGTAATTCGGTTTGTGCAAACCACAGTACATGGTTCAAGGAAGGAGATTGTATCACAAAGGAAAGTCCATATTTACCTTTTTTCTTAAGATTGGTAAGCGTTGATTTTGGGTGAGAAGTATCTGAAAAAGAAACGAATCGACTGGCAATTTTATGATTGGGAAATTTACGTTTTACAATCTCCCGAAATATAGGGGTAGCTTTTTGAAAAGTTTTGTTGATAGAAATATAATTTTGCATTATTGAATAAATGGAAACATTGTGGGTCATCGTAAGTGTATTTGGTTGGCCAGACTATAGCTCCTAAGGTATCGATTTTAAGTTTTTCATGGCATCGATTTTGGGCTATGTAAAACAATTCATTTCCTTTCCCTATTTGCCTGCGATTCATGCTGAGCAATGAATAATAATTGGATTGCAAGCTATCGGAAGCTTTAGGGGATAAATGCATCAATGGTGATTTAGAGGACAATAAATGATAATGGCCCAGTGTATCTTGATACGGAATGACTCCTTGACTACAAATTCCTACTTTAGCGACGTCCTTTATTGAGAGCCATCTATCTCCCCAACCTTGAAAAGTGATTCTTTTCAAATTCGGATTGTAGGTGAAAATCCCATTTATGTTGGAGACTAAGGTGTCAACTTGCCCATAACTTATCAAGGATAACACAATCGATAATGAAAATAGGATCGATTTCATGTTCAAAAGATAATATATAGCATTGATATTAAGTTGTTCTATTCTGGAGATTGAGTATCAATCTTCGTCTTTAAAAATTCAAAATACTTTGGGTCATCGTCTTGGAAAATTTCTTCTCCTTCCAATGCAAACGCACGTGTCAATTCATCGGCAGCTTGATTAAAATTTCCTAGTTCAAATTGACATTGGCCAAGTCTTAAGTGGATAAAAGGATTTCCAATGGCTCCCGGACAATGCATGGCATTTGAAAGATTTTCAAGTCCGGCTTCAAAGTCATTTTCCAGAAAATGCGTATCACCAATTGCTACTAAAACCCAAGTGCTTACTTCCCAATCTGTCTTAGGTTCAGGAATTAGATCAAAGGCTTTCCAATATTGCTCATAAGCCTCTTTAAATGCCTCGTTCTCAACAAATGCATCACCATCCATTGAATGTTTTTGAATTAATTCATATAGTTTGTCATCTAGCTCTGCCATGTTGGTTGTTTTCTCTTGTTGTGAATAATTAATTAAATAATAGGTCAAAAACCCTCCTAAGATAAGCGGTTTTACTCATCGAGCAATTCGGATATCGAAGTTTTCAATAAAACCTTGATTTTCTCTAGATCCTGTGTATTTGATAATTCGTATGATTTCCGAATAATACCTTTACGATCAATAAGTAAAATTCCTTGCCAAACATAGAAGATTTGAGGGTCTAACTCTTTAATTATAGGGTATTCTGGATTGATTGTGGTTAAGGATACATAGGTTGGTCTAGAATCCATTAGGCCCAATACCAAGAAGTCCTTTTTTTTTGTATTTTTTCGAAATCGAATTGAAATATTGCGTTTTTCGGGTGTCAAGTTGAATTATGTCTTGGAATAATTCACACTCTTTTGGATGCGAAATAGAGTCCTTACAACTTTCTAAAACATTATTGAGTACACAAGGGTAGGTGAGATCTAAGAGGATGACATGGTTCTGGTAATAATGATCTTCTACCGTGTCATTAATAATTGAATACTTATATGGAAACTGCATTTTGAAAGATGGATCGTTGCCTTTCGGACGAAGATCAATCAACGCCATGGTATCGTCAGCTTGCAGTTCATAAGGATCTAAAATATGAAATTGTAATGAATGTTGATATTGATTGCTATCCATATTAAATTGGTAGAAGCTGGACGGCAAATGGTAGCTGTTGATAATGCTATCCGATTTCTCTTGAGCAATTAAAATCAGAGAGGATAGGAAGATGAAAAGAAACAGGACCACAGTCTTTTTCATAATATTAGTGGCAGATTTTTTTTTGTACATTGATAGAGGTGGGGCCAACTCATTTTAAAATACTGTTTTCAATTTTCCTTGGGAGAAGATAGCTTCCGCCATAAGTACACTCTTCACTTAAACTCCATTCTTCCATTTTACATATTACATAACGGTCTCCAAATTGGGTGAAAACACAGCTTTGCCCTACATCTCCTTGCGACGAAGCGGTTAATTCATAGTATTTACCATACTGATAAAGCTGAAAATCATTTTTTTCTATAAAAGCCATGAAGAAATTTGTCCAGGTTTCAGGCAGTTCTATTTTTGATTTATTCCTTACAATGTTATGAAAATCAGTTGTTTGTTGCACTTTGAATTCAATGGTAGCCCCTAATTCATTCTGACTTATTAAATTCGTGATTCTACCATAGCAAAATTTCGATTCTTCGATTTGTAATTCACTTTCGTATCCGTTATAAAAAGCAAGAGGACAATCATAATGCAACCACAAATCCATGTTTACCCAAAATTTCACGGGAGCTCCAAGCGTTACGTTATATGTTTGTCCTATTACAGGAGAATCTTGCAGTGTGTACTCGACTTCTAAACTTTCTCGCCAAGTACAACTAGTACAAATAATATCGGTTTGATATTTTTGTTCGTTTCTATCAACAGGATGACAGCAAGCACATTTTACAATTTCGATTACTTCTAGTTCCATTTTAGACCTTCTAAATAGCGATTCCTACTTGAATTTGATTTGAAACGACCATTTCACTACTACTTTTAGAATTAACAAGAAGTTCAAGCTTCTTTAATCCAATACGTTACTTTAAAGGTACTATACGTATGCCCTTTCTGAATGTTTAGGATTAAGTTTATTTAACCATAAATTGATCATGAACCAGAAGTTCCAATTGATTTTCTTTTTCGCCAAATGAGAATACACATAATTACTCCACCAACAAGACCGACAATGTAGGAGGCTCCATGTGCCCAACCCGCAGTTAAAAATAAGTGATGCCGGTCTTCTTGGATTTGGTCAGCAAGCCGAGGAACCAAGTGGAACACTCCCGCTTTAGTCAAAAAATAACCCAATATCCCCGCAATCAGTGCGGAACATGCCATTATAAGAATTAATTTAAGCATGGATTTGATAATTTGATTCAATGGGAAAGGAGGGTTTTTGCCAACTCTAGCTGCGATCGATAGTAGAATTCCAAGAATTAATCCCACCCACCAAGTAGCAATGACACCCCAAACGAGCGCTAAATAAATTGGAGATTCACTCTCAATTACTCTATGGTGCCTCCCACGGTGAAATATTCAATGGAAATGTGCGCCGTTACCAAATCATGGCAAATTCCAAAGAAGATGGCAAATAGTATGGATGCCACGATTATTTTTAGGGCCTCAGTAATGTCTTTAATCATTTGATTTGTAAAATTTTATGGAGTAATAAATCATCTAAAGCTCTTCGTTTTATCAGACCTAACTACCAATTCCTGAAAATAAATAGAAGCGAAATGATCGTTGAAATAGAGATTAAAAGAATCTGACTAAATCGGAAGTACTTATGTTCGAACTTGATATGGTGTATCGTTCGTTTTTTTAATAGTAGAGACAATAACTCCAATCCACATCCGACAACATAGACCAGATTGACAAAAAACACATTCAGCAGATACAAGGCGAAAGGAAATTCCATGCGCATGTCCCATATCAATGATTGGCCCCATGATGCAATTAGACAAATGATGATCGTCATTAAATTTAAGACAAGTAATCGCATGATTAAACGAAGTCCTATTTTTATGAATGTGTGTTTGGGCATTGAATTATTTATAATGGAAAGTCTTTAATCAGGTCGTCCCAGGACTTCACCACGGTCACTATTTCAGTCTTTGATTGAAGTGCAGTTTCGAATGCTGTTAATTCTTCTTGGGAAGGATTAAATAAGTAGCATTTATCTAGATCAGATAGGTGTTCAAGTACCGAAAATCGATCATCAATGAAGGTGGTAATTCCCATTGCCTCGCAAATGCCCTTTTTTTCATGTCGTTCCAAACAGAAATGGATATTGGTTTTTTAGAACGCCTGTCTTGTGAAAGAAATCATGATGTTGCAACCAATTTAGGCTCTTTTCTTGGACAATTTCGCCACATTTGGAAACTAAGAATACATTATTACGGCCATACTTCTGGACTATTTTTTGAATGCCTTCAAAAGCCCCAGCGATTGCTCGAACCTTTAAATATTCGTCTGTGAAAAATTGTTTGGCTTTATCCGTATCCCCGGAGATGATTACTCTGCCGATATCGATTCCAATCATGTGTTTTGTGGTTTGTTTATGTTTTTGGTTCGATGAAATTGTTTTGATCCAAATGACCGAACTTTATTCCTTCTGGCAATTGATACAATTCTCCCCTCGTTTTTCATTGAAAGATACATCTCTTTTCCTTTTTGTAAAGGGTTCCAACCATTCTTGATGGCAAACAATATTGCTTTTTCAATTGTTTTGGGTCTTATTTCAAAATGCCAATTATATGGATCTAAATACAGGATGCTTTTGGTTAACTGATTGCAATGAATTTTTATATGACATTCTTTATCACTATCAATAGTATTCCCGTTGAGTACCCAAATGTATTCTTTTTGCAATACGGTTATTTGTCTTCTAATAGATCGACTCATTTTTTAGAATAGTTCAGCTACAATCTTGAAATACGCTCTCCCTCCAACGTTGTATAACTTTTCATCGAGTTCGCGGCCATGCAAGAATGAACCGGAAGAATGAACACGAAATCACCCACTTTGTATGTATCGATATCACGCTGTTGAACAGAGATTATTCCATGTTCCTGCGACAAACTATTTACATAGGTATTCGGGATTGGATCACCCCATCCATTTATTGTTTTTAATGCTACTCGCCCAAAAATAACACCGTGATCGTTATCGGCTAATCGGTCTTTGGAAAGATGCACACCGCCTCCGTATACAACCACCTCTGAACGATCTGCATGGACAGCAACGATTGGACAAGCCAGTGCAACCGCTATTTGAGCCATTGAATTAGAACCAATGGAATGTTGCGTTAAGTCATAGAAGACGAAATTACCTGGCCTTATTTCATCAATTCCAGAAAAGTCTTCTGCCACACTACAGCTTGGTGTATCTCCTAAGGAGATGGTTAAGTTTGGATAGCGATCAACATATTTAGTTTTAAGCCTACTCATTATTTGGATACTTTCCGAATGAATCTCTTTAATCTCATTTTCAGTTCTACAACCATATGTATGTCCTGCGTGCCCCAAAAAACCAATAAAGTTAATTCGAGGATTCTGGTCTATTTTATGGAAGATTCGATCGATAAAATCAATGTTGTTTGGGTTTATACCTGTGCGGTGATACCCTACATCTATTTTGAGGAGTACATTTACTTCAAATTTCAAATGTTCACTTAGGTATTCGATCGATTCCTCATTTTCAATGGCAAGGTTAATCGTGATCGTTGAGGCAAGTTTATTTATAGAATCTATTTCAAGGATGTTTGTAGGGAAAGCAATAGTGATATCGTCCCACTGAGTAGAAAAGTATTCCGCCATGGAGATGGATGAAACCGTGATTTTTTGCACGCCAAGATCTTTGAACCAGGAACCAATTTCTAATGATTGATGTGTCTTGAAATGAGGACGTAGCTCAAGCTTGTTTTCTTGTGCTTTTTGAAACATGCGCTGAATATTCTTCTTGCATTTCTCCTTGTCCAGGAAAAGAGTAGGTTTCGTGATGGTATTATTTCCTGTCATTAATTTCTTATGTCAATTGTATAGAAGGTTTGGTTTTAATCATTAATTTTCTGCATTTCAAGCATCAGTAGATGCAAAACACAGATTTAATTATTGTCAATTTTGTATTTAGTTTTTTTAGAATAGTATACGAAGTTGAAAGTAAATGTTTTTTCGCAAAATGAAGCAGCGACTTTTATCGATTGTCAGAGCAGATTGAAATATAATAGTTATCTAAATCTCGAATGGAAAACTCCATTCGTCCTGAATTCGTATTTAAATGTGGCTTTTCCTCTGTAATTGCATTCAATTTAAGTGCATTCTTCCATATTTGGTCTAGATCATCGACTAGAAAATATAAAATAAGTCCATTTCCATTCGCACTTTTAGACTCAGTTAATGTAGGGTGTTGGTGTTCGCCCCATTTATGAAGCGACAAGATTTGAGTGCCATTTTCATCCGTTAAAATTTCAAATACAGCTCCTCCATGTCCACTTTTACAGTTCAGAAGTTGTTGATACCAATTGGAACTTTTTTGGACATCCTCCACTGCAATTATAGGTTCAGTTTTAATCATTTGAGATAGCTATTTCTTGTTTTGGCACTTACGATAAGACGCTTTAATATGCTATGAAAGCGTCTTTTTGCAAGATAATTAAAATTAACAATTGAGTCAATCGTTTAGATTTGAATGCTGAATTTTTCAAATTCTAATAAACCAATTTGTTGGTTTGATTACATAACATTTGGTGCGAAATTCTTCGTTAAAGAGGATATAATGCGACCTCTGTTATTCGTTTTAACTTAGTCACTTAGAGAGAAGTGCAACCGATAAACTTCAGTTTCATTTTCAAAAACCATGTCTAGCGAATCGCAGGCATAAAAGCCTTTAATATTTTCGAAGGAAATGCGGAAAGTTCTGGTTGGATTCATTGTGGCAAACATTAACGATACGAATTCATCCACCCATTCCTTTTTCCATTCATCATCCGATAGCGAAAAATCACCCCGTTCGTCTTTTAAAATAAGGGTTTCATAGGATTTAGGTTGGTACTCATAGACCCAATTGTTTATCATCTCCTTTGAAACAAATATTTGAGGATTGGATATTTCTTCTAATTGATAATTTTCTGCGACGTTTTGAAACATTGGATCCAATATTTTGGATAAATTTTGATCTTCTTTGTTTATGAATTGCAAGCTGAAATCGAAACCGTTATTGGTCTTATCATTAATACGCGCCATATTCGCTAACCATCCATTCAGGTATCCTAGGTTATAGATCCTTTTGTCTTCTTTATTCATATTATTTAGATAATCGAACGTGCCTTAATTCTTTTTTAACTCGTAAATATCCAGATCAAAATTGTCGCCATTTACAATGTAATTTCTGTAAACGGTTAAGAATTCCTGTTTGCCGTCTTTGTTTAAATCGCGGATAAAGAATATTACATCCGGTGGAAAACCAAAGCCCAGGGTGTCAACCAAAACAATGTCATTCCCATTATTAAAGGTTAATTCGTAGGAAGGTAAATCAAGTTCTTCGGTGTATTCCAGATTCTTTTTTTTCACGCTGAATGTGACTTCTGGAGAAAAAGTATACTCAAAGTTATTGGGCAAGGTATCGATTTGGTTCAAATTTAGATTGGCATCCAAGATTATTTTGTGTTCAATTAATTGAGAATAAAAAGGATGATTGCCTACCGTGGAATAATCGTCATTAGGTTCCGGATTTCGGTTCAGAAATACCTCTAATTTACTTCCACTTAACTCCTCATGTCCATGATAAGCCCTTCGGAATTGGAATGAATCCACACGAACCAATTCGTATTTGGATTCATTTGTATTTAATGGAGTAGGAGTGTGGGATGATTGATTCCCGTCCGAACATGCAAAAAAGAGTATTGGTAAGTAAAGAAGGATGTAGAGATGCTTCATTGTTTCGAAGATGGAAGGATATATTATATTAGGCTGAAATACACAAAAAACCGCTTATTTTAGGGTGTGGGTGATTTTTCCATTGCGCTATATGGTGCTTTTTAAAGTTGTATTTCATACATGAACATATGACCGGTCTCAGTATTGATAAAGTATTTTGATCCTTGATTTCCACCTTTATATTCTTTATAATTTGTAGGTGGTTGAAACCATTCAGGCGCATCAGATGGGAATTTAACCTCTTCATCTACTAATTCAAGCCTATTGTATTTGTCGTTTATGAAACTTAGTGCCATTTCTATGGGAACAATAACCTCCATATACATTATATATTCTTTTGTGAAATGGGAAGAGGACCAATATTGCCCATTTCGTACGTCAATGCCTTCCCAAGGCTCTTCTCCAGCCCAATATTTAAACGTTTCTTTTGCGCCATAATGCATTCCTTCTTGATCTTGCCCGTACGAGAAGTTGGTCAAAGACAAAAAGAGGAATGCGTACAATAGGAGTGAGATCTTTTTTAAGTTCATGTGCTTAATTTTTATGACTTAAGTTTTAGAATCGTTTTGACTTTGCAAAGTCGATTTAGGTAGATTCAATAACTGTTTAAAGATAATGTTTTGCGAATAAATCAAGGCCAGATTGGATCTTTTCTTCGTTATATTCTAGGTTTTGTCAAATCCTAATGTGTAATTCAAAATTTGACGAAATGAATTAATCATTATATCCAAATTTTGATTCCATAAGATATTGAGATCTGTTATTTCTTGGTCTGAATTCGAATCTTTTTTATCCGTTTCATGCAAAAGCCAATCGGGAATAGAGTATCCATTTTGATTATAGTTGGTTTTATAATGAATTAACGATCCAAAATGAACTCGGACATTTCGTATTTCGACTCATACCAAGTCCATTTATTTCCTCCATTCTCGCCTTTTTTTTGCCATCTTAATTCAAAATGGGGATGTGGAGATTCATCTTTCGTCTAGAATAAAATGAGTGCAAGTTTTAAACCAACAAAATTAGTTACGAACGACCATTTCTTAACCTATGCTCTTATTTAAAAGCACATACCGACATTCGATCACAGAACTTTTGGCATTTCAACAAGAGTTTTTCTTTCAATGATACTTTGTTGTTCTTGTTCAAATGATTTATAATCAGTTTGTATAGTGGTTCATCGAGCACTTTTTCATTGTAGAAATGCTCCGTAATTTGAAGCGCATACCCGTTATGCTCAAACAAATCAGCCATACCGATTAATTTGACGGCAGCAACTTTGTCGGTTACATTTTTGTCTAAAATTGGATCTTTGAAGAAAAGCGTATCCAACGTGATTAATTGACGCTTTATAAATTTATCTCTTTTCCGAGCCCAATTGGATCTACTATATTCCTCAAACGCGTAAAATCCACTGTCAAAAGCTAAAGCCTCTACATGCGCACGCGTTTTTTGACCTTTATGAATTGGGATCACCCATGTTTCAATCAGCAAGCCAAGTGTTGATTTTAAAACCTCACTTGCTCCTTCTAATACCTCGTATTCCGCTCCATGAATATCTAACTTGATAAAGTCGATTTTCATGGAATTATTTTCTTCTACCAGTTCATTTAAACTGATCGTGTCAACTGTAACGACTTCTTTTGTTTTTCGTACATTGATATACGGATCAATATGCTTTTGAAGCTCCACATTAAATGGATAAACCGAAGAAGTAGAACCTTGGATGGCGATGTTAATATCTATTTGTCCTCTACTATTCCACAGGGCTTTTCGAAAAACTAAATCATTACTTGTACTGTCGACCACTTCTGCATCCACATCGGGTTCAAATCGCATTACTTGAATGATTTCCCTGTTGACGAAGTTGAATGGGGCAAATAACTCCCCTCTGGCTCCACCATCAATGACCACAATTTTGTCATTTTTTAAGATGTCAATAATTGCACTTTCATTTAGGATGTAGTTTTTCATATGCGTTCCTGGATAATTTTCATTATAACATTTCGGCAAAAATAAGTAAAAAAGGCGAGGTAAGTAGGATTCTCTGTTTTTTGGTTGGTAAATAGATTATTTACTACGCAATTTTTTCTATTCTGGCATCCAAATAAATTTGTTTTAAAACTCATGCGTGATACGAATTAATTGAAGTAAAAGGAGAATATTATCTAATAGTTAGGTTCTGAATGAATGAGTCTCTATCACCAGATATTTTCCATTTTTTATTTGAAATAGGGGTCAATTTCTGGTCTATGATAATTCACGATCCAATCATTTCTATTTTCATAAATAGATCTAATGGTATCGGCTTCATTACTCCAAATAAAACAACCTCTGTCATCATACATTTGAAAGGCTTTATGTGTTAAAGGATCAAAAAAATATATAACTTGGTCAATGGCAGGTCTAAAGCCCATTTCGGAGCTGGCTATCCCTCGTAAAATTCCTTCAATGTTAATTTTGGAAACTGGAATTTTTCCAATGATAATTATCACTTCATCTATTTCAGGAATTTCGTTTCCATTTTTATCTTTCGTAAAGTTACCGGAGGTAATGTGCTCTTTTTGATTATAAAATTTAGAAAATTCATCTAATGGGAAAAAGGTATACAAGTGATCGTTTGGTGAGCCGTGAGGAGGGTATTCAGGGAATTCATAAATTAGAATCCAAAGCTCATTGTCCGACTCAGGAAAGGCATCACTAAATAAAGAACAAGCTCTTTCCACCGCTTGATTCACTCTTTCTAACGTACCGTTTTCTAAATTACCACCCAATTCAAATCTTATATGAACCTGTCCTGAAAGCGAAAATATTTCATCCACTTTTGCATGCGGATATACTTGACTAAGGTAGTTCTGCAATTCGTTTCTTAGCATCTTGTCTTATTAGAAATTTATCCTGTCTTCATCCAAGTCTGATTCACACATGATGCATACAAAGTAATTGTCTTTCACAACATTCAAGTTGTGGCAATGACTACAAATCCTAAAAATAAAGGAAGTCGTGAAATAATCAGGATGTGCTAGATCAGTCTTTGATAGCGCTTTGCTTACATCCTTCCAAGATTCTGCATCTGGACAATAACCTGTGGACTGATTTGATATATGACTAATTTTTAAAGACGCTGTTTCACCTAATTCAAACGTCATTTCCCCAGCGGATAATACTTGCAATCCTCCAGCACATACTACATGTTCAGATCTTCGGTCATTAATTCTTAAATTATGATCTAAATCAATGATGAAAGTAACCGTGACTTGATTATCATAATCATACTGTTGTTTGGTCTCGATCAACCATTCATGTATATCTGAATTGGACTCGATTTTTCGACCAATCAAATTTTCATTGACAAGTTTTAAAAATTCTGGTGGCCCCACGTAATTATAGATCATAAAGATAATGCTGTATGACGAACAGGCTAAAATACGTAAAATGAGTTCGCTAGGCAAGCCCCAATATTTTTCCAGTTAGATTGAAAGCATTACTGTTCCTGTTTAGTAATGATTTCGAGCCTTAAAACAGGATGATTTACTAGTCCTCAATTATGGTAAATTCACTCATGTCAATACTGTCTTCATCATCTTCTTCTTCAAATTCTTTTTCTGGTCGAAGACCGTCGATAAATTCTTGAAAAGATTCTGCAAGCACAAAATCCTGATCCATTTCGGATTCAATCCAAGAGATTTGAGGTTCATCCTTTTTCAATCTATAGTCTAGTACAATCCACCAATGTCCTTCTCCCATTAGCAAATAGACATCGTCCACCAGTTCCCATTCCTTGCGATAATATTCTGAATGAACTAGCACAGATTTACTTTCCATGAGCTCTTTAAAATCAACTCCCGACAATTGATAGAACGGGACATGATCGGCAGCCCAAGTATTATCTTGTTGTGTTGGGAAGCCAAATCCAAGCGTTGAACCTCCATTTTGAAGTTTTAGTAGCTCACAGTAAAGTGTGGGCAACTTTATTCCTAGATGTTTTTCTGCTTTTTTAATTTCTTCTTCCGTAAGTCCTTTTGGAGGATCGTATCTATTGTCCCAGAAATCTTCTTTTATATTCATCTATACTCTGTTATGCAAGCTAATAGTTTAAGTCGACATGTATCTTACTTTTTGCCTTACTAAACGTCAAAGATAAAATAACTTATGTCTGTAATTTTGTATCCATTCCTTCCCAATGTTTCGACACGATTTTTTTCTTATTTCTAATAGTTTAACGATCTGAATTGGGATTCGTTTATTCTAAAATAGTTCGATTAATAGGATCAAATTTTACCACCGAATGTACTAACATAGGCGCATCACTCACGACGAGATTAAATTGGGTTAAGTGCTCCAAAGGAGTAATCAATTCGACGAAACTTGTTTCCTCAAAATCAGAGGTGTCAGACATTTGAAGGCTATATAAGTATGGATGTGTTGTTTTCTTAATTCTTAAAAAGGCAATTTGATTCGCTCTTTTTTGCGGAATGGTGCGCAATTCTAGAATTAACTCACCCGATTTTATCGATGCGATTTTTGAAATAATATCGACGTCCGCTTCTATTGCATAATGATTCACAGAACTGTCTGTTAGTCGAATTCTCCAGTCCATTCCATTGGTCGGATTATAGGCTACAAATTCATTGTTTAATTGATGAATTGAAATCCAATTTCTCGGAAAATCCTTTAAATCCACTTTTGAGATCTCAAAGTTCTTCGATATTTCATTGAAATAATATTCTGCACCTTGCACATCAAACTCATTTGGTTCCCAATTTAAAATCTGATGGTAATATTTAGAATTTCTGGTAGTGTCGATGAAGAGTTGATGCGTAGTCAAATCCAGTGATTCAGGCGCATTCCGTTCTAAAATTGTATCTATCGCAATGCTGAATTTTTCCACGGGTATGGAATCTGAATTTTTGATTTCAGTTGATTCATTCTGAATGTAATTTCCACATCCAGTGAAGAGGAGAAATGCAGCAAGTGAGATTGTATATTGAACAAGTTCTTTCATACGAATTAGCTAAGATACTAAAAGGAACTCTAACGTTTGACATGCGCATTTTGGTACATCAAACATTAGAGTGTTACCTATTCTTAATTAAAGTTTAGTTTATTCCATCTACTTTCATAATTGGTCTAATTTCTAATTGCCAGTTCCCATCTTCAAATCTTGGGTCTGCTTTAATGATTTCGGTTGCTTCATTCAAGTCGGAAGCGAGAATGTGATAATAACCAGAAATGACCTCTTTGGTTTCATTAAAAGGACCATCAATGAATTTTCCATTTTGCTGGGTAACGATTGTACCTTCCATTTCCAACGGTTGAGCTGTTTTCATTTTTCCAGCTTCAAATAAGCCTTTAATGTACGCACCTACTTTTTGGACATGAGCCTGTTGTTGTTCGGGAGATAAGTCTTTTATTAGGTTTCCCTCGTTCTTGATAAATACCATGAATTCTTTCATATTTTTAATGTTTTAAGGTTTATGCACTCATTACACATGAGATTTAGATATAGGGACAAGGGAATTTATTTTTTTTAGCAGAAAATTTTTATCTCGATTATTAATTGCCAAAGCAATGGCCTTCTCGTAGTAAAGTTTTGCATCGGATAGCTGATTCATATCAGCATATAAATGCGCCAAAGTAGAGTAGAAGAGGTAATTCGTTTCGAGGCCTTGTAATTGGAGGATTTCTGAAATTGCCTTCTTCGAACCGTTCACTTTAGCGAATGCAACGAGTCGATTTAATTGAACAATGGCTGAATTTTCCAATGTTAATAAGGCATCATAGAGGTTGAGAATTTCACTCCAATTGGTTTGTTCGTCATTTATTGAAATGCTATGATTTGCCGAGATACTAGCTAATATGAGATACTTCGAAATGGATTCATTTTTCTGAGCTTCGTCTAAGTGATGAAAACCTTTATTAATCAATTCTTGATTCCATAAAGCTCTGTCTTGACGCTCCATTTCAATGATTTCGTCCACATTCTTTGTCCTAGCTTCAAATCTGGAACAATTCAGGCACATGAGCGCGAGCAAGGCATGTACTGGTTCTTTTAGTTTTATTTTTTCACTTGAAATCAGTATTTCAGTCAACCGAATAGCCTCTAAGCAGAACTCTTTTCGTAACACCTGATCCTTTCTAGAAGGAAAATATCCTTCATTGAACAATAGATAAATCGTTTTTAACAACACCTCTTGATTTAGATTTAGGTCATTGGTGTGTTCAATACGAAACCCATCTGTCCTTAGCTTTTCGCGTCCTCTCACCAGCCGTTTATTGATGGTCTCATTATTGGTGCAAAATGCAGATGCGATTTCTGAGATACTAAAACCACATAAAATTTTAAGGATCAAGGCAACTTGTGATTCCTCAGAAATCGAAGATTGACAACAAGCCAACATTATTCGGAGCTGTTCATCTTCGATAAGTTGAGAAGTAAATTCTAACTGAATTAAATCTTGCGCTTGAATCTGATTTTGATATTCCTTTTCATACTTGTTTTTGCGAAGCCAATTAAGAGATTTGTTTTTAGCCGTGGTATAAAGCCATGCTTGAGGATTTGTGGGAATACCATTATGCTGCCAATATTCCACAGCGGTTAATAATGTGTCCTGAATAATGTCTTCCGCTGTTTCGAGGGTGACATATTTTGAAATGACAGCCACCATTTTTCCATATTCATTTCGAAAAAAATGTTGGACGAGGGATTCACTATAGTTCTGATTGGGTTTGGGCATGTCTTGTTTTGTGCTGTTCAGGTGATCCGGAACCTCTAGCTAAATTACGGATAAATCGATTCATCAGGTTATGAAATCTATTTTTCACCTTCGGTCAAACGACATTTTTTATAATCTTTTATAAGTTTTTTGCGGGATTTCATCATCAAAAAGCCATTATTGGATATGATTTTTTCTATTAACTTTTCTGATATCGGAATGCCATTGAAGTTGATTAAAATGGAAACGTCACCTGTCAAGGATTGAGTAATTAGGTTTCCGTAAGTCAAACTATAGTAGGAGGTGTAACAATTATGTTGATGACTTGTGACTTGTGAAAGATCATCGCAACAGCATCTTGTAAATCGATAAACTTTATGAATTGTACTATCTAATAGGTACGTGAAAGTAGTATCACTACCCATAATAGGATAGGAGTGTTTTTTTTGAGGAATAGACATGTATTTGGTTACTGTGAAACTGTCTAAGTTAGTGGATTTGGTTTCCGATTGGTAGAACGAAACGGTATTGTCTCCGTAATAAATTTTGTATTTGGATTGGCCAAAGGAAATTAGCGGAAGCAGAATGAAAATTAGGACTATTAGTTTCTTCATTTAAATTGGTTGTGATAACAAATGAAGTAAGCAGGTAAGATACCTGTTTGACATCATAGTATTGTAATAATTCTTACGCTTCATCTGCATCTTTGAATATTTCTTCGAAATCCTCCGATTTAGTAGTTGCTCCATAATAGTAGTTTTCCTCGAATCGAAAATTTTCAACACATGCACCTTTAAACATTGTAGATTCCACCGAACAGTTTTTAATCAATCCATTGCTGAGATTGGCTTCCCTGAAATCTGCCGTTTTAATATTACATTGAATGAATTTAGAATTTGTAAGATTGGCATTTCTGAAATCTAAGAACAGAAAACAGTTTCTGAATTCGACTCCGCTCAAATCTTTTCCGACTACAGAATTCTCTTCATCAAAATCCCAATGTTCAAAGAGACGTTGTCCATTATTGTAGGCCGTTAAAAATTCTTGAATGGTTCCATTCATTGCGAAAACTGTCTATTAACTTCTCAAAAAGGCATCAGCGAGGTGTGCCATTTGATTTCAATTTAACACACTAAGCTAAGATAGGTAAAACGGCTTTTTAGCACAAGAAAAATAGCTTAGTGCTGACCATTTTGAGCTGTTTTGAGTCCGATAACCTCCAATTGAAGATGTTTTCTCCAATTTCTGCCATATTTTTTATCCAAATGCCGAAAAACAACCTTGTTGTAGCCTTTTTCATCGTCATCGATGCTTCTAATACATCCTTGAGAAGTAAAAAGTACCTTGTGTTTTCTCATGAATTCGTAATCCATGGGCATTCTTGGTCGATGCATTCTTGGTTTCCCCCCAGGCATAAGTAAAAGTAGATGCCCATTTTGAACATGGCGTTTAGCCGTTTTTTTATTGTAAGAATCGCCCGTGGTATCTTCAGGATAAGTTGGAGCATCTTGGTCATCCAGTAGTATTGCTTTGATATAATGATTGGTGGACTGAATCGTCAATGCGGTGTCAAAAGCCTGCTTTCCAAAAGCATAAATTCGCAATAGATATTGCCCATTTGTGAGATTACTAAAATGGAATGATTCATCGTAGCGCAATGAACGATGAATTATGGTATCTTGATTCGACAGAAAGACACTAGTGTAATATACCGGTGACTCCGCGCTATCGGTAGAAATTTCTCCTGTTAATGAATGGTTTTGTCCAAATGAAGAGCTGTTGGAGGTGAGTGCTAAAATAGTCGAGATTAGGATGAAGAAATACCTCATAGCGAATCATTTGGGATAGTGTGCAATTGGTTTCCTGTTATGGTTAATTCAAAACTACAATACATTCCTGCAAAACAGTGTTGTAGTAAGGATATTCGGTTCCCAACGGAATCGAACCAAAGAATAACTCTTGGGCTATTTTCAATTTTAGTTTCCAATTTGGATGGCCTAGAATTGTTTATTTTTGTTCTCTTGAGGTTTTGATAAGCATCTAATTCTTCTTGATTAACGTTCAGAATATAAGAAGTGTCTGGTTTTCCAAAATGATCCAACATATATGATTGAATATTAGGTCTTCCTTTCAGGATTACAGAGGATATTTTATTTTTATGTTTGGTGATCTTGATTTCAAGGATGAGAAAAGTGTCATTAATTAGTCTTGCAGTATCAAAATTGTTGGGATTCAAAACGGGTATCACACCTTCTAATTGCTTACGCATCGATGTATGATGGCCGCCTTCATATTTGGTTCCAAAATCGAATAAGGTAAGTAGGCGACCTTCTTTTGATATTTTCTTAAAACGAAATTTCGTTCCTAATTGTATCTCATTAAAGCCATCAAAGCTTATTTGACCATACGACTGAATCCAAAATAATAGTGTAAATATGAATAAGGTAATTCTCAAATTAGATCTTAATAGTTCTTCAGTTAAGTGATTTTTAATCAAGGTGTGCTTTACTTTTCTTTACGTTACTTTAATCATTTCCTCACTGTTCACTCCAAATCACATTCTTTTCATCCGTTTTAGCCCTATAGATACGTTCTATTAATTCAGGAGACTTATTTAGATTGTCAAAAGAAATAGAACGATCCACGATTCTGAAATCTAACCCTACGTTTTCTAACGGTTCGGCATCTTTGAATTTTAAAAGTTGCGTTTTGAATTCAATGGAACTATTGGCCTTCATTTTTTTAATAATGGGATAGGTTACATTGCAATTGAGCATAGGAGCAACCTTATAAGAATTTGGATTAATTACAAGGAAATAGTCCAATCCATTACAACTTTGGCATAAATAATTGATTTCATGATTTGTGTTGTTAGATACCTGACAGGAGATTTTCATCATATAGTTTTCTCCGAATGAGCTGGTCTCACCAAGTTCATATTGAAACTGAATGCCTTTAGGCCTTAAATTGATTGAACGAATTGCATTCAAATCAATTTGTTTGGAATCTTCAATATCAATGATTGTATCAAGAGTTTCGTCAATTTCCGGAATAGTAACGTCATTCGATTTAGGCGAAGAACAGCCAATAATAAAAAGGGTTATAATGATTGTCAGGGAAGTGTAAAGTTGATTTTCATTCATAATAACGGTCTTATATTAATGGAGAATAGGTGCAGGTGGCTTTCCATTCTTAAGTATAATAAACTTTTGGAAGATTGAAATATTACATAGTCTAACTTTTATTTTTCCATGTCGTTTCTCCATTCCGATCATCGATAAAATACCAATCATCAATTTTTCCGATTGGGATTTTTTTTTTGATGAAAGACAATACAAATCTATAGTTCCAGGTCATTATTGCAGATATAATGAATGATTTCATCAATTAATTGATTCTTAACTGATTCATCTTGAACATTCGATTCCATTATTTTCGCCTTAAAATATTTTAGTCCAGCAATGTTCAGAGAACTGATTTCTTTAAGCTCTTTAACACTAATACCGTTGTCTATGGAATTTTTTAGACATGTAGATAATCGATCTCTTAGTTGTTTGATTTTCTGTAAATAAAGGTATTCCATGTAGGGGATGTAATCTGCACTTTGGGTCTGTTTATTGATTGTAACTCCCATTGCGCCTCCAACAGGTTGTGGATCATCTTCACTTTCAACACCCTTATTAGAGTTGTAATTTAAACCGAAAAACCACCGATCATGAAAATCGATAGGCACCTCTTTTACCTCAAAAAAGTAGTCAGAATCAGGCGATTTCTCATTATTTCGCTGCTCAATGAATTTTTTGGCGAGTACTTTTGCAGTTTTTAGTTCCATTATTTTATTTCAAACTATTCAGTTTAGTCAAGATTAACTGGTGGAACGTTTTGATGTTCAAGTTGGAAGGTATCAATGTTCATTTTTTTCAATAGACTAATTCCATCAATCAATTCCTGTTTCACCCTCCAATCCCAATTATTGTGTGTGTTACTTCCCCGAATTAATTGTTCCACGGTGCTGGGTTTATTCAAGTTGATAAGACCACCCAGTTCATTAGTGATTGGATTTCCAATGGCATATCCATCTAAATTATGAAAACGAATTTCCAATGGGGTGTTTTTAAAGCCGTCTTTGAATATTCGTAGTTTCGTGAGAAAGTATCCTTTCTCGCCTTCCATTTTGTGTTCAATAAATTGTTCCGAAATCAGATAATTGAACCGTTCTCCGTCAATCGATATCGTTCTAAGTTTTGATTTCACACAGGGGATTATTTATTTGCTAAATGAAAAACAATATACGAGATATATCAACTCTATATTGAACCGTTAGCATTTTTTTTTGATTAAACATTCCGTCTGTTTATTGTTGAACTTTTCGATGATGCTTTTTAATGTAGCAGGCCTTTCAACTAGCCCAGAAATAGCATCTCAAAAAGCGGATCCGTTGTTTTGATGGGAAAATAGAAACCTAAGGCGGTGTTGAAATGGTTCTCGTTTACGGTGTAACTAGTTGTTATGCAGGTAGTTGTTTACGTGTTGTGTCATTGTGAAGTGAGTCAAATCCAAATCATGCATCTATATATGGTAATTCCATTAACGAGTTCGGTTTCATGTACACAAAACCGTTTTGAAAATCTAAAACCGTATTAAACCTTTTCAATAGTTCATTACCAAGAATATGCGTCTTAAATCGAGCAGGATTAGGAGTTGAAAGTAATTGAACAGGAACTTGCTTTGCGCACACTGAATTAAAACAAACGTTATCTATGGCTACAACTCGATTAACAAATTTGGTTCCTTCAGAATTCCTCAATATAGATTCTTTTAGAACAGGTAGATCGTCTGGAAAATCAGCTTCTTCTCTTAAATCTTTATCCATAACCACGGCTCGTTGAAATCCCGTATCAAATAAGTACCGATTTGAATATGTTTTGTCACCAACTTGCATCTCTCCTTTAATGCAAAATAGCGTGTTGATGTATTCTATTTCCAATTTTGAATAGTCGTCAAGTTTTTTAGAAAAGGAGGAATGTACAATCATTAAATTTTGATCGTAATCTAATTCGACCACTTTCCCTTCAAATAGATTCCAACCAAAATGGCCGTCCGCTTCCTTTGGTAGCAAGCGAGTAGGGTAGACGGTTAGAGTATCCCACTTTAGGGCGCCTGAACCTAATGAGAGGGAGCTAAGTTGTTCTAAAGGCTCTAGGTCCTCTCCGCTGTAATTTTCGTTTTGCCCATTTAATAGCGTAGTTTTCTCTACAATGGCACTATGTTTTAGGACTAATTCTGTACCGCCGGTATCCCAAAATAGATCCAAAGTGTCCGTTTTATTTAATACAGCTTTGAAAACGATATTGTTTCCTTTTGTTATTATAAAGGGGAGCGTGTCTGGCTTGGTAACAATATCAAGATTATCTGTCGTTTCTGAATCCAGACTTCTTTGGTTATTGTTGGATTCGTTATTGGATTTGCAGCCTATAAGAATATTGAATAATAATAGGGCTGAAATTAGAGATTTGCAGTTGTTCATTGTTGCTGTTTGTTTGTGCTTTTAACTTTTTTTATTAATCCATTTCTGTGATCATCGACTTTAATCCATTTGCTTTTTGCATCAGAAAAAAAGTGTCTCCATCATGAAATCCCCAAATAGAAAAGAAATCATTTTCAGTTTCTAATTGGTCTAAAGCTTCTCTGAAAACAATTCCACTATACCCTAGAAATACTACATATTCAGCAAAACTTCGTTCATCAGCCGTCCATTGGCTATCATCAATATAAGATTCTGAAGCCAGGTACAATCCTCTTATTAAATGTGATTTACCATATTCTTCACAATCATATGTCCATTCATCAGATAATTCCTTAGGATTACAAGATTTAGAAAGTCCAATTTCCACATTTGTTCCATTTCCATCATTCATATTAAGCGTATCCAATCCGAAATAAATACCCTTCGAATTAGGATGTTCATTCACTTGATTTTTAATCCATATGAATGCATCTTCAATATCTTTGTTAATGCTCATTTCATCAAAGATCTCCCATATTTTGGAAGGCATTTTTTTATTTGCAGCTTCGATTATTCCTTTAAATGCAGTTTTTGCATCAGGCTCCGCTCTAAGAACGAGCATTATCTCTTTTATTGGTAATAGCTCAAAATCCATTTTTATAAAGTGTTAGAAGTATTAATTATTCTCCAGCCATTCTTTTAGGACAAAAATATGTGTCAATCTACCATCATCTTACTCATTCGCAGACTCTATCTCAATATCGTTATCCGGTAATTCCAAAAGTTGATTTGATTCAAGTGCAGTATAAGATTCTACGTCCTTTAATTTTCTTTCCAGCACATTGGTTCTTGTGGTTCGCAGGGTGTCAAGTGTGCCAGAAGCAGTATTTATTTGTTTATGTGCTTTTTCAAGAACGCCTGAAAATTGCTTAAATTCAAATTTTACAGCCTTTAAGATATCCCATACTTCGCTACTTCTTTTTTGAACAGCCAATGTTCGAAATCCCATTTGTAAACTATTCATCAAGGCAGAGAGGGTAGTGGGGCCAGTAACGGTGATTTTATACTTTTTTTGCAATGTTTCAAATAATCCAGGATGCCTCAGTACCTCACCATATAGGCTCTCAACAGGTAAAAACATAATTCCAAAATCAGTTGTATGCGGGGGGTCAATGTACTTTTCACTTATGCTTTTTGCGAATAGTTCTATTTTTTTTATCAGCAAATTTTCTGCAATTTCTATTTCTTTTTTATCTCCCTTTTCAAACGCATCTAACAAAATATGATAATCTTCGATAGGAAATTTTGAATCAATAGGCAGCCAAACTTCTTTTCCTGATTCTTTCCCGGGTAGTTTTATGGCAAATTCCACATTGGCTTGACTCCCTTTTTTTGTAGCTACATTTTTAGCGTATTGGTCAGGAGTTAATATTTGTTCCAAAATGTTCTCCAGTTGATACTCACCAAGCACCCCTCGGGTTTTAACATTAGACAATACTTTCTTTAAGTCGCCGACTCCTGTGGCGATACTCTGCATTTCGCCTAATCCCTTGTGTACTTGCTCCAATCGATCACTTACTTGTTTAAATGACTCTCCTAATCGTTTTTCTAAAGTAGTTTGAAGCTTTTCATCAACGGTCTTTCGCATTTCACTAAGCTGCGTGGTATTATCTTCTCGGATTGATTTCAGGTTCTTTTCAATCGTTTGTTCCACATTTTTAACGTTCTCTGTGGCTTGTTTATTTATATCTGTTTGTTGCTTATTGAAATCACCAAATTTTTGTCTTAGCAGTTCCACTAAATCTTTCATATTTATTGAAAAATTCTCTTCAAATGATTTGAGTGATTTAGACAATTGATCTCGATGCTCCTTTGTATTGTCATTGGTTTGTCTGTTGAACTCAACTTGTCGTTGATTTTGACGATCAAATTGTTCCTTAAGTTGTTCATTCAATTCTTTGACATCTTTAGAAAACTGGATGCTGAAGCGATCGAGTGATATTGTGAGTTCATCTCGATTTGCTTTAGAGGTCGCATTGGTTTCTGTTCTATTCCTTTGAAACTCATCTTTGATGGACTTTTCAGTTCGTTCAAGGGTGGTGTCGAATTTTAAAATGGATTCCTCCACCTCTTTTAATTGAGGTTTAATATCAAGTGAAGCCTTCTTTCGAAGGCTAATCACAATGTTTGCAATTGCAAGGAGGATCAATGTGATTAATAATAGTTCAATCATGTGTTTAGTTTTTAATCGTGCCTTATCTAGTATCGATAGAGGCGATATTGAACGAAATAGATTTTTTCAATCTGCAAAAAAAAATACGTTTTGAAGCGAAAACATTTTTACCTAGGCTATTTTTTTTGCCAGAAGCATAAAAATAGCCATACTTCAATAACGCACATTGATTGAAATAGTACTTTTTTTGTCCCCCTTTTAAAATTGATAAGGTAATGATACTATCATTAATTGACCAGGATCCTTTTTCAATTAAAGTAGATTTTTTCGGATTTGAACTGGAGCGAGATTTAGTTTTAATGGTAAACGAACTATCCTTTCGAATGTTGAATCGTATTTTGGTAGTTTGATTCCAAAAGGTTCCATTGCATATAAAAGAATTATGTTTATAAACTCCGTGCACATTTTGTCCATAAAAAATGATGGATGATCCGATTAAGAAAAATAGAAATAATATCTTTTTAAAAATTGTCATGTATTGTTAAGAGTGTACAAATCTGTTTTTCATTTCCAATTACAAAGCTCACGAAAAACATAATTATAATTAGCAGTATACTTTGGATATCGCTTTTTAATTTCTTCCATTTTTCCAAATTTATCATAATAATAGTAAAACCATTTACCATGTTTCAAACTGCGATACAGTATTCCCTTGCAATTGCAACTTCCATTTACATTCCTAAATTCCCAAAAACCATTATATGCAGTTAAATTGAAAAACTCATATTGATTTAATTCATTTTTAGATTCCATCTTTCCAAAGGCAAGCGTATCTCTATTTGAATAATAATAGACTCGAACTAATGTATTATGGTTTTGTTCAAATATTAAAACGCCACTCGAATCAAAATGTTTCCACAATCCAATTCGTTTATTGTTTGCATAAGAACCAGAATCTCTCACTTGATTATTATCATAATAATATTTGAATATCCCATTTTTGATGAATAAAGAATCTTTTGTACAGCTAAACATCCCTTTTAGGTAAAGGCTTCCGTTTTTTCTATAAATTAAGTTTTGTCCATTTTTCTTATTAAATGTTAATTTGGACTTAGGGCGACTATGTGCAATGGTCTTAGCTGACCTCCATACTGCAAATTGACCAGTCCTTTTGTATCTCAATGTGTCAATACTTGATTGTCCAGAACTACTAGTGTAGAGTGAAAGAGAGATGAAAAGAATGAAAAAAAGCCTCTTCATTTTTTATCTAATTTTACATTAAACCATTTTGAATTGTGGAGTTTGCTTTGATAATCAAAAGTGGGAATACCAGAACGGTGAGCAAGTAATTGATGAATTGTGATTTTATCTGCATAACGATAATTAGGTAGGAATTTCCCGATTTTATCCTCAAGATTCAATTTGCCAGATGCTCTTAATTTTAAAATAATTGCAGTTGTAAATTGTTTCGCAATAGATCCGATATCAAAAATGCTCGCAGTGTCTAATAGAACACTGTCTTGAAGTTCTCTATAACCATATGCCTTATGATGAATGATTTTTCCATTGATTAATTGTCCAAATGAACTTAATGATAGAAAACCGAGCAGTACAACAAAATAAATGATTCCTATTCTTTTCATAGTGGGTGGTAGAGATAAGTCATGGTCTATTATAATATATAGTAAATCAGCATTATTCAGAATAGGACGTAATAATTATATATATGTTGTGAACGGCAGTTGTTTTTTCTTGAATCCATTCGTTATTGATAACTTTTATTCCAGTCTTTTTCTATCCATTCAATGTAGCGGAGAGAAAACTTTTTGAAATTTGGTTTTTCTGATTCTGAACACTTTTTTGCAACGGGTAAAACTAAGGAATAGATTTCTTCAAAATCAAAATCAATATCTGTATATTGAGTTAGATATGGACTCGCAGGTGTGTGTGTCATTATTTCACACATCGCTGTAAATCTTAAGTCTTCATTCTCAGATTTGATTCCATCCAATAATATAGCAACTCGCTCTTTTGTTCTTAGACTAAATTCTCCTCTTCCAATGGCATATGTTATTTTAATTTTGGTATTGATAGAGCCCTTTTGATATTCGATGATGAGCTTATCCATTGCTTTGGAACCAATAATGCTAAGTGCCCAAATAGCTCTATCTATAATTGGACCAGATTCATCAAATAACAATTTGTAAAAAGTATTAATTAAGCTTGCATCTACATCTTCAAGAAGGCTGGGATACTTTTTAATGAGGTAGAATAGCGCGAAAAATCGGTTTTTAGAATCAGGATCCTTCAGTAAGGAACAAAGGATATGGAAAACATCAACATTCAATAAATTTGAATTGACATTAGAAAAAGCGTTGTATTTATCTTTATTAGATCCAGTTCTTAGTATGTTTTTAAATTCATCAATATTCATGTACACTCAATAGCTTACAATGTTCAAGTAAACAATATTTAATCTATTCTCCATATAAATGCGCAGATTCAGATTCTCAAAATAGAAATAAATAGCTGATCAGGGGACTCCCTTCTGTACTCTTATTAAAAAAAAAGAAAACCCTACCAAAAACTCGTCTAGTAATTGGTAGGGTTGGGTTGATTGTTGTTTTGTTATATTATTATATATATAGTCAGGAGTTAAAGAAGTTATAACCTTGAAAGAAACTTCTCCCTTTTGTATTCTGAATTCTCCCTTCTCAATTCTCCTAATGAAAATCAAACGGAGGCGTCTTAATCTGCTTTCGAATTCGCCTTTTAGGAGGGAGTTTCTCATAAGCAATTTGCTCTTGATGTTTGAGGTCTGCTTCCTCTAATTCAAGGGCACGCCGTTCTCGATTGGCTTGGAACATTTTATTCCGTTGCCATTGCCATACCTGATCGTTTGAATCATTGGTTTGGGGTTGTCTTTTTTGTCTCTTTTTCGCCAACCCCGTCTGTTGGGTGCTCACACATGAAATCATAAATAATGTGCACACCGCCGCTGCTGTAAATGTAAATTTTCTCATGACGTAAAAGAATTTGGTTTACTAAGTTTTACGCCAATAGTACAATGAAGGTTTCATTTATTTTTCTCTTAAAATGCTGTAAAATAGTATTTTAAGTTGTTTTTGTTTCAGAATAAATTCTGAAAGTGCAATTTTTTAAAGATATAATTTTATTTAGAAGATGCGGATTCCTGAATAATAGAAGGGAAAAAATATTATCAAAAAAAAGATTGCGGTCAAAAACACTTTGACTATATTGTAGTCAGCAATATGATTAAATAGTAATCATAATAAGAATTAACAAAAAGAACTCATTAAAAAATCCATTATACATATTGATCTAGACACTTTTTTTGTTTCGTGCGAACGTTTGATTGACTCTCGGTTACAACATAAGCCAGTAATGATCGGAGGAACATCAGATCGGGGAGTGGTAGCTGCTTGTAGTTATGAAGCCCGGAAATTTGGAGTGCATTCCGCCATGCCGATGAAGTTGGCTAAGCAGCTTTGTCCGGAAGCAATTGTGATCCGGGGGAACAGTGGGATTTATAGTAAGTATTCCAATCTAGTCACGGATATCATAAAAGAAGATTCGCCTATATATGAGAAGTCGTCAATTGATGAGTTTTACATAGACGCTTCTGGGATGGATCGCTTTTTTGGGACCTATCAATGGGCATCTGAATTACGTCAACGGATTATTCGAGAAACAGGTTTACCGATTTCGTTTGGATTGTCGCAAAACAAGACAGTTTCAAAGATTGGAACAGGGCAGGCAAAACCCAATAATCAGATTTTTGTAGAGGAAGGAACCGAAAAACCCTTTTTAGCACCGCTATCTGTTCGGAAGATTCCGATGGTAGGAGAGAAGACGTACATTCAATTGCATCAGTTGGGATTACGAAAGATAAGGACTGTACAAGATATGGAGGTCGAGTTGATGGAGTCTGCGTTTGGGAAAAACGGAATTATGATTTGGAAAAAGGCCAATGGGATTGACAGTAGTCCAGTGCAACCTTATCAGGAACGAAAGTCAATATCCATAGAGCGAACGTTTGAAAAAGACACAACCGATGTACATAAGCTGAAAAGTATTGTGATGGCGATGGGGGAGAATCTGGCTTATCAACTTCGAAGTGGGGATAAACTGAGTGCGTGTGTAACGTTGAAGGTTCGGTATTCAGATTTTAATACCTATACAAAGCAGATGAAAATTCCTTATACCTCTTCTGATCAGACGATTATTGACACGGTAAAGGAGCTGTTTGAGAAGTTATTTGATCGAAGGTTATTAGTGCGGTTGGTAGGAGTGCGTTTAAGTCATTTAGTAAATGGGAACCATCAGATTCATTTGTTTGAAGATTCGGAAAAGATCATTCGCTTATATGGTGCAATGGATAAGCTTCGAAATCGCTATGGACAAGATGCAGTCAAAAGACTTTCATCCATAGATTCAAAAAACATAGGACGGATGAATCCTTTTAATGGGCAACCACCAATAATACCGGCGCATAGGAGAATGTAGGGTAGAGGAGTTAAAGAAGTTAAAGAAGTTAAAGAAGTTAAAGAAGTTAGAGAATATGGATCATCGATCGAAAGTATTTAAGGATTTGATAGTATGGCAACATGCGCATGAATTTGTATTGTGGGTTTACAAAGCAAGTAAGTTGTTTCCGGATGATGAGAAATATGGATTGACTTCACAGTTTAGGAGAGCGGCAGTTTCGATTGCAGCAAACATTGCGGAGGGATATAAAAAGAAGGGGGTAAAGGATAAATTGAGGTTTTTTAATATCGCTCAAGGCTCTTTAGAAGAATGTCGCTATTATATAATTCTAGTGGCGGATTTAGAGTATTACCAGGATATAAAAATGGAAGATAAATTGGAAGATGTGAGTCGTTTACTGAACGCTTATTGTAAATCAATCGTGAATAGAAATAGCTAATGAAATGGCATTGTATGTGGGATTTGTGAGTTAGAAAGGATGAAGTGTAAACTCCTTTAACTCCTGACAACTCTAACTCCTTTAACTCCTAGATAATAATAAAAAAATGCGGAGCTCGAAATAAAATCAGGCTTCAGAGTGGAAAATAAGAATCAAACAACGAATCAAACAAGAAAACAAAAGCAACAAAATAATGAAGAAGAGAAACATTACAGACAACATACGCAAACGAATTAAGAAGCAAGCAGGAGCATTCAGAATGATTTCATTATTCAATAGTGGAAGAAGTATTAAGGCCGAAGATTTAAAAGAAGAATATCCCGAGTTGAACGATTTAAAATACGGAGAAGAATTACCTGTGCCAGGTTCAAAACAAGATGATGCGATGTACAAGTTACTATTCGATACGTCCTTCCTGTACATACGAAGAAACTAAACTAAACTAAATTAAACTAAGCCGAGCCGAGCCGATCCGAAGTAGAAATATATATATACGAGGTAGGTACTTAAAAGTAAAAAAAAACACACACAAAAGAAATAATAGAGAAATACACATACGTCCATCCATACGTAAGAGGCCAATCTGATGAGATTGATTGATAAGTGAATCAAATCAGGTTGAGAAACAATAAAGTAATCAGGGTATAAGCATCAAAACACATTCAAACACATTATGTTATTAAATTGTCATTCATATTTTAGTTTAAAATACGGAGTATTATCTCCGAAAGAACTAGTAGAAACCATTGAGGAATTCGGGCACGAAGTCGCCGTATTGACCGATGTAAACAATACCTCAGGTGTATTTTCTTTTGTGCAGGAAGCCATTAAAAAGAATATAAAACCAGTAGTAGGAATTGATTTTCGAAGTGGAATAAAACAGCACTATGTTGGAATAGCAAAGAATCAATATGGTTTTTGTGAGTTGAATAAGTTGCTTACAGCTCATTTACATGAAGATCAGGAAGAGGCACCACATTTTACTCATTGTTATGTTATTTATCCTTTGGATAATATCCCGCAGCGTCCGTTGAAGGAGTATGAATACATAGGAGTATACCCAGATGAGGTGAATAACCTAGTATTGCCCAAATGGGATGACTTGAGAAAGAAAATGGTGATCTTGGCAACAGCTACTTTTACAAGGAAGGTAGACTTTAATTTGCACAGACTATTACGTTCCATTGATTTAAATACATTATTGGATAAGCTAGATGAGGAAGATCAAGCTGAAGAAACCGATGTTTTTCATTCTAAAGAAGGATTGGAAATGTTGTACAAAAGCTTTCCTCATATTATAGAGAATACCCGTAACTTGTTGAAAAACTGCGAGTTTGAATTTGAATTCGGAACAAACAAGAATCCGCAAACATATACTGGAACCGAAGAAGGCGATCATAATTTATTAGTTAAATTATGTAAAGAAGGAATTGCGTATCGATATGATGAACTAACTCCTGAGATCGAAGCCCGAATTAAGAAAGAGATGGATACGGTGCGAGAAATGGGTTTTGTATCCTATTTCTTGATCAATTGGGATATTATTAATTACGCGAGAAGCCGTGGGTTTTATTATGTAGGTAGAGGGAGTGGAGCCAATAGTGTTTTGGCTTATTTACTCCGTATTACAGATGTGGATCCGATTGAATTAGATTTATATTTTGAACGATTTATCAACCTATTTCGGAAAACGCCTCCTGACTTCGATATTGATTTTTCATGGACAGATCGAGATGAGATCTACGATTACATTTTCGAGCGATTTCCGAATGTGGCACTTTTGGCAAATTATCAAACATTTCAAGGAAAGTCTTCCGTACGACAATTAGGTAAAGTTTTTGGATTACCATCAGAAGAAATAGAAAGTATTCAGCGTGTGGAAACCATGAAGCAATATGAGCACATGGACACATTGCACAAGATCATTTTTCAATATTCGCTTTTATTGAGAAAAATGCCCAGTCATCTAGGAATCCATGCAAGTGGAGTCCTTATTTCCGAGAAGCCCATTCATTACTACTCTGCTACATTTATGCCACCAAAGGGCTATCCAACCGTACAATATGATATGGTTGTGGCTGAGGATATCGGTTTGTCCAAATTTGATATTCTCAGCCAGCGGGGGCTGGGTAAAATAAAAGATGCTTTGACTATTATTCGGAAAAACCACCCCGAGAAAGATCCCATAGACATTCATGATGTCAAAATGTTTGTCGAAGATGAAAAGGTAAAAAGTATGCTCCGCAATGGGGAAGCGATTGGGTGTTTTTATGTGGAGTCACCTGCCATGCGTATGTTGTTGAAGAAATTGAAAGATGACTCTTATTTAGGACTGGTAGCAGCAAGTTCAATCATTAGACCAGGGGTTGCTAAATCAGGAATGATGCGTGAATATATTTTAAGGCTACGCAATCCCGAACGGAGAAAAGAAGCACACCCAGTACTAATGAGTATTATGCCGGAGACCTTTGGTATTATGGTTTATCAGGAAGATGTCATTAAAGTAGCTCATCATTTTGCGGGACTTACGTTAGGAGAAGCAGATGTGTTGCGAAGAGGGATGGCTGGTAAATATCGATCAAAAGAGGAGTTTCAGGAGGTGAAAGAGCTATTCTTTAAAAACTGTGCTGAAAAAGGCTATGGAGATGAAATCACGAAACAAGTATGGGATCAAACCGAAAGTTTTGCTGGCTATGCATTTGCCAAAGGGCATTCAGCATCGTATGCTATTGAAAGTTACCAATGCCTGTATCTTAAGGCGCATTATCCCTTAGAGTATATGGTAAGTGTAATTAATAATCACGGAGGGTTTTATCGAAATGAATTCTATATTCATGAAGCACGAATGATGGGAGGTGAAATTCATGGTCCCTGCATTTTTAAGAGTAATAAATTCACTTCAATTGAAGGGAAAGATATTTATCTAGGGCTTAATCAAATTTCAGAAATTAGTTATGAAACGATTGATTTGATCCTGGGACAGCGAAAAGAAACCCCATTTCTCGACTTTTATGATTTCTTGGATCGAACCGAGATCTCATTGGAACAAACAAAAAGTTTGATCTTGGCAGGAGCATTACGAAATTATACCGCGAACCGGAAGAAATTGCTTTGGAAAACCCATTTTTATTTTCACAACACTCCAGTTTTAGCACAACGGAGTAGCTTGTTTGAGGTGGAACACAAGACGATCGCTGTACCTACAATGGAAGATGCTGAATTGGAGGTGGCATTGGATCACATTAAATCCCTAGGGTTCCCATTATGCTCTCCTTATAGTCTTATTGAGGAGTCTAAGATGAACAGTTATCCATTGGTGAGTAGAGAACTTCAGGAAAACCTCGGAAAAAAGGTCTCTATTCTTGGGTATTTGGTAACAGTAAAGCGTACTCAAACTAATAAAAAAGATCGAATGAACTTTGGAACATTCATCGACATGGAAGGGAATTTCATAGATACAGTACACTTTCCACCATCTGCAAAGAAGTCTCCGTTTAGAGGAATGGGAGTGTATCTGTTGGAAGGGAAAGTAGTGGAAGAATATGACTTTCTAACTATTGAGGTAAATCAAATGGAAAAAATGCCTTACCGGGCTGTAGAAGAATTAGAAAATAGATGATGTCCGCAGATGAATAAGCTCAAATAGAAATCGAGCAAATAAAGCAAAACAAGACAAAGTAGAGTGAAGTTTAACTTAACGAAAACATGAAAAACACATAAAACCTCAAATAGCGAATTAATCGAATATTCAAAGTCAATACAATGCAGTATCATATCAATTGGTCTAATTACCGGGATTTGCGTAAACCGTCAACGATGTGACTTTTAGTTCACAGAATAGGATGAATACAGAAATAGAATTGTTGAAATTAAATGGAGACAAAGAAAGGAATCTAAGTATACATGCAAACAAACAAACGAACAAATAAACAATACTTATGTGCTAGATGCACAACACGTAAAATGGAATGTCAAAAAGGTAGCTGGCGCACCTCATGATGGCAAAACGTGATCCCGGACCTGCATTGGTTGAATAAATTAGGATAAATTAAATTAAATTAAATTGAATTAATCAAACGAACTCAATTCAAAGAAATTGACTTAAAACAAAAACAACATATAATATGCTAACATAAGAACGAATACATATATAAAATATAAACAAGAAATAAAATACCGCTCCATGCGCATATCCAGACGGGATATGAAGCTCGAAGTTTCCAAATCGATGAAAAACGCGATGGTCGTCATTCTTGCGCCGGGAAGCCCTATTGTGGCAATAGGGTCCGGCAGTTACGTGTAAATGTCAAAAGGTTAATTAGCTTCAATCTAATTAACCTTTAAAGACAGATAGACAATAGACGAGCAAGGATATTACATATATGCTCAAATATCCATTTATTCATTCCTGGTTAACAACGACGATGTGAAACCTCATTTCTTTTGGCCGCAATGCTCGTACATTTTACAATTCTACACGAGTTGTAAAACCCAGTGCCCTAAAATAACTAAAATTATTGGAGGATCACTGAAATTGCGAGGATTTCAAAGGAAGGAGCGGTATTTTTATTTTTATTAATAAATAATATCTATATTTAATATATTTTTATAATAATTTAAGTTAATAAATGTAGTAAAGTGAATAGATTTGGAGGAAATTGGACAGAAGTTAAGATTGAGATCCTGGTAGAATATGCCCAAGCATATTTAGTAATAATGAATACTTATGCTGATGAATATAAATGGGAACTTTTATATTTTGATGGCTTTGCAGGTAGTGGGTTCATTAAAAAAAGAGATGGTGATAATTTAATTGTAGGTGCGGCAAAGCGAATATTGGATATTAAGAAGCCAAGGTCATTTAATAAATATTATTTCGTAGAAAAGTTAGAAGATAATGTTTCAGAATTGACGAAAATTGTAAAAGGATATGAAAATGTTTATGTAACCGTTGCAGATTGTAATGAAAAGATTTTAGATATGGTAAACTATTCTAAATCGAAAAAGAAGAATCGAGTCAAAATTTTAGCATATATAGATCCTTGTGGGATGCAATTGAAATGGAGTTCATTAGTTGAACTTAAAAATGCTAGTGTTGATGCTTGGATATTAGTGCCTACTGGTTTAGGTGTAAATAGGCTTTTAAAAAATGATGGAAAAATCAATGATTCGTGGCTTGAAAAGCTTGAAACGTTTTTAGGGATGACAAGGGAAGATATATTATCCTATTTTTATTCTACATCCATTGTGCCAACATTATTTGGAGATGAAACAGTTGTATCTAAGGAAGATAGAGCAATTGAGAAATCTGCAGAACTTTATGAAAATAGATTAAATGAATTATTTAACTTTGTTTCAAATCCATATATTCTTAGGAATTCGTCTAATTCAATTATGTTTCATTTTTATATGGTATCCAATAACAAAACAGCAGTTAAAATTGCAAATGAAATTATTGGAAAATATAATAATATAGATTGATGGCATCAAAATCAAGTATAGAATGGACGGAGGTGACCTGGAATCCAGTTTCAGGTTGTGATAAAGTTTCTTCCGGATGTAAGAATTGCTACGCTGAACGAATGGCATTTAGATTACAGGCCATGGGAGTAGAGCAATATGTTGATGGATTTGAATTGAATTTGGCCCCCAAACAATTAATGACACCCTATCGTTGGAAAAAGAAAAAGGTCGTTTTTGTTAACTCAATGAGTGATTTGTTTCATGAGAAGGTGCCGCTTGATTATATAAGACAAGTTTTTGAGGTGATGAATAATACTCCACACATTTATCAGATCTTGACAAAACGGTCAGAAAGATTACTAGAAATAGAGGGCGAGTTGAATTGGACGGCGAATATTTGGATGGGAGTATCGGTAGAAAGCCAAACGTATACAAATCGAGTATTGGATTTACTTCAAACCAATGCAAAAACAAAATTCTTATCAATTGAACCCCTTATTGGGGAAATAAAATCAATTGAGTTAAATGGGATTGATTGGGTTATTGTTGGCGGAGAATCAGGACCCGGTGCCAGACCAATTAAAAAAGCATGGGTAAACTATCTTTATAATGCATGTTTGTCGCAAGAAATTCCATTTTTCTTTAAACAGTGGGGTAAAAAAGAGTTTAATGATAACCAAGATGACCCTACAATTGCAGCGGATCATAATTATCATGCAAAAGGAGGGTGTCTGTTGGATGGGAAAGTTCATCGCGAGCTTCCTATGATTTCATAGCTTTCTTTGGATTAGAGAAAAGACTAAGTAAGGTGTGTATACTTAGGCAGCGCAATTATACTATGAAAGTTGTAAAAAAAAAGATAGATGATGCACATCCATACATGTATGATTTGCTAATTATGAAATTGTCTTAATTCAAATGCGAATAAAGTTAGTCCCATCATAACCAACAAATATCGTCCATGAATAATTGAAATTAATATTCGATTTTATTAAAGTAAAAAACAACCTTCTTCCTCTCCGAACCTCTCTTCTCTTTGTTCTTGATTTTTTGAACACCAGAAGAAATGAAATAATTATCATACCAAAAAGCAATGTTCGATGCTTTGTAATTTCTTTTAACTTGGTCTGCATCATCACCGGTTTCAATAGGAACAGAACGTTCTCCATCTGAAATCGCATCATCTTTTAATATCTTGGAAGTAATATAACCACCATTTGAATAGGCCATAACAATTTCATCTTCCTTTAGAAGAACTTTTACACGCTCTCTCAAATTAAAATCAAGAATGTCCCCAATTCCAAAACTATGATCCCATAATTTAGTTCCGTCCGTGTTAAAACCAGCAATAATAGCATGGGTATATCTAAATCCATCAAAGACTTGACGCGTACGCATTACTGTTCTTCCATTGGCATCCGTAGTGTAGTACGTTTCAGTATGGTATTCCGGATAATAAGCTTCTGCAAGCATAATGAGCTGACTGTCTTTTTTTATAATGTCATGAACCAATAAACGATATCCTACATTGAAATTTTTACCTTTTTCTTCCCTTCTTTTTTTCTTTTTCTTCATTCGTTTCGTTTGCCTAGCCGTAAACCTAGTTTCCACTGAATTCCAGAATGTTTTAAAATCGGAAAAGTCATAGTACTTTATATTTGACTGTGAATTATTCGAAAAAGAAGTGAAATACATTCCACTTGCGAATCCCGTAGAACGAGTTCTTCCAGGTTTTCCGGTATTGAATTTGGAATAGACTCCAATCATTACCTTTTTATCCTCCGAAACATTCGTAATATGCCCGTCCGTTATAGGTCGCATTTCATCTTGCTTAACTTCAGTAAATGAGGTTCGAATACCAGCGTTGTTATATTCTTCGAGATATAATTTGGCAAGTTCCTTCTTATTTGCAGAAGTCACTAGCGCATATACCTTATCTCCACCTTTACTTAGCTGACTAATAGAATTATATTTTCCCTGATAACTAATTGGGAGCGTTTCGACTTTACTGTTATTGAAGCTGGCATGACATAGTCTTGCTTCGGCTGGAGGGATCAGATAACCAGGAATAAACATTGGTATGTAGCAAGCACACATAGCTAAGTATGTTTTTCCCATTATTTGTCCTCTAGTTGGGAATGTATAGCCTGAAAAAAACACTTGTTGATTTAAAACTTCCATGTCCGTGTATATCGTATTCTTATCGGCGGTTGATAAAATCGTATTGAAGGATCCATTTTGAATACCAATTTGGATCACTTGAAGATCCGGTTTCTTGGCTTCTTCGCTGAAAAGTAAATACAAATATTTATCATCAGTCTTGAATTTAATTAAGGTCGATTTTTTTCTAATCGGAAAAACTTTATTCCAAGAAAGGTTGAAGTTTTCATCATATAAATTGAAAATCCAATTGGTCATGTTTTCTTTATTGTCGTCTCTAAATGACTCGTTAGATGCATTAAAAACGATAACTCCCAATTTTCCTACAGGAATAATGTTAGGAGTTGCTTCATATTTGTTTGATTCGATTTCAACTCGATTGACACTTTGACCATATATTGAACTACTTGCTGAGGTGATCAGTAGTAATGTCAGAATGAGAAATTGATTTTTAAGTAGTTTCATGGAATTATGTTATTGTTTTAGTTGAATTAATAAGGCGTTTGTATTATTGTTTATTATCTGTTGGTTAAACCTAGTTTGTTTGTTTCTGTAATGCCTACGTACCGACCGAATACCTCCTAAATAAAATTTAAGGAACAATGGCACTCCGCTGGCAAAAGCACTAAAATAATATTTTTTTTTAAGACTAAACGCGACAATAGAAGCTGAACTTCCAACCAATGTAGCACTGACCAATCCTTGTGTGACTTTTCCTGCATAAAATTGACCTGTTCCAGGTACAATCGCAGACATTAAGGTGCTCACGTTTCGTCGGCCATTATATTTATTTAGATTAAATGAACCGATTGAATCCTTGACGACATGGGGGTATGTTTTACAGTAAGATTCATATCGAGACACAAACTTTGAAACATTATGAGACAATGAATAGTTGATTAAAAGCAGCGTTTTAAGATTGAATTCCATTTCTTCCGACACCGGTTTACCCAAAAGTTCGAACGTAATAAATTCCACATAATCATAATGGGTAAGCATTAAATGATGAAAAATAGATTTGTATTTTTTTTGAAAAAGTACGCTATCATTTATTGATAACCGATCCAATCGACGCAATGTGGCCAATCCATTTTGATATTCATTTAAGTTCCAGTAACACTCCGATTTTTTCAACAATACTTCGCACCGAAGAATATTTGAAAGATCTTCAAAAGCGATAGACTTTTCATAATATAAACTTGCTTGTCCAAATTCAGTCTTTTCAAATAAACTGTCCGCTTTTAGTTTCCAACTATTGTTGGCGAATGCGGGGGAGTTCAGAAATAGAAAGATTGAAATCAGACAAGATATTTCCTTTAACTTGCTCATAAAGTTCATTTTGTTTCACATGTGGAGTCAATGCACTGCCCCAGATATTACCAATATAAAATAGACCTGTAATAGAAGAAAACACAATGAATCGAGCATTGTGATCTTGTCGCTTTTTGTAAGCTTCATAGGTCTGTCCGGCAAGGAGACCAACTGTAGTGAAGTAGGCCATTCCTTGTGCGGGTTTCTTAGCGTAGAATTTTCCGCTTCCAGGAATAATAGCAGATAAACATCCTGCGACAAAAGAGGATTTTCTTCTTTTTTTTGTCAACATCTGGTGATAAGCACGAAGATTATTTTGGATCCCTCTTAAACGAGGAATAGATGGTTGCTTAACTCCTGAATTGGTATCAAACTGAGAGTATTGTTTCTTTAATAAGATTAACCCATTTAGGTAGTAGCAAACCATGGCAGATTGTTCATTGGAAATGTGGCTGGATGAATCTGATTTTAAACCAGCTAAAAGGGAATAAGCAGAATCAAACAATCCATGATTACTTAAGATGTGACTTTTGTAAAGTGCGCACTCCATCGCCGATGTATGATTTGAATTAACTTTAGTAAAATAAACAAAAGCGGAATCAAAAATTTCTAGTTTGAAATAAGCATACCCTAATTTATAATTAGAAAAACCGATTGTCATCGGGTCATTAGATTGATTATCGGAAGAATAAGATGCGTTTCGAATGAAGTCACTGTATAACTCATTATCTAGAAGATACTCAGAAAACGGAGCGTCTTTTGGCAGTAATTGACTAGACTGGCAATTAGAGTTTTGCCAACTAAGCAAGAGTACGCCAATTGCAGCGATTATATTGAGTGTAAACTTAACCATTCAATTATTATTTATCTGACACAGAATATTTGTCAGGCGTGTCCTGAGCCTTATTCTCACCATTTATAAGTGAAGGATGACTTTCGTTTACACAAGAACTATTGCAACGCATCAATCGATCGGATGACAGAAAGATTCCCTTAATAAGGCCATATTGTTCGATCGATCGCTTGCTAAAGTTAGAACATGTTAATGTATAGTTACAATTTGCGCCGATTTGTTGTGTAATCGAGTTTTGATATAATAACATTAAGCCACCAAAAATGGAGTTAATAGGATTAAAACGTTTGCGAAATTCGATTACTCCGTGATCATTACCATGTGTTGCATCGTAATAACTTGTTTTTTTTATCTCAACATCGAATGTAGGGCTTACTTTTTGAGCTAATTCTTTGATTTTTTGAGCTTTAAGATGTGCCGTAAAAGCGCAGATTAGGAGCATCAGTGTTAATAAACGATAAAAATAGATGTTCATTTTTTATAATGATATTGCCTGTTTGATTCAAAGCGAATTAAGTGATAATTATTTTCTTTTTCAAAGGGCAAGTGCTGTTTTGTCAAATTCATACTGAATGCTACCGATTAATAAGAATTCCTGCCTGATGAAAAAAAAGTAAATTTATATATGGAATATCTGTAATTTTTATCCAAATTGGGCATTCAATTTAACAGTTTAACTAAAATATTATGAAGAAATTAGCAAAAGGGATTCTTGCAACAGCCGTAGCTGCTTGCTTCCTGTCTTCATGTGTTGTGTACCAAACGCACACAGTGACAGGCGCTCCAATCGGAACTAAAGTTGGAGTATCAAAAGGTGGTAATGACCACACACTTAAGACCGCAATGAAAAATGGTGGGATCACGAAAGTGGGAAGTGTTGATGAAAAATTAACAATGTTTATTATTCCGTTTTACAAAACTACTGTAACAGGAGAATAATTTTTTCTAACTAATTGAAATTAAAGAGAAATGAAAAGTTTAAAAGTATTGATCTGTACGGCAGTAGTTGGAGCATTTATGACTTCCTGTTCTGTTACTATGCCTTATGCAGTAACTTCAAATCCAATTGGATCTAAAACAGGTACGTCTTCAACGGGGATGATCTTGGGTGTTATCCAATTGAACAAAAACCATGGTGTTGCAGAAGCAGCTAAAAATGGAGGTATTACAGGTGGAATCTCAACTGTAGATGTTAGATTAACAAACTACCTTTTGTTCTGGAAAAGAGATATTATTGTAACTGGAGAGTAATTCTTCCAACTTAAAATATTAAAATTATGAAATTGATTAAAAATTTAATTATGGTTGCCGGAATCGCTGCTCTTTTGAGTTCATGCGTAGCTTCTGGACCAACTGCTGGAGGACCAGGTGTATTAGCAACTTCTAACTCAGGTACTAAATCTGGAATTGCAGAAAGAAAAATCTTTTTGTTCTTCTCCTTTGGAGAAACTGATTTAAGTATGACAACTGCAGCTAAAAATGGTGGAATCACTAAAATAGCAACAGTAGATTCTTACGTTAAAAAAGGATTGTTCTTTTCAACGTATCAAACGATTGTAACTGGTGAATAATATTGCCATTAAGTATTTGAATAAGGAATCACTCATGGTGATTCCTTATTTTTTTGCCCTTTTCTTCTTGATCTTAGGATTTACGTCCTGTAATCAATTGGATTTTACCGGTGGTGAACGATATGCCGTACAAGAATATTACAAACTAGATTCGTTGGAAGAAGTATTGCCTTTAGACAGTACAGCCTTACAGCCATATAGAGGAATTAAAGAACTAGGAAAACATGCATTTCCAATCAATAGAGCGTTTAAGTCAACGAACTATAGCACGTTTATAGCCTTGACAGTTAATCCCGTAAGTCTTGATCGATTATATGAAGATCATATCACTGCGGCTTCTGAAATCAATTTGATTGATAAAAAGAAGAATGGTAAATACCGTGATTTGTTCTTTAAATCAGATTCAAACTATGTGTTTAGAACGATTTATAAAGAACCCGTGCAAGGATATACGGTTGTAATCAATTTTATGGCTACTGATAGTTTAGTTATTGCAGACAAATTTGCAAACAGCAAAGATTACCTTAAGTCGAAGATTAATTGTCGTCCACAAGACCAACTGAAGGAAGCGCAGTAGACTTCGAATTTGTTTCTGAAGGGATGGCTTTACTCTTCAGCGTTTAGAAGTATAAATTTCGCTACTTGGTGCGAGAATAGCCTTCTCCTTTTAGCAATTCAACCACTTTTTGAACAAAATCGCCTTGAACCAAGATTTCACCATCTTTGGCAGAACCTCCAACTCCACACTTGCTTTTTAATAATTTACCAAGCGACTTCATTTCATCCGCAGGGCCCTCATATCCTAAAACAACCGTAGTAACTTTTCCTCCGCGTTTTTCCATTCGCACACGTAGTTCCTGTTGATTTTTTTCAATAGACTCTACCGTTCCGTCATCATCATGCTCGTAATCAAAGTCCGAATTAGTTGAATAAACAACATTCGTGCGCTTATTTTTGTTCTTGTTTCCCATAACAAGACAAAGTTACATAAAAAATGATTGAGTACGAATAGCTAGGATTAGAACAAGCGAAAATGGAAACCTATTCGTTGTTTGATTCCTTCGTTTTCTTGTGGGTGATATTGTTTCTGCCCCATAGAACATCAATTAATGGAAAAATAGAGAAATCCCTGCCAAATGGATACTTACCATAGGTCATTAAATAGCCAAATTGGATCGCAGAGTAACGATTTCGGTTAGTTCGAGAAAAGCGAATTCTTTTTTTAGTAACAAGCATTTTATGTTCCCAAATTAGGACCGTATTAGTAGGATTAGGAAGCATAAAAAGCGTTAAACTTGGTTGGAAATAAAAACCTTCCCAACGCGGCCTACATATATAGGTTGAAGGATAAATATTTTTGTTCTGCGGTATGAATAAGAAGTTTAGATCAAATCGATATAGTAATCTGTTGTGATAAACCGATGTTCTAGGGTAGAGTATTGGATAATCGATTGTAGTCAACGTGTGATTGCCAAATTTGGGTGTATATGTTATGCCAATGGATCCAGTATAAGCAAGGACATCACTCTTTTTAAATGAAAGAAAGAGCCGACTCTTGAAATTTAGAAAAGTTGGAACCTCGGTGTTTGCCGGCATTAATCCACCAGGTCCCCTTCGCGAGATGGCTCTTAACAATGGAGTAGGGTAGGAAAGCGCATGAAATGAGCTAAAGACAAATTGATCGTTAATTTTCCAAATTCTTTTGATGGAGATGTTGGGATTAACCATGTTTCCGAATAGGAATGTGGATAATTCTGTTCGATCGTTTATTCCATAACGAAGTGGCTGAAAGAATCCTTTTTCAATCGTTTTAGATGGGATAGTTAAGGCTGTAGATTGAAGAATTGGCATGTTTTGTCCTATTCCAACTTGTAAAATATAAAACAGGCCTATGTAGAGACTGAAAACTTTTGAAATGCGAAAATAAAAGTGATGGATCATGTCCACTTATTTAAGTTTAATTTTTACTACCATAGGTGCGTGATCAGATAAAGACATGGTTTCCATTCCACCATTTGCACTATTTTGATGCACAGAACCGGAACCTTCAACAAAAGATCCATTGGTAAACAAATGATCTAATTTTCGCGTCCAAAATCCATTTTCATCTGCCGTATAGGAGTAATACTTACTGTTATCCAATAAATAAGAATCCAACGGTATTGCAGCTTCGAACGAAGTATAAAAAGGCTCCATCCACTGAACTTGATCCGTAAAGTCATCTGGTGGAAAGTCCGAATCACAATCCAAGGCATCTTCAAAGTCTGTTAAAACTTCTGACCCAGGCGGCACAATATTAAAATCACCACCGGCACAAAAAATACTTCCTGAAGCATCCACACTATCCATAGCAGCTTTAAACACCTCCATTTGCTTCTGCTTTGTATCGTCCTGCGCCCAAGCAGATGCATGAATATTTAGAAAAGCAATAGGGCTTCCTCCGTCCGGTGAAATCGTACACTCAAGGAAATTTCTACGCAGATAAAAATAGCGCGTTGTAGCCGCTTGCTCTTCAATCAACGGAAGTGCAACTCTACGGGCATTTTCCAACGTCCATTTGCTAAATATAGCTACGCCGGTATTCATTCTTCCATGACCGTCACTTGGAACGAAGTCAGCCTTCCAATTAGGCGCATACACCGCATAATTAAACGATGTATTGTCAAGTATCCATTGCACTTGATCTACATAAACAGAACGCTTTGAATTGATGTCAATTTCTTGAATCATAAGAACATCCGGATTCACATCATTGATTTTTGCTGCAATCGCTTCAAGATGAAGGTAAACTTCATCTTCAACCATCAGCGTTCGGTCTCCATAACAATCCCAATAAAAAGGAATTCGTCCGCCTCCAAAACGAATATTCCAGTTCATCACTAGTAATTCATCGTTAAGAACGGCATTATCGGTAGAAAGCAAACCGGAAGTGTAATGCGTGATTTCATGTTTAGTATCGTCTATTTTGACATGAAACGGATCACAAGAAACTCCAAAAAAACAAAATGTAAATAGCGCTAAGGGAATAACGATAAAATTTGATTTTCGAAGCCTGCTCACAAAAAAAGTAAGTTATGAATAAAAAAATAAATGAAGTTGAAACGTTAAAGTAAGGTCAATGTACGCTATTGCAAGCTTAAATCCCAATCTTTAAATACGGGTTCGTATCCTTGCTTTCGAATCACATCTACAAATGCAGCAGTAGATCGTTTGTCGTTGATTTCAAACTGTTCTAAATTTTCATTAGGGGAAGCATAGCCACCCGGATCAGTTTTAGCATCTGCACTTATGGAGGTGATCCCTAGTTTAATAATATGTTCTCTGAAATTGGGAGACTCCCTGGTACTCATCGAAAGTTCAACCTCTTCGTTAAATAAACGATAGGCACAAATTACTTGAACCAATTGACGATCAGTCATTTCGGACTTTAATTCAACGCCCCCTACACAAGGTCTTAATCGTGGAAACGATATGGAATACTTGCTTTTCCAGTAGTTTCGTTCCAAATAATCAAGGTGCATTGCGCAATACATGGTATCGACTCGCCAATCTTCCAAGCCAAATAAGGCACCTAATCCCATTTTGTAAATCCCAGCATCTCCTAAACGATCATGGGTGTTTACACGGTATTCATAGTTTGATTTCTTACCCTTGGGATGATGTTTTTTGTATTCTTGCTCGTGATACGTTTCTTGATAAACCAATACCGTATTAAGCCCGTGTCCCATAAGATCCTCATACTCCGCTTCATCGAGGGGCTGAACTTCCATGGCTATATGGGAGAAATGAGGTTTGATTAAATTTAAAGCGTTTTTGAAATAATCCATACCCACCGTTTTATTGGCTTCTCCAGTCACAATTAAAACGTGATCATAGCCTAGTGATTTGATTACTGCCACTTCAGCCATTATTTCATCATCCGAAAGTGTTTTGCGCTCAATTTTATTGTCGTAACTAAAGCCACAATACGTGCAGATATTTTGACATTCATTAGAAAGATAAAGAGGGATATACATCTGAATAGTATTTCCAAATCGCTTCTTGGTTAAAGAGTGACTCAAAGATGCCATTTGATCCAGAAAAGGTTCTGCTGCGGGAGATATTAACGCCTTAAAATCCTCCAAATTCCGATTTGACTTATGGAGGGCAGTGCGTACGTCTTGCTCCGTTTTCGCATAAATCGAATCAGAAATTTCTTCCCAGGAGCAATCCTTGATGATATCGTAAAATGTAGTTGACTTCATAGAAAAGTCTTTCAAAGTAAGCAAATACGATCAATCAAAAATCAGATCTTCGAGATCGCTAATGTTATATATTCGCCTATGGAAAATCAAAGTATATCCTTTTGAATCGTCCGGGCTAACTATAAATTATCTTTTATAACTAATGTAGTCAATTTTTGGAGGAGCACCACCCACTTTAGAAATCTCATAACTAACCTGACCTCTATGGTGTACCGAATGATTTAGTAAATGGTACATGATGTCAAAAAGCGTGTTTGTATGCTTGGTTCCTTTACTGTCTACGTAAGTGATATTATCATCAACCTCGTGATTTTTTATTATTCGCTTGATTTTCTTGAAATTCACATCCGCCAATTCAACCATTTTATCATGACGTTGTGTTTGCCAAGTATCAAAGTTTGGACTCATTTCATTGATTCTGTGAATCCAAATATGATGTGCATTAAGCAAATGACTAAAAATACCATCAACCGTAGCATTGGAATTTTTCTTGATTGCATCAATCATTTTAAGATTGCAATCAAGGTCGTATTTGAATTTATCAATAAGAAAATCTTTCATTTGTAGTTTACTAATGCTTTAAAGCTTCGATCGAAATTGGTTATGGTTATGTTATATGTTGTACTACACATTTCATATGTTCAAATTTCGTCTTTTAAATTGAGACGACCATATAATAATGTGCAAGTTTACGAAAAATAACCCACTTTTAATCTAAAAATCGGGTTAATGGACTACTTGCTTCAGCTTTTAAAGAAACACCTCCTAATTTAGCTTCATGTGCCACTCTTCCTGCATTCACAGCAAGCTTAAAAGCATGTGCCATTGCAACAGGATCTTGTGCAACCGCAATGGCTGTATTTACCAACACAGCGTCGGCACCCAATTCCATCGCGTAAGCCGCATGGGAAGGAGCACCAATTCCTGCATCTACGATTACCGGAACATTGCTTTGCTCAATAATAATCTCTAAAAAGTCAAAAGTCCGAAGGCCTTTATTACTACCAATAGGGGAGCCCAATGGCATTACTGCTGCGGTCCCGGCATCTTCTAATCGCTTACAAAGCACCGGATCTGCATGGATATAAGGAAGTACAATAAATCCTTTTTTAGCCAATTCTTCAGTAGCCTTTAAAGTTTCAATTGGATCCGGCATCAAATATTTTGGATCGGGATGAATCTCAAGCTTTAACCAATTGGTTTCAAGTGCTTCCCGTGCCAACTCAGCGGCAAAAACAGCCTCTTTCGCCGTTCGCACTCCTGACGTATTGGGTAATAAATTGAATTGTTCGTGTCGCAAATGATGCAGAATGTCATCTTCGTTATTGGATACATCCACACGCTTCAACGCTACTGTAACTAGTTCAGAGCCACTTTCTAACAGTGCTTCCTCCATTTGTTTGGATGAACTAAATTTCCCTGTTCCTGTAAACAAGCGAGAGTTAAATGATTTGTCCGCTATTATTAGATTACTCATTAAGATTCAATTTTCGGTTAAAATTATCTACTAGGGAGAAATTTTTAGTTAAACTACTTGCAACCGCAACTCCATAAATTCCAGTTTGCATTAATTTATCTACATCTTCCAATTTAATACCTCCAATAGCATAAACCGGAATGTTTATCCCTAGTTTATTGAATATTTTTTGGTATCCTTCTAGCCCTAATATGGGACTCAAATGTTTTTTAGTTTGGGTATGCTTATAAGGACCAAGACCGATGTAATCTACTTTTTCCTCTAAAAGCGTACTTACTTGTTGATATGTATTAGCCGTGCCGCCAATGGTAATTTGAGAACCAAGAACGGCCCGAGCAGTTTTAATACTTGTGTCATTTTGACCTAAATGAATCCCATCAGCTTTAATTTGACGTGCAATTTCCAATTCATCATTGATAATCAACTTTGCATCAAAATATTCACAAATTTCTTTACAGGTAATCGCCTCACTCAACATTTGCCCTTGAGAGATTCCTTTCATGCGTAACTGAATTAATTTCACTCCTGCGGAACATGCTGCATCGACCAATTCCGAATGGGCTTTGGTAGGATGATTTGAAGCGATATAATAAAGTTTAGAGAAGTTCATTTGGATGTCATTTCATGTCAATTGACCAATACGATAATATAAATGGTAAAAATTAAAATTTGTGATACCCAAGTAGTCCATCAGAACTTTCTAAAACTCTGGTTACGTAAGTCTTAGCCCTTAGGCATGATTTTATTAAAGGATACCCTTTGGCTAAATTGGAGGCCAATGCAGACGAAAAGATACAGCCACTTCCATGCTTAGGAGTAACTCGTTTCCCCATTGGTTTAAAAGGGTAGGTTGTACCTTCGAAAAACAAATAATCTCTACCTGGTTGATCCACATTATGGCCGCCCTTGAGATAAATTCCCGAATTACTATTCTTTTCAAGTATGGAAGCTGCCTTTAAGGCATCTTGCTCACCGCTCAGCGTTTGTACTTCATCCCAATTTGGAGTGCAAATAAAGACATTGTGTAGTATATGCTGAATCTGCTCTGAATTGATGGATTGAGCAAAATTAAAGTCCGCAGTTGCAGATAACACCGGATCCCAAATAATGCGAACATCCGGATTAAACTTAGTGAGTATTTGGATCAGTCGTTGCAACTCTTCAAAATTCCGGATTAAACCAATTTTAACATAGTCAAATTGATAAGAGGAAAGAAGTTCCGTCATTTGATGTTGTACAATATCAAATGGAATCCAATTCGGTTCAATAAACTGTGATTCTGTTTGAATGGTATTGGCAGTTTGGACCGCAAACGACTGTAGTTTATGCTGTTCAAATGTTTTTACATCAGCCAGAATTCCTGCCCCTCCACTTGGATCGAAACCCGCGATTGTTAATATGTTCTTTCGTTTTATTGACACGTTTCTTGTAGTTTTCTAAAAGCGTTCAAAGGATCAGATTTGGTCCAAATTGCACCAAGTACTGCGACTCCGTCAAAGCCATATTTTTTGCATTCCTCCACATGAGAAACGGTAACACCTCCCAAGGCAATTACGGCAACGTCTTTTTCCTCAGAAACAAAATGGGTTAATTCATTTTGGTCAAAATTGGAGAGATATCCCGGTTTGGAAATACTATCAAAAATTGGACTAAGGAATACATATTGAAGATCGGGGAGAATTTGTTTAGCCATTCGAACTTCTTCATAAGAATGACATGAAGCCGATTTTTTAAAAGAAGGATAAATCACTTCTGCATGATTTTTGGAAGATTGAAAGCCCATATGAACTCCTCGTAGCGCAAACTTTTTTGCCAGATGAAAATAACTATGGATCACAATTCGATCTCTATATTGTTCAGGAACGTTCATTAAATACTCAAACATCTTTTGATCATTCCATTCAGGTTTTCGAAGATGAAAAATAGAAAGCCCTTCCTCGAATAATAGAGGAAGGACCTTCAATTCTTTTTCAAACGAAATGCTATCTGAAATCACAATCAATTTCATCCTTACTTACTTCTTGTCTCGGCGGAAATAATAGGCGATTCTTCGATTTCCCTGGTTTTGATAATTCCCTTCAATCCAAGCATCTATATGGTCTTCCTTCCGCACGTACGCAATGCGCTGAGGAAAATCATGAACCAAGTTTTCAAAGACTAAACTATCCATATTGGATCCTTTTAGTCTAAATTCAATCACTTTTCCCTCATTTTGATTAACTACTGCAGGACAAAACCAGACACCTTTATCATTTTCGCGAAGAACCATCGTTTCTAATACGTTGGTGTCTCCATTGACTATTTTGTAGCTTCTCCCATTCAATAAGACATCAGATTGTCTTGTCCAAGATTCATAGAAAATACCATTTGGATCTTCTACAGTCCAGTTTCCTAGCAGCCAATCCACTTTACTTAACTTAGAACTCTTGATCCCAGAACAGCCTAGGAAAAAAGAAGCAATTAGCAAGCCTAACCACAGTGATTTAAATTTGTAGATGACAGTCATATTGAATAGGGCAAAATGTTACAACGTAAGTAATGTTAATTCTCTTTTATCGAAAATTCAATTATTGCAATTTTTCAGGCTCAATATACACTTCACCTCCTTTTTCATTAAAGGTGTCAGCCATTTCTTTCATCCCTTCTGAGATGGCTTTCTCATCATTTAATCCATGTTTCTTAGCATAATCACGAACGTCTTGTGTAATTTTCATTGAACAGAAATGAGGTCCACACATAGAGCAAAAATGAGCTACCTTGGCATTATCAGATGGCAATGTTTCATCATGGTATTCTCTCGCAGTATCTGGATCAAGAGATAAATTGAATTGATCCTCCCATCGGAATTCAAAACGCGCTTTACTCATTGCGTCATCTCGGTTTTGTGAACCTGGATGTCCCTTCGCTAAGTCAGATGCATGTGCAGCCAATTTGTAAGTAATTACACCACGCTTTACATCGTCTCGATTCGGTAATCCCAAATGCTCTTTAGGCGTTACGTAACAAAGCATTGCCGTACCATACCATCCAATTTGTGCTGCTCCAATAGCAGAAGTAATATGATCGTATCCAGGAGCAATATCAGTGGTCAACGGACCTAAAGTGTAGAATGGTGCTTCGAAACAATCTTCTAACTCCTTTTCCATATTTTCTTTGATCATATGCATTGGCACATGACCAGGACCTTCGATCATCACTTGTACATCATGTTTCCATGCAATTTTAGTCAATTCACCCAACGTTTCTAGTTCTGCAAATTGAGCTCGATCATTAGCATCTGCAATGGATCCAGGTCTCAATCCGTCTCCCAATGAAAAAGCAACATCGTATTTTTTCATAATCAGACAGATGTCTTCAAAATGAGTATATAGGAAATTCTCTTTGTGATGAGATAAGCACCATTTAGCCATGATAGATCCACCTCTGGATACGATACCCGTTACACGATTGGCGGTCATTGGAACATAACGAAGCAATACACCTGCGTGAATGGTGAAGTAACTTACACCTTGCTCTGCCTGCTCAATTAAAGTATCTCTAAATAATTCCCAAGTAAGATCTTCAGCTTTACCATTTACCTTTTCTAATGCTTGATAAATCGGAACAGTACCAATCGGCACAGGTGAATTTCGAATGATCCACTCTCGAGTTTCATGAATGTTTTTTCCAGTGGAAAGATCCATTACAGTATCTGCTCCCCAACGTATAGCCCAAACCATTTTTTCTACTTCCTCTTCAATAGATGAAGTGATGGCAGAATTTCCAATGTTGGCATTGATTTTTACCAAAAAGTTACGCCCAATGATCATTGGTTCACTTTCTGGATGATTTATGTTGTTTGGAATGATGGCACGTCCAGCAGCAATTTCATCTCGTACAAATTCAGGTGTAATTACATCAGGCGTTTTCGCTCCGAAATTTTCACCAGGGTGTTGCTTAGTCAAAGACTTGTACTCTTGCATTCGCTGATTTTCACGAATCGCAACATATTCCATTTCTGGCGTGATGATTCCCTTTTTTGCATAATGCATTTGAGACACATTATTTCCGTCCTTTGCACAAAGGGGCTTTTTAAGATGTTCAAATCGTAAATGATCTAAATCAGAATTATATAATTGCTCACGACCATATTCTGAACTGATTTCGTCTAATTCATATACATCTCCTCTGTCCAGGATCCATTCTTCTCGGATTCTTGGAACACCTTCTTTGACGTTAAGTTCTACGGTTGGATCGGTATACGGACCTGAGGTGTCATATACGGTGATAGGATCGTTTTTGGCAATTTCAAATTCACCGTCCACAAACATTGGTTTGGAGTCAGTTAATTCAATTTCACGCATGGCAACGTGCACATTCTTATGCGTAGAACCTTGTACATATATTTTTTTAGAAGAGGGAAATGGGTCTCTTGTAATTTTAGATTTTTCGTTAGATGGAGTCTTCATACGTTTTATTTAAGTTATGCCTGGAATCTTATCTGATCTTATTAATTTAATGTCTTATCTACTTATTATATAATATTATTTCACAGTGTTATTTCAAGGAGTGATTTTAACCTCCTTGAGTAGCGGTAATAACCATTATTTGGTCATTCTGATTCAATTTAATTGACTTCCATTTGGTTTTAGGAATTACATCTTGGTTTAACGCAACAGCAATTCCTGTTTGGACAGATAGTTTTTGAGCTGTCAAAAGATCCAACAAAGTGGACTCTTTTTCAGAAATCAATAAGTTCTGACCGTTGAAAGTAATTGTAATATCGTTCATTTCTTGAAATTTAAAAGCCGTTATACGGGCAGCTTTTATATTAATTAAGCCATACTACATATATATAGTATACTATAGTCTATTTTAATAAATAAAGGTATCCTGAAACTAGAGTAAAAAACGGGTAGGTCCAATCAATCAATCAATCAATCAATACATTCTTTTCGGATCGGAACATTCCTATTTTATTAACACTAAAACATTATATATACGTTTCTATATAATGTATTGGTAAAAAGAGGAGTAGAGGAGTTGGTGAAATCAGGTTTTAATATTATATAATTGATGTAATTGAAAATTATCCCAATTTAATATTATTCCATTTCTCAGTTTAATCAACTTTTCCCTACGTCCGCATTACCGGCATCAGGTTAAGGGTATAATCTCAGTTTAAAAAATATTGGCAAGCCAATTTCAAACACCCCTAAAGTTTATTTATTGAGGTAAATATAAAACCAATCTTCAAATAAAAAAAATATCAGAATAATAAGCGGCACGCGAAAATTGAATAAGTGCGATTGCCTAGCAAAATAATAGAACCGTGTCGTTTTCAATAAGATAGAGAAGCGGCTTTTAAATCAATTCAAAAGCTGCTCAAAATGGGTAATTAATGCTAATTATTATTTCTCTCTAACAATGTGTACTGAACGAAAATGTCGACTTACATAATCAAAATGATTGTATAATTCGTTTCGGTCATCTATGTAATTATTGAACATCACGTTAAACTTATCGTTGGAATCATTGATTTCTCGAACTTTGATGTCCATTGCATCATAATCTTCCGCAGTAGCTTCATTTTTTTTGGAAGCAAACTCTTGTTGCTCTTTATTGAAAACTAATTGTCTTTGATAAGAGGAGAGCATGGCAGGCATGACGTTCGTAACCAATTCATCATGATGATCCAACATCTTTTCATACTCCTGATGATAACTAGTATCTTTTAAATAGATAGGAGTAGATTCAATCACAAATCGATTGTCTGTTGTTCTTGATTTTAACTTCTCAATTAGATCCCTACATTTAATCGTATCACGGGCTTGAAAATATTCGTAGAGCGAATCCTCCAATAATTTAGACTCTTTAAAAGCGATGTTTAGAGGAGAAAAACTTTTATATACTTTTAGTATCGTTAAAATCTTGTTTTCAGGAATCTTTTCTATTTTTTCCGCCTTTCCTGTTTTTTTGCCTACGAATCGTTTGAACGAGAAATATTTAACACGATAAGACAAATCAATTTGAACGAAGCGATTGGTTACCATGCTTAGCTTTTCATCCACTTTCATTAATTCATCATAATATACTTTTCTTAAAGCGGGCGAGTTCACGGCTGCCTCTTCGTGTGGTACTAATTCCTTATAATCTTCTTGAATGATTTTGGTGACATCATCAATGTATGTCATCATCCCGTTATAAATTACTTTGTCACCATTATAATCACCTATTTCTTCTAGTTTCTTCTTCTCTTCATAAAAAAACTTAGCAACTCCTCTACGTTTCTTATCCAATCGAGCAATACTTTCCCCATTGGCCACATGACTTATGAAATCCCAAAGGTGATCGCTACAGCTAAAATAATGTTTGGTCATTAAATCCAGATGTTCTTTTCTGGTCAGTTCTTTTTTTTCATTTTTTTTCTGTGCCATCATAGATGGAGCTAAAACAAGAATAAAAAAGGAAACAATAATGGCTGATTTTACTTTCATAATATTTATTAACGCAGTTATACACTTAAATACTTTGATTTAAGGAAGTCAAATATACAAAAAATGGGGTTTCAATTTTTTTTATTGGTACATTTACCTCAAAAATTGGATGTATGAAAATTGAGGACTATCCCATATCGGAACAAATCAAAAAGAATGCCAATCTACTTGGATATAAAAGACCAACCGATATTCAATTTAAATCCATCCCATCTATTTTAAAAGGAGAAGATGTGTTAGCCATTGCCCAAACAGGTACTGGAAAGACCGCAGCATTTGTCATTCCGATCCTTAGTAAACTGGAGTATTTCGCAAAATCACATAATAGAGCAGTGCGTTGCTTGGTAATGGTGCCCACCAGGGAATTGGCGCTACAGATTACCAAAGTGTTTCATCAATTAGGAAAAAGTACCGGTGTCAATACCACTTGTTTATTTGGTGGAGTAGATCAGGATCGACAAATTACCAAATTAGAAGAAGGAACGGATGTAGTAGTAGCAACGCCTGGAAGAATGTTTGATTTTATCAGTCAAGGCTACTTGAAATTAGGTAAAATAGATATACTGGTCTTGGATGAAGCAGATCATATGTTGGATTTGGGGTTTATCAAAGACATCGAAGATATTAAGAGAAAACTGGTACATCGACATCAAACCTTGTTTTTCTCTGCAACGATCAATAAAAAAATAAAACAAACCGCCTATAGTTTAGTACGGTCAGAAGCGATTCGAATTCAGATATCTCCAAAAAATCCCGTTTCAAAAAATGTGGATCATTCGGTCTTGTTTGTAGAGATGGATGACAAGCGATTTTTTCTTGAGCGATTAATTAATGAACATCCCGATAAGAAGATATTAGTTTTTGTTCGTACGAAGGTCCGAGCGGAACGAGTGATGAAAGCCATGGAACGAGTAGAAATCGAAACGGCTACCATTCATGGAGACAAAGATCAAAATGATCGGATCCAAGTGCTGGAACTTTTTTCAAAATCTCGAATAAAAATATTAATTGCTACTGATGTGAGTGCGCGTGGAATTGATATTCCAAGTGTAGATTTCGTAGTGAATTATGATATGCCGGACGAACCTTCCAACTATGTACATAGGGTAGGACGGACAGGAAGAGGTCGATTGCATGGGAAAGCATATTCCTTTTGTAGCACTGAAGAAAAAACTTTGTTGGCTGAAATCGAGCAATTTACAGGCAATGAGATTGAGATTAATGAATTAACTAAAGCGGATTATGAAGAGACCAAGCTTTTTACTGAAGATCATGATTCGAATTGGAAGAAATTGCTAAAGCAGGATGAATGGGAATCCAAGAAGAAAAAGAAGCGTTAATTGAATCTTAAAAATTTCTTATTAAAAACTTGAATATTACATTTTTTTGTCATTATTTGGTAGCGTAGAAGTGTAATGAACACATTGGGGAAAGCTGAAAACCCATAAAATAAAAGAGTAGGCATGGACTTAAATTATTAAAATACTATGAGTGAGGAACAAAAACCTGCACAGAAGAAGATGACGATGATCATCATTTGTTGGCTATTGGGAGCATTGGGTGTTCACAGATTTATGATGGGATATACCGGTTTAGGTGTATTGTACCTTTTAACTGGAGGAGTTTGTGGAATCATGGTGTTGGTAGATTTGATTAGGTTGTTTATGGGAACCTTGAAAATGGCCGATGGTAGAGATTTGATCGAATAGATTTAGATTTATTTAATCGCATAAAAAAAGCCAGTATTCTATACTGGCTTTTTTTTTGTGCCAACACTTCATTAATATCAAACAATAATTTATATCTTAGCTTAACATTTGATTGAATTTAAGGGTTGTTTTTCCATATCCGATATTCAACTCTTTATACTAACTAAGTCTATATTTAATAAAAGCATGAAAGCGGAAAACGAAAAATATTGCCACGAATGCGGGGCAACCATTAATTCTAAAGCGGAAATTTGTCCTAAATGTGGTGTGCGACAAGCAGGTGCACAAGCACCTCCAAAACCACAAGCAAGTCCAGAAAGTTTAGAAGATAAGAAAAAGCAAGAAAAGTGGATTATTACACTTGTTTTGATGCTAGTACTTCCTCCAATGGGAATATTTGGAGTCCATCGATTTTATAATAAGCAAATTGGATTGGGAATAGGACAGCTATTAACATTAGGTGGATGTGGAATTTGGTGGGCAGTAGATCTTATCTTGCTGTTGATGGGGAAGATGACGGATTCAGAAGGGAATACGATCGATGCTCCGTGGTAAACCACTAATCAAAATTAAAATAAAATGAAAGGCGCATGGAGTAGAGTTAAATCTGACCATGCGCTTTTTAAATTAATGAGATGAGATGATCATCATACGGTACCTTATTAAGAACTGGATTTTCTCTTTGTTGGGAATATATGTAGTGATAAGCAGTGGCTTATACATGGCAGATATCATTGATATTGGGATTCCATGCCTGATCCGATTGATATTTGATATCGAATGTCCCGGTTGTGGTACAACACGAGCAGCAATGTCTATGGCGCAATTTGATTTTTCATCTGCCTGGGATTATAATAAATTGGCTTTTATAACGGTTCCAGGGGGTCTTTTTTTTATTGGGAGGGACTTTTGGAAATTTGTACGCTCCGAGAATAAAGCGAATCTATAATCTTTTCTTAAAAAACTTTTGTCAGAACAATAACAGTTATACCTTTGCAGCGGCAAGTAGGTACGACTAGCTCCTGTTTAATCCCCCAGGTCCGGAAGGAAGCAAGGGTCAATGGTTGAGCGGTGCGATACATTACTTGCCTTTTTTTATGCCCTTTTGGCTCTTATTTAGCTCCAAATTTGAACCAAATGGCGTTTCTGAGAGGAAGAAAATTCAGAATGTAAATTTTGAAGATTTAAGAATAATCTAAATTGGATTCTGATTCTTAATTTCTTATTTCATTTCCCCGCAAATAAACTTAGCTTTGTCCCCTAATTAAGATCACAATTTTTAGTTTTCACGAAGTAATATTAACTAATTAAAACAAACGATGAAGTTTTTTATTGATACGGCCAATTTGGAAGAAATCAAAGAAGCCAACGACCTTGGAGTATTGGACGGTGTAACGACCAATCCTTCTTTAATGGCAAAAGTAGGTATTTCTGGAAAAGAAAATATTTTAAATCACTACCGTCAAATTTGTGAAATTGTAGATGGTGATATCAGTGCAGAAGTAATTTCAACTGATTTCGAAGGGATGGTAAAAGAAGGAGAGGAATTGGCTAAACTTCATAAAAACATTGTGGTGAAGATTCCTATGATTAAGGAAGGAATCAAAGCAATCAAATATTTTTCTGATAAAGGAATTCGTACAAATTGTACGTTAATCTTTTCAGCTGGTCAAGCATTATTGGCTGCTAAAGCTGGAGCAACTTATGTATCTCCATTTTTAGGAAGACTAGATGATAACTCTACCAATGGATTGGATTTGATCGCTCAAATTCGATTGATTTATGACAATTATGGTTATGAAACAGAGATTTTAGCGGCATCCATTCGACATACAATGCATATTATTAATTGTGCGGAATTAGGAGCAGATGTGATCACAAGTCCATTAAAAGCAATTACTGGATTGTTAAACCACCCATTAACAGATATTGGATTGGCCACGTTTTTAGAAGATGCGAAGAAGTTTGCATAGCATTCCACTCATTGGATTATTCAATTAAACTTCTTTACCAATACTAATTCATAGAAATAGAAATAAGAATGGTCATAACGATTGCACTTGGTGATCCTTATGACCATTTAAATAACTTAGATTAGCGATGAAAGAAATGTTTATATTAAAGGTGAAAGGGCAAGCTAAAATCCCTAATTACATTCAATTGAGAGACGATCAGTTTCGATTAATTGCTTATTTTCGAGTAGATAGACCTCTTTCCAATTTAGTCAAGTACGGATTGGAAGGAAAGGAAGTAGCCTTGAAGCAAGTAATTGACGGGTTGGAGTTTGGGAAGTTGGTAAAACTAGACATATAATTATATTTGCATATATTAGCCTCCAAGCGATAAAAAAACATGACTTTTTCTTCAGATCCAGTAGTTCAATTAACCGAAGCTTCCATTGCACAGGAAGCAAATACGATTTTAAAAAGCGTAAGTTTTGACATCGATAAGGGCGAGTTTGTTTACTTGATTGGAAAGACAGGCGCCGGAAAAAGCTCACTGATGAAGACGTTGTATGCCGATTTGGACTTAAGGAAAGGAAAAGCAAAAGTAGCGGGGTTTGAATTAAGCACCATTAGTTCATCGGAAGTGCCATTTTTACGACGTAAAGTAGGAATTATTTTTCAAGATTTTCAGTTGCTTTTTGATCGTACAGCCGTTGAAAACCTAACTTTTGTAATGAAAGCAACGGGGTGGAAAGGAAAGGCTAAAATTGCCAATAAAATATCTGAGGTATTAATGCAAGTTGGACTAGATGCGAAAGCAAGTTCCTATCCACATCAACTCTCTGGTGGAGAGCAGCAGCGATTGGTGATTGCAAGAGCGTTAATCAACGATCCAGCGATTTTATTTGCAGATGAGCCTACTGGAAACTTGGATCCAGAAGTTGCAGATGATATTTTAAATCTTTTTAAGAAAATTAACAACGGTGGTACGGCCATTATGATGGCTACGCATAACCATCAATTTCTATCTCGTTTTCCAGCACGGGTTCTACGTTGCGTGGATGGAGATATCCAAGATTCGAAACAGAATCAAATCTCGTACGAATAATAAACTCCAACAAACTATTTATAAAGGTTATTGGAATAAGACTGCTTGTTTCTGAACAAAGTAGTAAACCCGCTCGTGTCGATTATTTTGTTGATATAGTTAATAATTAGTAACTTACTGCTGTTGAAAAGGTAGCCAAGCCACAATTCAAATTAAATGAAAAACTGGAAAAAACATTCGCTCATCGTAATCCTAGTTTTAGGAACGGCCATTTATGCGGTGGCTAGATATTTCAATGATCCGACGGATGTCCAAAGTACAGAACTTTCCGCCAAAACAAATATCCTTCACCACGTTGTTGATTTAGAAGCAGCAGATGTCCAACTTAAATTTTATTGGAAAGACGATGATGGAAAACCTATTGGTAATGCGAGAAGGCTAAATCAAGTGGTGAAAATGAGGAATCAAAAGTTATTGTTTGCCATGAATGGTGGTATGTATTTGCGAGATCAATCACCTCAAGGATTTTATGTACAGGAAGGAGTGGAACATAAGCCATATGATTTAGCAAAAAAAGGATATGGCAATTTCTACATGTATCCCAATGGAATTTTCTACATCACTAAGCAAAATAAAGCCCATGTGTGCAGTTTAGAAAATCATCCTTGCCATTCCACAAGTGATATGCACTATGCAACTCAATCAGGTCCCATGTTGGTTATTGATGGAAAATTGCATCATCAATTTATCAAGGGGAGTACGAATTTAAATATTCGAAATGGGGTAGGAATTTTACCAGATGGAAAAATTCTTTTTGCCATGTCCAAAGAGAAAATTAATTTTTATGATTTTGCTACTTTTTTTAAAGATATGGGTTGTAAAAATGCATTATATTTGGACGGTTTTGTTTCCAGAACCTATCTGCCTTCCAAAAAGTGGACACAAACAGATGGGCAATTTGGGGTTATAATCGGTCAGACGATTGAAACAACGGAATAAATAGAATAAAATTAAATAAGTGAACATGGCAGCAAGTGGAAACGCATGTTTTGGTGTCATAGGTATATATATAGGAGTGTTAGGTTATAACCAATAATTCATTCGAACGAAGCTTCTTTATGTAATATATTATACGCAGGAATAATGGCTAAAACGACGAAAATCAATCCGCCCAAGGAAACTCCGCTAATGAAGCAGTACAATGCGATTAAGCAAAAATATCCAGGTGCTTTATTGTTGTTTCGAGTGGGGGATTTTTATGAAACTTTTGGAGAGGATGCAGTAAAAGCTTCTAAAATCCTTGGTATAGTTTTAACTAAGCGAGCCAATGGGTCTGCATCCCACATTGAATTGGCAGGGTTTCCTCATCATTCCATGGATACGTATTTGCCTAAGTTGGTCCGTGCTGGAGAACGAGTAGCTATATGTGATCAACTTGAAAATCCGAAGGATGTAAAAGGGATTGTAAAGAGGGGAGTAACGGAATTAGTTACACCAGGCGTGGCGTTCAATGATCAAGTGTTGGATGTTAAAAAGAATAATTACCTAGCATCAATCGCGTTCTCTAAAGATGGTATCGGGGTGTCTTTTTTAGATATTTCCACAGGTGAATTTATGTGTGCTCAAGGCGGCAGTGATTACGTGGATAAATTGATACAAAGCTTTTTGCCGTCAGAGATTATTTTCTGTAAAACATTTAAAAAAGAATTTTCAGCCAAATACGAAGATTTCCATTCATATGGATTGGACGATTGGGTTTTCACCCATGACTATGGTTATGAGCAGCTCACAACTCATTTTAAAACCAAGAATCTGAAGGGTTTTGGAATAGAGGATATGCCAATGGCAGTAATCGCGGCCGGTGCTGTTTTACAATATTTGGATGATACTGAACACAAAGAAAAGCGACACATTTCTGGAATTTCCAGAATTGAATCTGAAAAGTATGTTTGGCTCGATCGATTTACCATTCGAAATTTGGAATTGGTCTATGCACAACAACCAGACGGAACAGCGTTAATTGATATTCTGGATCGAACACAAACTCCGATGGGAGGGCGATTACTCAAGAAATGGGTGGTGTTACCGCTTATGGAAGTGAAACCGGTTCAAGAGCGATTGAACGTAGTAGATGATTTCATAAAAGAGATAAACGTACGCGAACCTATTGAAGAACAACTCAATGGGCTTTGTGATATAGAACGATTGATTTCAAAAGTATCTGTTCGAAGAATTAATCCACGGGAACTTTTCCAGTTGAAAAGAGCCTTGGACATTATTAATCCGATCAAAGAGGCATTGTCAAAAGCCAAAGGAAAATCACTGAAAGGCCTGCAAAAAGAACTGGTCGATTGTGAATTTATCCGCACAGAGATCGAACGTGTTTTAAAGGAAGATGCACCCATGTTGATTCATCAGGGCGGAGTGATTAATGATGGGGTAGATGAAGAATTGGATGACTATCGAAAAATTTCCTTTTCAGGAAAAGATTATTTAATTCAAATCCAGCAGCGCGAAGTGGAGGCAACGGGAATATCTTCCTTAAAAATCGCTTATAATAAGGTTTTTGGATATTACCTGGAAGTTTCCAATACGCACAAAGATAAAGTACCGGAAGAATGGATTCGAAAACAAACGTTAACGAATGCCGAACGGTATATCACCGAGGAATTAAAAGTTTATGAAGAGAAAATCCTAAAGGCAGAGGATAGTATAGGAGGAATAGAACAACGAATTTTTGCCGAATTGGTGCAGAATGTGAGTGATTATTTGGAGCAAATTCAAAAGAATAGTAAGATTCTTGCAAATATTGATGTGTTAAGTTCATTCGCCCGAATAGCAGAGGAATACGATTACTGCAGACCAGATGTCAATGATAGTACGACCCTTGATATAAACGGAGGACGACATCCGGTGATTGAGCGAAATTTAGCGTTAGGAGAGTCCTATGTCCCAAATGACGTGTTTCTGGATACGCAAGAGCAGCAAATAATTATCATTACTGGACCAAACATGGCTGGTAAGTCAGCACTACTTCGTCAGACGGCGTTGATTGTATTGATGGCTCAGATGGGGTGTTATGTACCTGCGAAAAAGGCGTCCATAGGTATGGTAGATAAAGTATTTACCAGAGTTGGAGCTTCGGATAACTTGTCAAAAGGAGAGTCTACGTTTATGGTTGAAATGGCCGAAACGGCGAGTATTTTGCATAACCTGAGCAATCGAAGTTTGGTATTAATGGACGAGATCGGGAGAGGAACAAGTACCTATGACGGAGTTTCAATAGCTTGGTCGATTACAGAACATTTACACAGCGGGACTACGTTTCGACCTAAGACGCTATTTGCGACACATTATCATGAGTTAAATCAACTATCCGAAACCTTTCCAAGAATTCAGAATTACAATGTTTCCGTTAAAGATGTGGACGGAAAGATCTTGTTTTTGCGAAAACTAGTGAAAGGTGGAAGTTATCATAGTTTTGGTATTCATGTAGCACAGCTGGCAGGTATTCCAAATACAGTTGTAATTCGAGCCAATGAAATCCTTCAATCATTGGAAGAACAAAAGCGAAAAGACATAAAAGGAGGGGAGCAACAAATTACGATTCCGGCGAGTAGCTTACAAATGAGTATGTTTGAAGTCAATGATCCACGATGGGACGCTGTTCAGGCTTTGTTGAAAAATATAAACATCAATTCCATTACACCAGTCGAAGCACTTATGAAATTAAACGAATTGAAAAATTCGGTAAAGGATTAATTGCGAAGAATGCTAGTTCAATTTTCTTGAATTAAGAGAGGATAAAAATGATTCAATGAGATTCTTTATTTGAAATGGCGAGGACGCCATTTTTTTCGAGTACCCCAAGTTTTTGGTATTTCGGGGGTGTATGTTCCGTTTTGCCAAAGCTCATAGGACAATCCAGCATCACTCATCTTAGATGTCCAACCTGTATATCCCAGTCGTAGAGATTCCAAAAAATCTTTTTTGGCTAAAAGGGTGTCTTGACCAATCTTAATTCTAAGGCAGCCACGTTCAAAATAATAATTTGAATTCAAGCTGTCTAATTCTATACATTTATTTAAATCATTTATTAAACTTGACGTGTCCCCGAAAGATAACGCAGCCCGAAAATAATATCCTACAGCATCTTTTGGATGATCCTTAATGACCTTGTTAATGTCTCTAAGGGCTGCAGGTTTAAGCTTGTATTGGTTGTAAAGAAATTGAGCCCTAGCTAAGCGAAGATTCATGTCTTCTGGGTATAGTATAAGTCCCCAATTTAATGAATGGAGCGCTTGTTCCAAATCATTTAAAATGTATCTATAAATACTGTAACTGGTGTAAAACAAGCTTGGTTCCGTTGGTGAAAGATCAAACGCTATGCGAAGATTGTTCATAGAATTAGAGGAAGCATTTTCAAACGCTAAAATGTTGTAGGTTTCCCAATAACGGAATGGATGTAAAATGTTTATTTTTCTACTAAGTTTTATAAGTCTATTATTGAAAGGATAAATGTTGTAACTATTGATCTCCGAATATTGGGGTCGATTCATTTCCATGATTAAACTATCATAAAGTAATTTAGCGCTAAGCGTATCTATCAATGAAGAGTTAGGCGGATCGTTATTCATCTTTTTGTAGGTTGAATAATTAATGCCTCGATGAGAATTTTGATACGAAGGATTCTCTTTAAGATCAGAATAATCAGTTAAATAAAGTTTAGAAATCCCTGTGTTTTCATGACTAAATGAAAAAAACGTTTTAAGTTTTTGGCCGTGACTATACTTGATCTTTAGTTCATTATTCCTGCTTAATTTCCATTGGCCAGTAACGATCGAATCTCCAATAATCTTCTTTACATTACCATCTTGATTAAACTGAAAATATCTATTGGACGCTAAATAAGTAGAATCAGCATTGGGAGAATACCAATAATAAAAATCCGTTGTTTGAACAGATGCTAATCTCCAAGTTCCTATTAATAATTTTGAATCCTCAACTTTAGGAAAAAAGTTCTGTCCAATTAGATTAAAACATGATATGGAAGCAAAAATGAAGAAGAAGTTACGCATGTCAAAATTCGAAGGAATATACGGAAGTTAACATTTTTTTTATTAGAATGCTAACCCACCACAAACTTCTTAGCCTCCAACACCTTCCCATTTACAGATAACTTGGAGATATAATATCCCTTATTCCAGGAAAAAGTAGAAATAAGTAGCGCCGATTCGGAAGTAGAAATAGATTTTATTTTTTCACCGATTAAACTGTAAAAGTGAATTTGTACTTCAGAATGTTCTTCAAGCATTTCCTGATCCAAATTAATCCGAATGAGACCATTTAGTGGCGCGTAGCGAACTTTCATGTAAGTCGGCCGAGTATTGTCGTCTTTTAGCGTGATTTTCTCGTTAGAAACGATCCTAGCCGCATGGAGTTTCTCTGGAAGGAGAAAAATCCATGTGACAAGAATCATAAAAAGAACAACGTTGAACTTAAGGAATGATTTCATAGGCATTATTGGTGTAGCGTAGGTGTTGTTGTTATTTAGTTGTTAATGGTCGTACCTATAAAAAGTCACCCTCTTAAGTGAAAAAAGATTAATTAAGCAACAGATACAGATTGCAACCATCTTTTTACCACAAACACAGCAGACATCAGTAATACAACCGATAGGCTCATAATCCATGCAAAAGGACTTTGTCCGGGACCCTGGTCTCCACCATTTGAATTACTGAAAATTGCCCAAAATGAATTTTTAAAACCTCCATCAAACCAATTGGTGTCATCGTCTTTAGAAGGTTTGATTTTGTTTTTGAATTGATTTACATAGTTTTGGTGCTGTCGAATATCCCATCCGGTTAAGCTAGCTAATTCACTTAATTCCTGCTCACGGCGTTTGGTTACTTTTTTATAGTAATTATTAGCCTTGTCGCATGAAAGATTATATTTTAGGGCATGATTCATTACATATCGTCCTTGAAAACGTTGTTTGTTTGGAGTATGTTGGAAGGTTAAATCTTGTGGGAAATGTTGTCGATCATATCGAACATGAAGTCGGGTAAAAAATACATCTCCAGATACATTTGTTCCACCACTGTTCTTCATCCAGTATACACCTGCTTCACGCAAATCATTGTATACAGGAGGAGGCCCTACACAAGGATCACATTTTACTTGATTATTGAAACTCACGTCCCAAGCATATTCCAAAAACACGGCATTTTGACCTTCTTTGTGGTGAGCAGTTTCGAAAAGATCTTTGTAAAATGCGCCAAATTTGGGTTGGATAAATTCAGGAATATTACGATCGGAAGGTACTTTGACGGTTCGGTAATTAGTAGTTTCAATTCGACCTTTTTTAGAAAAACCGTAAACGATCATATCTTGAGCTGAATTTGCATTGGCCATTCCTAAACGGATCGGTAACATAAACTTATCAGAGTTAAACGCAATTTGAAGAGGACGCAAATTGTTAAATCCAAATTGTTTTTGCTTTTCCAGATTTACTTTTACCACGAAAAATTTCATGTTACTCTTGATGTAAGGCTCCAAGACTTCTTCTGCTCCGGAAGGAATTTGATAAGAGTTGTCTGTTAACCATCGTTTTAAACCATCTGATTCTTTTGCCGAAAGGATAAGGATGTCATATTCACCAACGGTATAGGAGGCTTCTATTGTTACACTGTAATCTGCTCTCATGTCATCAGATACAGTTATTTCCTCTAAGGATTCAGTGCTGGATTTCTCCAAAAAGTACTTGTACTTTTTTGTAGGAGTTTGACATGGGTTTTGATCGTGGTATTCTACTAATCTTGGGCCTGAATAAGAATCAAGCTTGTCGAAGATATTCCGATTGGCCACACGGATGTTTTCGCGCTTTAAGACTTCTGGTACAGGCACAACCATGGCGAAATCCTTAACATTGCCTTGGAAATCACTGGACATAGTGATCACGGAACGATTTCCATCTCTAACCACGATGACTTGTGATGTTTTATTGAATAATGTGGCTCCTGCCTTTGCCACATAAAAGCCACAAAACCCTGCACTTTTGGTGATTGGCAGCAAAATACTGCAAAGTGCAAGAATTGATATTTTTAGTTTTTTCATGATGTAGTTTGTTTTAATAGTTGATTGATTTTTTAATTAAATAGATAATGCGATCTGCCGTTTTGAATACGTTAAGTATGCCTTTTATTTGAAATAGGGCAGTTCGTAAAATGTATAAGTAAAGGTTCAGTCATAGAATAGAAATGGTTGTGAATGGTAAATGTTTTCTAGTTTGATTATCTATTAAGTAATTTAATTTTTGTTTGATTTGGATATGGTGTTCCAGTTAAACTTTTCCCCTTTGAAGTATCGATTGAAAAAGATCGTCAATGGTGCGCAAAAGAATAGCACCCATATTGGAGCCGTATGTACGTAATAAAAGGTGCTCACCACGAAGGAAATTAGTCCAACAAGAGCGGCCCATATTATTCTTGCAGGTCGAGCATTCGGCGTAGTTACAGGATCCGTAATCATGAAAAAAGTGAATAAGAGCAAGGTGCCACTGGATAAATGATGGAAATAAACTTCTGGTTCCCAGCCTAGATATACAACCTGTCTCATGAAGTGTAGTCCACTGAAAACAATTAAAAAGGAAAATGCAGCATCCAATCGCTTTACTTTGGAAACGATGGAGAATCCACAGAGGACAATTAATAATAAAATAAGGATGCCACTTCCCCATAGTCCCGGCGAAATCCATGCATCTCCAGTTAGAATAATCGTCGCAATAATTCCAAAATTAGTTGGATTGAAAATATGCTTTCCTTTGAATCGAATAAGGTATTTACTTGCTACCGACAATACTGCAGCTAACACAAAAACAGAAGCATGATTTGCTTTGAATATTAAGCATAAGCTTAATGCAGAGATCAAAACGCTTTTAAGCCCTGAAAAATCCCTAGTTGTAAATAAGATTCCGATTGTTTGTACCCCGATGCAAGCAGCAAAAATAATCCCGTATGAGGATAGCTCTGCAGACCACCGAAGAAAAATCAAGCCAAAAAGTAAAAGGAAAGATTGCCCTAATATTTGACTATGACGCGCATCAGAATTGAACCATAGAAAAAAGGATCTTATTTTTTGTCCAGTAAATGTGGGAGCGAATATGTTCATGTTTTTTTAGTGTATTTAGTAGTTAGATGAAGGAAGAATGGAAATTCCATAAATCGAATTGGAAAAAAGTGACAATTACACTAAGCCATAGGGATTGTTCCCTAAGTAGCCCTTTTAAATCAGGCTGATTGAGAGTAATTTGGACATATGAAATCCAATCCGTCATTTACTCTGAAAAACATAATTCCAATCGGAAATGCCTTTTTCTGGATTCCCGTTTTTGTGTTGACCGGCCTTTTGTCGTTCAATGCGCTGCACTATTATACATTCAGTCCAAATTATGGGATTCTACCTGAAAAAGTAGAGGCAAGACAAGATGTGGTGTGGCTCATCAGTTTTTATATGCATATGGGTACGGGGGTGATTTGTTTATTTGCTCCGTTAATAATTTTCTGCCGTAAGTGGTTGAATATTCCCATGGAATGGCACCGTAAATTGGGAAAAACCTATGTGCTGGTAACATTACTTCTAGTCTGTCCCACAGGATTCTACTTGTCCATTTATGCAAAAGGAGGACTGGTGTCACAACTGGGTTTTGTCGTGCAGGGAGTCCTTTTGTTTATATATACATACAAGGCATTTCAGTTTGCGATTCGACAGAATTTTCAATCACACGCAACTTTTATGATTCGAAGTTATGCAATAGGTACAGCGGCATTAACTTTTCGACTATATCATATTCTATTTTATTACATGGATTTGCCCTATGAAATAAATTACGGAGCATCTCAATGGGTAAGCATCGTTGGAAACTTGTTTTTAGCAGAACTTATCATCGCATATAAAGCTTATCGAAATACGAAGTATACTGCTTAATGAGGCTATACCTCTCAGTATTAATATTAAATAATAACTACAAAATTTAAACAAATTATAAAATGAAATATCTATGGAAACCCGCTCTGGCCTTTGTAGCCTTGGTCTTTGTCATCTCAAGTTTTGTAATCCCCAATATAAACAGTGGATCAAATCAAGTGTTGGAACGAAAATATGTGACCGAAAAAACGAATTGGCATGCCTTCGACGAAAAGAAGGATTCAATCGTATTGGAAGACTCTACTAATGTAGATCGAGTTCAAGACAATTACACCCTTATTCCTGCATCAGAAGTTAATTTAAAATTGAGCGTTTTAGATTCCGTTGTAACAGAAGAAATGACCATTTCTCCATTAATATATAGCCGGTCGATTCAGTTTGAACCTAAAACGGTAGCATTAAAACCAATCAAATCGATGGTTTCAAAAAAGAAAATTAAAGGATAGAATTATACCGCTTGGAGTCGTTGAAGTACAGAATTACACCATTTCCTTGGATTTGGCCAATTCCATCTCCTTCGTAAATTGATAATGCGGCATTTTATTTTGTCCAAAAAATTTGGTGAAATTTTCCATATACTCCGTTCGATCTTGTTCATTGAAGTACTTATAGCCTTCTCCTTTTTTACCTTTACGAATGAAGTCATTAGGTTTGTGCATTACAAAAGGAGAAAGCTTGTCTTGATGTTGTTTCATAAATTGAAAGCTGCTACGCTCTAATATTCGAGGCATCTCATTTTCATCAATAGGAATGTTACAGAAATCGGCAACTTTGCGAATATTGCCTTCTAAATCATCGAGAATATCTTCGTAATGAAGGTATAATATATCGAGGTTTTTATTGTTTTGCATCCAACCGGAAACATGCTCAAACCAATGCATGCTTTTTCGATAAAAACGTGCTTGAAGTGCATTTTCGAAGGTTAGCTTGTCATCCAACGAGTTGTAATGATAAAATTGGGAAACAGCAACGTCGATTCCATTACGAGTGATATAGATGATTTTACCCTTAATACGCTTAGGAAATCGCTGATACGAAAAATGCGTTTTCATAATTCGGGTAGACTCAAATTGATTTAAGTAGTTTCCTCCGTCTACAGCCCAATCTAGGAACGGGGAGACCTGATAAATATGCTTAAAGTCCATTTCTCCCTTGGTAGTAAGTTGATACAGAATCATTTGCATCCAAGTTGTTCCAGATTTGGGATAGGTAGCAATATAGATATCGTTATCTCTCGGTTTAAATTTGCGGTGATATAATTTAATATAGGTTGTACGACGAAGGTAATTAGCCACATATGCTATACCAGAAAATACTTTATGCAATAGCCAAAGGATATATTTCATGAAATTAACCGTAACTTAAAATAAAGAATGAAAATCTGATTGTTAGTGCAAATATAGAAGTTTTAATTGCAACTCCAGGATGATAAAAGAACTATAAGTCGCTAAGCCGGTAGATTGAAATGAAGGGCGCCTTTACCTTTTATAAAATATTATTTAAGCGTCGCTAAATGATTTTTAATTCGGACATATTCATTGTAGGCTATAGATTTGGTTCTATTTTGATATTCTACAGATCCATCATCTTTTATAAACATGATCTGTCGATCCATTTTATGATACCCTTTGCTTACTGTAACTTTAGACTTACTTAAATCATGCACCTGATTGTCCTGGTAAAGGTTCATTTGAATAGAATCATAGCCAATTGGCCGATTATAATAGCCGTAAATTAATTTATGAGCCAACATGTTTCCATCAAGTAAATAAAAATAAAACGATGTGCCCAATGCAGGGTTGTAATAGGAAACTTTGATCTTAACAAGTTGCTCGTTTTGAATAAATAGGATCAATTCACCTCCTTGTACATCTTTCCATGATTGAATAGTATCGGTGGTAAAATTCGAAACTGTATCAAGGTAAAGCATGCGGCTATCTCCTTTTTTGACGGCAAGATCTATTTGCTTTTTTGTTTTTTCCGAGATTTCATCTTGCGCAAACAGGTTAGATTGAAATCCGAAAAATAAAATTCCAAGCAACAGAAATGATGAAAATGTGGCTTTAATTTGGCTAATAGATCGCCAGGATCGATTCATTCTCATGAGTATTTTATGTTTGATTGAGCAGGGTAGAGTAATAGCATAACATAACAGAGTAACTTCTTAACGATCTGGACAAGGAGTAATTGCAAAGTGGTGTTTTTTCCTTCCATACGATCATGGATTTATTTCTTCGCCTTTTTAGTTGGCTTTGGTTTCAATGTTTGGATGAACTGTACACTCTTTCGCAAATATGTTGCCATTAATTCTGAATTCATAGAAAGGCTTGTTGGAATTGCAACGTAGTCTTTCATTACAGAATTGTGTTGAATAAATGGACTTGGGCCATAATTTTGCTCGAATTCAACCTGATCTTCTTTGGATAATCGAATGCCGATTTCGCCTTCTTTCGAGAGGAAACTAAACATATGGCCATTAAGCGAAGTATATCGGGTAGTAGCCCCTTTAATTTCCACTTCAGTAACTAAATTAACCATGGAGGTATATTGAGTTAATTTTTCTTCTGGAGCTAAAGCCTTCTTTTTTGACATAAATTTTAGATTAAATACGGCAAGAATACATATCAAAGTTAATAAAAAAAGGATAAAACAGCGTGTCAATGACGAATTTAAGTGTTTTTTGTCTGGATATTAGAGTCCTATTTTTGATTTAGATATTCTCTAAAAAAGTTTACCTTTGCCGCGTGAATTACCTGACAGACGATAATATAAGGACTTTCATAGAAAACGCCTTTAAGGAAGACGTTGGAAATGGAGACCATTCTACACTGGCGTCTATTCCAAAAGATGCAATACGACACGCCCGATTACTAATAAAAGGAGACGGCATATTGGCTGGAGTCGAATTGGCGCAGCGAATTTTTGCCTTTGTGGATGCAGAATTAAAGATTGATGTGCAAATAGAGGACGGTGCAAGTGTGCAAATTGGAGATATAGGGATGATTGTAGAAGGAAGAGCGCAATCCATTTTGACCTCCGAACGATTGATGTTGAATTGCATGCAACGAATGAGTGGAATAGCCACATACACACACCGCTTAACGGGGATGATAGCACACACGAAAGCCAGATTGTTGGATACTAGGAAAACAACTCCAAACGCAAGACTCATAGAAAAGTGGGCGGTTAAAATTGGAGGAGGAACGAATCATCGATTTGGATTATATGATATGGTGATGTTGAAAGATAATCATGTGGATTATTGTGGGGGAGTAGATGAAGCCATTAATCAAACCGTTGATTATTTGAGAGACAATAATATGGATTTGAAAATTGAAGTAGAAGTGCGAAACTTAGAAGAACTTCAACAATGCATAACCAACGGGAAAATAGATCGGGTTTTATTAGATAACATGTCTCCGACGGTGATGGCCAAGGCAGTGTCGATGGTCAATGGTGCTTTTGAAACAGAAGCGTCAGGAGGGATTACAGAGGAAAACATTGTGGATGCGGCCGAAAGTGGAGTCGATTTCATTTCAGTAGGCGCATTAACGCACTCTTACAAAAGCCTTGATATAAGTTTAAAGGCGTATCAAAAATAGAACGAAAATTACTGGTCAGTTAAATTTAAGAGCTGATTTAAGTAGATATAAAGTAGATTAGAATAAAAAAAATAGAATAGGAACGAAATGGTAATAAAAACAAATAAATATCAATTGCAGCCAAGTAAATATAGAATCTTGGCTTTGATAGCATTGTTGAGAAAAGAATGGTGGTTCATAGGTGGACCGATATTAATTGCGTGTGGTGCGTTAATTTGGTTCAATATTTGGTGGTTCATAGGAGCGGCTACATTGGCCATTGGCTACATCCTGTTTTGGTTAATTCAGTTTACCGGGCTAACTCAAATGGAACAAGGGAAAATTTTATTTGAACGATTAAGTTATGAAATAACAAGTCAACAAATATTAATTAAGCTAAGCTCAAAGCAAGGAATGCCGTTGAAATGGGATCAAATCAAACGTGCGTATGTGACCAAAGAGGGGTTTGTATTGTGCGTTTCGAAGGCACAAATCATGTTTTTTCCATTCAAAATTTTCACTAACGAGAATCAGATTAAGTTTTTGAAGTCGATCCTGAAAAACAAGGGATTTACTAAATAAATGAAAAGATAAAATAAAATCAAATCTTAACTACATGGATTACCAAATAAGAGGATATCCATTAAGACTAGATAAAGACAAAACATGCATTCTATGGGGACAGATAAACGTTATGAGGAGAAATTAAGCATTGTGGCATTAATGATGCAGATGGCTATGAAAGATGGTGTGAAATCAGCTCCAGAGCTTAGATTTATTTCTAGTGCATGCGAAATGTACAATTTAAACGTTAAAGATATATCCCCATCTCTAATGCAAAAAGAGGATTTTAAATTCTCAGATAATTTACTCCAACGTATTGCAGACTTTCAAAAAGTGCTGCTTGTGATGTTTGTAGATCGAGATCTATCGGAGGAGGAAGTAGAATTTTGTATGAATGTAGCGTTGAAAATGGGTATAAGTCCGGTTGTGGTTCAAACCATTATTGATGGAATTAATAGTAACGATGGAGTGCCTACTGAGCCGAAAAAGTTGATGGAAATGCATAAATTGCATGATAACTAAAAACGCAGGTAACGTAACGTAATGTTAAGTTAAGTAATATAATCTAAAGGGAAGTAAAACAATAGGGAAGTATGAATGGATTGAAGCGAAATGGAATAGGGTTTGTTGTACTGCTTTTAGGAAGCATGTTAAGTCTGAATGCACAAACAACCAAGTTTAAGAAAGTAAAGCCTTACGAAGGCATTAAAATGAGTATTCCACAAGACTTTGTGGAAATGAGTGAGAGTGATATGGCACAGCGCTATGTGACATCCAAAAAGCCTACGATGGTGTATACCAACTCCAATATGGAGGTGGATATGGATGTAAATCTTACTAAGAACTTTTGGAATTCAAGTGATTTTAATTTACTCAAAGATTTTTATAAAAGCTCGATTTACAATAGTCATAAACGAGTTGAATTTATCAAAGAAGAAGTAGTCGAAATAAATAAAAGAAAATACGTTTGGCTAGAGTATAAATCGGCGTTTGCACAGCGGGGTGGTTCACTTAAAAAACAATTCACCGTTATCCTTTTTACGATTGTACAAGATCGAATATTAGTATTTAGTTTTCGATGTCCACAGCGAAGAATGGAACAATGGCAGGAAATTTCTCACACGGCAATGAATTCGATTAAAGTAAGTAAGAAGTTGCAAGTGGAGCAATTAGTAGAGAAAGAAGTAAAAGGTGAAGAGCTAAAAGAGCGGAAAACTGAAGAATCTGAAAAGGACAAAAGACCAGATCAAAAAGTATCTCCAAGACCGAACTTTAAGAAGCCCGAAATTGATCCAGAACAACGCAAGAAAGAAGAAAAGAAAGGATCAAATCAATAACGAGCAGTTGATTTGTAGAGGTAGGAATCTATTAGGATAAATTGCCACAAATTAGGATTCACAAGATGAAATTAGTAGCAGTACGGAATTCTGTATTCTGTATCCTGTATTCTGTATTCTAACTTCTGTATTCTAATTCCCCCGAAATCGAATTCCTAATCGTCCAATAATCGCCATAATCCAATATTGGAAAGAAACCCCGTTTTGTTCCTTTAAAAGCTCGTGAAATAATTTCAATTCATCTGTTAAGCCGTTGGCAAAGCACATGCGTATTTGATATTTCAAACGTTGTATTAGAGCTTGCTGTTCCTCTAAGTTTTGATTGAGTTGAATGATTTTTTTACAAATCAAATAGGTGGAGTAAACTTGTGGATCTCCTTTTTTGTACCAACCAGTCGACATGGAATGACTCGATTTACGTACCTGAACTAATACTTCGTCGTAATAGGCAAAATGATGGCTTCTCGCGATTCGAATCAAGATGTCGAAGTCTTCGTAAGCTAAATCAGAATCGTAGCCACCAAGGTTATCTAAAACCGATTTTCTGAAAACCAGCGTAGGGGTGGGCACGAAGTATTCTTTAATCATGCTGGAATAGACTTCACCTTGGTGAGGAATCCAGTTTGTATGGGCTCCAAAATGAGTCGTGGAGCTGTTGGGTTCATCAGGATGTTCCGTAAAATATACGGCGTTGCTATAAATTAATCCAACATCATCTGATTGAGATTCAAAAAAGGCAACTTGTTTGCTTAACGCACCCTTCATCATCAGGTCATCAGTAGCAAAGTCAATAATATATTTCCCTTTCGCTTTTTGCAATCCAAGGTTGAATGAACTGCAATTTCCGAGATTTTCTGTATTTTGGATAAATACAACGGATAAGTCAGGAAATTTTTGAACCATCGATTCAATTAAATTTGAACTTGAATCCGTACTGCAATCATCAATCAAGATAATTTCCTTATCAACATAATCCTGTTTAAATATAGATTCTAGAGCCTGCTCAACGAATCGTTCGTGATTGTAGCAGAGACAAATGATCGATATTGATGGAGGCGTTGTCATGTAATATTTCTCTAACTAACGATCACCTGATTTGATCTAAGATCCATTCAAGTTTTATTTAATGAGGTTTGTAGCTTGCTTCGCGAAGTGCATCTATAATCAAGGGGGTTACAACGCGAGAAGAAAAACGTGCTTCAAAATCCTTCCGAATGGCTTTGTGATCATATGAATCCAAATTGTTCATGACATAAAGTAATTTTTTTGCCAAATCCACTGAATCTCGTCGCTCCGAGATAACGCCATTGGTATAATTTACAATTTCCTCTGGTCCACCGCAACGGGTACAAACAATGGGTTTTCCGGCGGCAATAGCTTCGGCTAAAACCAAACCAAATGTTTCGTGTCTACTCGCTGATAATACGATGTCACAATTGAGTAATTCGTTTGCTATTTCATCCCGCATAAGAGAGCCGACCCAAGTGACCTCTTCTTGAATCCTCAAAATTCGTTCTCGTTGCTTAAACAAGTTCAAATCTGGTCCTTCACCCACAATGCGAAGGTGAATATTTGGATGAACTCTTTTTACTCGGGCAATCGTGTCTAATAACTCGTGGATTCCTTTGGATTCCATGATGTTGTTGATAGCTAGTATTTTAAAGCTGTCCTTTTCTCTGTTTTTTATTTCAGGTTTTACAAATTCCTCATTAACTAAATTTGGAATTACCTTAATTCCTTCTGGCCTATATTGGAATAAATGTTGTTGTAGTGAATCGCTAACGGCAATAATCTTAGAAGCCGAAGTGAAAGCCTTCAATGCTTTAGAACTAACTTTGCGTTTATTGGTTAAATAATCTTCAAATCGAAGTCGGCTCATGTGCTCTGTTATTATAAAAGGAACATTAAGCTTTTCGCTTACTTTCATGGCAATATAGCCTCCTGGATACGAAACATGTGCATGGATTACGTGAATCTTTCCAAACTTTTCTTCAAACGATTTAGCGTTTTTTAAGCAAGCATTAATTAGTGAATTAATGTTTCCACCGCGCCATTTTGAGGTCCAAACAAACCGAGGGTCATAGAATTCATGAAAATTCTCACGCACGACTGAAGTAGCCTTGCTTCTTTTGAAAGATCGAAAAAGTTTCCCAAATATTTTTACATGATCAGAAAATTTTAGCTGATTTTCAGTCTCATTTTGCCCCCAAAGGCTTACTCCAAAATTATGATCCGAATGATTCTTGGCAAGACAAGATACCTGGTCTTTAAAGAAATGACCTGAAACAGGATTATCCGCAGAAGGATAGATCGAAGGGATTACGAAAATATTCAAATTGAATTAGTATATTTAATCATCAAAATCAGCTCTTAAAAGTACTAGAAAAAAATAGTAATATTTTAAAATTTGACGAGATTTCTATATCTTGCAATAGATTTATTTAGTCAAAATGAAAAAAATAATAATTTTCATTTGTACGTTTTTATTCTTGTTTTGCACGGATGTAAAAGGTACAATTTATACAGTTACAAATTCAAATGATTCTGGAACAGGATCTTTGCGACAAGCTTTGTCAGACGCTAATGGGGCAGGTGCTCAAGATACAATTGTTTTTGATGCTTCGACAGATGGAAATCCAATTGTATTGTTATCGCCATTAATCGTAAATGATGATGTGGTAATCGTAGGCAATGGAGCCATTGGTGTTACAATCATAGAAGGAAATCACATCTATGTAGACCCTTACAACCTGTTATTATTTGATATTCAATTTTCCAATTCGACCAATCGTAATGTCTTAGCTGATACAAACTCATTTGTGTTAATCAATAGATGTCTCTTTGAGGCAAATAGTGGTACACAAGATGGAGGATGTGTCTTTAATGCTGGGGTTATGAGGATTTTTAATTCAACGGCAACTAATAATACAAGTACAAATGTTGGAGGGTTCTTATATAATGCAGGAAATCTTCGGGTAATAAATAGCACATTGTATTTAAATAATTCTGATTTTTTAGGAGGAGCAATAGTAAATGAACATCTTTCTGGTGGGCCCACTACCATGACGTTAATGAGTTGTACGTTTTCGCAAAATTCGTCTGCCGGTGGAGTGCAAGACATAGTGATGTCCGGTACAAATAACACAGCAGATACAATTAGCAACTGTATCTTTGATGTGGATAATGTAGCAAATACTAATATTTTAGTTCAAGGTGCGGTGTTATTCAATGAACATAATATTGTAGAAACGTGCTTAGGTAGCGATCCTCCATTTTGTCCAACTTGGCACTCATCAGCCGAACCAGATTTAGACCTGAGTTCAGGATTACAGGATTTAGGAGGAGGAATTTTAGTTTTGGTACCCAATGGAACAAGCCCAGCTGTAAATGATGGTGGTTTATTGGCAACAACGGAAGATCAAAGTGGGATTCCTCGAGATGGTTCGCCTGATATAGGAGCGACAGAATATGTTTCTTCCGGTCCTCTTAGTTTGATTGTGACGAATTCGAATGATGCAGGGACAGGATCTTTGCGTCAAGCAATTTTGGATGCGAATTTAAATCCCGGTGAAGATTTTATTAATTTTGACGGTTCGACTGACGGAAATCCGATCCAATTGAACACGAGTATTACAATTACGGATTCGGTTCAGATTTATGGGAATGGAGCACAAACTACCACGATTGATTTTCAAAATAACTTGGATCAAAAATTTCAAATTGATGCTGGGGTACGCGCTAATTTTGAAAGTTTGACAGTTGTCAATGCAACTTCAAATGGAAATGGAGGGGCTTTCTGTGTGTCAGGAGTGCTGAACATGCTAAGAGCCACGATTGAAAATTGCACTGCAGGTAATTTCGGAGGTGCAATATTTACAGCACCTGGGGGAGATGTTTTTATTGGGAAAAGTTCATTTATTAATAATTCGGCAGACATTGGGGGTGGAGCGGTATTTATGGATACAGCTTCCACAGGTTTGATTCATAATAGTACATTTTATGGAAATTCACTTGCCATTGGCGGACAAGGTGGAGCTATAGGTATGATCCTTTCAACTTTTTCTATTTATAATAATACGATTGTGAATAATAATGTGGCAGGATCAGGAGGCACCGATGCCGGTGGGGTGTATATGGATGCGGGTTCAACCTTTGATATTAGTAATTGTATTATAGCATCTAATATAAATGGTTCGGGACTAATGGATTATTATGGAGGAGCAAGTTTATCTGGCAATACGGCGAATCTAGTGGAGGTGAAAAATGCCCCTGACGTTTTTAGTTTTGGATCACCAGCAGAAACATGGTCTCCACTTTCAGATTGTGGAGGTTTAAGTTACGTCCCTCTTGTAGGGGGGAGTGCTGCAATAGATAATGGTGCGGCGGGTTCTGCAGACGATATTTGTGATGCTATACGAGATGGCTCACCAGATATTGGAGCAAGTGAATATGTGGTTGTGCCCTGTACTATCTCAGATCAAACAGTTACTGCCGGAGTTACATCCATCACTTGTGGTCAATTTGCGACGGTCGATTTGGCGAGTTCAGAAATTGGAATTACATACAATTTAATGAGTACAGTAGATTCAATTCCAATTGCGGCTGCTCAAACTGGGACAGGAGGTTCTTTGTCGTTTGCAACAGGATTAATGAATGAAACGACCAGCTTTTATGTGGTAGCTGTAGATAGCCTTGTTTCTACTTGTGAACTGATATTGTCAAATAAACCTATCGTTAGTGTTACTCCACCAGCCGATCTAAATGTGGTGTCAGATAGTGTTGTTTGTTGGGGAGATTCAGTATTAATTACAGTTCAAAATACGGAGAATAATTTGATGTATTATTTAAGAGACGACGCAAATGATACCATTGTTGCTGGACCTTTTCCAGGTGACGGAACAGATTTAGACATGTCAACAGGTCCTGTTTCAGGCCCAATGACGTATAATGTGTTAGCAGTAGCAGGTGGGATGGCGCTGGATTTTGACGGATTGGATGACATAGTTAATCTTACCAGCACGGGGGTAGAACCAGCAGGTGGAGCGGCCCGGACAATTGAGGCATGGATTAAAACGAGTACTATTTCTACAAATGTAAACGGAATTTCGGTGTTTTCTTATGGAACAAACAACCTTAATCAGCGCATGGATTTACGATTGAAAAATACGAATCAATCTATTTACATAGGACTTAGTGGCGCATCAAGTTCTTTAGTGCGAAAGAAAACGGGTAAAAATATATCAGATGGAATTTGGCATCATTTAGCCATGTCGTATCCAGGAGGAAATGCACCGTTGAATAATGCTTCACTTTATTTAGATGGGGAGTTACTAACGGTAACAGGTGTAAATTCAGCAGAGGTTCCAGCTACGCTTACTGGATTAATGACTTTAGGTGGTCGAATTTTGGGAGCAAGATTCTTTGAAGGAACGATAGACGAAGTGCGCTTGTGGGATTATGCTCGGAGTAAAGAAGAAATATTAAACAATATGCGATGGAACTTGACAGGATCCGAATCAGGGCTTGTAGCATATTTTAATTTGGACGAAGGCCCAGGGCATGATTTTGTTAGTGATAATGCAGGAAATGGGCACGGAGGCAACATGGTAAATATGGATAACATTCAAGATTGGGTGCCTGGGTTTGATGGTTGTCAAATTGAACTAACGAAAAAGGCCATTGTAGATTTACAAGTTCAGGGGTTTTATACATTACAGCCTATCAGTCAAGTTTCGTGCGACGGAGATACAGTTATATTCTCCGTTGACGGTGGGGGAGGAGCGGATGCGATTGTTTGGCAAGAATCAATTGATAATGGTGCGACCTGGAATGATATCACATTAGGTGCAGGAATATATCAAGGGGACTTTTTAGATATGTCTTTGACTGGTATAACTTCTAATATGAGTGGAAATATGTACAGAAGTAGATTGTTTGCATGTGGAGTAGCCATAGATTCAACCGCAAGTGCAAGTCTTACTATTTCATTCGAGACCAGAAACCAAAATGTGTCCGTCTGTGACAGTTTTTTTGTAGGAGGAGCTTGGCAAACTACAGGCGGAGTATATCAAGATACCTTGTTCTTGCCTGGGTGTGATTCCTTAATTACAACCACATTGACAATTGCAAGTTCACTTGTTAACCAAACAGTGACACCTCAAATTAGTGCCTATTGCAATCCTGGTATTTCTGCAAATCTAGATGTGATAACGACTCAGGCAGGGGTGGATTATTATTTGTATGTATCTTCAAATGATTCATTGATTACAGGACCGATTACAGGAGCTGGAGGAACATTGTCGATTCCTACGCACATCCTAAATACCACTACGGATTTTTATGTTTATGCCAGTCAAAGTGGATGTGGTTTACGTTTAACGCCTGATGTTACAATAGAAGTGGGAGATACTACGAAGCCAAATATGGTTTGCGATAGCAATTTTGTGTTCGATGTGGGACAAGACCCTTTTGGAATAATTACAGTATTATCCATTGCTTCGGCATCATCGGATAATTGTATTTTGGATACCATGTTTTTAGATAAAGACACAATAACTTGTTCCGATATTGGATTTTTGGATATAAAGGTGACAGGAATAGATTTAACAGGGAATGTAGGAGAATGCGTTGCCTCGTTGGAAGTAATTGGTGGATATTTTCTTGATGCCGGACCGGACTTGTCCATAACTGTGGGTGACTCCATCTGGTTACAGGGAGATGGAAGTATGACGGATGGCAGTTACTTCTGGTCTCCAGATAGTTTAATCAGTCAAAATGGGTTGCTAGAGGTCATTGTGAAGCCTCTTGATTCAACGGTTTTTACGTTGGAGTGGACCTCTCCCGATTCTTCTTGTATTATAACTGATTCAATGCAATTAAACGTGATGCCGATAGGCCCTGCAGATCTTGTAGTATATGAATTAGTCACCCCTAATGGAGATGGACAAAATGATTACTTTGCAGTAAATAATCCTGCGCTTATGGTTAATTACGAATTGGCCTTATACGATCGTTATGGAACTCAAATTTATTTCACATTGAATTACAATAATACTTGGGCTGCTCAGGATCCAAATACGGGATCTTTTTATCCAGATGGAGTCTATTACTATGAGATTTTGGACATCACCTCTAACAGCAATGTACCGGTTATGAAAGGAGCGTTTACAATCTTAGGTGGAAAATAAATATAGGTAGAGATGAAGATTTGCATAATGAAAAATACCTATAAAACAATACTACTAGTTACATTGGTAGTTGGGTATATATATAATGTAAAAGCGCAGCAGCGGCCGGTAATCAATTTGTATAATATGAACCGATATGCGATTTCCTCTGCATATGCTGGGTATACAGATTATTCGACTGTAAATGTGCTGCATAGAAGACAATGGACACAGTTCGGAGTACCAACGGTAGCATCCTATATTTCGGGAGATATGCGATTAGGCAAAACATCAGGAGTAGGGCTAATGATCTCAAATGATAAGGCGCATATCTTGTCCAGAACGACGGCTTATGCATCTTATTCTAAGAAGTTTATGTTAGGTAAAAAGAAACGAAGTTATGTGGCTTTGGGGCTTTCTGCAGGAATGCGACATAATGGAATTAATACATCGGGAGCCTTGATTCAAGATGCGAATGATTTTGTGGTCAGCAACTACCAGAAGAATGGCTTTTATTCCGGTTTAGGATTGCTTTTGAAAATAAATCGTTTCCAAATTGCTTGGGGAAACCCAGCCATTCGTGAAGCCACAGCGGGGAATTCATCCATATTGACCAACAAAGCTCGAATGGGGTATATGGAATACGAATTTCAAGTAGCAGAAAAGGTGGTCTTTAGGCCAAATTTATTTGCTTATACAAGTTCAAGTGCACAGTATGGAGACCTTACCTTGGAGTTTGAATTTAATAAATTTCTAACCGTAGGTTTAGGCGGAAGAAACAATAAAACAGGCTTAGTAAAGTTGGGCCTAATTCCAACAAATAATATTCAAGTAGCTTATTCGTATGAGTCTTCTGAAAGTTTGACACAACGATTAGGATCACATGAAATCATGTTTAGTTTTTTGTTTAATCGGAAGAAAACAGACATGGTGGGAGAGTCGGAAGAAAACAATTATACGGTCTTGTTTAAGAATGATAAAGGGGAAGAGCATAAATATCACTTTTCAAAGTTGGAACGAATGCAAGAGTTCCTAGTTAATTTAGATACGGCGGATACAGAAATGTATGTTAGACTAAAAGATCAAAGCGATTTCGAAGTGTTAATATTGGGAAAAGGAGAAGAACCTAAAACATATAGATTTGGAAACCTAGAGAAGATGGATGATTTTTTTAGTGGACTCTATCCTGATCAGAAAGCACAGCTCAAAGATACATTAAGGGTAAATGATGATTACGTTTTAGATCTTGTAATGGCAGATGGAACCACACGAAAGTATAGTTTTAAGACATTGCAAGAATTGGATGATTTCATGTTGGATTTAGAAAGGAGAGATCCGGTTTTGGCAGCAAAATTAAAAGCGTCCGGTGCATTTGATGCCGAACTATTAAATGATGGTGCGAAACGAAAATTTAAATTCACTTCGTTACAAAACATGAACGAAGTGTGGTTGAAGGAACAAGAAAGTAGACCTTTGCTAGATGGTGAATTGAAAAGCGAAGATGATTACATTTTGATTGTAAATAACCCTGATGGAACCAAGAAGAATTTTCATTTTAAAACCTTGGATGGAATGAGTAATTATTTATTAAATATGGATCAAACCAATCCAGAACTTGCAGGTCAAATGAAAAACGGAGTAGATATTGACGTGTTAATTCCAGGACGAGAAAAGAAGAATTTTAAGTATCAAACATTGGCTACTATGAACCAAGTTCTGCTAGATCAAGATCCGATATTGTCGATGTTAAAGGAGGATGAAAAAGAGTTAAGTGACGATATGAAAATATTGCGGGAAGAGCAGCGATATCAATATAAAAAGTTGACGAAGAACAAAGAAATTCTTCTTTCTATGAATGAAGATGACCCATTGTTAGCCGAACGAATTAAAGCCGTTTTAGATAATAATCCAGAGTTGATTGTTGTAAAAACGGCTGAAGGATATCAAGTGCAAACAGCCGATGGCCATGAGGGCAAAAAGTATAATTTTACCACATTGGAAGGGATGACAAATTTCGTACTTGAAATGGATGAAGGAGTCATTTTAAGTGAATCTCAAATGGCGATGGAGGATAGTTTGAGTTTGATCATCGAGACCCAATTTGTACATTCAAGTGACTCGTTGAAAACACTTGAAGTAGTAAAAGAAGTAGAGGTTGACAAAATGAGGATGTTGACAGAATCTGAAAAACAGGCTTTAGCAAAAACGATCAAGTTTGATTTGAATTCTTTCGAGATTTCGGCTAAATCGGATTTGACCATCGCTTCAATTGTAAAGGTATTGCAAGATCATCCGGGTTTCAAAATTCAAATCATTGGACGGACATGTGATTTAGGAGATGAAAATCATAATTTGACCATTGCTCAAAAGCGTGCAAAGGCCGTAAGAGATCGATTGTTGACAGACGAAGTGGATGCAAAACAAATGACAATTTTAGTGTTAGGAGAATCATTTCCAATCGTTCCAAATACTTCGGAGGAGAACAGGGAAGTGAATCGAGTAGCTCAGTTTAAATTGATTGTGGACGAAAAGTAGAATTATTCAGAATCAAAAACCAAGAATCAAAAACCAAAAATCAAGAATCAAGAATTATAAATCATAAATCAAGAATCAAAAATCATAAATCAAAAATGATTTTGTTCAAGTAAAGCAGGTTCTTTTCGTTTGAATTTAACCTTTACTTCCGGTGGAACCGTAATGTCAATGGTAATAATGTCAGAGTTGAAGTTTTCACTGGATATGGCTTTCTGAAATGCATTGGCTTTGATCAACGCTCCAAGCATTAGAAGAAAGATCTTTCGGTCTTTAAATTCCTCTCTGATTTCAGCCAATTCCTTCTCATCAATTTCCTTGATTTTTTTGAAATGAATCTCAACGGAAGGAGGGAGTGAGATTCCTGCCTCAAACTGTATGGTTTGATAGCCAGCACGCTCTAGCAAGGGTAAATCGGCCATTAGTCTCCGCATGTAATCTTGAAATTTTGTTTGAGCATCGGTGCCAAGATTGCCAAGCGCTTTTAAGCCATCCGTTATCTTTTCAGATGTAAAGTCAAATGCGTCCTTAACGACACTTTTAGATTTGTTAAAACCAGATTTTAACGTGTTTCCAAGATCTTTCATGATTGAAATTAATGATGGGAGTTGAACAATAAAATTGAATTGTTCCCTAAATTAGAACTTTATTGTGATTGGCTATATCCCAATCTTTAAAATTTTTCTTGAACGGTATGTTTTAATGCGGTTAGAAAACAGATATATATATACATACATATATACAAATGATCAACTCAATAGATACCGGTCTTAATCCATAAACATGGTCACGAACATGATAAAAAGAGTTAATCGCGTTTTAGGACTTGTATTTGTGTTGGCATCGCTACTTGTTGTTAGTGTTAAAGCAGAGGTGGTTGCAGAAAAGAAAGCCGGTTCAGTTAGGGCGCCATTTCCTAATTATGAAGAGTTAGAGGCGAAGTTAAAAATAACTAAAATAGAAGAATCGGAGGTACTGGTTTCTGCCTTTATAAAGCAATTAAAGCGAGGTTTTTTAGGTCAACACTATTCCAGCGATACATTAAATTTTTACTTGGTAAGATTGAAAAAGTTGAATGAATTTGCCGCTGATAAGTTTGCAAAGGAATTGAAACTTGAAATAGGTCTGGCATATCTTGAATTGTTGTTTTGGAGTGAAGAGGAAGCCTATGAGAAAATTGTTTTAGCCAATTCGTTGTGGGAGCAACGGGATGGTTTTAACAAAGATGTGCAATTGGATTTAATTCAGACTTTAGAGCGCGTTTTTCAAAACCTAGATAGACCACACGAACGATTGCAAGTGTTGCAATACCAAAAGAATTTTCTAGAAATGGAAAACATGTCTTATGATACAGTTTATTTTTTAGCCAATTTAGCTAGTGTACACCATCAATTACATGAATTTGACCATGCGTTAGAAGCGTATCGACTTACCATCAAAGCATGCGAACGGGTAGAGGATAATTGGATGAAGATAAGTATGATGAATAATATCGGAAGTTTGTATTCAGATCAAGGAATGAAGGATTCGGCGCGACAAGCATTTGAAGAAAGTCTCGTTATGTTGGAAAAATATTCCAACACGAGTAATCGGACAAAACCTCGTTACATTGTACATTTTAGAAATGTGCTTAAATGGAATTGGATGAGATCCTTTTCCGATAAAGAATATGTAGAAGAAAAGGAAAAACTTGCATTTCAATTAACCCAAACTGGAGATGCTGAAAAAGAATATCACTGGGTTTGGACGGGACTTCAGTATATGAGTGTGCTAGCATATCAGTCTAATGATTATTTAAAATCACATCAGTTGGCAGAAAAAGCCTTGCGAATCGCCCAATTGCATTTGAACTTGAAAAAACAAATTCAATCATTGACCTCTATGGCAAAATGTAACTTGATTATGGGTGATCGAACGAATGCGGATTTCCTATTTGAAAAAGCAGACAAAATCCGAGATTCATTGCGAAATTCTGATTCAAGAAAGAAAGCATTGATTGATGCAGCTTTCATGCGAGCGCGAGAAAAAGATGCTCGAATTGATGAAATGGAGCTAAAAAGAATTGAGCTGGAAAAAATCAATTATGAAGAAGAAACGCAAATTCGATGGTTATGGGGAGGGATCTTTTGTATCGTCATTTTTTCATTTGGATTAATCATGTTTCTACGTCGAATTCGCAAAGATAAGAAGGGGTTGGGCGCTCAAAAACAACTATTAGAGCAAGCATTGACCGAAAAAGAGTTGATGTTAAAAGAAATTCATCACCGAGTAAAGAACAATATGCAGATAATGACAGGATTGTTGCAGCTGCAATCAGAGAGTTCCAAAAATGTAGAGTTCAAAGAATTAGCGCGGGAAGGGCAGTCAAGGATTGATTCCATGGCGCTAGTCCATAAAATGCTTTATCTCAATTCCGATTTTACAGGAGTCGAGCTAGATAATTATTTTCAACTTCTCATTCGGCAAATTGTTTCTACTTTTCCGGAAGCGCAAAATATTGAACTTAAACTCAATTTGAAGAAGGTAGAAGTGAATTTGGATATTTGTATTTCACTTGGATTAATTCTCAACGAGTTGGTGACAAATGTATTGAAACACGCATTTGATTCTAATTCGATCAACCCTTTGCTGGTAATAAGTTTGGATTCATCAGATCGATTGGAATACACATTGATGGTGAAAGATAATGGTAAAGGAATGGGAGTAATAAGTCATTCTGCAGAATCATTAGGTATGCAATTGGTACACATGTTAGTAAAAGAAATAAGAGGAACGGTACAAATGAAGGATGAAAATGGACTGTTGGTCGAGGTGAAATTTGATCCTAACTCTATTAATTAAAATAGGATAAAATAAAGAAGGTTGTAGATCGTTAAGTTCACTTTTGGTCATTGAAAGTTATTACGTGTTGAGTTGAAAAATATAAATAATATGAAAGAGGATCAAGGAATAGGAGTAAGAGTTTATGTGGTTGAAGACAAGGCAATTACTAGGAGAGCGATTATTTCATCCTTGCAAAAATTAGGGTTAGAAGTGGTAGGTGAAAATGATGAAGCCAATCTTGCTTTGCAAGAAATGTCAGTATTAAAACCGGACATTGCAATTTTGGACATTAACTTGATTGGTATTCATAATGGAATCTGGTTAGGGCATCGGATCAATGAGCAAATCAAAATCCCATTTATCTATTTGACAGCGTATGAGGACAAGGCTACGCTTTCCGAAGTGATGCAAACCAAGCCACACGGATTTCTAATTAAGCCATTTAATGAATCCAGTATTTACACTTCCATTTTAATCGCGTTGGAAAATTTTACCAGGGAGACAACGGTTCCTCAGCCGGACTACAACAAGAAATTTGAAGAGTCTGAAAATAAGGTTCAATCCTCTGATCATGATGGTCCGGAGGATTCAGGATACGTGATTAAAGATAGTCTGTTTGTGAAGGAGAGACATTTGTTGGTTCGATTGCAAATTCGAGACATTCTTTGGATCAAATCAGAAGGAAAATATTTAGAAATCAAACTCGACAACAAAACCCATGTGGTTCGAGGGAAGTTGTCTGATTTTCTAGCACGATTTTCTGAAAGTGACTTTTTGCAAGTACATCAACGATACGTGGTCAATGCAACTAAAGTCACTGCCTATGGAGGTGGTTTTGTGAAGATTAATACAGAGGAAATTCCGGTTTCAAAAAATCATAGGGATAATTTAGCTAATCGTCTGATAACCCTTTAGAATGATTTTTTGAAAAATTAAATTAAATTAAATATGGCATGAATTTGGACGTTCATGCCGTTTTTTCACTCAATCTTGCCATTTTTTTTAATAGTAGGGATAGAAGTCGTATTTTTAAGTTTAAACTAAGCTTGAATTCTTGAAGAAAAATAGGGTTTATTTTAATGGTTTTCACTAACTTGGTCAGCTTTAGAATACTTTGAATGGAATGCTATGGATAAAAGATTTAATTAATCTATTTTTGTCTTTGCATAAAATTGTATTGATCGCCCATGAAGAATACACTACTTAATGTAGATAAAAAAAAGTATGTTATCAGTGCTAACTCTAGGTTAGATGTATCTACATATTTTTGTGTTTGGGGGTTGAACCTAAGATCTTTACTACTCAATATTACTTTTACAACGACTCGCTTTTCTACTTATTGTTTGAAGGTCGAGTCGTTTTCAATATTACAAAATCATGTTTTGCAAAATGAAAAGTTAAATTTCGTTTCGGCAAATCATTCATTGAATTACATCAATTAATTTTTTTTAATAGTCAACCTATGAAATTAGTTACCAAACTTTCCCGACTGTTTATTTTTTCCTTCTTAATTCTTCTTACCAGCATTTCTGGACTTTTTGCTCAGACGGAATATGGGACAGATGATTTGTTAATTTCTGATTTGGGAATTGGAAGTCTGTCTCTAGATGCATATGAAGGGGATATTAAATATGGTGGTGGCGTATACTTAGTGGCTTACCATGGAGACGTTGTTACAGGTGGACAAGCAGATGGGGAATTTGAAATTTTCGGTCAATTGGTTAATGCACAAACGCATGCAAAACAAGGGACGCAATTTACAATATCCAACAATGCTACTTTGGGAGATATTGCTTTGGATCAAATAAGACCAGATATTGCATATAATAGTGTGGATGACGAATTTTTAGTGGTTTGGAAAGGAGAGATAAATACAGGTGGGTTCCTTGATAATGAGTTTGAGATTTGGGGTCAGCGTATTGATGCAAGTACGGGGACTTTGTTGGGAGCCAATTTTCAAATTAGTTTACAAGGGGGAGTTGGTGATGCGCTGTTTGACGCACAAGAGCCATCCGTTGCATATAATGCAACGGATAACGAGTATTTAGTGGCTTGGAGTGGAGATCGTTTGGTTGCAGAAGATGAAGCTTATGGACAATTGGTAAGTAATACGGGAGCGCTTGTTGGAGCAAACTTCCAAATTAGTAACGTAGGTGCTTCAAGTGATGCATTTGATATTGAACTTGCTTGGAACTCCACTCAAAACGAATACATGGTTATTTGGCGAGCGGCATTAGGGGGGATCTTTAATGTTGCAGGACAAAGAGTTTCAAATACAGGTGGATTATTGGGGGCAAACTTTTCTATTTCAAATTATGTAGGAGCCGCAGAAGATGCGAATCCTCCTAATATTGCATACAATGCAACGGATGATGAATATTTAGTTATTTGGAACGGAGAAGGCTCTAATGCAGATGGGGAGGCATTAATGGGGCAAAGAATAAGTAATATAGGAGCGGAAGTAGGCGTTGATGATTTTATTATTTACGATCCTTATACAATTAATATCTTGTATGATGTAGTCACGTTCTATCATCCAGGAATCGTATGGGATTCAAACAACAATAAATATTTAACTACAGTTAGTGCCGACAATACAGCAGATGGAGACCAAGGTATTTTTGCAATAGAAGTAAGTGCTACAGGAACGCCAAGTGCTGCCGTGCTTGTTGGAGATGCCACCGGCGGGGTTAATTTTGATTTCGAAAGAAGTCAAGTTGCATTCAATCCAGAATGTACCCAGTATGTAGTGTCGTTTATGGGAGGAGAAGCACCTCTTGCTGCCAATGATGATCAGATGTACGTACAGTTTTTGGGGACGGAAGTATTTACTTCTGCAGGTACGCCAACTGTTTCTGCTACACCAACATCACTTTGTGCTCCAAATACAACTTCTTTATCAATTGACGCTGGAGCACTAAACGAAGCATACGAATGGGTATGGTACGATGGAGATCCAACAGGGGCAGGAGTAGAAGTAGGAACGGGTTCTCCTTTGGTTTTAGCACCGGTGGCAACGGCTACTTATTTTGCAAGAGGAGAAAGTACATGTTTAACTCCAGGTACTGCTGCAAGTGTAGGGGTTACTGTGACATCGGGTGGTGGAACAAGTTCCGTAACTAACTTAAATGATGCTGGAGCAGGAAGTTTACGTCAGGCGATTATTGATGCCAATGCAGACGGATGTGCTACGGCCATAGCACCACATGTTATAACTATTAATCTGCCAGGACAAATTGATCTACTTACTCAATTACCAGATTTAGCCAATCATATAACTATTAATGGTAATGCAGGAAACAATACATTAAATAACTCGACTGCAGCAACTGATTTTAGATCGATAAATGCAGGAAGTTTCACTATTGAGTTGAACAATCTTGCATTGATCAATGCCGCAAGTACAAGTGCCTTTGAAAGTGGAATAGGAATACTTTTAGCTTCCGGTGGAACGTTAACAGCGAATAATTGTGAAATATATGGTATTACCGGAAGTGCTGGTGGTAGATATGGGTTAGCAGTATACTCTGACGGAGGTACACTAATATTAAATGAATGTAGCATTCATGATAATACAACTGGGAGCGCAGGTGGAAAAGGAGGAGGTGTTGGTATTAGAAACGGAACTCTTACAGCTACCAATTGTACTATATATAATAATTTTTCCTTTCAGGGAGGAGGTGTACATGTCTTTACCTCTACGGCAACTTTTGTGAATTGTACAATTGTAAACAATACTAGTACACATGGTGGAGTAACCACCGAGTCTGGAGCAACTATTAATTTGACGAACACTATTCTGGCAAATAATACGGGTACGGCAAATCTTAATATGGTCAGTGGTACCATTGGTACGAATGTAACAAATCTAGTTGAAACATGTTCTGGTGCGGGATGTGTTGGATTTACTTATACAACAGATCCTAATTTGGCGGCAGTAAAAATCTGTGGAATTCAGAACTATTTTGAAATAACCTCTCCAAGTGATGCTATTGATAACGGAACATTGGCAGGTGCACCTGCTTTGGATATTTGTGGAAATGCAAATGGTGCATCGAAAAATATTGGAGCAAGCGAAATTACTGCTGTAGCGACTCCAGAAATTGATTTGATAGGAAATACGAATTCCATTTTAAACAATGATTTTACACCAACAACCACAGACCACACGGATTTTGGAAATGAGATGGTCGCAACAGGCACAGTTGTTCGTACATTTACTATTGACAACACAGCAGGTGCTGGTGCCTTGGATTTAAACCTTTTGCCAAATGTTCAATTGAATTTTGGAACGCAATTTACTGTAACTGCGCAACCAGCAGCAGATCCAGTATTGGCAGGAAACAGTACTACCTTCCAGATTACATTTGATCCGAATCAGGTAGGTACATTTGAAGATACTGTAATTATAGGAAGTGATGATGCTGATGAGAGTACATATAAATTCCTGATTTCAGGTCAAGGAATACCTAGTTGTTTTCAGGTAACAAATTTAAATGATGCCGGAGCAGGTTCATGGAGACAAGCGGTTACAGATGCTAATGCCTCATCGGGAAGAGATACTATTAAGTTTATGTTAGGCGGTCAGGTGAATTTGGCTACCGGTGTTCCTACGGTAACGGAGGCAACGTTAGTTCATGGTTTTTCAGATGGTACTACTGTTTTAAGGAGAAATGATGGAGCTGGAGATTTCCGTCATTTGGACTTAAACTTTTCTGGAGGGAGCATGGAGTTGAGAGATATCACACTTCGAAATGCTCGAATGAACTCAGCTACGGATGATGGTGGAGCAATATATGCGCATACAGGTGGCGGTGACATTTATGCCTACGATATTCGAATAGATAGTACCGTATGTAATCGATTTGGAGGAGGTGTGTATTGTCGTGATGGATCAGGGTTCAGTGCCATAAATTCGACGTTTGTTGATAATCAAATAACCGATGCAGGCGGATGGGGAGCAGGAATAGGACAGAACACGGGATGGTTGACTCTAACCAATTGTACGGTTGCTCGAAATATTAGCGCAAACAATGGAGGGGGAATTTTTGCATGGAACAATCCTGCCGTTACGTTGATAAATACCACTATCATCGATAACCAAGCCGTTTCAAATGGAGGAGGTTATGTGGAGCAAGGTGCCAGTACGATAACTATGATTAATACGGTAATTGCCAATAATACAGCAGGTGGTCTTGGAAACGATATGTACTTTACGGTTGGTTCAACATTTTCTACAAACGATCAAAATCTGGTAGAAGATTGTAATGGAACGGGATGTGTTGCTTTTGCATATAGTTCTAGTCCTACTTTTGATGCGCCACAGGATTGCGGAAATCAAACGTATTATGCACCTTTTGAAGGAAGTGATGCTGAAGATAATGGAACATTAGCAGGAGCTCCTGCAACGGATATTTGTGGAAATGCAAATGGTGCATCGAAAAATATTGGAGCGAGTGAGCTTGTTGCCTTACTGGCTGCAACAGCAATGAATTTTGATGGGGTTAATGATCAGGTAACAGTTCCAACTGATCCGGCTTTCGAATTTACCGAAGGAACCATTGAGATGTGGGTGAATCCTTCTAGCTATACAGCGAACAAAGCGGTAGTTTCAATGAGAACGAATGTAGGTAACACTAGGTTCAGTATTCACCTAAATGAAGGATCCAATCAAATCGGTGTATATAATGGAATCGGGTTTTCAGCAGTCCCAGCTACTTTGAATGCAGGAACCTGGCATCACGTTGCATTTGTAATGAACACTTCCAATACCGAAGTATATTTAGATGGGGTTAGCATTGGAACAATCGCACGTGGAATAAATACGGCTGTAACTGGTATCCCATTTACGATTGGTTCTCCAAACGATCCGCCAGCTACTGCGGAGTATTTTACCGGAAGTATTGATGAAGTTAGGGTATGGGGATCCCAACGAACTGCGGCTGAAATTAATGCTACAAAAGATTGCGAATTAACAGGAAGTGAATCTTGCTTAATTGCATATTACAATTTCAATCAAGGAGTAGCAGCTGGAAATAACACTGGTTTGGATTCATTGATTGATTTGTCTCCAAACACATTTACGGGATCTGTTGATAATTTAGGTCTAACTGCAGCATCGTCTAACTGGGTGGATGGAACAGCCAACGGTGTATCCACTAGTTGTGGAGCTCCAACGGCCCCAGAAATAAATTTAACTGGTGGAGGAGCTCAAATTGAATTAGCAATTGTAGATGGTGATCTTACACCTTCTACTTCAGATAATACAGAGTTTAGTAATGTAGTTGTTAATGATAATTTGGTACAACAATTTACCATAGATAATGCGGCTGGAACAGGTCCATTAACAATAGATTCAATTCGGATTACCGGAACAAACGCAGCTGAATTTGTAGTAACGGGACCAACCACTCCGTTCACTTTAAATGCTGGAAATGATTCTACTTTTTATGTAGAATTTACGCCAACTGCGTTTGGATTAAGAACGGCTACATTACATGTATATAATAATGATTGTGATGAAGGAGATTATGACGCGAATATTCAGGGAACGGGTATTGACCAAATTGGATCTCATAATTTTGCCGCTCCGGTAACCAATCCATTTGGATTAACGGATGTCGAAGATAGATTATCACCAACCTTTGGAGACTTGGACGCTGATGGAGATTTGGATATGATATCTGGGGCTGAATATGCCTCCATTTATTATTTTGAAAACATTGGAAATAGAACGTCTCCGAATTTTACAGCAGTATTAACCTTACCATTCGGGTTAACCGATTTAGGAAATGAATCAAGACCACGTTTTATCGATATTGATAATGATGGCGATTTGGATATAATGACTTCGGCCAATGCAAATCTGCATTTTTTCGAAAATATTGGAACAGCGAAATCTCCGAATTTCGCGGCTGCGGTTACTGATCCATTTGGAATGGGATCTTTGGTGAATATGATGATACCAACTTTTGGGGATCTGGATAATGACGGAGACCCTGATATGCTATTGGGCTCTACGAATGGTGAATTTTATCATATTGAGAATATTGGAAGTCCAGGATCTCCAAATTTTGATTTCGCCGGAAGAACATTGAATCCCTTTGGATTAACGGATGTTGGAAATACTTCTGCTCCTTATTTAGTAGATCGCGACTTAGACGGCGATTTAGATGTATTTTCTACACGCACAAATTCGGCTGATATTTATTATTACGAAAATGTTGGAACCATTTCTTCTCCTAGTTATGCTGCGTTCCAGAGTGATCCATTTTGCTTAAATCCTCCAGGTAATGCTCAGTCTTTGGAATTTGTTGATTTAGATGCGGATGGCGATTTAGATATTATGTCTGGATCAAATCCTGGCTTTGTATTCTATGAAGCCAATACATCTGCAGAAATTGATGTAAGAGGGGGAGGGGTATTAACTTCGATTGCAGATGGCGATGTGACTCCACTTGTTGCGGATAGTACTGATTTTGGTTCCAGAGATGTTGGACAAAACAAGGTACATACATTTACGATTGATAATAGTACGGGAGTAGTAGATCTAAACGTTACTACAATCCCTGTTTCGGGAGCACACAATGCTGACTTTGTAGTTAGTAATATAACATTACCTGCTACGGTAAGTGCTGGAACTTCCACAACTTTTGATGTTACATTTAGTCCAGGTGCGTTAGGGGCTCGAACCGCTACAATTACAGTAAATAGTGATGATTGTGATGAAGCAGTGTATAACTATTCTATTCAAGGTACAGGTACTGGTAAAGCAGCAATTGTAGTAACCAATACCAACGATGCAGGAGCTGGATCGTTGCGTCAAGCAATCACGGATGCCAATACCAATATCGGATGTGATAGTATCACCTTTGCAATTGGATCAGGTGCGCAAACGATAGCGTTGGCTTCGGATCTGCCAATTATTACTGATACGATAATTATAGCAGGAGAAACACAGCCAGGATATGCTGGAACTCCTTTGGTAACCGTAGATTGGAGTGGAACTAACCTAGAATTAACCAATGCCCATCAATCCAAAGTACGTGCGTTGAATTTGATCTATTCTGGAGGTGGAATAAGTGGATCGGCTATTTTAACAACAGGATGCAATACTATTATGATTGAAAATAATTCTGTAGATTTCAAACAACATGCGTTTCGTGTAAACACTGGTTCAGATGCATATATATTAAATAATACAATCTCCAATGTTAGTCACCATGTAAATACTGGAGCTATTCAATTGGATAATATTAGCTCAAATGTCTTACCACGTTCTGTTTTTGTTCAGGGAAATAAGATTTCAGGATCTACAGGGATGGTAACAGGTCTGTATATAGCATCCATTTCTGATGTTATTATTAGTGATGGGTCAGTACCTGGTACCAATGTCTTTGTTTCCAAAAGTGATAGCTTAGGATTGTTTCAATACCCGGTAAGATTAAATGCTGCGGATAATGCCATGATATCGAATCTTGACGTCTCATATTTACAAAGTAGTACATTGATTGGATATGGTATTTGGGCTACAGGATGTGATAGTATAATTATACAGAATGATACCATTGACACTAGACAGATCGGTATTAATGTGTCGAATGGTTCGGATGCATATATCTTAAATAATGTCTTTTCGAACGTTAGTCATCATGTAAATAGTGGAGCGATCCAATTAAGTGGAATTGGATCTACCAATTTGGCACGTTCAATATTAGTTCAAGGAAACTCATTCTCTGGATCAACAGGAATGCAAACAGGATACTATTTACTTAACATACCAGATGCAATTATAAGTGATGGTTCTGTGGCAAATACCAATGTATTAATCTCCAAAAGTGATAGCATAGGTCTATTTGCTTATCCAATAAGGCTAAGTGGTATGGATAATTCGATGGTGTCAGATATAGATGTTTCCTATTTACAAACTGCGACGCTAACTGGATATGGAATTTGGGCAGAAAGCTGTGATAGTATAATTATACAAAATGACACAATTGACACTAGACAGATCGGTATTAATGCGACGAATGGTTCGGATGCCTATATATTAAATAATACGCTCTCCAATGTTAGTAATCATGTAAATAGTGGCGCGATCCAATTAAGTGGAATTGGATCTACCAATTTGGCCCGTTCTATATTAGTTCAAGGAAACTCATTTTCTGGTTCGAATGGAATGCAAACAGGATACTATTTATTAAACATGCCGGATGTGATTATAAGTGATGGGTCTGTGGCAAATACCAATGTATTTATTCCAAAAAGTGATAGCATAGGTCTATTTGCTTATCCAATAAGGTTAAGTAGTATGGATAATTCGATGGTGTCAGATATAGATGTTTCCTATTTACAAAGTGCAACGTTGACTGGATATGGAATTTATGCAGAAAACTGTGATAGTATTATTATACAGAATGATACCATTGGCACTAGACAGATCGGTATTAGTGTGTCGAATGGTTCGGATGCCTATATATTAAATAATAGGCTCTCCAATGTTAGTAATCATGTAAATAATGGAGGAATTACTTTAAGTAGTATTGGATCTGTAAATCTTCCACGATCTGTCCTTGTTCAAGGAAATACCTTCTCAGGATCGAATGGGATGCAAACCGGACTATATATGACTGGTATTCAGGATGCAATTCTAAGTGATGGATCGGTAGCGGGAACGAATATATTTATGCCAAAATCCATGGGACAGCAACTATTTGGGTATCCAATACGATTTAACAATGTGGATCGATCGATGATTTCTAATGTAGATCTTTCCTATACCCCAAGTGCCGCGCTAACAGGATATGGTATTTGGACAGATAATTGCGACAGCCTTATCGTTCAAAATGATACAATAGACACAAGAGAAACCGGAATATTAATAAATAATGGAAGTGATGCCTATGTTTTGAATAATGTTCTTTCAAATGTAAGTGATCATATTGATAATCCTGGAATTCGATTAAACAACATCGGAGCGACTAATCTACCTAAATCTGTATTAGTACAAGGAAACATTTTTTCAGGTTCTAATGGGATGCAAGCTGCCTATTATTTACTTAACATGCAGAATCAAGTCATTAGCTCTGGTGGATTATCGGGTACTAATATTAGCATTTCTGATGGTTCTGGGTTGAACCTTATGCAAGGCGCTGCAATGCGTTTTAATAACGTAGACATTTTAACCATTGATAGTATAGATGTTTCAAACAGCGTTACCACAGCTGGAATAGGACTTTTACTGGAGAATTGTGATAGTACAATTACAACTTTTATAAAAGCCTTAAATAGAAATGATGGTATAAATATTAGTAATGGATCTGCTCATTACATAAACTCATCTTTAGTTCAATCCAATGTAGATGGGCTAGAAATTGTAGGTTCAGACGCATTCGTCCAAAATTCCGTAATTTCATGTAATACTGTTGGAATCCGAAACAACTCAGGTGGTTTTACAGTAGATGCACCAAACAATTATTGGGGCGCAGCAGACGGATCAGTAACAGATGCAGGATCAGGAGATGCTTATGTAGCCACTGGACCAGTAACTAATACAACAACATTTTTAACCTCCCCAAGTATATCCGCTCCAATTCCACCTCAAGAAATTCAATTAGCAGGTGGATCAATTAATATTGCTATTGGAGATGATATTCCTGCTTTAAATGATTCAACAGATTACGGATCATTAGATACTGTTGGTGGAGCAACACTTGCACATACATTTACAATATTTAGTGTCGGTACCGATAGTTTAGATTTAACAGGAGGACCAAACGTTACCTTGGCTTCTGGAGCACATTTTAATGTAAGTATCCAACCAGGCAACGATCCAGTAGCAGATGGAGATTCTACTAAGTTTGATATTACCTTTGCACCAACTGCATTAGGTGTTTTAAAGGATACCGTTATTATTACAAGCGACGATTGCGATAAAGCTTCGTATTCTTTTGCCGTTCAAGGTTTGGCTATATCAACGGCTAAAGTAGCTATAGTAGTAACCAACACCAACGACGCAGGAGCAGGTTCGTTACGTCAAGCCATCCTAGATGCAAATGCCAATATTGGATGTGATAGTATCACATTTGCGATAGGTGCAGGTGCACAGACGATAAATCTTGTTACGATTTTACCAACCGTAACGGATACCGTTATTATAGCTGGTGAAACACAGCCTGGATATGCAGGAACACCATTAGTTACCGTGGTACATAGTGGTAATATTATGGAACTAAATGGAGCGCATTATTCCAAGGTACGAGGGCTTGATTTAGAACATAATCTGAACACTTCACCAACAGGAAGAGGTCTCTATGTAATAAATTCAAATAATGTGATTATCGAAGGTAATGCATTTACTTACAAAGCTTTAGGGCTTCATGTGGAAGGTGGAGAAGATGCTCAATTATTAAATAACGTTTTTTCCAATACAGGTACAAATTCAAGTAGTCCATCGATTTATATCAATAATGTAACCGCTAACAATTTGCCGAAACCAGTGATTGTGCAGGGGAATACTTTCTCTGGAGCGAATGGCCGTAACACGATGCTGCGTATTAATAATACACACAACAATATCATTAGTGACGGATCAGTAGCCAATACGAATATTTTCATACCAAAGAATAGTGGTCAGGAAATCTACAATGGCTATGTTTTATATTTAGATAATTGCGATAGCACGATTGTCTCCGATTTGGATTTAAGTTATACGTTTGATGCTTCATTGGTAGGCACAGCGATCTATACACAAAACTGTGATAGCATTGTTATTGAAAATGATACAATCGATCAAAAGGCATTAGGTATTTATGTAAATGGAGGAACAGATGCTCAATTATTAAATAATGTTTTTTCCAATACAGGTACGAATTCAAATAATCCATCGATTTATATCACTAATGTAACCGCTAACAATTTGCCGAAACCAGTGATTGTGCAGGGGAATACTTTCTCTGGAGCGAATGGCCGTAACACGATGCTACGTATTAATAATACTCACAACAACATCATTAGTGATGGATCAGTAGCCAATACGAATATTTTCATACCAAAGAATAGTGGCCAGGAAATCTACAATGGCTATGTTTTATATTTAGATAATTGCGATAGCACGATTGTCTCCGATTTGGATTTAAGTTATACGTTTGATGCTTCATTGGTAGGCACAGCGATCTATGCACAAAACTGTGATAGCATTGTTATTGCAAATGATACAATCGATCAAAAGGCACTAGGTATTTATGTAAATTCAGGAACAGATGCTCAATTATTAAATAACGTTTTTTCCAATACAGGTACGAATTCAAATAATCCATCGATTTACATCAATAATGTAAGCGCCAACAAATTACCAAAACCAGTGATTGTGCAGGGGAATACTTTCTCTGGAGCGAATGGTCGAAACACGATGCTGCGTATTAATCATACACATAACAACATCATTAGTGATGGATCAGTAGCCAATACGAATATTTTCATACCAAAGAATAGTGGTCAGGAAATCTACAATGGTTATGTATTATTTTTAGATAATTGCGATAGCACGAATGTCTCCGATTTGGATTTAAGTTATACGTTTGATGCTTCATTGGTAGGCACAGCGATCTATGCACAAAACTGTGATAGCATTGTTATTGCAAATGATACAATCGATCAAAAGGCATTAGGTATTTATGTAAATGGAGGAACAGATGCTCAATTATTAAATAATGTTTTTTCCAATACAAGTACGAATTCAAATAATCCATCGATTTACATCAATAATGTAAGTGCCAACAAATTACCAAAACCAGTGATTGTGCAAGGGAATACTTTCTCTGGAGCGAATGGCCGTAACACGATGCTACGTATTAATGGTACACACAACAATATCATTAGTGATGGATCAGTAGCCAATACGAATATTTTCATACCAAAGAATAGTGGTCAGGAAATCTACAATGCTTATGTATTATTTTTAGATAATTGTGATAGCACGACTGTATCCAATTTGGATTTAAGTTATACGTTTGATGCATCACAGGTAGGAATAGGTCTTTATGCTCAGAATTGTGATAGTATCGTCATTGAAAATGATACCATTGATCAAAAATCAACGGGTATATATATATTAAATGGTTCGGATGCAAGAGTCTCCAATAATCTACTGTCCAATGTCAGTACTTCTATTGGTAGTCCTGCAATTTATATGAGAAATGTAATTCCTAATAATTTGAGTTCAGCGATTGAAGTCTTAGGAAATCAATTTTCAGGAAGTACGGGAATGCACACGGGGATTAGATTAACGAATCAACCTCATCAAATTATTAGTAATGGATTGGTATCGGGAACAACTGTATCGATTCCAGATGGATCAGGATTAGATCTATTTCAAGCATATGGCTTATATCTTGAGAACGTTGATACCCTTACAATAGATAGTATTGATGTTTCAAATTCCGTTGCTACGGCAGGAGGTGGAATTTATATGACCAATTGTGATAGTACCACATTAACTCAGATAAAATCAACGAATCGTATGGACGGATTTTATTATCAAAATGGTTCTGCACATTACATAAATGAAGTGTTATTACAAAATAATGGGGATGGAGTACAAGCAAATAGTGCCAATATTTCCATCCAAAATTCAAACATTCAATGTAATACGATTGGTTTAAGAAACACCACCGGAGGATTTACAGTAGATGCACCAAACAATTATTGGGGCGCAGCAGACGGATCAGTAACAGATGCAGGATCAGGTGATTCATACCTTGCTACAGGACCTATTACAAATACAACAACATTTTTAACGAGCGCTAGCATAGCGGCACCAGCATCAACCATAGAGCTAGATATTTTTGGAAGAGATAGTATGATCGCTTCAGGAGATGCAACTCCTCGTTTAGAAGACGGAACGCACTTCGATACGGTTTGTGCTCCAGCTGTACATTCGTTCTGGATGTATAACACAGGTACAGATACATTGTTCCTAACTACCGTTGGACCTAATTACGTAACCATTTCTGGTTCGGCTGATTTTAGTATTTCTGCTCAACCAACTTCAGATACGATTTTAGCAGGAGACTCCGCCTCATTTGATGTAACCTTTGCAGCTGTAACAGCAGGTCAGCAAACTGCTACGGTAAGTATATTATCTACGGATTGTAATGAAAGTCCTTATACGTTTGGAGTGGAAGGAGAGACATTTATTCTTAGTGACTTTGCCGTTGCAGCTACACACGGATCCTTTATATGTAGTGGAGAAGATACAATTACTATAGCTAACTCTCAGTTGGGAGTAGATTATTATCTTAGATTGGATGCAACCGATTCAGTTATTGCTGGGCCAGTAGCAGGAATCGGAGCGGCTATTGAAATTAGTACTGGAAACGTTGATGCAACGACTGTATTTAATGTAGAAGGAACTGTATCAAGTGATGGAGGAGGAGCAATAAACTTCCCGGATCAAAACAATCAATACATTCGATCGGCTAATACAATTACCGATTCAGATTCGACCTTTACCTGGGAACTATGGATGCGATCTAATGTTACCAATCCTGCCTTTTCAGGTTTGGTTGCAGCAACAGATGCGTTAGGAGGATCAGGTAGCAGACCTCAATTTGGATTTACTGGAACTGGTCAAGTTCGAGGTACCGATGGAGCGACCGTTACTGGAACGACCATTGTGGAAGACGGTACTTGGCATCATGTTGCTTTAGTGGTCGACAAAACTAATACATACTTATACGTGGATGGAGCCTTAGATGCAACTGGAACCTCGAACATCAATGCGTGGACTAGAATAATAGCACTTGGAAATGAAAGATCGTTGACCACATTAGCGGCTGACGTTGATATGGACGAAGTAAGAATCTGGAGTATCTCAAGATCTCAAGCCGAAATTCAGTCTAACATGAATAGATCATTAACTGGTGCCGAACCAGGTTTAGAGATCTATTATCAATTTGAAGACGGGACAGGAAGTTCCGTTGTGACAGATTTAACTGCCAATAATAATGATGGTACGTTAACGAATATGTTCCCTGCAACGAATTGGATTACAGCGAATGGATTACAGATGGTAGAGTGTAGCGTTGAAATGACACAAACCCCAACGGTAACTATAAACCCAATTACAGATCAGACAACTTCCGTAAACGTAGGATCGCATGTTTGCTATGGGACAGATACGATTACAACAGCTTCTTCTGAAATAGGTGTGGATTACTTCTTAAAAGATGTGACCAATGATACCATTATTGTAGGTCCTTTGGCAGGTACAGGTGCCTCCTTGGAATTTGAAGTAGCTAATATTACAACAACAACGGATTACAACGTAGAAGGCAATGCGACATTGCCATCAGCCACGGCATTAGATTTTGATGGAAACAATGATCGGGTCGGAATTGCAGGTTCCAGTTTAATCCAATCTTCGATAACCACTAATTACACAATAGAAGCTTGGGTAAATTGTAGAGCATATGCGAGTGTAGTTGGTACAATGTTTTTTCTTAATGCTGGAAGTGGTGTGAACTTTAGGGAACTATCTGGAACGATTTCAGTTGTTGCAGGAGGAGTTACTTCAAACTCAGCTGCAGGAGCACTTCCAACAAACGAATGGCATCATATTGCTTTTACCTTTGATGGTGCCACAAGAACCATATACATTGATGGACAAATTAGTGGAACTCCTGTAGCAGATGCAACACCTTCAAATCCGGGAGGTGGAGGAATAGCTTTGGGAGAATATCCAACCTTTGCTTCTGCCAGACGATTCAATGGAAGAATGGATGAGTTAAGGGTTTGGAATACAGCTCGATCTCAGAACGAAATTCAAGCGAATATGAATACCTGTTTAACAGGTAATGAAACAGATTTGATTGCGTATTATAACATGGAAGATGGTGCCGGTTCACCGACGATACAGGATGTAAGTGGAAATGGACATACGGGAACATTAATTGCCATGGATCCAAATACGGATTATGTATCAATCTCTCCAGTCGTATGTTATTCTTGTAATTCTTCAATGAGTGATACGGTAACAGTTACAATCAATCCAATTTCAGATCAAACTGTAACAGCTCAAATCGGAGCATTTGTATGTTCTGGAGAAGATACAATTCAAGTTGCTTTATCTGAAGTAGGAATAAACTATTATTTAAGAGACGATGCAGATAGTACTGTACTAAGTGGACCATTTGCCGGAACAGGAGGTGCCTTGAATATCCCAACAGGAACAGTTACAGCAACGACTACTTATAATATTGCCGCAGGTTCAGTGTATGAAGTAGATCCTACGTCTGGTTCAGCTTTAACCTTTGACGGTGTCAATGAAGGAGTAATAATTCCTAATTCGAATGCATTTGATGTTACCCAAGTAACGATTGAAGCAAGAGTCCAAAGTACGAATTATGGATTGAACCAGTTTATCTTTGAAAAAGGACCTGTGAACACACAATATTCGTTGTTCTTCGATGCTGGAAATTTGATTTTTAGATCATATGACGATGGAGCGGTCATACATAATGCTTTTACATCTGTTGCAGCACTTGGATTAGTAAATGGCACGGAATATCATATTGCAGCTACGTTTGATGGTAGTATTACTCGATTCTATGTAGATGGTGTGTTGGCGTTTACATCCGCCGCTGATCCACATACTTTACAAACAGGTCAAAATGGACAAACCATTGGTATGTACGGAAGCGGAGGATATTACTTCAACGGACAAATTGATGAAGTTCGAGTTTGGAATACAGCACGTTCGATAACAGAAATTAACAATAATATGGATGAATGTCTTTTAGGGATGAATCCAAACTTAATTGGTTATTGGGACTTTAATGATGGAACAGGAAGTTCTACATTATCAGACAAGTCTTCATTCGGTCATGATGGTACATTGTCGAATATGGAAGCTGGATCTGATTGGTCTGCTAACTTAGGAACGGCATGTGGTTCTTGTTTAATTGAATTAACAAATACACCAACAGTAACAATTAATGGAGTATCTGACCAAGGAGTCACGGCACAATTGGGAGAGGTTACATGTCCAGGAGGAGAAGATACTATTGTGGTAGCAGGATCAGAAATTGGAATTGATTACTATCTAAGAGATGATTTGGATAGTACAATTATCACAGGGCCGATTGCTGGTACTGGAGGAGTATTGAATATCGCAACTGGTCCATTATTGGTGAACACAACCTATAATGTGTTGGGAACAAACAATCAAGCACTTGAATTTAATGCTGGAGCTGGAGATGTGAACTTTGGAAACAATCCAAATAATTTCTTGGATCAATTCACAGTAGAAGCTTGGGTGTTTTGGACAGGAGGTGACTTGACGTTATCTGAGAAATTTGGACAGCATGACATACGAATCAATGCGACGAGCCAGTTTTATGTAAACTTCGGGAACGGAGCTTGTGGTTGGCAAAGTGGAGGCATACTTACCGCGGCAACTATGCCATTAAATCAATGGACGCATGTTGCTTTTAGACAGAACCAAGGCGCTGGAATGGATATTTTTGTGAATGGAGCTATAGTTGAGAATTTAGCTGGATTTCACAATATTCCTGCTACAGACTGTGGTGATGAAAGAAGGGCTATTTCAAATGGAGGAACCGCAAATAAAATTGATCAATTAGCATTTTGGACAACCAACCGTTTAGACGCTGAAGTGATGTCTGATATGTCAGGTTGTTTAGTTGGTAATGAGGCAAACTTACTTACGTATCACAATTTCAATGGTAATACAAATGATCAGACTGCGAATGGATTTGATGGTGTATTGACTAATACAACACTTGGATCTGGATATGGAAATGGATGCGCTTGTAGTTTAGAGATGAGTACATTGGCTACAGTGAATATAGCACCGGCCGGTACTGTAAGCTTGAATCCAAATTCTCAAACAGTATGTGTAAATGATCCATTATCATTTACAGTAGATACTACAGGAGCATTAGACTCATTGGTATGGCAATTTTCACTAGATGGAGGGGGAACATGGAATGACATTACGTTGCCTTCAGGGAACTACTCAGGAGCAGAGGATAGTCTTCATATAGATTCAGCTAGGATTGGTTTTGATGCATATCAATACAGAAGCGTTGCTTACAAATGTGGAGGAACAGTTGATACGTCATTGGCGGCTGTATTAACTGTACATCCAGTATATGTGGATACAGTAGCTTTGGAAGCTTGTGATAGTGCAAATATCAATGGAACATGGTATTTCGCTTCTCAGTTTGTAAGTGATACATTCCCTACAATAAATGGATGCGATAGCATTGAGGTAACTGATTTGACCATTATTATAATCAACGATCAGGCGGTGGCTATTAATCAAACTAGTTTAAGTTGTCCAGATTTGGATACGGTGACAATTGCTTCTTCTCAAGTAGGTATTGACTATTACTTAAGAGATGATGCAAATGATACCATTGTAGATGGGCCAATCTCTGGTACAGGTGGAGCTTTAGATTTTGAAACTGGAGTTGTTACTCAAGACATGACATATAATGTCCAGGCAACAAGTCCGAATGGAGATGGAGCTCTTAATTTTGAAACTAGTGAATATGTTGAATTGGGGGATAATTTCAATTTTGATTTCAACGAACCATTCACTATTGAGGCCCAGGTGCAATTTGATTTTGATCCAACCTCTGGAAACCATAAAGTAATTTATGCGAAAACTACGGTTCCGTTAACTAGAGGATACGCTTTCTATGTAACCTCAACTGGGAGATTAAGAGCAACAATTATAAATACTGTGGGCAGTAATGAGTTTAATATTGAAACGTCTAATCCAGTAGTTACCAATACAGGTCAATGGTATCATTTGGCCATGACATATTCTGGAGTACCAAATATTGCGGGCGAGGTAAAATTCTATGTTGACGGAATAGAGATTACTTCGAAGACGACTTTGCAAACTACATTAAGTGCTACCACGATACATACCGAACCTGCTAGACTTGGTGGCTTTTCAACACATTTACTAGGCTCAATGACTGATTTGAGAATTTGGGATGACGAACGAACGGGGGGTGAAATTGTAACGAACATTGCGTCTTGCTTATCAGGTACAGAGCCAAATTTGGTTGGTTTTTATACCATGACCGATGGAACGGGAAGTAGTAGCTTAACAGATCAAAGTCTGTCGAGTATAAATGGTACATTGGTGAATATGGATCCTGCAACGGATTGGGTTGCTGGTACTGGCAATTGCCCAGGACCATCTTGTAATAGAGAATTGTCTTCAACTGTTTCTGTGACTATTGAATCTATAGGAACCTTATCTGTAGATCCTAATTCGGTAATTGCTTGCGAAAATGATCCGATTTCATTTACGGTAGATACGGTTGGAGCACTTGATTCTCTAGTATGGTATGTATCTACCGATGCAGGTGGTAGCTGGAATTCAATTTCATTACCATCGGGTAATTATAGTGGAACAGAAGATAGCTTGTCAATTGACACAGCATTACCAATGTTTGATTCATATCAATACAGAAGCATAGCATGGAAATGTGGTGTGATGCAAGATTCTTCTTCAGCAGCAACGTTGACAATTAATTTGATGGGTAGAGATACGGTTGATATTGATGCGTGTGATAGTGTGCAAGTGAATGGAAATTGGTATTTCACTTCTCAAACGGTAATAGATACGTTAGTAGGAGGTTCAGCAAATGGTTGTGATAGTATTGCAACTTCGAACTTAACCGTAACAACAATATCGGATCAAATCGTAACGGCTCAAATAGGGGCATTAACTTGTGCAGGAGAAGATACGATCATTGTTGCTTCAACAGATGTTGGTATTAATTATTATTTACGAGATGATGCAGATAGTTCTATTATTGCAGGACCAATTGCAGGTACAGGTGGTCCGTTAAATATCGCAACAGGTATACTTTCTTCGAATACAACCTTTAATGTTTTTGCTTCCAATGGCAATACGGGGCTAGAATTTGATGGGGCTAATGATTTTGTTTCGGTTGGTGCTAGTGAGTTGGAGTTAACAGGAGCATTCACCGTAGATTTCTGGGTAAGTAGTACGAACGATGTACCAACTTCTATCATACAATATGGAGAAGGAGCGTCTAATAATGTTCAATCAAGTATTGGTATAGGTAATGGATGGACCGGTACCTTAACGAATGAAATTATAACGATTGGTAAAAATACTCCAGGAAATTTCACTGCAATTGGTTGCGTATCTGCGGATAGAACCATACTTTTTGATGGAAATTGGCATCATGTAGCAGTTGTATATGATGGTGGAGTTACGTACTCATTTTATATTGATGGAATAAATTATCCAACCGTGATAGGTGGTTCTACAGCTGGATTTGATTTGGCTCAACCAAGCGCTGATTATGGACATATAGGTTCAAGAATCGTCTCAAGTGTTCAAGGTAATTATCTTAATGGTAAATTGGACAAGCTACATATTTGGAATGTGGCTCAGAATCAAAGCCAAGTTAGCGCAGATATGAACTTATGTGCAGTTGGAAATGAAGTTGGGCTTAAGGCTGCATATAACTTTAATGAAGGAATAGGAAATACCCTGTTTGATTTATCTGTGAATAACTTTGATGGAGTCTTAACCAATATGGATAATACGGATTGGGTAGATGGCGTCGGGGTTTGTGGAAAATGTGGAGTTGAAATGACAAATACTCCAACCGTTATATTAGAAGTACCAGGATCAATTACTACAAATCCAATTTCGCAAACGGTATGCGAAAACAACCCATTTTCAATGACTGTAGATACAACTGGAGCATTAGACTCATTGGTATGGCAATTTTCACTAGATGGAGGAGGAACATGGAATGACATTACGTTGCCTTCAGGAAACTATTCAGGAACAGAGGATAGTCTTCATGTAGATTCGGCTTTAGTTCCTTTTCATGGAACAATGTATAGAAGCATGGCTTGGAAATGTGGTGTGAAAGAAGATTCATCTTTCGGAGCTTCATTAACCGTTAATTTGATGGGTAGAGATACGGTTGATATTGATGCGTGTGATAGTGCAGATGTAAATGGAACCATGTACTATGCTTCTCAGCAGGTGATTGATACGTTGGGAGGAGCATCTGCTAATGGATGCGATAGTATTGCGATTACGAATTTGACAGTTATTTCTATATTCGATCAAGTGGTGAGTATTAATCAGTCAGCACTTAATTGTACTGATTTAGACACCGTAACGATAGCATCTTCGCAAGTTGGAGTGGTATATTACTTGAGAGATGACGCGAATGATACGATTGTAGATGGACCAATTGCTGGTACCGGTGCAGTTCTTGAATTTGAAACGGGAGTGATTAATTCAAATATGGTATTTAATGTTCTTGCACGAAATGATGATTCAACGGGAGCAATAAATTTTGATAATAGCGGAGGTGGATCTAGCTTTGTGGGAGTTCCAGGTGTATTATTAGATAACAGAGACTTTACTGTCGAGTGCTGGGCCAGACGTACGACAAGTACCGACGAGGATCACTTGTTTTGGCAAGGAGATATCCCACATACGGGCAATAATGAGTTACATGCACGATTTGATGCAGGGGTAAATCAAATGAGATTTGACTTTTTTGGAAATGGATTGTTGTCTAGTGTTCAACCTGCAATGGGAGATGGAAACTGGCATCATTATGCGTTTACTTATAATGCGACAACAAATGCCCGTAACATATACATGGATGGTGTGGTAATCGGAAGCGATGTATCACCAAGTGATTATCTTAATTCCGGTCAAACGTTTATGATTGGAAGTGGAGGAAGCAGTCCAATGAATGGTGATATAGATGAATTCAGAATTTGGCATGAGGAACGTTCATTGGCCAATATTCAAAACGACATGGACCTTTGTTTAGCAGGAAATGAACCAAATCTAATTGGATATTTTCAGTTTGAAGATGGTACTGGATCAGGGACCGCTCTTAATTCGGTTACAGCTGGAGCCGTCGGAGATGGAAGTTTGACTGCCATGAATAATACCACGGCATGGACTTCTGATCTTATGACATACTGTAATTCATGTGATGTTGAAATGTCCAACACACCGGGAGTTACTTTAGAACCTGTTGGTTCTATATCAGCTAATCCAAATTCACAAATTGTATGTGTAAATGATCCATTATCATTTACAGTAGATACAATAGGAGTATTAGATTCATTAGTGTGGCAAGTATCGGTAGATGCAGGAGCAACATGGAATAACATTTCATTGCCTTCTGGAAACTACTCAGGAACAGAAGACAGCTTGTCAATTGACACAGCATTGGCTATGTACAATACGTATCAGTACAGAAGCATGGCATGGAAATGTGGTGTGATGGAAGATTCTTCTACAGCAGCTACGTTAAATATTAATATTATTCCGATCAATAATGACGCTCCAGTAGTAAGTTGTGACAGCTTCCAGGTAAATGGAAATATGTACTATACAACTCAATTGGTAAGAGATACCTTATTTGGCGGAGCTGCGAATGGTTGTGACAGTATTGTAAATACCCCATTGACAATTAATTATTCTTCCGTTCCAGTTGCAGGAAGCTTAACCAACGGTCAACTTTATTGGACGAATAATTTCACCAATGTAGTAAACATAGGTACGGATGGTACTGGACTAAATACGATTACTTCGGTAACTGCCTCTGCAGCGTCCGCTCAATATGATGATGTATCTGGAAAAATCTTTGCTTACAATAACAATTCAATTACCAGTATGAATTCGGATGGATCTGGGCAATCTGCGATTGTAACAGGTCAATCAAGTACAAGAGATGTGATAGTGGATCCAGATAATGGATTCATTTATTATTCGGATTATAATGGCGGAACAATTCGTAGAGCAAATACGGATGGATCTGGTCAATCATTAATACTTGGAGGAATCCAGCCATTAGGTATTTATTTGGATAGGGTAAACCAACAATTATACTGGGCTGATTTAGGAGGAAGCTATATTGGTCGTGTAAATGTGGATGGAACAGGGCAAACTACATTAGCGAGTGGTCAAGCAGATTGTCGTGATGTAGCTTATGATCATATTAATGATGATTTGTACTGGACAAGAGGTTCTTCAAATGCGATCTTCAAGCGTAATACCGGAGGAACTATAACTACCCATATTTCAGGATTGAATGGAATTTATGGAATGGATATAGATGTGGATGCAGGGGAACTTTATTGGGCAGAAAATACTACTCAACAGATTAGAAAATCTAATTTGGACGGTTCTGGAATTACTACTTTGGCGAGTGGACAAACCTCAGTGGTATATGTATCGCTTGGTCAACTTGCAGGTGGAGGAGGAGCCACATCAATGGCAGTTTGTGATAGCATGTTATCTCCAAGTGGGCTATATACATGGACTTCCACGGGTATGTATTATGATACATTGTTCGGTGGTGCTGCAAACGGATGTGACAGCATAGTTCTAATTGATCTTACTGTTAATATTTCACCTAATGATACATTACCACTTACTGGTTGTGATAGTGCATTGGTGAATGGGAACTGGTATTTCACAACCCAAATGGTACGTGATACAGTTTTTGGTGGAGCAGCAAGTGGATGTGACAGTATCATTAATACGGATCTGACCATCAACTACACAGTGATAAATAACGATGCACCGGTAGTAGCATGTGATAGCTTCCAGATAAATGGAAATATGTATTACACGACTCAGTTGGTAAGAGATACATTACCTGGAGCAGCCGCGAATGGTTGTGATAGTATTGTAAATACGCCATTGACGATAAACTACACCGTGATCTTCAATGACGCTCCAGTAGTAAGTTGTGATAGCTTCCAGATAAATGGAAATATGTATTACACGACTCAGTTGGTAAGAGATACATTACCTGGAGCAGCTGCAAATGGTTGTGATAGTATAGTGAACACACCAGTGACGATTAATTATACGGTAATCTTCAATGATGCGCCGGTAGTAAGTTGTGATAGCTTCCAAGTGAACGGAAATATGTATTATACAACTCAGTTAGTGCGAGATACGTTATTTGGAGCCGCTGCAAATGGTTGTGATAGTATTGTGAACACACCTCTGACAATCAATTATACGGTGATCTTCAATGATGCGCCAGTAGTAAGTTGTGATAGCTTCCAAGTAAATGGGAATATGTATTACACAACTCAGTTAGTGCGAGATACGTTACCTGGAGCGGCTGCAAATGGCTGCGATAGTATCGTAAACACACCGCTGACGATTAACTATACGGTGATCTTCAATGATGCGCCAGTAGTAAGTTGTGACAGCTTCCAAGTAAATGGAAATATGTATTATACAACTCAGTTAGTGCGAGATACGTTACCTGGAGCAGCCTCGAATGGTTGTGATAGTATTGTAAACACACCTCTGACGATCAATTACACAGTGATCTTCAATGATGCACCGGTAGTAAGTTGTGATAGCTTCCAGATAAATGGAAATATGTATTACACGACTCAGTTGGTAAGAGATACATTACCTGGAGCAGCCGCGAATGGTTGTGATAGTATTGTAAACACACCTCTGACGATCAATTACACAGTGATCTTCAATGATGCACCGGTAGTAAGTTGTGATAGTTCCCAAGTAAATGGAAATATGTATTACACAACTCAGTTGGTAAGAGATACATTACCTGGAGCAGCCGCAAATGGTTGTGATAGTATTGTAAACACACCTCTAACAATCAACTACACCATAATCTTCAATGATGCGCCAGTAGTAAGTTGTGATAGCTTCCAAGTAAATGGGAATATGTATTACACAACTCAGTTAGTGCGAGATACGTTATTTGGAGCCGCTGCGAATGGTTGTGACAGTATTGTGAACACACCTCTAACAATCAATTACACGGTAATCTTCAATGATGCGCCGGTAGTAAGTTGTGATAGCTTCCAAGTGAACGGAAATATGTATTATACAACTCAATTGGTAAGAGATACATTACCTGGAGCAGCCGCGAATGGTTGTGATAGTATAGTGAACACACCTCTGACGATTAATTATACGGTAATCTTCAATGATGCGCCAGTAGTAAGTTGTGATAGTTTCCAAGTAAATGGGAATATGTATTACACAACTCAGTTGGTACGAGATACGTTACCTGGAGCCGCTGCAAATGGTTGTGATAGTATAGTGAACACACCAGTGACGATTAATTATACGGTAATCTTCAATGATGCGCCGGTAGTAAGTTGTGATAGCTTCCAAGTGAACGGAAATATGTATTATACAACTCAGTTAGTGCGAGATACGTTATTTGGAGCCGCTGCAAATGGTTGTGATAGTATTGTGAACACACCTCTGACAATCAATTATACGGTGATCTTCAATGATGCGCCAGTAGTAAGTTGTGATAGCTTCCAAGTAAATGGGAATATGTATTACACAACTCAGTTAGTGCGAGATACGTTACCTGGAGCGGCTGCAAATGGCTGCGATAGTATCGTAAACACACCGCTGACGATTAATTATACGGTAATCTTCAATGATGCGCCAGTAGTAAGTTGTGACAGCTTCCAAGTAAATGGAAATATGTATTATACAACTCAGTTAGTGCGAGATACGTTACCTGGAGCAGCCTCGAATGGTTGTGATAGTATTGTAAACACACCTCTGACGATCAATTACACAGTGATCTTCAATGATGCACCGGTAGTAAGTTGTGATAGTTTCCAAGTAAATGGAAATATGTATTACACAACTCAGTTAGTGCGAGATACATTACCTGGAGCAGCCGCGAATGGTTGCGATAGTATCGTAAACACACCGCTGACGATTAATTATACGGTGATCTTCAATGATGCGCCAGTAGTAAGTTGTGATAGTTTCCAAGTAAACGGGAATATGTATTACACGACACAGTTAGTTAGAGACACCTTATTTGGAGCGGCAGCCAATGGTTGTGACAGTATAGTGAACACACCGCTGACGATTAACTATACGGTGATCTTCAATGATGCGCCAGTAGTAAGTTGTGATAGTTTCCAAGTAAACGGGAATATGTATTACACGACACAGTTAGTTAGAGACACCTTATTTGGAGCGGCAGCCAATGGTTGTGACAGTATAGTGAACACACCGCTGACGATTAACTATACGGTGATCTTCAATGATGCGCCAGTAGTAAGTTGTGATAGTTTCCAAGTAAACGGGAATATGTATTACACGACACAGTTAGTTAGAGACACCTTATTTGGAGCGGCAGCCAATGGTTGTGACAGTATAGTGAACACACCGCTGACGATTAACTATACGGTGATCTTCAATGATGCGCCAGTAGTAAGTTGTGATAGTTTCCAAGTAAACGGGAATATGTATTACACGACACAGTTAGTTAGAGACACCTTATTTGGAGCGGCAGCCAATGGTTGTGACAGTATTGTAAACACACCGCTGACGATTAACTATACGGTGATCTTCAATGATGCGCCAGTAGTAAGTTGTGATAGCTTCCAAGTAAACGGAAATATGTATTACACGACTCAATTAGTACGTGATACATTGTTTGGAGCGGCAGCCAATGGCTGTGACAGTATTGTAAACACACCATTAACGATCAATTACACAGTAATCTTCAATGATGCACCGGTAGTATCGTGTGACAGTTTCCAAGTAAACGGAAATATGTATTACACGACTCAGTTAGTGCGTGATACAATATTTGGCGGAGCCGCAAATGGTTGTGACAGTATTGTCAATACACCGCTGACGATTAATTATACGGTGATCTTCAATGATGCGCCGGTAGTAAGTTGTGATAGCTTCCAGGTAAATGGAAATATGTACTATACAACTCAATTAGTCCGAGATACAATATTTGGAGGGGCCGCGAATGGTTGTGATAGTATAGTGAACACACCTGTTACAATCAACTACACGATCATCAATAATGATGCGCCAGTAGTAGCATGTGACAGTTTCCAAGTAAATGGTAACTGGTACTTTACCACACAACTAGTACGTGATACCGTCTTCGGTGGAGCCGCAAATGGATGTGATAGTATCGTAAACACACCATTGACGATTAACTAC
>CBDICC010000060.1:0-46240 GCA_965277185.1 Cytophagales bacterium | reverse complement strand
TATGGGAAAAGACCTTGAACAATGCCGAAATTAACAATTTGATGTTCAATCCATTGGCAGGTGGCGAAGACGGGTTGAAAGCCTATTTTAGATGCAACCAGGATGCTCAAACAAATGTTTTAAAGGATTTCAGTGGGTACAATCATCACGGAGCGCTAACCAATATGGATTCTTTGACGGATTGGGTTGTTTCAACGATTATTCCACCGGTTATATGTGAAAAACCAATGGACACAACTGTATCACTGGTAGTAACACCGATTGTACAATTGGATAGTACGGGAGGAAATGTTTGTTTTGGAACTTCCAATGCATACATAAATTTAAGCGTGGTTTCCGCTTCAGGAGGCGTTTCATTTAATTGGAATACACCAAATGCGGATACCACACGAAACATTACAGGAGTACCGGCAGGAATTTGGACTTGTACCATAACGGATGGAAGTTGTGTTTCGGAATTAGATGTAGAAGTTACGGAAGGAGCACAAATAATAGTAGGCGGAGTGATTTCTAAAACTTGTGGAACAAATGCCGATGGAGCCGTAGATATAACGGCAAACGGAGGTGCAGGTGGTTTTATGTATTCTTGGGACAATGGACAAGGAGCAGTGGAAGATTTGACGAATGTAACCGCTAATACCTATGAAGTTACGGTGACGGATGCAAATTTATGTCAGGCAAATGCAGTTTTTGTGGTGGATTCCAATCCGACTTATAATTTATCAGAAAACATAGAAATATGTGAAGGTAATAGTGTCTTAATTGGATCAACCTTCCAAAGTACAGCTGGTAATTACCCAGTAATGTATTCATCAATACTTGGATGCGATAGCCTTGTTACCTTCAACTTAATAGTCAATCCATCTTATCTCTTCCAAGATACAATAGAAATATGTGGAGGTGATAGTGCGTTGATTTATGGTGTAATGCAATCATCTCATGGGGTTTATTCTGATAATTATGCCACATCCAAGGGCTGTGATTCTATCTATTCCACCTTTCTTAAAGTGAATGCCTTACCAGCAGCACCAAGTTTAGATGGATTAGCAAGTGTAGAAATTTGTGCAGGAGGCGAGGCAAGTTTGTCTGTAACAGGAACAGGAGTGAATGAAATTTGCTGGCAAAACCTTAATACCCCAAATGCCAAATGGTACAATATTGGTAATGAAGGATTTACTGCAGGATGGGTTAATTCAACAGCATTAGATGTACATAATGGTGTGCCATATGTACTTGGAAACGTAAACGGAAACTCAGCAGTAATGAAATATGAAGGAGGGACCTGGCAAAATATCGGACCAGCCAATTTCGCAGGAATGAATATTAGCTTTTTTGACATTAAAGTGGATAAAAACGGGGTTCCATATATTACCTATTATAATTCAAGTATTTCCAGGTTAGTAGTTCAGTATTTTGATGGCAGTTCTTGGGTAGATGTAGGTACAGGATTAAATGTTCCTCTTACAGCTGCTCAAGGCAAACTTCAGTTTTTTAATGATACGTTATATGTGGGCTATAGTAGTTCAAATGCAGGTCAAGTTGGTGCGTCCGTTAAAAAATTCAACGGTACTACTTGGGATGTAGTTGGAACAGAATTTTTTAATGCATCGAATGCTTTCTTTCCTGATTTTACAATTTCTGATGGAGGAACGCCATACGCGTCATTTCAAGAATCTTCCGGAATTAATAAGTTGAGTGTAATGAAGTATGAAGCAGGTTCATGGCAATATGTTGGGCCAAGAGGAATTTCTCCAGGTACCATATCTTCTTCTGATATAGAAGTATACAACGATACCGTGTACGTATCCTATCGGGATGCAAATGGACCAAATGTCTTAAAATATAATGGAGCAACTTGGGAACAAGTAGGTGCCGCTAATTTTGGACCTGCAGGAAGTTCTACCTCCTTTTTACAATTTGAAATTGACTCAGAAGGTAAAATGTATTCCTCCTTCAAAGATGGAGCGAATGGAAAAGGCGCTTCAGTAATGTCTTACAATGGTACTTCTTGGGAACAAGTAGGTGATTATGGGTTTACTGCAGGAGAAGTAGGCGCAATCTCATTTGATATCGATGGAAAACAACCATATATCAGTTATAGAGACTATACAAGAGGAAGTTACATGTCCGTAATGAGTTTTGATACCTTATGTTATTCAGATCAAACAAGTTTCTCTACCGCGGTAGCTGGAGAATATGTGGCGTATGTAACCGATGCGAATGGTTGCGAAAATGTATCGTCCAATCAGGTAGAATTAATTGTGCATGGTAATCCGGTTCTACAAATTGACTCTACACGTGACCTTTTATGTTACGAATCTGAAGATGGTTACATTGAAACAAGCATTGCTGGTGGAATGACATCGTATAATTACAATTGGTTAGATGCGTCAAACAATAGTTATGGGGTAAATAATGCAACCATTTCCAATGCCACTTCAGGACTGAATACCTTGATTGTAACAGATGTAAACACCTGTGCAGATACCATAGAATATACGCTTAACCAACCTGATTCATTAGATTATGCACTGTCAACCGCAGATGTAGATTGTTTTGGTGATTCCACAGGAACAGGTGAAATTGCTCTTTCTGGAGGAACCGCACCATATCAATATGATTGGAGTAACGATGGAACCACAGATTTGGATGATTCTACTGCAATCGTAGATTTAAAAAGCGGATACCTACTATGTGCATTTTCAGGATTCAAATGGATGTAACGGAATGGACTCAATCGTTATAACCGAGCAACCACAAATAGTTGCCAATCCAATGAGCACGGATGTATTGTGTAATGGTGATTCCACAGGAACTGTAAGCATGCAAATGACTGGAGGAACCGCACCGTTAACTAATTCTTGGTTTGGAATTGACACAATGAATGTAGCTCAAGGAACCTATAGCTATCAAATAACGGACGCATTTGGTTGTGAAGCTTCTGGTTCTGTGATGGTTAATGAGCCAATAGCTCTTACGAGTAACCCGATGTCAACGGATGTATTGTGTTATGGAGATAGCACCGGAATGGTTTCTTTAAATGCATCGGGAGGCTCAGGAAATCTAGTAGAGAATTGGTTTGGAATGAATCCAACCGTCTTACCTGCCGGAACATTCAACTATGAAGTAACGGATAGCCTGGGATGCGTTGATACAGGGAGTGTAATGATTAATCAACCTGATACATTGATCTATATGTCATTCATTTCCGAAGACGAATCAAGTTTTGGAAGCGACGGATCGATTGATTTAGCAATTGCGGGAGGAACATTTCCGTATGATGTTACTTGGAGTAACTCCGAAACCACGGAAGATTTAGTAGCCTTGGTTGGTGGAATATATACCGTTCAAGTAACAGACTCTAATGGATGTATAGATTCCGCAAGTGTAACAATAGGTTCACATGTAGGTATTGATTCAAAAGAATTTGGGCATATTTCAATTTTCCCAAATCCTGTAGTAAACTTCTTAAAAGTACAAGCAAAAGAGTCAATTGCTCAGGTTCGATTATTTGATGCAACAGGTAAATTGCTTACAATCCGGCAAAATATAGTTGGGATGGAAGCGACGATTGATCTATCAGAATCGGGAGCAGGAGTATACATTTTGGAGATTACCAATCAAAATGGAGATCGAAATATAACTCAAATCATTAAACAATAAAAAAATAGGCACGGCCTCCAATGTTTGAAAATCGAATGTTGGAGGTTGTATGCTTTATAAATCACTAAATATTATTTATTAAGTAATTAATTATCAAATGTTTAAATCTATAAAAACAACATTCGTTTGTCTGGCATCGTTGTGTCTGGTGAATGTGAATGCACAATTGGTAGAAGTATCTTCTCCAGCTGGATATACAGGCAGTGGAAGTGGATATCAAAATTATCCGCTTGAATTTCAAGGTGAGTTGTACATGCAATATAAGTCCGACGGTAGTAATCTTTCATTGGCCAACTATGATGGAACACAATTAAATATAATTGCCAATCCTGCTGGTCATACAGGATCAAGCAGGGGATATTTTGATTTCCCCGTGATTCATGGGACCGATTTAATCATGCGATATTTTGCGGATGATAATTCACTTTCATTGCAAAAATTTGACGGCACGAACTTAACAGAAATTTCTACCCCAACTGATTTTTATTATAGAGGAAATCCCTATTCCGTTGGAAATATATTGTATATGCAGTCGCGAGAAACGGGAGATTTAAACCTTGATTTGTATAAATACGACGGAACGAATGTGACATTGATTCCTTCACCAGCAGGATTTACAGGAGTCAACAATGGATATTTCGGAAATCCTATTTCGATAGGAAATACGATTTATATGAGATATAAAGGCGACGACGGCAACTATGACCTTTTTAAGTATGACGGCACCACATTAACAGAAATACCCTCTCCATCTGGTTTTGCTGGTAATTTTGCAGGATATCGAGGGGAAGCTTTCGTCTATAACGGAGATTTAATCTGTCGATATATAACAGACGGTTCTAATTTTCGACTATTTAAATATGACGGAACTACATTGAGTGAGATAGCGGCGCCTACTGGTTACGATGGAGGAGGAAACGGATTTCAAGGAGAAGCGATTGAAATGGGAGGCGATTTATACTTAAGATATAAAGGGAATGACAACAACTACGATCTTGTAAAATATGATGGAACTTCTCTAACGGTATTTGATTCACCAACTGGTTATGATGCGAATAGTGCTGGATATTTTGGATCTTCTACGGTTGTTGGATCTGATTTAATGATGAAATTTCGCACAAACACCTACGCTTATGAGTTAATGAAATTCGATGGGACCGCATTTACTCCGTTAACCTCCCCAACGGGATACGATGATAATGGGAAGGGGTACCAATCGGCAGCGGTAGTTGTGAATAACAAAAGTTACATGCGTTGGCACAACAATGCAGGCAACTATACAATGGTTGAATACGACGGAACAACTACTTTAAAAGAGGTTCCAACTCCAGCTGGATTTACATCTTCTTCAAGAGGATTGATTAGCGAAATGGTTGCCTATCTGAATGATGTGTACGCAATCTATTATGGAGATGACGGAAATTTTGATCTGTTTCGATACAATGGATCTGAATTGATAGAACTGACATCACCAACGGGGTTTGATGCGAACAATGCAGGGGCTTACTTTAGTGAAATAGTAGTTGGAAATACGTTATACCTTAAGTATTTATCAAATAGTGGAAGCAATGTCCTGTTTAAATATAACTGTACCCCAACGTATTCAACAGATACCATTGTTGCTTGTGATAGTTATACGTGGATTAATGGTGTGACCTATTCCAGCAGTGATACCACTGCTAAAGATACGTTGGTCAATTCGATTGGATGCGATTCCATTATCACATTAAATTTAACCATTAATTACTCCAACACTGGAACGGACAATTTAGTCGCTTGCGACAGTTTAACTTGGATTAATGGAGTAACTTATTTTTCAAGCAATACCACCGCAAAAGATACGCTCATAAATGCTGTTGGTTGTGATTCAATAGTAACATTGAACTTAGTAGTTAATTACAGCAATACGGGAGTCGATTCATTGGAATCCTGCGATAGCCTTACTTGGATCAACGGCATCACTTATTATGCCTCTAACACGACTGCAAAAGATACACTCATAAATGCGGTTGGCTGTGATTCCGTAGTCACATTAAATTTAACAATTCACTACAGTAATTCTGGAACAGATGTCTTAGAATCTTGCGATAGTTTAACTTGGATCAATGGCGTTACTTATTATTCCAATAACAATACAGCAAAGGACACATTGATTAATGCAGTAGGATGCGATTCTGTAGTTACTTTGGACTTAACAATCTATACGACACCATCTTTGTCATTCGATTCAGCTGTTTCATGTGATAGTTCCTTAATTCATGGTGTGCTTTATTATACAACTCAAATGATTTTAGATACGCTAAATGGAGAACATTGCGATAGTTTGGTGGAAACCAATCTTACGGTGAATTCATCTTTTGATATTACTATTGACACCTCAATTGCCCATGATGAGACATTTTTGTTTGATGGCAATATGGAAAGTCAAACGGGCGTATACACGGCAACATTGATGACTCAAGAAGGGTGCGATAGTTTAGTGACTTTAAATCTAACCTCATTGCCAAATGGTATATCAGAATTAGATGAGAATCCAGTGAATGTGTATCCTAATCCAACTAAAAATACCGTGTTCTTTGAATCAAAGAAGCCATTAAGATCCATTGAATTAGTGAATTTAAATGGTAGAACGGTACGATCAATAAAGTTAGATGGACAAAAGGCAATTATGAATATTGACACACTTGATTCGGGGATGTATTTCTATGAATTAACATTTAAATCTGGCGTACGTTATAAAGGGAAATTAATTAAAAACTAATAAATCTAAGCACCTAAAGATAGTTCAACAGAGCAATCTTGAAAATTGAAAAAACCTAAATCGTCTCATAGCGATTTAGGTTTTTTTGAATTAAAATTTAGGTAACTATATATAAATTTTCTTTATGTAAATTTATATATAGTTACCATTTTTAAATATGTTTAATGATTTGGTCAAATAAGTTAATGCGGGAGAAACATCTCCTTTTTGCTGAAAAAGATATCCCAACCACGTATAGCTTTCAGCCAGTCCGGGAACAAAATTGTTTTCTTCACTGATTGTTTCTGTTTTTTTACAAAATAGAATGGCAGTATCGGGATTACTCAAATGGTAAATAATCCCTATATCCAGATTTGCCCAAGCGACATTCGTATCATGACTTAGTGGATCTTGGATGAACGCATTTAAACTGTCGACCTGTCTTTGCTGTTCCGCAGATAATATTTGTGCATTTCCTTGTGTTAATGCGAACACTAGAAAAAGCAAAATGAAATGAAATTTAGCAAGAGTTTGTGAGTGTGGTTTCACATGGCTGGTTAGAGATGCGGTGCATTTTTCTGTCCGAATTAGCATATCTTTTATTTTTGTGTGGACGAATCTAGAGGCACTACGAGGTAGTAGCTTTTAATAAACAATATGCAAGATATACCTTTTACAGAATGTTAGACAGAGCAACGATAAAAGTTTATATCAGTCGTCAATCTATAATTTTTCATTTTTATTCCAGATGCTCTACCAAGAAATAATCCAAGGCAATCTTCAAATTTCTATTTAAAATTATGATGCTGATCATGGGGGAGCTTTGAATATACTTCCAACAACAAAAGAATGTTCATTTGATGGCATAATTGAAATGATTGAAGTTGCTTTATTTTATTACGATCTAGCATCAAGATTTCACGTTATCTTGGTTTGGACTTCGTTATGTTCGTATGTGTTATTTAAATATATTTTTATTTAAATATAGGGTTACAAATATTGAATTATTTGTATTTAATAAAGTTGTGTTTATTAAATTAAATTGATACGAGTTGAATTGAGGATGATGGAGAAAATTTTGTTATTAGTTATGTTTCTTTTGAAAATGGTAGTTTCATTTGCCATTTCTCAAAATCCCGAGTATAAGCATTTTACCACAGCCGATGGATTGCCAAGTTCAGAAGTATATAATATCTACCAAGATGGGAGAGGGCATTTATGGTTTGCAACAGATCGAGGGCTAGCTGAATATGATGGGAGTAAATTTAAGACCTATGGGCTTGAAGATGGGTTGCCCGGGATTTCCATAATAGATTTATTCCCTCAAACGAATGGAGATGTTTGGGGAGCGACTGCTGGTGGAAAGCTGTTTTATTTTAATCATGATTTTAAAGGTGTAATAGCGTATAAGTATAATGAAAAACTTCAAAAAAAGGAATTAGGGACGATTAGATCTGTATATGTAAATTCTGATAAATCTTTATTTGTGGCAGGATCAAAGATGGGTGCTTCCTGCGATTTTGTAAAAATAGATTCTACAGGGAAACAAGTTGTTCATGGTCTTGCTAGTCCCTTAGCAGGCTGTTATATTGCTTCATTTCTTGATAAGAAAGGAGGGTGTTTTATACACTTGAATTTTAGTGATAAGCGTACCGTATATGATAGGGACGAAGAGCAGGGATACTATAAATCAAAGTCTAATATTAATTTAAATCATTATAATTTCGCTATACTAAATGATCAAAAAGCATTCGCTTTTTCCGATGCAACCATGCTTGAAATATATAACTCTAAGAACAAATTGATTTATTCTCGCAATATTGATTTTGCTGAGTCGAGCATTGGATTAGGTACAATTCAGGGCGAATCTTTCTTTCTTGGTCAGCTAAATGAAGGGGTTTCTTTTATAGATCAAACAGGAAAGGTTATTTGGAGTGGATTAAAGGGGTATAGTGTTACACAAGTTATCAAAGATCATGAGGAGAATTATTGGTTTTCAACCCTTGAGTCGGGGGTGTTTCTTTTGAAGAAACCAATGAATGAATTGAATACGGTGGTTAAAGATGAAAAATCTTCCGTAAAACAAATAATACGATTTAAAAATGAAATTTTAGTTAGTTACGAAGATGGGAAATTGCAATCATATAATCAAAAGGGAGGCAAAACTCAATTCTCACCGTATGAAAAAGGGAGGAATTTTTTGGTTAGACCGATAAACATGGCATTGCGTGATGATGGTTGCTTGTATTATAACACGGGGAATAAATTACGTCTTGAAAATACCACTAAACAAGATAGTATTTTTGTACAAGCACATTTTTCTTCCAATAAATTTTCAGAATCTACCGATCCGTTATTAATTACTTGTAAAAATAACTTTTTGAAAGTCAATGGTTTGAAGGCTGATGAATTAACCGATTTTGCATTAGATATTATACCAGAAGATGTAGCGTGTTATAAAGGTAAATATTATGTCGCATCTGTGGACGGATTATTTGCTTATGATTCGCCTGAAAACGGGACGATTCCGCTTTTACCGGAAGAGATAGGTGTGCGCACGGATGATATTGATTTATGGCATCATAACAAATTGTTATTAGCTACGCTTGGTAAGGGGATTCTGGAATACAACTTAGATAAAGGTATATGTAAGCGAGTTGCGCCGTCTATTTCAGCTATAGTTACTGAAGTTACGGTGGAGAATGATTCTACGATTTGGGCTTGTACCAATGAAGGGTTGTTCAGGATTATCTGCAATGACGAAAATACAAACTGGAAAGTACAATGTCTCAATGTTGAAAATGGATTAACAACGAATCAGGTCACCAGTGTGTTGGTTGAGGAAGAAACCGTATGGGTTGGGACGAGAAATGGATTGCATACAGTACCTAAATCGTTTTTTGATAAGAAGTTCAATAAAGTAGATTACTTTTTTCGATTGGAAAAGGTTATCATCAACGATGAGGAGTTGAAAGATTCTATTGATTTGAATGATGGATTGTGTTTAGCACATGACCAAAATCGACTAGAATTATTTTACCAAGCCATTTCATTTGGCGCTGATAATAAAATCATATTTGATTATTCACTACAATCTGAAGGCAGTGATGATTCTACTCAATTTTTTGAGACGTCGGACCGTCATCTTTCGTTTGCTTCGATGAAACCGGGGAAGTATTGGTTTACGATGCGTTTGAAAGTGTTCGATGCCAAACCGAATGGAGCTGTAATTCGATTTCCTATAACTATTTTGAATCCTTGGTGGAGTACGTGGTGGTTTAGAATCTGTTTGACGTTATTAGTAGGGGTATTGATTTATTTATTCTTTAAAATTAAGGTATTCACTTATAATCGAGATATTTCAAGAGAATTGTTGCGTCAGGTTCTAAAAAGAGTTACGCCGGAAGAGAGATATATCATCATTCCTGAGAAAGGGAAGAAGATTAAGGTGGAGTCTAAATTGGTTCGATTTATAAAATCTGATGGAAATTATCTGGAAGTTCATACAGAAGCAAAACAATACCTGATCCGATGCACCTTGCGTCAATGGTTTGATTTAGTTCCGGATAAGTTAGAATACCTTCGTATTAACCGTTCTTTTATTGTTCGTATTGATAAGATAACAGAAAAAAGTGCTCATGCTATTTTTATCAATGGAGAGGAAATACCCGTAGGGAAAACATACAAAGAGGAGGTGCAGAAAATTATCCTTTAATTCTGTCATCCCATAGAACAGCCCCTTTATCCCAGAAGGTGAAATCGCAATTTTCATTTGACACTATTTTGATGTCTTTTGTCCCAAAAGGCCTTTTTTAGGATTTAAAAGATACTTTCGTAAGATAGATTTGTGAAAGTATATGTTAAATTAAAAGATGAATAGAATATGAAAAAGATAGTATTAACCTTATTTTCGATCTCCGTTTCATTGTTAGGTTTTACTCAGAACTTGGTGATGAATGGTGAATTTACAAATTTAGGAATGTGTGTTGGATGTACTGATGCTGGAATCAACTCCGTTGTGGTTCCTGTTACCTTTAGTACATCTTCAAATCCAGAAATTACAAAAGCCACAGGTTGGAAGTTTGGTTACGCACAAGCCTTAAATGGAAGTACTGGAACGCCAGATTTATATTCTGCCGCTGGCTTGAGTACTACAGTAACAATTCCAGAGTGTAATCTAGGGACGGTGCCTGCAGGTCCTCCATGTCATTATTTTTCGCCAATAGGGCCTATTACTCCAACAGATGAGATGAAGAATTACGCTAGGTTTGCAATGATCGGTTCAAGTCAGGTTAATGAAATGGCAGGCGAGTCATTATTAGGTACGTTAAATAGCTCACTAGTTCCGGGAAGTAAATATGTTTTTAAATGCAGAGTGAATACTTTTTCAAGTGGAACAAACTTTATCATCCAATTTAGAAATTCGGGTTCAACAAGCTATTCATATGGTACTATGGTTGAACAAAATGTGCCAATCAATCCTTCAAGAGACAGTTGGACAACAATATGTTTCGAATTTGAACTTCCATTAGATTATTCAGGTTCTGTGTTAGATCAAATTGAAATTGGTGGAAACATCAATAATGTTTTTAATGTAGGTAGCTTTTTCTTAGATCAAATATCTCTTAAGGAAAAGATAAAGATTGATTTACCTCAAACTATAAATGTATGCACGAATAATTTTCAGCAAATTTGTGGTCCTACATTTTCAACGGATGATATTTATACATACGAGTGGTGGGGAGTTAACCAATCTAATGCACTAGTTTTATTATCTTCATTTCAATGTTACACCCCATCACAATATGGAGAATATACCTTGATTATGACAGATGAATGTGGTTTTACGTCTGACCATACCATATCTGTAGTTGAAGGCTTCGGTCCAAAAATTCCTATAGAAGATGTTAATTACTGTGAAGAAGCGCCAGCTTTGGTTGGATTAGTAGGACCTTATGCTGATGCCCTATCTTATGCATGGACATTCGATGATGGTTCTGGTCCTATTTCAGTGGGTGGTCCAAATGCTTATCAAGTTGCTAATCAGGGAGATGGACAATATTGTGTAGCCATTCAATGGAGTGGTGCTAATGTTTCAAATTTGTTAGGATGCGAGTCACAATCTTGTTTTACCGTTGGAAATTACTGTGAACCTACCATTAGGTATTGTGAAGATGAGTGCATTTTCACCTTTACACCTGACCTTATAGTGCCTTCAGGATCAACAGTAACTTACCTTTGGGATTTTGGAAATGGTCAAACATCAACAGATATGAATCCATCTTTGCAATTTCAGAATTATGGTGTGAATCTGGTTACAGTAACGATTACCATTGATGATGGATTTAATACAACTGAGGTAGTTCAAACATTTAGCGTTTTCAACAATTGTGCAGATGAAATCTGCGAAGTAAATGCACACTTTAATGTTGCAACAGTAGGAATTGTACAACTAGGATCTCCAAGAACGTATGAGTTCAGTAATAACTCTACTTTTAGTACGCCAAATTTCTCAGTTACCTATGAGTGGGATATTAATTTATTCAACACAACTACTAATATAGGAACATATAATACGGGAGATGTTACGGTTACATTGCCTGGTGGAAAATATTATGTTTGCCTCACAGTAACAGTTACGAATCTAAATGGAGTACAATGTGTAGATACCTATTGCAGAGTCATCAATGTACCGCAAATTCCTATTGGAAATCCAAATCCAGGAGGTGGATTTGGTAATTTCATGAAAATATCTCCAAATCCATCTAACGGACACTTCAACGCGATTTTAGAAGATAAGATTGATGCATCTATTTCAGTTGATATCAAAGTTCGAAATATGCAAGGAAAGGTGGTCTATAGCGATACTCAAAATGGAAGAAAACAATATCACATCAACTTAATGAATGAACCAAGTGGGATTTATTTATTAGAATTGAGATTTGATAATAAGAAACTATCAAAGCAAGTAGTGATTCAATAGCAGTTATTTTTTAATAAAGTTCAATACATAAGATAAGTAAATCACCGATCTTTCATTTTTATAATGAGGGGCCGGTGATTTTTTCTTAAAAGGATCTACTTTATTATTGTTTTTTCATTTTTATTCCAGATGCTCTACCAAGAAATAATCCAAGGCTACCAAGCAATAAGTTTAATTTGCTTAAACGCATGAAGAAAGCTAGATTGCCATTAGATGAGCAACACAACAATAAAACTTAAATATCTTCTTTGCGTCATTTTCACAGGTTTCGTCACTTTAAATGCCATAGCAGATGAAAGTTCTACCCGAAATCGAATTGACTCTCTAGAACAAGTCCTGAAAGATCCTGCATTAGAAGATACAACACGGGTTAAAGCATTGAATAAATTACAGATTGCCTATGGGCACGTAGGGGAATTAGATAAGATGCCCGCCATAATTGAAGAAGAACTGAAATTAGCAGAAAAAATTGATTACGATCGAGGAAAGGGGATTGCTTACAATGCAAAGGCCTTATTGATGGGGCGTGACGCTGAAACAAAAAAAGCCATAGAGTACTTCGAGAAATCTTTGAAAATTTGGGTGAAAATGAATGATCGCAAAAGATGGGCGAATGTATTGCATAATATTGGAGGTGAATATTTGGACTTAGGAGACTATTCAAAAGCATTGACATATTACGATTCTTCAATCGTAATACATCAGAGTTTAGGCAATACTAGAGAAATTGGAATGAGCCTTAATAATATGGGGCAAATTTATAAGAGGCAAGGTAAATATTCCAAGGCTATGGAAAGCTATACAAAAGCAGTCCATTATGGAAAAGAAGCAAAAGACGATCGAAATCTGATTCTGTATTTGGGCAATATAGGTTCAATTTATGAGCATCAACATACATATGAAAAGGCAATGGATTTTCATCTTCAGGCTTTGAAGCTCGCACAGAAATTGGGAGATAAAAAACATGAATCCTTTTGCTATCAAAACATAGCTGCTACTTATCTCGGGGATAAAAAATACAAGAAAGCAGAAGAGTTTATGTTAAAGTCGCTCGAATTGAGAAAGGAATTGGGATTAGTGAGAGCACAAACGGCTAATTTAAACATGCTGTCGTTGATGTGGATTCGCCAGAAAGAATATGATAAAGGACTGGATTATGCTTTTCAGGCATTAGAGCTTAACAAGCGTATAGGAAGAAAACGTGGCACGAGCATTTCCTTATTGTACATCGCAAATGGCTATCATGAAGCGGAAAAATTTGGAAAGGCTGTAAAGTATGCCAAGGAATCATTAGAAATGGCGGAAGGACTGAATGCATTATCTATCGATATGGATAATAACGAAATTCTCTCTTCTAGTTATGCTGGGTTAAACCAGCATGAAGAAGCGCTAAAGCATTATCGAACATTTGTAGAATTATCAGATTCGTTTAATCGGGAAAGGACCAATGGCCAATTAATGGAACTTCAAACCAAATTTGAAACCGAACAAAAAGATCTGAAAATTGAATCCTTGGAGTTGAAACGGAAAATTCAAGAAGGGGATATTGAAAAAAGAAATATAGCGGTAATAGGATTGGTATTATTGCTGTTTTTAGTTTTTGTGCTCGTTTTTCTTTTTTGGCAACGAAGAAAAATTAAGAATGAACGAAAAGCAATAGAGCTTGAGCAAAAAGCACTTCGGGCAAGAATGAACCCACATTTTCTATTCAACGCGCTCAATTCCATACAACGTATGTTTTTAAAAGATGATCATGAAAAGGCCAATGATTATTTAACAGACTTTGCCCATTTGATTCGAAATACGTTAGAAAACACAGGTAAATCAACAATTCCCCTTCAGAAAGAAGTCGAAAGTCTCCGTCTTTATTTGTCGTTAGAACAAACCCGATTGGAAAATAAATTGGATTACGAAATCAATTTAGAGTCCGAGGATATGGCGCATTTACAAATTCCAACCATGTTGATCCAGCCGTTTGTCGAAAATTCCATTTGGCATGGGATTTCACCTAAAAAGACAGATGGAAAGATTATCATTAACTTTTATAAAGTGAAGGAAAGAAAATTTCTAAAGTGCGAGATAATTGATGATGGGATTGGAATTGAAGCTTCTAGAAAAGAGAAGAGTGAGACTCAAAATCACGTCTCACAAGGATTAAATCTCATTGAGAAAAGACTTGGGTCAAAAAATGCGATTACGATGGAAGAAATACGATCCAAAAACGAAGTGATTGGGACAAAGGTGACGGTTTTAATTAACTTGGACCGGTAACAACGTTGTGCCAAAAAAGAATAAAAGAGTCCGAACTTAAATTGAATTGAATTAATAGAATAGATAGATTGACAACTTCATACAAAATGAAAACAGTAATTGTAGACGACGAATTAAATGCACGTGAAGGATTGAAAGAAATTCTGGTGAAGTATTTTTCGGAAACAATTGAAGTGGTGGCTACTGCCGAAGATGTATCATCTGGAATTGAGACGATAGAGAAATACAATCCAGATTTAATTTTTCTAGATATTAAAATGCCAGATGGAACCGGTTTTGATGTGCTTAAAAAGATTGAACATCTGTCTTGTGAAGTGATTTTTGTAACTGCCTATGATGAGTTTGCAATTAAGGCATTTCAGTTTTCTGCCTTTGGATACTTGCTAAAGCCTATCAAAATCAGTGATTTAAGAAGTGTGATAGAACGATTAAATTCTAAATTGGATGAAAAGAAATCCAATGATGGGCGTACAAAAATCCTAATTGAAAACTACGAAGCGGAAGGAAATAAAGTGAAAAAAATCGTGATTCCCAATCTCGCTGGATTTGATATTTTGGAAATTAAGAAGATCTTACGATTAGAAGGAGATAAAAATTACACCCGATTTATTTGCGAAGAGGAGGCCCCGATTTTGGTAAGTAAAACCCTGAAAACGTATGAAGATTTGCTTCATGATCACGGATTCATTCGAGTACATCAATCAACGATTGTCAATCTCCATCATGTAAAAAAATACATGAAAGGCGATGGAGGAGAGGTGCAAATGAGTGATGGACAAATGATTAAAGTTGCGCGTCAGAGAAAAGAAGCATTCCTGGAGAAATTTCTTTAATTAATTAGAAGTATTGGTAAATAGGTTCAAGCACAAAAAGCATAAATGAAGGCGGTAGAATCAGTTTTGAAAGCTTACAAATTGATTCTAAAACTTGGATTTCAAGAGATTTTACTCAAAAATGAGGATTTAAGCAAGATTGGTAATACTCAAATAAAATAAGTCGAAATCGAATCTGAATAAAAGAAAATGAATTCTGAATTCTCCCATCATTAGCATCCGTTTAAAATGTTTTGGGTTGGAGTGGGTTGAATCACCTTCAAAATCTTGATAATTAGTAGTTGTAGAGGACCAAAATAGTTCAGCTTTTTGTCAGCAAATTTTGAAGGTTTGAGCGATGGGTGGTAGGGTGAAAGGATCAACGTTTTTCAGTTTCTCCCTTTGATGTTCTTATTGATCGGATTGAAAATCTGAAAAAGCGCTTTTGTCAAATGAATTTTGAATTCTTCCATCACTATAATCGGTTTAAAATGTTTTGAGTTGGAGTGGGTTGAATCACCTTCAAAATCTTGATAATTAGTAGTTGTAGAGGACCAAAATAGTTCGGTTTTTTGTTAGCAAATTTTGAAGGTTTGAGCGATGGGTGGTAGGGTGAAAGGATCAACGTTTTTCAATTTCTCCCCTTGATGTCTTATTGATCGGATTGAAAATCTGAAAAAGCGCTTTGTTACTTCGTACCGGTGTCGTTTGGTGTCTAGTGAACAAGTGTATTCAGTACTAATTTCTGGTAAAACTTAGAGTTTGCTTTTGATTTTTATCTTTACTGTACCAATTAACAACGACCTCTTAATCAATTAGAAGAATCAAAGAGAAATCAATCGTCCCGCTTCAATAAGTTTACCAAAGTTCCCAACGGATAAATAGGAACTACCAACCGGTAAATCATTATAGGAAGATCATTTAGGGTGTCTTATCTTTATCTCAAGAAACATATAAAAGGCAGAGTAACAAATTGAACTGCTTACGATTAATAATTTATTACTTGGAATGAACAGAACAGTGAAATCACCAACGTTTTTATATGTATTGAATGGTTTAGTAGAAAGTTAACAAATAACGCCTATGAACCTGCAATGAATTAAGTCTAACGGAGTAGAAGCGTTACAGATGGAATAGTTACTTAAATTAACCTAACTCCTTTTTATAAGGACTAATCCAGAAGTGACCAGCCTACAAATGTGAGACGTTAAATAATTGCAACTTGTCAGAAGTCGATTCGGGTTGTGGACTATACCGGATCGACTTTCTGTTTTTTGTTTTCACTATCTAATACTAAACCCTCTCCAATTAATTTATTTGCGCCCTTAATTTTTATTTGATTAACCAACTTAGATTTGGCTACATGATCGATTTATACTAACTTAATGATGTGAAACAAAACACCTCTTTAAACAGTATAAACTGAACCTTTTTTTGACAAGCAAAACGAAAATATTAATTGGAGTCATTTCAGCTCTAATACTGATTGTATTGGTTGAAAGCTTTTTGCTTGTACGTCAGCAAAAACCAGTAAAATCTAACCAAAATGAAGTAGCCATTCTATCTGATTCGTTGGATATCTCCTTTGAAGAAGATACGCTGGAAGGTGATTCAGTAACCCCATTGGAAAAATTGAAAATTTACTTAAACAAGTTGGATACAATAAGTGATCTGGAACATGCGAAGTGGGGCGTTAGTATCATAGACATTGCGGCAGATAGTGAATTGGTTGGACGTCATCAGCGTATGAGTTTGGTTCCGGCTTCGATCATGAAAGTATTCACAACTGGAACAGCATTAGCAATGCTCGGGCCCGATTATAATTTTCCAACGACCATAATGTACGATGGTGAAATTGATAAAGTCACTCGGACTCTGAATGGCAATATTTATATAAAAGGAAGTGGAGATCCTTCGCTAGGTTCATTAACCTTTCCATCAAACGGACAGAAGTCGATTTTTAGAAGATGGGTAAGAGACATTAAAAAACTGGAAATAGATTCAATCAATGGTAAAATTATATCCGATGCGCGGATCTTTGATTATAATATGGTGCCAACCGGTTGGGCTTGGGAAGATATGCAAGGAGAATACGGCGTAGGAATTTCTGGATTGTCACTTAGGGAGAATATTTGTGCCATGAAACTAACGCAACAAGGAGATTCTATGAAGGTAACATGTAATCCATTGCAACCAAATCTTCAAATCCATAACAATGTTGTATCGAAAAAGAGGCAGCGACATTCGGCTATTTATGTCTCGGGAGCACCGTATTCAAGCGAGCGTTTTATTTGGGGAACCAAATCTAAAAAGAAAAAACGATTGTATGTAAAGTCTCAGATTTATGATCCGCCGGCTACATGTGCCTATTTATTGATGAAAGAATTAACTGAAAATGGGGTAGGCACAAGCGATTCATGCACTACGGTAAGAGCACTGACAGAGACGGGCAAATTTAAAGAATATAAAGGAAAACAAGTTTCAGTGACATATTCACCTCCATTGTTAAAATTAATAAATCATACCAATCGGGTAAGTCAGAATTTCTATGCAGAATGCTTCCTGAAATTCCTTTCAGCAAATAAAGGCGAAAGAGGAACTACCTACGACGGAGCAATGACGGTGCGTGATTTTTGGAAAGCAAAAGGAATAAATATGCATGGATTTTATATGTCGGATGGAAGCGGTTTATCTCGAACCAATGCATTTACACCAGCTCAATTAACTAGAATGTTGGCATTATACAAAACAGATTCAACACTTCAATTTGATGATTTGTACAATTCCTTGCCTATAGCCGGAAAAACAGGAACAATGAAAAATTTATTGAAAGGTACATTGGCTGAAAATAATGTCCATGCAAAAAGCGGGTCAATGCGTCGTGTGAAAAGTTACGCAGGATACGTAAAAGACAAAAAAGGAAAGCTATACGCATTTACGTTAATAGCCAACGACTTTACTTGCTCGAATGGCCACATGCGGAATCATTGGTTACGCATTATGAGAAAACTAGCAGAATTGGAATAATTTCCCCCTTAATGGCGTGCGTTTTGGCGAAGCGGAAACTGTCTCGTCCTAAAATAGGTTTACACAAACCTATGATACATAAATGGCGCGCGTTTGAGCGAAGCGGAAACGCGCGTCATTCTATAAATGATCATCTATCTCATTAATAATCAGTAGATAATGGTGATGAGTGTAAGAAAGGAATTAGAATAAAATAGTCCTCCATTAATCGAAATATCTTCAAAATACCCAAATAGGTGATCTATTTCCGGCTTTATGCCGAAATTTTTCAAATAGAAAGACAGACGATCAAACGATCGAAGGAGTTATCATGGACAGCATCGCTAATTAATAGTAATCCATCCTAAAACAATTTGATTTGTTTAATGCAAAATGAATCTACCTGAAATAACTTTTGAGTTCAATTCCACATAAATGATAAATGGCGCGTGTTTGAGCGAAGCGGTAACGCGTGTCATTTCATTAATAACACCTATATTGTTAGTAATCAGAAGGTAAGAGTGGTAAATGCAAGAAAGGAATCCTATTGCACAATCAACTTATGATTTGTACTATTAGAACCATTGATAGCCTTGATTACATACGTTCCAGGCTTCAACTTGTGATCTACATCCACACCAATATGACCCCCATGATACTCATCCGTTTCTACCACATCGGTTTGTACCAATCGACTGTTAAATGGCGCGCGTTTGAGCGAAGCAGTAACGCGTGTCATTTTACTAATAACGCCTATATCATTAGTAATCAGAAGGTAATAGTGGTAAATGCAAGAAAGGAATCCTATTGCACAATTAACTTATGATTTGTACTATTAGAACCATTGATAGCCTTGATTACATACGTTCCAGGCTTCAATTTATGATCAACATCCACGCCAATATGAACCCCATGATACTCATCCGTTTCTACCACATCGGTTTGTACCAATCGACCTTTGTTATCAAAAATAGTCAGATGCAATAAATGACCAGGAAAAGTACCTTCAAAATGCACATGTACAGGTTCACCAACGTGTACGGGATTTGGAAAAACGGTCATTTTGAATGTGTCCTTAGAACTAATGGTAATTTGCTTAATAGCTGATTTATTGGTTTTACCATTCGTTTCTGTTTCAATGATTCGATAATAGTTTAATCCGATAAACGGATCCGTATCTACATGCATGTAATATTGCTCCGCATCACTACTTCCAGCAGCTTCCAATGTATAGATGTCTTCCCAATGCAAGCCATCATAACTACGCTGAATGGTGAAGAAATCACTATTTTTCTCCGATTTGGTGATCCATGATATTTCAACACCGTCTTCGTGTAAAACCACGTCGATAGATTGATATTTTACAGATAGAATCAAGTTACAAAAAACACAATCGGTTACAATAGTAGAAGTACATCCAAAGATTCCACCAGTACTAGAATTGGTAAAGTCAGCTTGCGTTCCTAAATAGGTGATGCAACCATTACCAGTAACGGCACCGGTGTTTTCATTGGTAAGTGAAATGCTCACAATAAAGTCATCTGATTTGATGTTAACCTCCGAAGTTCCTGTAATATTTAAGGAATCAACGTCCGTATTAGTGTTGTTTCCAAAAGATCCGGTAGCACCAGAAGAAAAGCTCAATTTATCGACATTAAATAAGGATCCATTTCCTCCAACGGTCAATTCACTATCCTCATGCGTTAATAAAATGGATTGATCCTTCATATCAATAGAGCCTAGAATTTTTAATTCATTGCCACCATCTAAGACCAGCGGTACATTAAGGTCGTACACAACGTCAAATCCTCCAGGTACGATTATATCCTCAGAAGAAGGATCAGGAACATGTCCGCAATTCCAGTTATTTGGATCAGACCAGCTAGTGCCATCTCCGTTGCCATTGAAGGTACAATCGGCAGCTTGAGCCATGGCACTGAAGCTTAATACTAATAGAAGAAGACTGATTCGCTTCAGGTTTTTCTTTAAAAATAAAATATACTGCGCACTAGTATCAGAAATTGATAACATAGAAATTAAAGTTACATACATACATAATAAACAAATTGATCCAACAGGACCCCCAACTCAATGTAAAGATACGAATTTTAAAATGGGTAACTGAAAACAAGGTTTAGATAGGATTAAAACAATTCACGGACTTAAAACCCTACTTGGAAATAACAATTAATTTTTGAAGGGAGTAAAAGGTGAAATGTTATAAATATTTTCTTTTCATCTTATTTAGATCAAACAAAATGATGTGAATTTTTCCTGCGAAATTGATAGCAGAACCTCCTAATATAACATTTATTGATTTCTTTCAGAGAGATAGAGATGGATTGCCAAAAGGGATTGTTGGAATAAAATTGTAATGATAATCATGATTAAGAACGAAAAGCAATATAAAATCACCAATTTGGTTATTGATTTAAGTTCCTAAATGAAATATTGAATGATGCATGAAAAGTTCACAGTCAAAGATAAAGTCAAAGTGATTTTTTTTCAATACCGATACCCAATCACACAAACATCATCAATTTGTGAAAGTTCCCCTCTCCATTCTTCAAAACGAGCCTCCAAGAGCTCTTTTTGCTCTTCCATAGGCTTGGAATGAATACTAGTAAGCAATTTTTTCAATTGTTTTTTCTTAAACTTCTTCCCGTCTGGTCCTCCAAACTGATCAACGTATCCATCCGAGAAAATATAGATCACATCCTTCTTTTTTAATTCCAACTGATGCGTTTTAAATGGGGTAGGCTTTATAAAGTTTCCAATCGGTTGTCGGTCGGCCTCTAGTTCCCGCAATTCTCCATTTCGAATCAACCATAATGGATTATGTGCGCCTGAATAGGAGAGAAACGAATCCTGAATAGAACAAAGTGCAATGTCCATTCCGTCTTTTACTTCATCTTCGGACCTTTCAAATTCCTGCAATACAATTTCGCGTGCTTTATCTAGGATGTATCCTGGATTCAAGAGCCTAAATTCTCGAACAGCGCGGTTCAAGGCATTGTTACAAACAACAGAAACCATCGCACCTGGAACGCCATGCCCAGTACAATCTGCGGCAGCAAAAAGAAGAGTATCTTCAATTTTTTCCATCCAGTAAAAATCCCCGGCAACTACATCCTTTGGTTTGTAGAGGATAAATGAATTTTTCATGTATGCATTCACCATTTTAGCTGGAGGAAGAATGGCTTTTTGGATTCTTTTGGCGTAGTTGATGCTGGCCAAAATACTTTCGTTTTTCTGCTCAATGATCAACTTTGATTCCTCTAATGCACGTTGAGTTTCCTTTAGTTCAGAAACATCCCTCCAAACAGCATTGGAATACAATCGATTTCCATTATCATCTGTAATTGCGGTAAAGCGTAAACTTACTTCAAGCGTACTACCATCTTTCTTGAGCAGCAAAAAATCAGTATGAATGATGTTGCCCATTTCAAAAAATGAATTAAGATTTTCCTTTACTTTATCTATTTCAGATGGATGATAAAATTGAGGAACTTTCATGGATAAAACTTCTTCCCGGGAATATCCAAGTACATTTAGTAATGTATCATTGCATTCAATGACCTGTCCTTCAGGGCCAATGGAAATACAAAGGTCCGGAGACCCATTATATATTTGTTTAAAATCGATTGATACGTCCATAGTTACAACATTCTAAATAGTCTCTGATAATATAAGCAAGAACGTTTTTTTTTAAATTAAATCAAATATACAGTACAAAAAACCTCCTTAATACAACTTATTTATGTGGATTAAGGAGGATTGTAATGGGGTGATATCGCGGTAGGGAAACTAAGGTCGTTTAATCAGTATCTTTTCAGATCTGGTTACGGTCCCATTACTCATTTTGATGAAATATGTTCCTTGATATAATGATTGTAGATCAAAAGATGCGATTGTTTGTCCAGGGTTAATTTGGGTTGTAAATACTTCTTTACCCAGCAAATCAACCAGTTGTACCTGAATAACCGACCGGTTTAAACCACTAAGTTGAATGGCAAGAATATCCGTTGCTGGATTTGGAAACACAGAAATGCGCACATTTTGAAAATCAGCTTGAATAAACAATGTAGTATCTGGTGGATTCGTAGTGGTATCTGACCCTTCAATATATACCGTTGTTGTTTCTCCGATGGAATTAACGAGTCTATCTTCAACCATACCAGAAAAAGTAGGTCCTACTGCATAGGGATAAGAGGAATTCCAATTCGCATCAACCGTACAAAAATAAGCGTAGGTTCCATTTGGATATTCGGGAGTAACGCAGGTTCTACCATTGTGCTCATCTAAATAATCCTGACTCGTATCCGCAATAAATTCATAATCCTCTCTGAAATACCCCAAAAAATAGGTTGAGCCAACCGTTGGACCGTCATCAACATCCGTTCCATCCGCATGATGCGTTCTATTGGAAATATTTCTTAAATGATAACTCGATTTTATCCGAGTGATACCACCGGTTCCATCCGTGTTTCGATAGCCATAAGCACCATAAATAGGAAAACCATCGTACGCATATCCAATCAATGGAGAATGCACTGTGTTGTCAATGGCATACAAACCATCCGCATCATATAAATTACAAATTGAGGAGACCACGTCTAAATCCAACTTAAACGCAGATGGATTCTGATGATGATGATAATTACCCATTGCTGGATGCCCTTTTGAGCAATCAAATCCATCCATTTCAGCAGGGATTGCATCTCGGTTCCATGCTTGCGTGGAACCGGGTCCTCCGCCGCAAGGAGGATTTCCTGGACCACCACAAAGCGCTCCTGTAGCGGTATTCCAAGCTACACCATCCCGATAATCAAAGAGGGCAACACCGTCAATAAATACACCAATGTTTCCGCCATTGGTGGAAGTGGCCGTCCCAGGATTATGCTGTGGATTCAATGGGAATTTAAATATGGCGTCTTGATCTTCCGCTTGCGATGGATTTCCATCTAAAAAAGGACCGGTTGGATATGCTGGAATCCCTGCGGTAGTAACATAAACGAAATCCGTTGAGTATTCAACCTTTTGACAGTTAACCAAGATGTTATTCCCAATTGCAGTTGAGTTACCAGAACTATAGTAGCTTCCGGTAAGGGAATCGTTTTGTAACCAGGATGTAATTGCTGGATTCAGTTGCCCGTGCATAACGGAATGCATCATTCCAGCAATTAAGAGTAGTAAGATTGTTTTCTTCATATTTGTATTATTTGATTTTAAATACTTTCTCAACATAGATAATGGTGTTAAACTTAATAAAAAAATACGTTGAACCCATTTTAGATAAACATTAATGGGCTTAATAAATAAGCGGTTAACGATACTTGAATGAGGATTGGATTGTCATCATTATAAAATTAAGACAATTCATCTCAATAAACACGCTATAATGGTACATCTCTTTATTTATTAATTTGCCAGGCGATAGCATAACTGTTTACGATATTTTAACCCTCTTCTAAACATTAAACTTTAGTTCACCTAACATTATCAAAATCGATTAGACTACTTAATGTGTTTAAGGTTTAAATCTGAATTTATATTTTTTTTCTGATTTTGTACTTTTAGAATCATAAACCTAAGTCGAGAGTCATTATCTTTGGCAAATGAAGTTTAAAGCAATTCTTTTCGACATGGACGGAGTAATCGTGGACACCGAACCGTTGCATCATAAAGCATATTTCAAAATGTTTGAACATGTTGGAGCACAAGTGTCGGAAGCGTTGTATGAAACATATACCGGGCAATCTACGATTAATGTTTGTCGTTCGATTTCAGAAAAGTTTGATACGGATCAAGCACCAGAAGAATTGGTAGATATCAAGCGAGCTTATTTTAAAGACCTGTTCTGGACGGATCCAGATTTAAATTTAATCGAAGGAGTGCGAGAATTGATTCAATTTTATCATGAAAAGGATATTACGATGGTTTTAGCCACCTCAGCTTCTTGGTATACCATAAATAGTGTGTTTGAACGATTTGAACTAAGCCCATATTTTAAAGCTAAATTAAGCGGAGCAGATTTAAAAGAGTCCAAGCCAAATCCGGAAATTTTCATAAAAGCAGCAGAAGCTTCGGGTTTTTCAAAGGAAGAATGCATGGTGATTGAAGATTCAACCAATGGTATTAAAGCCGCGAGTAGCGCAGGAATATACTGCGTTGCTTTTAAAAGTCCCAACTCCAAAAATCAAGATTATTCTAAAGCGGACTTGGTAATCGAACGGTTTGATGAATTATATTCAATTTAAGGCAAATGGGGCGTCGTAATATCCTTCAATAATTCTCAGCCAATAAAAATGGTTAATTAGAAGTTGACTTATTCAGTATTTAGTTCTTAAGCTATCATTTCTCAAAATTTTCTAGCTAACTAATTCAGTTCGAACGATTCGAATCTGCAATGTGTGGTATTCACCGGGTACTTCTATAATCTTACTTTAAAACAACAGAAAGTGTTCAACTTAGATAAGGGCGTTAACTAATTCTCTCTTTATTCTAAATTAGAACTGTGGAATTCATTTTTTGAAAGAAGAAGTATTTCGCAATTACGCAGAAAATGAATTGTGTGAAAAGTGTAAAATTTAAATGAACAAATATGGTTTGAAGCTAGATTAATCCCGTTATCAGTGAAATAATATTTAAATTTTATAATTACAACAAGTAAGATTTAAATTAAACATAAATTTATAGTTATATTTGTATGGTAGATATTTTTATAATTATAATTAAAAAAAAAGAATGAGAAAACTAAGATTAATGTTAAGTGCCATTTTGTTGATCGGTACTTCGTTTGTTTGGGCGCAAACAAACTGTGTTATGAATCCTGATTTTGAATTGGGACCTGTTCCATCCGGACCAGGACAAATTACCGCTGCTACGGGTTGGAGTCAGCCATGTACAGATCCTTATATGTTTACCAGTGGAGGTACAGGTGCGGATTTGATGGATCGAAATTCACCCTCGTCTGCTGTAGATATTCCAAACAACAGTTGGGGAATCTTGGATGAGCGGGATGGAGATGATCGCTATGCACATTTGTTTCAAACAGAAAATGCTTTTACAGGAGCAGGTGGTGCGGCAGAAACGAAAGGAGAGCGAATCACCGGTACGTTAACCAAAACATTGGAAGCAGGTTGTTACGATGTTTCTTTTTGGGGAGCAGTTGAACCACATGATTTAACGATCGAACCTGGAATTTTTGTTGATTTTAATCCTATTACAATCCTAGATATCAATAAACAAATTATAGAAGTGTTATTGGTGTCAGGAAACAATTGTACTGGACTTTTATTATTTGAAACCACACCTATGCCGGATGATGGTATTTGGCATCAGTATTCAAACGCTTTTACCTTAAGTGGAGCAGATGCAGGAGTATATGATCGTATTTTATTTAGAGTAAAAGATGATGGAAACCCAAGCGCAAATCAATTCTCCATCTTTTTGGATGAAGTGGAGCTTGTTAATTCGGCTCCAGTAGTTTCTATTTCTGGAAATCCAATCTTTTGTGCAAATGAAACGGAGCAATTATGTGCTACAGCTGGATTTGACAACTATTTATGGTCAAATGGAGCCACTACACAATGCATTACTGTAACTACAGGAGGAACATTTGATGTGGAAGCTTGGAATAATGGAGATGAATGTCATGGAATGGGGTCAATAGAGATGACACTTTTGCCTGCGTTAAACATTAAAATCCCTAAAATCATTTCTGTATGTAATGAGAACTTTCAGCAATTATGTGGACCAGCAGGTTCATTGGATAACCCAGCTTCATGGTCATGGTATTTTAACGATCCAGTTACAATGACATCAATTTTGGTAGGAAGTGGACAATGTTTTACTCCAAGCCAGTATGGATCTTATACATTGGTTGTGACAAGTACATTCTGTGATCCAGTAAGTTCTACATTTATAATCCAAGAAGGAACAGGACCAGAAATTACAATCAAGGATGTAATCTATTGTGATGCGTCACCTGCACTAATTGGATTGATTGGACCATATTCTGATGCGATATCCTACACTTGGACATATAATGGCGGAACTCCATTTTCTGGAGGACATCAAATTCCAAATATGGGAGATGGTGAATATTGTGTAACCATTGCTTGGAGTGATGCAAACGTTCCTGGTTTGCTAGGATGTGAATCAACTACGTGCTTTGAGGTAAAACAAATTTGTGAGCCGGAGATAAGCTATTGCTTTGATGATTGCATCTTTACATTTACACCAGATCTTGTGGTGTCTTCAGGTATAACAGTAACATATCTTTGGGACTTTGGTAATGGAAACACCTCTACTGACATGAACCCAACTTGGCATTTCCAGAACTACGGAGTAAATGTAGTAACGGTAACGTTCTTTTTAGATGATGGAAATTCGGTTACACCAATAGTACATACATTCAGTGTATTTAATAATTGTGAAGACGAAGATTGTGACGTGAATGCAAATTTCTCATTTGCACAAGTAGGTATAAGCAATGTGTTTGGACCTAGACATTATATCTTTACAAATTTATCTTCATACGGTCCAGCCGGTTCGACCATTTCATATGAATGGACCGTAACTCAAAATGGAAACCCTTATGGAACATTTTCTACTCCAGGTTTAGACATTACCATCGGAGGCGGAAAATATCAGATTTGTCTTAAAGTAACGGTTACGAATCCAAACGGAGTTATTTGTACAGACGAATATTGTAGAAAAATCACGATTCCAAAAAAGGTAAAGCAAGTAGTAGGTCCTAAGAAGAACTTTATGAAAGTGAATCCGAATCCATCGAATGGTAAATTCAATGTAGTATTGGATGAAAATGTGGATAATGGTTCTAAAGTGAATATCCGTGTGAAGAATATGCAAGGAGTAGAAGTGCTTAACGAAACCCATTTAGGAGGTAAGCAATTCCAAGTAGACATAAGAACTGAACCATCGGGAATTTATATGGTACAAATTAGATATGAAAACGAGCGATTGACTGAAAAGGTAGTCGTTCAATAAAAATTCAAATTTAATCTAAGTTTATAGATTAAGGAACCGGTAAGAATTATTGAGTTGGGAAAACATTATTTCCCAACTCAATTCTAAGACAAGTTCCTGAAATTAAAAACTCCTGCATTCAATATCTTGAATGCAGGAGTTTCTTTTGTAATTTACTTACCATTAAAAAATAAATAGAACTAGATCCGGTCTTGCATCATATTCTTTCCAAAGAGTGTCCAAATTTTATTTGCTCTGGTACTAGCTTTTGAGATTCATTTACTTCTTAACGAATCGCTTTATAATTTCCCCTTCATAGGTTTTTCATTCCTTTTCTTAAAAAGAAAATTAAGGTAAACGATTTACTTCATCGAGTTCCAATCTAGCTACTGAAATTTAGGAAGAAGGGTGCTTTAATGATTAGGGGGCAGCATTGAAGCGGTGCTTAGAATATTAGGCATGCCATTCGGACACAATATCTGGATGTTGAAATTAGATTTTCAACCAATTAAATGTCCTTTACACCAACGCGATGGTATGGTTTAGTTCCGGATAAGTTATAATGTCTCTCTATTAAATGTCCTTATCTATTTTATTTTGAGAAGATTATTGAATGAAAGCGCTCATTTAAGTGATGTTATTTAAGAGGAAATAAACATGTGGGAAGGGCAAAAGGAGGAACAAAAAAATCTCCTTTAATTTTTTTTAACACATATAATAGACCCTTTATCCCAGCAGTAAAAAGCTTCATTTTTCTTTATCACAATTTTCATGTGTTTCATCACAAAGGTTGTTTTTTAGGGCTCTTAGAGCATGTATGCGTCATTTATTTGTAGAAACATTTATAACATTTATAAAGTATAAGAATATGAAAAAAGTATTATTAAGTATGGTTTTTGTAGGAGCTACAGCCACAATGTGTTTCAGTCAATGGACTGGTTTAGGAACTAACGTTTATTTAACCGCGGAGTCAAATGATGTAGGAATCGGGAAATCAAATCCAAATGCAAAATTAGATATAGACCTTGGTTCGTTCTATTATGAAAGAGAGTCGGGAGTACGAATTACAACGCCTATTCCTATATATAAAGGAGGTCCAGTACCAGGTAATCTGTTAAGCATCTTCGAAATACGAAAAATTAAGTCTACTGTGGTAGGTGGAACTACAGGTACGCCGCGTACACAATTTGTTGTCAAAGATAATGGAAATGTTGGTGTTGGAATTCCAAATAATCATCCCTTATTAAATACGACTAGAATGGTGATTGAAGGTGATAATAGCACTGATGTAGGCTTGAACGTTAAGGGGTTTACATTGCTTGATGGTCAAAATGCTTCTTTGTTGTTAGGTGGTACTGATGGAGCAACACATGGTCAGTGGGGAATAGAATACACCGAATTTTCGCCTATAAAAGGATTAAATTTTTGGAAACCATTTGGGAGTACTACAGGACTTGTTAACTATAATTTATTTTTAGCGAACAATGGAAACGTAAGTATAGGAACAAATGATTCTAAAGGGTACAAATTTGCGGTGAATGGAGATATGATTGCAGAGAGAGTTGTGGTAAAACTAAATGCCGATTGGCCTGATTATGTATTCACGAAAAATTATGGATTGATGTCTTTAGAAGAAGTTGAATTTTATATTAATGAAAACAGTCATTTGCCAAATGTACCTTCAGCTGAAGAAGTTAAGGAGTCGGGTATTGATTTAGGAACCATGGACGCCAAATTGTTACAAAAAATAGAGGAATTGACATTGTATGTTATTGCATTGAAAAAAGAGCTTGATGCGCTTAAGAAAAATTAGGCTGAACTATTCAACTAATTAATTAATTCGATTAAAAAATATACTATGAAAAATATAAATAAGATATTATTGATTCCTCTAATGCTTTATGGCTTATCGTCATATGGTCAGAATTATCCAGATCAATCTGGTCAACAAGGAGATCAATCAGATGGTTATACTGTTACTCCGGGTACTTTTCAATTTGTTGGTTCAGCTCAGGACTTAGACGGGGATATAGCTCATATACTAAGATGTGGTACAACAGCTATTGATATTAACGTTTTCCTTCCTCAAGATGCAAAGGTACGAGCACACGTAATGGAATGGAATTATTCTCAACTGCCTGGTTTTACAGATATATATACTACAGGTTGGATAGAAACAATTGATGCTAGCACGCCAGGAAATATAGGTATTTATTTAAATAATGTACCGGTGCAAAGTAACACGGGCTACCATATAGCATTAGAAGTAAAGCTGTTCAAAGGTTATAATAGAAAAGGAAAACCTAAGTATGGACCTAAAAAGAACAAACGGACTCGAAGGTTTCATATTGCAGAATATTGCGAAAATGGATGTATGCCCATTTGGAATTTACCAAGCTTGAACGCTTCAGCTGGAGTTGCAAACTACCATCAAAAATATGAAGCATCAAATTATATTACATCATCGGCTACGTTACAAGTAAATGAAAAAGCCGTTTTTGATGCTTTTAATTACGTCGAATTGACACCTGGATTTCATGCGGACTTGGGATCTAATTTTCACGCTTATATTGATGGCTGTGGAGGTAAGAGCAATATATTTGAGGGTGGTAAATTAGCAAAGAGCAACGATGATGACTTATCTGGTAAAAGTGATCCGATTTTGGACGTTTTGAGTAAAAATCTTAAAATGTCACCTAATCCCACAACAGGCTTATTTACAGTGAATATTGCCGGGAATATGGATGGAAGATTACAAATATTTAATATGCTGGGAAATATGGTTTGGGAAAATAATTATTCTACCGATCGTGTTGTCATTGATTTATCTAATGAAAGACCAGGCGTATATATAGTGAAATGGACCAGCGATCAATCTACGGTTACAGGAAGAATCATTAAGCAGTAAGAAAGTCTATTGAAAAATGAATAAAAGATCAAGCTCATTTGATCTTAGGGTTAAATGAGCTTGTACTAATTTGTAATTAACGTCATTGTAAAATAAAAATCAACTCTTTTTACAATAACGTTAATTATTTTAACTGGAAGTTTGTTTACACAATTATCCAATTTGTTGATTTTTCTATGAATTGGTCCTTCAGTGATCCAGATTGTTCTAATGTTTGAGCACATGAAGATAATTGATGTGGAGACATTTCGTATTTGAAAATGCTGTCACTTCTACAGATAATTGGGCTTATGATCCACTCGTTTCGGTTACCATTTACGTTTGTAATTTAAATACGGGTATCAGTGAGATATGTAGAAATAGATGGGAATGCAATTACAGTTGCTTTAAGGGAACTTAGGAAACAGTGTACTACTTGCATCCTAAAAACATGAATATAGATAAAGAAACTCTATCTCATAAAGCCTATTTTAAAATGTTTGAACATGTTGAGACTCAGGTTTTGAAATGTTTTATCAAACTTTTATGGGCCCATCAACTATGATAGTGCCACACCATGATTAAGGAAATCCATTCCTCCCTTGCGTGGACTTATAGGGAGAAGGAGTAGACTCGTTTTTCCGCAATTCCCTAACAATAAACTTACTGCTGAAATAAGAGAAAAAGCTCCTCGAAAAGAGCTTAAGTTTGAAATTTTCATGCGATTTAGTAGTAGAATTATCCAAAGCTTTCAATTTTTGGGGAAATTCAAAAGTATGAAAATAGATCACTGTTGGTAAATACTCAAAAAGTACTGGTAAAAATGTAAATCTTCATTCCTTTTATTAAATTAGGGACTTTGTAATTTGAAATAAGTAATATGTCCAAAAATTTAAGTGAATTATCCGGAAGAGGAGGTTTAGAGAATAACCTTTTTGAAGTTTTAGGTAAAACGGCAAAAGAGGAGCAAGGAACCCCTTCGAAAGAAAAATTGGAAGAAATAGCACAAGAGTTTTTGGTTGGGAAAGCCAATACCTATGGAACCATCACGGCCTATGACTTTTTAAAGCCGGAGAACAAAGGGAAAAAAGCCTATGTATGTAATGGATCTGCATGTTTGTGTGCAGAAACACAAGATTCTGTTCAATCTGAATTGGAAAAACATTACAAAAAAGAAGAGATTGGACATATGTGCTGTTTAGGACGTTGCTACGAAAATTCAGCGTTTCACGTAGAAGGAAAGAATTATTCAGGAACAGATATAAGTCGCATTTCGGAGATCAAAATCGAATCGGCACGTAAGTATAACGTGAAAGCTACAAAAGAAGTACTTACAGCGCCTTATGAAGGATTTGAGACGCATTATGCGTTATTGAAAGGAGTCCTTTCACGATCTGCTGAGGAGGTATTGGAAGAAGTGAAAGCTTCAAATATTAGAGGAAGAGGAGGAGCAGGGTTTCCAATGGGAGTAAAGTGGGGCTTTTGTCGAAATGAAGAATCAGATACTAAGTTTATCATTTGCAATGCAGATGAAGGTGATCCGGGAGCATATTCGGATCGATATTTATTAGAAGAGCGGCCACATTCAGTATTATTTGGGATGATGGTTGGTGGCTATTGTATTGGAGCAGAATGGGGAGTGGTTTATATCAGAGCAGAGTATCCAGAATCCGTAACCATAGTTCAAAATGCCATTGATGAATTAAGAGCTCAAAATTTATTAGGTAAAGATATTTTAGGAACAGGCTTCAATTTTGATCTGAAAATTATAGAAGCAAAAGGCGCTTACATTTGTGGAGAAGAGACTGCGCTAATCAATTCAATTGAAGGTCAGCGTCCAGAAGTACGAACGAGACCACCATTTCCAGCACAGCAGGGATTGTTTAATAAGCCAACAATTGTAAACAATGTAGAGACTTTGGCAGCAGTGCATTGGATAATCAAAAATGGTGGATCCGAGTATGCAAAGTTAGGTACAGAGAAATCAACTGGAACCAAGTTAGTATGTTTGGATTCGTTTTTCAATAACCCTGGAATGTATGAAGTAGAAATGGGTGAATCGCTTTCCAAAGTAGTAAACGAATTGGGAGGAGGTTTTAAGGAACCCGTAAAAGCGTTGCATATTGGTGGACCATTAGGAGGGATGGTGCCAACATCAAAAATAGATGAGCTAAATGTGGAATTTGAGTCGTTTAGCAAAGCAGGATTTTTATTAGGCCATGCCTCAATAGTAAGTATTCCAGAAAAGTATCCAATGATTGGTTATTTGCGACATTTAATGAAGTTTGCGGCTGATGAAAGCTGTGGAAAATGCTTTCCATGTCGATTAGGGACAGTAAGAGGAGAGGAATTATTTGGGAAAGCACAAGACGAAGGATACAAAATTGATCGTGAATTAATTACTGATTTACTGGATACATTAGAGGCCACCTCTTTATGTGCACATGGAGGAGGAATTCCGTTGCCAGTAAAAAATGCCATTCAGTATTTCGATGGTGAATTGAATCAATATTTTGAAAATTAAAAAAAAGCGAACTTTGTGTAGAGCCTTGCGATTTTTAATTTTTGAATTCTGATTTTTGTTAGAACCCAACCGATTAATAGATAGTAATAGAATAATAAAATGGCGAAAGTAGTTCGATTTGAAGATTTGGAAGTATGGCAAGAGTCGAGAGAAATGTGCCAACTAATATTTCAATACACTTCAAAAGAGTTGTTTAGCAGAGATTTTTCGTTAAAGGATCAAATAAGGAGATCATCAGGTTCAGTGATGGATAATATTGCAGAAGGTTACGACAGAGGGGGAAATAAGGAATTTATTCATTTCTTATCGATATCAAAAAGTTCTGGTTCCGAAGTTAAATCGCAATTATATCGAGCGTTTGATTTTAATTATATCTCGAAAGAAGAATTCGATACAGCCATGATTAAGTTAGATAGGATAGGTAAAATGTTAGGTGGATTCATGAAATATTTATCAAATTCAAGCTATAAAGGAAATAAGTTTAAGGAAGGAGACGTCCCATATGGGATGAAAAAATCTTGATTTAAGGTTTGAAATGCACAATATAGATACCAAAAACCAAGAACCAAGAACCAAGAATCAAGAATCAAGAACCAAGAACCAAGAATCAAGAATCAAGAATCAAAAACCAAAAACCAAAAACCAAAAACCAAAAACCAAGAATCAAGAATCAAAAACCAAAAATCAAGAACTAAAAAACAAAAACCAAAAAATCAAACTTTGCGCAAAACTTTGTAGTCTTTGCGGTTAAAATAATAAATATGGCAAAAATACTAGACGGAAAAGCATTAGCTAAATCTATTGAAGGCGAATTATTAGAGCGAGTAAATAAACTCAAAGAGGTGACAGGTCAAACACCTATTTTGGCAACGATTCTAGTTGGCAACGATCCTTCGTCAGCAACTTACGTCAAAATGAAAGGAAATGCGTGCATACGAGTTGGAATGGAATCTGTAAAAGTAGTCTTGCCCGAAGAAACAACAACGGATCAATTATTAGACGCTATTGATGGGTTAAATGCCAATCCAAATGTACATGGGATTTTATTGCAACATCCGGTACCTCATCAAATCGATGAGCGTCTCTGCTTTGATCGAATAGAAGCTGAAAAAGATGTAGATGGCGTAACGTGTTTAGGGTTCGGTCGAATGACAATGGGAGAATTTGCATACGGAAGTGCAACTCCACAAGGAATTATGCGGATCTGTGAGCATTATAATATTGAATTAGAAGGAAAACATGTGGTAGTGGTTGGAAGAAGCCCAATTTTAGGTAAACCAATGGCTATGATGATGCTAAATAAAAATGCAACCGTTACGATTTGTCATTCTAGGACACAAAACCTACCTGATATTTTGAGAACGGCAGACATTGTAGTTGGAGCAGTAGGGAAACCACGCTTTATTCAGGCAGATTGGTTAAAAGATGGAGTGGTTTTATTGGATGCAGGATATCACAATGAAGGATGTGGAGACATTGATTTGGAAAATGCGATTGCAAAATGTTCTGCATATACACCCGTGCCTGGCGGAGTTGGACCGATGACAATTAATACATTGATTGCACAGACTGTAGATAGTGCCGAGAAAAAAATGCAAACGGTAAATTCGTAAATAAAAGAAATCGAATAAAAAGACAATCTTAAAAATAATAGGCCTTTCATACCATAAAAATACATGAACAACTTAAAATTGAAGGCAATAACTCCAATCCTGTTTTTAGCATTACTTTTCGGGAGCTTAAATATCTGTGTTGCTCAGAAAAAACTTTTGGACAATTTGGTCAAAGGCAAGAAAAATGGAATGATCTACGCTGGAATTACATCCGGCTATAATTTTTCCAATAATGTAGAGTCTGTTTTTTGCCTGAATTACGTACATAAAATTGGGCAACAGTTCAATGTGAAAGAAACGGTTGGTAAATTACTAAACAATGAAAAGCCCGCATTCAAACCGTTTTCCAGATTTGTGTTTGAGATTGGACCAGCCGTTGGATATAATTATAACAACAATCTGACAGTAGGAGTGAATTTTAAGACGTTGTTGCATCGAAATGTGGTTATTGGAGCATTTCGGGCTCATGTGGATTGGTTGAACGATGTCGAGGCTCCCTCTAGTTATTTACGATATGGAATAGAATATCAACTTCCTCGATTCAAAAAAGTAAAACCTCGTAAGCTGAACATAACGGTGAATTATTCGCGACTTGGAATACTATCTGGAGCAGATCCAGCTGTCAAAGATAACTTAAACGCATCAGGTTTCTTAGGGTTTGGTTTACGTTATTACCTACGTGATTTGAAAAAGTTTAATAGATAGATAATTATTAATTAGGGTAAATTATCATATTAAAAACGTGCGTAAATCAATAAGGTCATTTTTCAAAGTTTTACATTCGGTAAATTTATTTTCATGAAGAGGGTAAAACTGTGCTTCCTTTCATTTTTAATAATCTCGGTTAGTTTTGCACAAAAGACGAACTTGGATTCATTGGTTGGTAGCATTGATCCAAATGCACTAGATACCAACGTCATTTTATTAACCAATAAGTTAGCCAATCAATACCGAATCCAAGGAGATTTGAAAGAAGCAAAAAAGCTTGCTTTAAAAGCTTTGGATCAAAGCAATCAAATCGAATGGGAAAAAGGAAAAGCAACAGCATATAATTCACTTGCATACATCTGTATTTATGAGAGCGACTTCGAAGGTTCAATGTCAAATGCATTGAAAGCCTTAAGTATAGCTGAACCGCTTCAGGATAAAGAGAATATGGGCTTTTCCTACTTATACATTGGTTATACCAATTTGTGTATTGGCGAAGAAAAGGAAGTCTATTCATATTACAAAAAGGCTCTTCAGATTCGCCTAGAACTTAAAAATTATTACGATATAGGATATAGCTATTCCTACATTGGAAATTATTTTACGACCATTAAAAATGCCGATTCATCTATATTTTATCACAAATTAGCTTTGGAAAGTCGCATTCAATCTAAAGATAAGCGAAGCATTGCTGATTCCTATCTTCTTTTGGGACAAGCGTATTACCTAAATCGGAACAGCGAGATTGCCTTGGAATTGATGGATAAAGCATTGGTTATTTATTTGGAAATAGATGATAAAAGACGGTTGGCCGAAACGTATAGGAACTATGCTGACGTGTGTATGAGTAAAAATGATTGGAAAACGTCCGAAATTTATCTGAAAAAATCCATCAAATTATCACGGGAAACAGGTGGATTGGAGAACCTAGTTCCAGCATTTGATGCCCTTGCATTAGTAAATGAACGTCAACGAAATTATCCAGAGGCATATGATAATTTAAGAACCCATTTGATGTATAGTGACAGCATCAATAACGAAGAAGTGTATAAGCAGGCTACCAAGCAAATATTAAAATTTAAAGCACGAAAGGAAGCAAAAATTAAACAGCTTGAATATCAAAAGGAAAAAGCCGTTCAGGAAAAAAATGCAACCCTTTTAATTGCAAAAAATAAAGTGCAAAAATATGTACTAATAGGTGCCTTTGTGTTGATTTTGTTTCTCGGATTAATTTCAATTCTAATTGCGCGCACTTTAAATTTAACTAAACAACAAAAAAAGATTACTGAAGAGCAAAATGCAGCTATTTCAGATAGTATAGACTACGCCAAACGAATTCAAACCGCCATTCTTCCATCGATCGTATCCATAAAACAGTCTTTCCACGAGGCCTTTGTTTTTTATAAGCCGAAAGATGTGGTAGCGGGAGATTTTTATTGGTTGGATCAAATTCACGATCCGAAGATGGAAGCAGATTTCAACTTGTTTGCAGTAGCGGATTGTACAGGACATGGTGTGCCTGGTGCGATGTTAAGCGTGGTTTGTCACAATGCGTTAAACAGGGCAGTAAGAGAGTTGAATACAGCTAATACAGGTTTAATTCTGGATAAAACGAGAGAAATTGTTGTTACAGAATTTGAAAAATCCGATGTATCAGTGAGCGACGGAATGGACATTGCTCTTTGTGCAATTCATGACAAAAAATTGTTCTTTTCAGGAGCAAATAATCCGGTCTGGATTCTTAGAAATAAAGAAATCATAGTAATTAAAGGAGACAAACAGCCAATAGGAAGATTTTCAAATAGCAAGCCCTACACGACCCATGAGGTGGAATTAATGAATAATGACACGATTTTTGTATTTTCAGATGGTTATGCAGATCAATTTGGTGGTTCGAAAAACAGGAAATTTGGACATAAAAACCTTCGAAATTTATTGATTGATCTATGTGAGAAGTCGTTGGACCAGCAAAAAATAATGTTAGAAAAGACATTAAATGAATGGATTCAAGAAGGAAACGATGAACAAATAGATGATATTTGTATCGTAGGAATTCGACCAAAATAAGGTTTTTCGCGGCCGGAAAATATTGGACAAATCAAGTATGATATCCTCTTTCTTTTTTATAACTCATGTAAACCTCGATTTGTTATTTTAGGCGTTTTTTTATGTAATGTAATGGAGTGTAATTCTAGTTTTAATAGGCGGTACTAGCTTTTTTGGTCATTTTCAACTAAATTTCGGTATGAAAAAGTTCAACCTAATATTGTTTCTTATAGGAACAATATGTGTCAGCCATGCCCAAAACTGGCAATTAATCAATCCCGAATATACATATCATTATTCCACAAATGGAAATGAGATAACGAATGTGATCCAAGTAGATTCTATAACAGATTCCATTTATCATTTAAATCCAATAGCAGATACGATTGATTCAACGGCACCTCAATTTTTGGGCCATAGTCTTGAGTTGAAATCAACGGGAGAATATGTAACGTACGATTCGGTTACTTCTTCCGTGTTTAAAGTAAATAAATCAGTAGGTTATTCGTGGCAATTTAGAGATTCATTGCAGGCTACGATATCGTTTGAACTGTATGAAAATGTCTTAGGACAAATGGATTTCGTTAAAATAATTACGCTATCAAACGGTTTAACAATGAGATTGTCAAAGAATTATGGATTACTAAATTATCCAGATTTTATAGGAGGAACGTATGAGTTAATGGGGATAAAGGAGCTAAATCTTGGGAAATTCACCATAGACTTTTGGAGCATATTTGATCTGGCGGCAGGAGACATATTTCAATATGAAATCGTAGAAGGTTCTAAGTATCAGGAGCAACGACAGGAGACGAGGACTTATTGGAAATTTAAAGTGCTTCAGAAAAATTTGGATTCTGCCGGATTTTGGTATAAAATACATAGTTGGAAACGGATAGAACACCGCAGTTCGGAGGTGTTATTTGAATGGGAGAATGAAAGTTTTAGTTTTCAGGAGGACAATGAAGACACCTTGATTTTTAAAGCAGTCGATTATCCTCAGGCATGCTCATATCCAGGACAGCGAATGGTTGTTACTCCGTTTAACGAGCCCTTTCCTTCAGGAATGGGCGTAGCCATTCATACGGACAGCACGATTCAATTGAACGATGAAAACATGTTTAGCGATATTTTAAACAGGAGTTTTAAGCTGAATGCTGGAATCGAAGAAGAATTTTTGTATGATACTGATTATAGCAAACATAAGAAGCTAATAGGCTATAATTCAAATAATCAAATTCAAGGGGTCGTTTATAGTGACGCTTTTTACAATGGAGTAGAGGATTTAAATACAGTCAAAATTAATATCTTCCCCAATCCAGTAAAGGACCAACTCCAAATTCAATATGATCTCAAATACCCTGCAAATGTTGAAATTTATAAAGTTCAGGGCAACTTAATAATGTCAGAACAAGTTCAAAACGGTTCTGTTTTAAATATCGAATATTTAAATCCAGGGCTCTATTTTTATAAATTGTTTGTTCAAGGAAAAACAGCTACCGGAAAATTTGTAAAACTTCCCTAAAAGTATGTAAATTGGGCAGGTTACGTAAAGTGATCCAATTGAAAGGTCGTTGTTATATAGTTGATGGTTATTCAGTTGTTTCTAAATAAACTGACACTATCATTTAAGCTAAAAAAACCAAAGAATTGTAAAAAAGAGTTATTTAGTTGATCAGTTATTCAGTTGCTAGTTATGGAAGAAAAATTGGAACCCGAATAACCGAGAAACTGAAGAACCGAAAAACTGAGAAACCGATAAACTGAAGAACTGAAGAACCGAATAACCGAAGAACCGAGAAACCGAATAACTGAGGAACCGAGAAACCGAATAACCGAATAACTATTAAACTAAAAACTATGCCTTCAATCAATTCTTTCGAAGAAATTTTAGCTTGGAAAAAGGCGAGAGAACTATGTAAGGTAGTTTATGAGATGACGGCAAAGGAGAACTTTGCTAAAGAATTTTCATTAAAAGATCAAATAAAGCGGTCATCAGGTTCAGTTATGGATAACATTGCAGAAGGATTTGACAGAGGGACGACAAAGGAATTTAGAAGATTTTTATTTATCGCAAAAGGGTCTTTATCGGAAGTGAAATCACAATTATTCCGTGCTTTAGATCAAAAGTACATTGACAAATCGGAATTCGAAGAAGGTTTTAAGACCGCGTCCGAAGCAGGAAAATTAATTGGTGGCCTTTTAAATTATTTAGAAAAAGAAATAAAAAGTGGAAGATTAAGAGAGCCAACAGTAAAATATCATAAATTAGAGTTAAAGACGGATGATTTAAATATAAGCAATCCGAAAAATAAGGTCACTTGATTAACAGAGAAATTGTAAAAAAGAGTTATTCAGTTGATGAGTTATTCAGTAGCTAGTTAAGGAAGAAAAATTGGAAACCGAAGAATCGAGAAACTGAGAAACCGAATAACTGAAGAACCGAGAAACTGAAGAACTGAAGAACTGAGGAACCGAATAACCGAAAAATCGAAGAATTGTAAAAAAGAGTTGATCAGTTATTCAGTTGCTAGTTAAGGAAGAAAAATTGGAACCCGAATAACCGAGAAACTGAGGAACTGAAAAACCGAAGAACTGAGAAACCGAATAACTGAAGAACCGAGAAACTGAAGAACTGAAGAACTGAGGAACCGAATAACCGAAAAATCGAAGAATTGTAAAAAAGAGTTGATCAGTTATTCAGTTGCTAGTTAAGGAAGAAAAATTGGAACCCGAATAACCGAAAAACTGAGGAACCGAAAAACCGAAAAACTGAAGAACTGAAGAACTGAGAAACCGAAGAACCGAAGAACCGAAGAACCGAAGAACCGAAGAACCGAAGAACCGAAGAACCGAAAAACTGAAAAACTGAAGAACCGAAGAACTGAGAAACCGAAGAACTGAGGAACCGAATAACCGACAATACAAATGAACAACATTGCATACATCAACAACGAAGCCTACGAATTTGAAGGAGGGGAAACGATTTTAAATTTTGTAAAACGCTCGTTAAACAACGATACGTTAATCCCAACACTTTGTGACGCACCCAATTTAGATCCATATGGAGCATGTAGAGTATGTAGTGTAGATGTGGCATTGAATGAAGATGGACCCAAGAAAACCGTGGCGTCTTGTCATACGCCAATGTCAGCAGGAATGTTTATTGAAACAAGTACTCCAAAAATTCAGAAACTTCGAAAAAACATTATTGAACTGGTGTTAACAGATCATCCGTTGGATTGTTTGACATGCGAGGTGAATGGTAATTGCGAGTTACAAGATGTTGCTGCTCAAGTTGGAATCAGAGAAGTACGATATCCAGAAGGGAAAAATCATTTGGATAAAGCAAAGGACCTTTCGCATCCATATATGACGTCCGACATGAGTAAATGCATCAATTGCTCACGATGTGTTCGAGCGTGCGATGAGGTACAAGGACAATTTGTACTTACAATGGCCGGAAGAGGTTTTGATGCACATATTGTCAAAGGAAACGACGTATCGTTCATGGAATCGGATTGTGTAAGTTGTGGAGCATGTTCTCAAGCATGTCCAACATCTGCGATATCTGATGTATTTGCTTCTAAATCCATTGAAGCAGAAGAAAAGACAAGAACGATTTGTACATATTGTGGTGTAGGTTGTAATTTGGAAGTATCTACAAGAAATGGCGAGATTTTATCCATTCAAGCACCCTTTGATGCCGAAGCAAATGGGGGACATACCTGTTTGAAAGGTAGATATGCCTTTAAGTTTTATAATCACCCCGATCGTTTGCGATCACCAAAGATTAAACAAAGCAATGGAGAGTTTAAGGACGTATCATGGGATGAAGCATATGATCATATTGCATCTGAGTTAACTCGAATCAAGGCCGAAAGTGGTCCTGATGCGATTGCAGGAATTTCTTCAGCGCGTACTCCGAATGAAGAAAATTATTTAATGCAAAAGTTCATCCGTGCAGTTGTAGGAACAAACAATATTGATTGTTGTGCACGAGTGTGTCATTCACCCACAGCATTAGGTATGCAGCGGGCATTTGGAACCGGAGCTGCAACAAACTCAATTTCAGATTTAAAATTAACAGATTGCATTATCGTTATTGGAGCCAATCCAACGGATGCACATCCAGTAACAGGAGCTAAAATCAAACAGAAATTCATGCAACAGGATATCACAAGTATTGTGATTGATCCAAGAAGAATTGAATTGGCAAAATACGCGACCTATCATTTACAGTTGCGACCAGGAACAAATGTAGCATTGTTAAACATGATGATGTATTATATTATTTCAGAAGGCGCTGCCGACATGGATTTTGTAAGAAATCGTTGTGAAGATTTTGATTCGTTCAAAGAAGAAATTCTTCGATTGAATATGGATGAATTACAGGAGATTACTGGAGTGGATAAAAACCTTGTGAAAAAGGCCGCACTGGCGTATGCTGGAGCAAAAGCAGCTATGGAATTTCATGGATTAGGAGTTACAGAACATACACAGGGAACATTTACGGTTCAATTAATTGCAGATTTGGCAATGTTGACTGGAAATATAGGGAAACCCGGAGCAGGAGTAAATCCGCTTCGAGGTCAAAACAATGTACAAGGTGCAGCAGATATGGGAGCTCAACCGCATCAAGGAGCTGGATACTTGGATGTAACCAACCCTGAAGTGAACTCAAAATATAATACTTTTTATAAATCAGAAATTGTTCCAAGTCACGTGGGGTATAAGATTCCAGAGATGTTCAATGCAGCAATTGACGGAGATTTAAAGGCGCTTTGGATTATAGGAGAAGATGTAGTTCAAACAGATCCGAATACGAACAAAGTGAAAAAAGCGATGGATAGCGTAGAATTGCTTGTGGTACAAGAGTTGTTCATGACAGAAACGGCAAAACATGCCACTGTAATCTTACCAGGTGCTTCATTCCTTGAAAAAGAAGGAACATTTACAAATGGAGAACGAAGAATCCAACGGGTTCAAAAAGTGGTAGAGCCAATTGAAGGTACGAAAACGGATGGGCAAATAATTGTAGACATTATGAATCGAATGGGCTATGCGCAAGAGGATTATACAGCAAAAGGCATGCTTGAAGAAATTTCTCAAATTGTACCATTCTTTGCCGGAGTGAAATGGGATGAACTTGGTGACAATGGAAAACAATGGCCTGTAAAGGCAGATGGAACAGACACCCAATTATTACATATTAATGAGTTTAAAAGAGGAAAAGGAAAATTTACTTTTAAGAATTTTGAAGAATCTCACGAGATTGAAACCTACATGAAAGACTTTCCTTATATCATTACAACCAATAGAGAATTAGAGCATTACAACTGTGGTGCGATGACAAGAAGAACAGGGAATGTAGATATATTGACGGAAGATGTACTAATGATTCATCCAGGAGATGCAATCAAAGAAGGTATTGCAGATGGAGATTTTGTATGTGTAGAAAGTCCAAGAGGAAAAGTAGACATCAAAGCATATGTAACTGACGAAATGAAACCAGGAATTTTGAGTTCAACATTCCATTTTCCAGATATTATGTTGAACATTATTACATCTGACGAGCATTGCTCTGAAGCGATGTGCCCTGAATATAAGGTGGTTAGTTGTCGAATTCGAAAAAGTAAGGGGAAAGCGAAGATGATGGCAGAGGCATGATATATATAACTTGACGAGCCATAATAAAGAGTAAAAACGTAACCCCATACACTTTGAGTTTTTTTGTAAAAGCATCCATTATTAAAGGAATACTAGCTGTACTCGCTGGAGTGATCGCAGGGATGGCGGTAAACATGGGATTGATTAATTTAGGTCCCAGCATTATTCCATCACCAGAAGGAGTAGATGTAACCAAGGTGGAGAGCATTGTTTCTAACATTGGTCTATATGAGCCTAAACATTTTATAATGCCATTTTTAGCGCATGCATTAGGTACTCTTGTAGGTGCATTTGTGGCAAGTAAAATTGCATTAGGAAAGGCTAAATTGATTATCTCGCTAAGTATAGGAGCCTTTTTTCTACTTGGAGGTGCGATGATGGTCTCTCAAATTCCTGCGCCTTTATGGTTTAACGTGCTGGATTTAGCAATCGCATACATTCCCATGGGATGGTTAGGGTGGAAATTGGGTAAATAGCCTAAACAACAATGGTTGTATATGAATAAAAAAATCCTATTAAGTCTTTTTGTACCAGTTTTACTTGTTTTCATAGACGGGTTCCGTTCTACTCACGCCCAAACATTTTCCAAAGAGGAGATCGCGCAACAAGATAGTTTAAAGGAATTAATAAATAATTCAGCCTCGCATGATACTACTATTGCTGAATCTAATTTATCACTAGGATATATATGGATGGTAGCAAAACCAGATAGTGGGTTGAAATATTGTGAAAAGGCTATTGATGTAGCAGAGCAGGCATTATTGAAAATCGATACATCAGAAGCTTCAGAAGTTTACATTGCGCTTAAAAAGACCCTATCAAAATCCCATAGCAACTTAGGCATTTACTATTATGGTAAAGGAGAATTAGAACAAACTTTGAAATGCTTTGAGAAAAGTATTGCGATACGTATGTCCATAGATGATACGCTCGGGTTGGCCATTACGTATAATAACATGGGCTTTCTTAATTATAGCTCTGGAAATATTGAAAAAGCAATCCAGTATTATACAAAAAGTTTGGAAATAGATGAACGTTCTGGAAATACAGATGAACAAGCATTTACGCTAAATAATATTGGCAGAATCTTTCAGGACAATGGAAACTTAAGAGTCGCATTAGATTATTATCATAAAAGTCTAGGTATTCAAGAGAAGACGGAGAATAAGAGGGGGATAGTCGTTTCTTGCGTGAGTATTGGTTCAGTGAATATAGATCAGAAAAACTTCATAGTTGGAGTTGAGTATATGAAGCGAGCCCTAAAATTATCTACTCTCATAGGGGATAATCGAGGTGCAGGTACGGCGCTAAACAATCTGGGATCTTGTTATAATAAAATGGGGCTTCCGGATTCTGGTTTGGTATATTATAGAAGAAGTCTCAAAATGTTTGAGATTGAAAACGATGCCGTATTGTTGGGCAATCCGCACAATAATATGGGTGCAATTTTGATCAAAAAAAAGGATTATGAAAAAGCAGAGGAGCATGTGCTAAAAGCATTGGATTATTTTAAAAAATGCGATGATAAACAGGGCGAGTCCGAGACATTAATTAATCTTGCACAAATCGAAGTAGAAAGAGGGAATTTAGAGAAAGCAAAATCTCATGCGCTCAGAGGATTAGAATTAGCCCAATCCGTTGATAAGATAAAGGCAATTAAAGAAAATGCCAAAATTTTAACCTTAATATATTCAAAGCAAGGCGCTTTTGAAAAAGCATTGGAAATGCGGAATTTGGAAGTTTTATTATCCGATAGTCTGGCAAATGAGGAAGCTAAAAAATCCTCCATTCAAAAAGAATTTCAATACGAATATGACAAAAAAGCTGCTGCTGATAGTGTAGAAAACGCTAGAGCCAATGAGGTGAAAAATGCTCATATTGCGCAACAACGGGCAGAATTGAAGGCGAAGCATAATCAACAATATGCCTTATACGGTGGATTGTTCGTAGCCGTGTTTTTTATTGGTTTTGTATATAATCGACTGCTGGTCACTAGAAAACAAAAAACTGTTATTGAAGAACAAAGTAATTTGCTAGCTGAAACGAATGAAGAATTAAATCAAACAAATGAAGAGATTTTAGCGCAGCGGGATCAAATAGAATATCAAAAAATAATTGTAGAAAAAGCACATACTGAAGTAGGGGCTTCCATCAATTATGCAAAACGTCTGCAAGATGCGATTCTTCCCTCGTTTGGAGAAATTAACCAGTATATCCCTCAAAATTTCATCTTCTTTAAGCCGAAAGATATTGTTAGTGGAGATTTTTATTGGTTTGAAAAAGTGGGAGGGAATCTGTTTTTAGCAGCAGCAGATTGTACTGGACATGGAGTACCTGGAGCGATGGTGAGTGTTGTATGTGCCAATGCATTAAGTCGTTGTGTGAAAGAATTTGGATTAACAAAACCTTCAGAAATTTTAGATAAAACAAGAGAGTTAGTTGTAGAAACGTTTGCCAAAAGTGGAGAAGAGGTCAAGGACGGAATGGATATAAGTTTAGTGAAACTTCCAATTACAGGATTAGCAAGCAAAGAACTGGATAACGAAAATCCGATAAAAATGAACTGGTCGGGAGCCAATAATCCGATCTATATCAAACGGAAAGAAGCAGATGCAATTGAAGTTGTCAAAGGAGATCGGGAACCTATAGGTTACACTCTAAAATCAACACCTTTTAAAAATCATGAGATCGATCTGCATTCAGGGGATACTATTTATCTTTTTTCAGATGGATTACCAGATCAATTTGGTGGCCCGAACAATAAGAAATTTGGATACAAACAATTTCGCAATATCCTGATAGAGAACAATGGAAAATCAATGAATGAGCAAAAACAGAAATTAGCTTCTGCATTGAATAATTGGATTAGCAAAGGTAACGACGAACAAATTGACGACGTTTGCATTATAGGCGTCAGCGTATAATGAAATAAGTAGTCGCTTGTCCTGAGTAAAGCGAAGGGACGTTTGCATTATAGGCGTCAGCGTATAATGGAATAAGGAGTCGCTTGTTGAAGGGAATTGAACTTGAATATTATTCCTATCAAGCTATAATTCCATAATCAGACAACTTTAATTTTCGTAAACCTAGTAGAAGAATTGTATTTGCAATTATTGTAAGTACGGAAAGAATATTTAGAAGATATTTATAAATTGGAAGTTAACGATATTCTAATGGTTAAGTTCTAAGTATTTTAGTAAGTTTAAAGATGAATATAATATTCACAGAGAGGGTCAAAACTTGGTGATTATATGAAGCGTACTAGATTTATTATTAAGTATATATGTTTAATTGTCTTGGCTTTTTCCATGGTAAACAGGTCG
>CBDICC010000059.1:0-163644 GCA_965277185.1 Cytophagales bacterium | reverse complement strand
TTTTTTTTTATAATTTCCAAGATTATCAAATACGAGAATCCCATTTTGTTCTGTACTTATGTATAAGAAATTTCCATCTTCATGAATCCAAAGCGGATGCAATGAACCTGTAATTAATGTTTCAAGATTTGTTTCAACCAAAACTTCCTGGCTATGTGGGTTGTATTTACTTAACGTAAACTGAGTATTGTCGATAATCCACAACATATTATTCGCAGAGAGTCCTGCCAGACTTACGTATCCAAATTGGTCCATATCGAATGAACCTGTCGAAATAGGAGCTAAGAGCCAGTCTAAAAATAAGTATTCTTGTCGCTCTTCATAAAAAACGAAGATGCGGGAGGTACTGTTGGCATTGATGTAACGTGGAGTTGCAGGTTGGTTGGGCGAAAAATGAAACAATTCCTTCCCTAGTGAATCGAATTTAAACACGTTGGCGTTTTGATCACAAATGAATAGATGTCCTTTTTTATCCATAGATAGAATGGCTGCATCCTTTATTTTTATTTCCTTATTTAAATGAAGAACAAGACTGTCTGAAGATTGACACGATGCCTCTCTATTCGCAAATAAGAGGGCAATAAAGCACATGGATATGTAGATAAAGTAGTTCAAATGTGTATCAAGAAGACATTTATGATGTTGCTAAGATAACGATTAATTAAACGTAATATTGATTGGACCCAAAACCATACCAATTACTTCTCCTTTGTTAAGGGTTGATTAGGGAAAAATATTAATAAAAAGGATTAACACTTTACTTTACTTTAATAAGTGGGTGCGTCCAGAATATATTGATCCTATATCAATCATACATAGATTTTTGAAAACATATGTACGTTACTTTTTATCTTCAAATGTTTTTAAGTGAAGCTCCGAACCATCAAATTCAGCGTAAGTACAGTAATTTATCCATTCTCCTAGGTTTACATATTTGGCAGATTCTGAAACAGGGTGTTCGATGGGATAATGTCGATGACCAAATAAATAGAAGTCATGTGGCTGTTTAGATTCAACTTCTTTGCTGTATTGAATCAACCATTCTTTATCGCCGAAAAATTGTTCTTCTCGTTCTATTTCAGAAGCACGACTGCGACTAGACCATGCAAAGGCTAAATTAATGGCAAAATTTGGATGTACTCTTGAAAAGAACCATCTGCAAATTTTACTTTCGAATACTTTTTTTAAGACTTTATATACATGGTCTCCAGGTCCCAATCCATCTCCATGCCCCACGTGAAATCGTTTGTTTTCGATTTGGAAAGATTGACTTTTACGATATACGGAGATCCCTAATTCTTCTTGGAAATAACCAAACATCCACATGTCGTGGTTTCCTGTAAAAATTACGATTTGAATTCCACTATCTGAAAGTTCAGCGAGCTTACCTAGAAGGCGAACGAATCCTTTGGGCACGACACGTTTGTATTCATACCAAAAATCAAATAAATCACCAACCAAGAATATTGTATGTGCATCTTTACTAACCTCATTGAGCCACCGAACGATTTTACGCTCTCGCTTTTGACTTTCAGTATGATTTGGTGCGCCAAGATGAAAATCGGAGGCAAAGTATACTTTCTGGCCTGTATTTAGTTGAATATTATCCAATAGTTCGTTGTCTTATTCGGAATGCGTTAGAATGGAAAAAAAATAATTAGCTGGCGATTAATTATAAGTCATCAACTAAAAACAAAACGAGTTCTTTCGGTCCATGCGCTCCCATAACCAATGTTTTTTCAATATCAGCGGTTCTACTAGGACCTGTTACCAACGAAATCATCGAAGGCAACTCACGTGCTTCGTATTTGTCCATAATACGCTTCAATCCATCATCAATATCGTTTACAAGTTGAGAAAGGTTGGCGCAAACAACGTGTACAGGAGGGTAGATATTTAACATTCTTCCACCGCCTAACTGAGAGCTAATAAGAATACTTCCTGTTCTAGCTATTAGATATTCACAATAGGTGATTCCACAATCTACCTTTTCGATGAAGCCAGAATCCGAAGTTTTATGTTTAATACCTCCTTTTTCTAGTGCAATGGAAAGTTCTTCTTCCCAGACATAATTGTTTGTGAAGTTCTCTTGTTTCAGATACGAAGCGAGTTTTTCGCAAAGTTCTTGATCAGAACTACAATAAACCATTTACCTGCAGCGGCCGTGAAATTCGACGCAAATATAATAGCTGGGTCATCTTCTGATGCAGGGTGAACGTCCTGCTCAAAATCAGGTGTAGGAATTAGACGCTCACGAGGGACAGAATTTGCCTCTCTGATCTTTGCCAAAATTCGTTCTTTAGATTTACTGCTGCTCATTGGTGTAAAACTGAGGTGTAAAGGTAATAAATTATTAACTAAAAATCCGGACAGATTGGACGTATGAATCTAACCAGATTTTCAATTTTCATAAGTACATAAAATTTGAAGAAGGTTTGACGAATAATGAAAAAACCGAATGACCGCTTTAAATGCTGTCATTCGGTTTTTGTTCTTATAATTTATTGGAAAGAACTGGTTCTAACCGTTCTTTTTTCTTTTCAGTAATCGGTTTTACTACTGAAATTTAATTTTGTATTATGTAACATCTGCTTCCGGTGTTTTTTCGGAATTCTTTTCAGATTCGTTTTCTTCACTTGCAACACCATTCGAACTCGTTTCGTCTTTTACAGGAAGCTCTTTAAGTTCATCCACACTTTGTAATCCTTCTCGATTCATTCGCTGACGATCTGATTCTGGGAATGGACGAGGTCCAAATATTTTTTCTACGTCTTCGTTGAAAATTACTTCCTCTTTTTTCAATAATTCAGCAAGCGCAATTAGGCTTTCTTTATTGGCCTTTAGTAAATCTAATGCCCGTTGGTACGAAGTCTCAATTAGAAGACTTACTTCTTTATCAATAAGTTCAGATGTTTTTTCACTATAAGGTTTAGAGAAACTATATTCAGATTGACCACTCGAATCATAGTAACTAATATTACCTAATTTATCATTCAATCCATAAATTGTGACCATTGCATAGGCTTGCTTAGTTACTTTTTCCAAATCACTCAAGGCCCCGGTAGATATTTCACCGAACATAACTTCCTCTGCAGCTCTTCCACCTAAAGCGGCACACATCTCATCCATCATTTGCTTGGTGGTAGTGATCTGGCGTTCTTCAGGAAGATACCATGCTGCTCCTAATGATTGACCACGAGGTACAATAGTAACTTTCACTAACGGAGCTGCGTGTTGACTTAACCAACCTACGGCAGCATGACCTGCTTCGTGAAACGCAATTACATTTTTCTCTTCGGCCGTAATAATTTTATTCTTCTTTTCTAGCCCACCGATGATTCGATCTACAGCATCAAGGAAATCTTGTTTGTTGATTTCTTTTTTCTTTTTACGTGCAGCGATCAAAGCGGCTTCATTACAAATGTTAGCTATATCCGCTCCAGAAAAACCAGGAGTTTGTTTGGCAAGAAATCCTGAATCTACCGTGTCGTCTAATTTTAATGGACGAAGGTGTACAGTGAAGATTTCTTTTCTCTCCACTAATTCTGGTAAATCTACATGGATTTGGCGATCAAATCGACCCGCTCTTAGTAGTGCTCTATCTAATACATCTGCACGGTTCGTTGCGGCAAGGATAATTACTCCTGAATTGGTTCCAAAACCATCCATTTCTGTAAGCAACTGATTTAAGGTGTTCTCCCGTTCATCATTGCCTCCTTGTGCCATGCTTTTTCCACGAGCTCTACCTATTGCATCAATTTCATCAATAAAGATGATTGCAGGTGATTTCGCTTTTGCTTGTTTAAATAAATCTCGAACCCTTGATGCTCCAACTCCTACAAACATTTCAACAAAGTCTGAACCGGAAAGAGAGAAAAACGGCACTTGTGCCTCTCCAGCAACTGCTTTTGCAAGCAAGGTTTTTCCCGTTCCTGGAGGTCCTACTAATAATGCTCCTTTCGGAATTTTGGCACCCAAGTCGGTATATTTTGTTTGGTTTTTAAGGAAATCAACAATTTCCTGTACCTCAATTTTGGCACCTTCCAATCCTGCAACATCTTCAAATGTTACATTCACACTTTTTGCTTTGTCAAATAATTGTGCTTTAGATTTACCAATGTTGAATAGTTGCGATCCAGAACCGCCACCACCTGTCATTCGACGCATCAAAAACCAAAAACCTCCAATCATAAGGATGAATAGAATGACGTAGTAATATTCCGAACCCATCTGTTCTTCTATCCACTTCCAATGCAACTACATCTTCTTCCTTAAAACTCTTTTGAATTTTATCCAATTCTTCTTTGAAAGATTCTCCACTTACAATTTTGAAGTAGTAATGAGCTCCAGTTTTACCAAAAGGGAAAAATTTATTTTTTTCTAAGTCTTTTGCGTATTTATCGTTTTTAAGCGATTCGTCTTTTAACGTTATTTCAACTTGTTGGCCATTAATCATCAATATTTTTTTGATGTCATGACTGGCAAGCATTTTCTTAAACTGTGTTTCGGTTGTTCGTACCATATTATCAGAGTTGCTAATTATGGCAATTCCAACAATGGCGACAAGCAGGGCAATTACAATCCACATTTGTGAATTAGGACGTGCTCCTTCCGGTAACATACCTCCTTTTTTATCTTTTTTATTTTCTTGATCTGACATGATTCGTTTTAATCTCCTTATCCAATGTTTTCAAATTTTGTTGTCTCAGCGTCTCCCCACAATCCTTCAAGGTCATAAAACTCTCTCTTCTCTTTTGAAAATATATGAATTACTACATTGAAATAATCAAGTAAGATCCATTCTACATTATTTACTTTTTCATAATGTAGCGGACGTTCTCCCAACTCGTCAAAAAGTTTAGCTTCAACCGATTCTGCGATGGAATCCAGGTGTGTAAAACTGGTAGCAGTACAAATTACAAAGTAATCTGTGATGGCCTTATCAATTTTCTTTAGGTTTAGAATTGAAATATCAATCGCTTTTTTGTCTTGCATACTGCTCACTACTAGTTGTGCTAATTCGTCTGCAGAGACAGAAAGTTTAGATTTATTCATTAAGGTTTTTTAATTTGCCCAAAAATAGAAATAATAATTGTATAATATTTCCCCAAATACGCTTTTTATAGGTAGAAAAGTTCATTTCTTTCAAGAGTGTTTTTCTACAAACGAAGTCGCTCAGCAATTGGTATACAAAAACAAAGCCATTGAGGGTTCTGTGGTAGTTTGTCAGCATCAGACGGCAGGTAAAGGACAACAAGGCAATACTTGGGAGTCACAACCTGGTGAAAACCTGACATTTTCTGTCATATTGTCACCGAAGTTTCTCCAAGCGGATCAACAGTTTAGGCTAAATATGGCTGTTTCACTTGCTCTTTTCGATACGCTGAAATATTATAAAGTATCAAATGTTCGTATAAAGTGGCCAAATGACTTGATGATTGGAGATTTTAAAACTGCTGGAATCTTAATTGAAAATTCACTAAGTGGTAGAGAAATCAAACAATCTGTGATTGGAGTTGGATTAAATGTGAATCAGGAATATTTTTCCTTGCCAAAAGCGACGTCAATGAAAAAGCAAACAGGAACTCATTTTGATTTAGAGATTTTGCTTTCGGACTTTATGGAAAAGTTGGAACCTTACTATTTAGGACTTAAATCTACATCGGGAAGTACAGGTAAATTAGAATTGTCTTATTTGTCAGCCTTATATGGAATGAATGAAACCAAACACTTTCAAGATGAGAAAGGTGTTTTTATGGGGGAGATCATTGGATTAACTGCTCAAGGTAAATTGAAGGTACACAGGGTAGGGGGAGCAATTGAATCGTATGGTTTTAAGGAAATTGTTTTTTTGTAGACCAATGGCAAGAACTGGAAGTATTGAACTCACTAATTGTTTATGTACAAGTAAGTTCCATCTGTAGATGTATTGTATTGCACTAGATTGAAGGCTGCGGGGCCGCTCATGATGTTTCCGGAAAAATCAAATTGCGAAGAACAACATGTATCGATCATAAACAATAGGGAACTGTCCATCGCAATTCGAGCACAGGTGCCATTAGGTTCAAAGGTGCAATTTCGTTCAAAAGCTTTATAGGATGCAGAGTTCTCTCTATAAATAAGGATGCCTTTTGCACCTCCCGTAACGTTTACAAACCCTCCATCAATGGCTAAATCCTGAAAGTCGGGATTACCAAGATTGATTTGAATGTTTACAGGAACATATGGAACGGTTTCTGGTTGTTCGCTATTGCATGCGAAACAAAGAATGAGCAATAAGATTGAAACAGCTACTAAGGATTTATTTACTTGCATTGGATGAATAGTTAAAAATACTATTTGGTTAATGGACTAACGTTCAAAGTTATGGTTTATGATGTTGAATGTCATCTTAAACAAATATTACTTATGTTTTTTATTTCTTCTATTTGAGAAGAATCATGCCTTCAAATGATTTAATTAATTGATTCGGATCTTCCCAGTCTAGGCGGATATAATTAAATATGATTTTACCATTTTCATTTTCGAAATTGATTTCTTCCGGTGAGAGGTTGTCATCGCTAATGAATTTTCTCTGTGAATGAATTGAATCTAAATGTGCTCTCAAATCAAAGACAATTTCTTGTTCCAAGCTGTCTAAGATGACAATGATTTTATCATTGGATAGTTTTACTTCAAAATCTTCGTTACTTGATGTATTCGGAGAATACAATTTACTAGGTAAATATAAGCATTTTGAATACTGCGAGATATCAATAGAAGATTGATTTATAACTTGGTAGATTGAATTACTCCTTACACGTGTATTCCTATAACTGTAGTCCGTTTTTGGTTTTTGTAATATTTTAAGGTTGAATGCTTCTTTAAAGTAATCATCATCACTCCATCTGTCATACTTGTCAGCATCAATCGGTTTTTTCAATTGAAGCATATTATTGACATATTCCGACCCGGCGTGTTCTACTAAATAGTTGATAGAACCAAATAGTCGCTTTGAATCTTTATATGACATGGAAACATTCGAATTTTCAACATATTGGTCATTTTTATAAAGTGCGTAATTTTCAAGGATGCTAATTGCCTGTCTCTTCTGACTGATTTGGGAAACGTAAAAGGCGCCCCATGGACCAAACGAAGCTAACGTAACAATTAGGAAAAGGCTGATAGGAATTACCTCAATTTTTAATTTTTTACCTACAATAAAATACACCAGTATTCCAGTGAGCCAAAGTGCCACGGCAAGTAAGAAGTAACGATTTTCCGTAATCCCATAATCTTTTACTCGGACGAAAATGGCGTAATACAACAAGCCGAGTAATGGAATCAGCGCTGTAAAATAGATGATTCGAATCCAACGAAAGAGGTTAGGGCGTAACCTTTTAAGTGGATACATCAGTAATAGATTCAATAATCCAACCACTCCTACAATCAAGATCATGTAGGATACAACTCCTTTGGGAAAATCCCAGGTTAGTACGATTTTTAGTTCGTAGAATAATAATATGGAGGTATATATGCCCACTAAAGGAAGAAGAATATACAGCGTTAGAATTTTGAAGTTTTTCGGAAATGCTTCATCTTTTGACAGATCTTCCCATTTGGATGGAACTCCTGCAAAGAAGAACCACGTATTAAATATTCCTGCTACTACAATGTAGGTTTGCAATACAAATTCACCTTCAATTTTCACTTTAAATAATTCGTGTAGCGCCAGATAAATTAAGGAGATCCCGCCGAAGAGAATATGAGAAAAGAGCAACGAAATGAATAATCGGGAAAAGGAAATTCGGTTGTAATTCCAAAAAGCAACTTCGTTTGAGCGAAAGAGGAATGGAATAAAAGCTACCAGTAAGTGCACAGAAATAAATAGAAGTGTATATCGAATATATTCAGTAGATGTTGCGGGGTTTTCTTCTGGTAACGTGAAGAAATAACCTACTAAAAGTGCTACGATGGTCAACTGAATGATCCAGTTGACTTTTTTGCTCAACCGGCGTGTTTCGCCATAAATTACGATGGAGTAGAATAAGGGAATACCTAATCCACATACCATTGCTGTGTGGACCAGTTGTAGATCTTTGATTTCTACATTGAAAACCAATGCGCCAATACCAATTAGTAACGTGATGAAGGACATGGGGAATCGGACCAAAGAAGAACCGAAACCGTTAATCAACCGTGCAATAAATCCCAATTTAGAAGATTGATCCATAATGAATAGGCAACGTATATTGTCAATGAAATCAAAGATACAATCAATATACTTGCTTGCCAAACACATAAGATATCTTGGCTAAGATTGATTTAGGAAATAGAAAGAGGAGTAAGATTATGGAATTACGAGTTTGGTCAATTCGCTGTACCCGGTCAATTTCCCATTTTTGGAATAGGACTCTTGACGAACTAATCCGGCATTTTTAGCATACCAATCTTTGGAACTTGCTTTCACACGAATGGGAAGTGCTCCTACTTCAGTCACGACATCATAGGAAAATAGCACACATTCAAATGTACCTGCTGGTGTGGTAATTGATTCTATTTTAACAACCGTCCGATTCGTTACAAAAACTACGATGGTGGCAACTGGAATTTCTGAACTGGTAACGGAAACGGTTAATTTTCCATCTGGTAACTTGTCACCGGCACTTGGATTTGAAGGCAATTCTAGAAAATCCCCATCCAGTTTTACGGTCATGTTTTGATATTTATCCCATTGATCTGAAGGAATCATTGCAGCTAAATCTACTTTGAAAACGCCATTTTCACACGTAATATCGTAATTCGAAGAACTAACGCCTACATCTTTGTTATCCAAAATTCTTACAGCTACGCTGGCAGTTAGGGTAGTTCCATTCTGTTCTTTTTTTACGATTGTTTGTTCAGATTTAGATTCTAATTTCCCTTTGTGGCTATAGTTTGATTGTATAAATAGGGTACCTTCTTCCATAGGAATATAAGGTTCACAATCTTGTGCGAGTACAGGAGCTAGAATTAGGAATGATAGGAGCATCGCAAATCCTAGCACTATTCTTTTTGACAAAGAACGGAATTGGAATGAAATTGTCTTGCGTGGTGAAAAAGGAGTGGATGACATATTCTAAATATTTAAGCGTTTGAGCTAAATAGATTAAATTTAATTTAATTATTCCACTAAAATATATGAATTATTCGGGGTTTGCTAATCGTAATCGTAAAATCCTTTTCCGGACTTTCGGCCGTTGTGCCCTGCCATAACCTTTTGTTCTTGGATTCTGCTAGGTCTAAATTTAGAATCGTATTTAAAGGACTCAAACATGGAACTGGTTACGGAAAAGTTTGTGTCTACCCCAATTAGATCCATTAATTGAAACGGACCCATTTTGAATCCAGATGATTGCATTAATTTATCAATGGTTTTAAAGTCTGCTACATTTTCTTCTGCAACTTTTAATCCCTCTACATAGAAATGTCTTGCCACACGGTTTACAATAAATCCTGGTGAATCTTTCGCATTAACTGGTTTCTTACCTAGTTTCAATGCAAGATCAGTAATGGTTTGTGCTACTTCAGGATCCGTGGCAGCTCCAGAAATGACTTCAACCAACTTCATAATGTGAGCTGGATTGAAAAAGTGCATTCCAACTACATTGTGTGGTCTTTTTAGTGGTCTTGCAATTTGAGTAATTGGAATAGAAGAAGTATTTGTAGCCAAAATGCAATGCGCATCATTGATGTCTTCTAGTTTTGAGAATAAATCATGCTTGATTTCTAATTTCTCTAAAATAGCTTCAATTACGATGTCAGCCTTTAATTCGTTCAAATCAGAGGAGTACTTAAGATTTGCAAGCGTATCGTTTTTTTGTTGCTCGGTAACTTTACCTCGATCAATTCCTTTGTCCAGATTTTTGGTGATGTTGGTCTTCGCAACGTCAAGCATGTCTGCATTTATATCAAACAAAATTGTCTTATAACCTGCCATAGCAGATATTTGAGCAATTCCCTGTCCCATGGTTCCGGCCCCTGCGATGCCGATGGTATTAATCTGAGCTAATGGCATTGATATACAAAATTAGATAAGCGGATGTAAATGATTCTTATTGATTGTCTTCGACACTTAGCTCGATTTCAGCGTACTTTCTTGTACGGTTGAATCGGATTTAGTCGTTTTGTTTGGTCGTTCGTATTTCTTAAACCAGCTTTTCATAGCCATTCCAAAAACGCCAAACAATGCTTCTTTGATAATACCGGTACTCATTTTAGAGGTACCTTTAGTTCGATCCGTGAAGATAATAGGTACTTCTTTTATTTTGAAACCAAATCTCCAAGCGGTGTATTTCATTTCGATTTGAAAGGCGTAACCAACAAAACGGATTTTATCCAATTCAATGGTTTCCAGCACTTGTCGACTATAGCATTTAAATCCTGCAGTAGAATCGTCAATTGGCATTCCTGTTACCAATCCAACATAGATACTGGCAAAATAGGAAAGCAATACGCGATTCATTGGCCAATTCACCACATTAACAACGCCACCAACATATCTGGATCCAATAGCCATGTCTGCTTTTCCGTCTTTACAAGCGTCAAGCAAATTTTCTAAGTCCTTTGGATTGTGGGAGAAATCGGCATCCATTTCGAAGATGAAATCATATCCGTTTTCAAGCGCGTATTTAAAACCAGCAATGTATGCGGTTCCAAGACCTAACTTTCCAGATCGTTCGTGAATAAAGAGTCGTTCTTTCGAATCAGCTTCTTCTTGAATACCTTTTACGATGTTGGCTGTTCCATCTGGAGAACCGTCATCTACAATTAAGACGTGAAAGCCTGATTCCAAGGTAAATACGGCTCGAATTATATCGGCAATATTTTCCTTTTCATTGTAAGTTGGTATTATGACTAGAGACTTCTTCAATTTATTGTGTTGTAACGAAGCCCGAATTAACTTTATTTTATTTTAAATACAAAAAGCCCCTTCAAATATTATTTATATATTTTGAAGAGGCTCGAAAATTCGGTTCGATTTTGGATTACATTTTATCCAAATTTGTTTTAGGTTCCAGTTTAACCATAACTTCCGTTTCCGTCTTGTTAGAGGTGTCTTTCATATATGTAGGGCATGTATAACCACTACTACATGCGGATAAACCTGCTAACAGGACTATCGCGCCGCATACGAGTAAAGTTTTAAATTTCATGATCTTAAAGTAAGTAAAAGTTAATTTCCAATTTAATTATGCTCATTCGTTTAAAAGGAAGGTTTAAATCCAAATAAGGTAGGCTATTTATTGTATCCCAATAAATTTAGCATGGAACTCGCATCTTGTTCTTCTGAAAAAAGGCAAATATCGTGCCGATCATTGATGGTCACTTGCTTTGGTGTTGGGATAAGGCAATGGGGGATGCCTCCAAATCCACCAAGGGATTCTTGATATGCTCCGGTATGAAACATGCCCACATATAATGTTTCTCCTTCATTTATTTTTGGTAGAAACACTTGGTTACTATGGGTTTCTGCATTGTAATAATCCAAACTATCGCATGTTAACCCACCTAAATTGACCGTTTGGTAGGTATTCTCCCATAAATTTAGTGGAAGTAAAATATAACGTTGCCCGATTCCCCATGTATCGGGTAAGGTCGTAATGAAGGAACTATCAATCATATACCACAGTTCCTTGTCGTTTTGCAGTTTTTGATCTAGAATGGAATATAGATTCGCTCCACTTTCGCCTACTGTGAAACTTCCAAATTCTGTAAATATGTTGGGTTCCGGAACATTGTGTTTTTTGCAAATTTGTTGCACGTTATTAATGATCTCGTCGACCATGTATTGATAGTCAAATTCAAAACCTAACCAGTTTTTTATTGGAAACCCGCCTCCAATATCAATGGTGTCTAAATCTGGACAAATCTTTTTTAGTTCGCAGTACTTTTCTAAAAACTTAGAGAGTTCATTCCAATAATAAGAAGTGTCTCGGATGCCTGTATTGATGAAAAAATGCAGCATTTTTAATTTGAACGTTTCATTGTTTTTGATCTGTTCTTCATAAAAAGGGACTACTTTTTTATAGGCGATGCCTAATCTAGAGGTGTAGAATTCAAAGTTGGGTTCTTCATCTGCTGCTACTCGGATTCCTAGATTACAACTTTTATGGATGGCGTTTTCATAAGATTGAAACTCCGACATGGTGTCTAAAATGGGAATGCAGTTGAAATCTTCATTGACCAATTTGCATACGTTTTCGACATATTGCGGACGTTTAAATCCATTGCAAAGAATAAATGTAGATTTGTCTAGCGTCCCTTTTTTGTACAATGCATCTACAATAGACATATCATATGCGGAAGAAGTTTCAATGTGAATGTCATGCTTTAAAGCTTCTTCCAGCACATACGAAAAGTGCGATGATTTTGTGCAATAGGCATATTTGTAGGAACCTTGATAATTAAATTTGGTTCGGGCATTTTCAAAAAGTTCCTTCGAGTATTGTATCCGTTCTTTGATTTTCGGCAAATAACTTAATTTCAAAGGGGTAGGGTATTCCTTTATTACATCCATCATACGTATGTCATGGAAATATAAATCTCCATTTTTCACGTTAAATTCCGGTTGCGGAAAATCGAATGTTTGCTGAATTAGTTCGAGGTATTTATTCATCATTCAAGGCAAAAAAAGCCCCACAAAATTGAATATTTTTAACATCTTTGCAAACTTGTTAAATGAAATATTATTTCAACAAATCGATTTTATGGCTAATACTAAGGAAATAACGTTTCTGGAAGTTAATTCAGAATTGGGAGCAGGCACCCGTGGAGCTAGTTTAGGGATTGATGCAATCAAAATTGCTAGCTTGAACAAGGAAAATAAACTGTTCAAGAATTATTCGAAGCAAACCATCGAAACGCATAATAATTTTTTATGGGAAGATGTTGCCAATCCGACCGCAAGAAGGATAAAAGGAATAAGTCAAGTACTATCTAATATCTGTGACGGTGTGTATGAAAACGTAATTGAACGTTTTCCAGTAATGCTTTCTGGTGATCATAGTTGCGCTGCAGGAACAATTTGTGGGGTAAAAAAAGCCTATCCAGACAAACGGTTAGGTGTGATTTGGATTGACGCTCATGCGGATTTACATACTCCATACACTACTCCTTCAGGAAATGTACATGGAATGCCCGTGTCTATAGCATTGGCAGAAGATAATCTTGAATCAAAAGTAAACGATCCGGGAAAAGAAGCCATAGAAGCGTGGAATGATCTTAAACTTCTTGGAATTGCTGGACCAAAATTCAATACGGAAGATTTAGTATTTATCACGGTTAGGGATACGGAAGCACCGGAAGATGCTTTTATGGAACGAAAAGGGATTAAGAATTACCAGTACGATGAAGTAAAGGAGAAGGGCGTACCACAGGTTGCGAGAGAAACGTTGGATCGACTGAAAGACTGCGATATTATTTATGTTTCTTTTGACGTAGACAGCATCGATTCGAAGTTTTCAGTAGGAACGGGTACTCCGGTTCCGAATGGACTTACTCCAGAAGAGGCCATGGAATTGAATGCGCTTTTGGTGGCGGATTCGAGGGTAGTTTGCTGGGAATCAGTGGAAGTTAATCCAACGTTGGATACGGTGAACAAAATGGCAGGATTTGCCTTTGATGTGGTAGAAGCTGTTGTTCGAAGTGTGGAAGCGCGCTAGTTGAACTCATTTCAACTCTTTCGATAAAAAATAAATTTGATACAATATTATATTTTTAAGTTATGACACTTAAGGAAAAATTAGCATCCAGTGTTCTGGAGGCTTTAAAAGCGGTGTATGATTTGGAAGCGGATAGTTCCCGTATTCAAATTCAATCAACGCGTCCAGAATTTGAAGGGACGTATACGTTTGTTATTTTCCCATTTATCAAGCAAATTGGAGGCAATCCAATGGATATTGGGAATAAATTGGGACAACATTTAGTGGATTCCAATGCGATGGTTACGGGGTTTAACGTAGTAAAGGGGTTCTTGAATTTGGTTATATCGAATGACCAATGGTTGGAATGTTTCCATGCGATTGTAGAGAATCCGGATTTTGAAAAAGGAAGCTCTACCGGGGAGACCAGAATGGTGGAATTTGCATCTCCTAACACGAATAAGCCGTTGCATCTTGGGCATTTACGAAATATCTTTTTAGGAGATTCGGTTAGCAAAATATTAGAAGCCGCGGGTCATGATGTAGTGAAAACTCAAATCATCAATGATCGTGGAATACATATTTGCAAATCCATGTTGGCTTGGCAGAGATTTGGAGAAGGGGAGACCCCATCTGCTGATCTTAAAGGTGATAAGTTGGTAGGAAAGTACTATGTGCTTTTTGATAAAGAGTATAAGAAGGAAATTAAGTCAATTGTTGAAAAGGAATTAGCGCCTCAACAATTTGAAGATATAACCGCGTCACGCAAAACGTTGATTGAAGCCCAAAAGAATAAATCAATTGATGAAGCAGGAAGTACAACGCTAAAGGCCATTAATCAAGCTTTTGAGAAAGGAGAGAAGGAAGCGACTATTTTGATAGAAGCTCAGGAAATGCTTAAAAAGTGGGAGGCAAGCGATCAAGAGGTTACGGACTTGTGGCGAAAGATGAATGGTTGGGTTTATGACGGATTTGATGTTACCTATGATGCCTTAAATGTACAGTTTGATACGTTATATTATGAGTCAAATACTTATTTGACTGGACGAGACGAGGTAATGACCGGTTTAAAAGATGGTGCTTTTTATCAAAAAGAAGATGGCTCTGTATGGGTTGATTTAGAAGATCAAAAGTTGGACCATAAATTATTGCTTCGTTCGGATGGTACATCGGTGTACATGACCCAGGATATTGGTACGGCTATTTTGCGATTCAAAGATTATCCTAAATTATCAGGGCAGGTATATACGGTTGGAAATGAACAAGAGCATCATTTTAAGGTGTTGTTTGCCATTTTAAAGAAGTTAGGTTTTAGCTGGGCGGAATCTTGTTATCACCTCAGTTATGGTATGGTTGATTTGCCTTCTGGGAAAATGAAATCGCGCGAAGGAACGGTTGTTGATGCGGATGATTTGGTAGGAGAGATGATTGAAACAGCCGCGGAACGAACGAAGGAAAAAGGTAAAATTTCGGGCTTTACGGAAGAGCAAGCAAATGAGTTGTATAGTACACTTGCATTAGGTGCGTTAAAATACTTTTTATTAAAAGTTGACCCAAAACGTCGTATGTTGTTTAATCCAGCAGAGTCGATTGAATTTCAGGGGAATACAGGGCCATTTATTCAATATACGCATGCTCGAATTGCTTCTTTGTTGCGAAAAGCGGTGGAAGAAAAAATTTATATGTATTCGAGTGATTCCAAATTGCCTGAAGGTGATTTATTGAGCGAGGAAGGTGATTTAATTGCGATGATGAATTCATTTCCTGAAGTTATTCAGGAAGCAGCATCTGCTTACGAACCTTCTATTGTAGCAAACTATATTTATGAAGTCACTAAATCCTTTAGTAAATACTACGACAAAGTGCCGATTTTTAAAGAAGGGGATGAATTGAAGCGCGCGTTTCGTCTGGAATTGTCTAAGCAAGTAGCGATGGTAATTCGTAAGTCCATGAAGCTTATAGGCGTGGATGTACCGGATCGTATGTAGTAGAAATAAAGTTTTGCTTTATTCTATTACGGATTAACTTTGATCAAGCGTGGTAATTTGTGTTGAAAAAAGTCTTATTTTGGTGGAATAAATAAACACACATACATATACACAATTTTATGAAAAAGTTAATAACCTTATCTTCCTTAGTACTGTTCATTGCCTTTGCAGTAACTTCTTGTAAGAAATGTAAAGAAGAGGATCCACGAGCACGTGTTGTAAATAATGGGACAGAATCTGTAAGTGTCCACATTGAAACTTCAGGTGGAAATACGATCAACATTAATAATGTAGAAGCGGGTCAATCGTCTGACTTTGCAAGTTATGCAGCTGGAGCAGTTGATTTTACGATTACCGTTGGAAACGGAGGGAATTCAACCGATTACGATATCAGTGTTACTATGGAACAATGTTTTGAATATGATATTCAGATTGATGAAAACAATGTGGTTAGTTCGGTACCTACTGATCGGAATGAATAACGTTAATTAAGTTAGATAATCGATCTAATTCGAAATAAATTAAAACCCACATTGATTCTCGTAATCGATGTGGGTTTTTTCTTGGAAAATAATGTGGACTATTTTGAAAATAATGGATTGATATTCCAACCTTGGCCGCCTTTTTTACGTTATATAAGTATAAGACATTCGTTTGAACGGATCGAATGGGTTGAAAAAGTTGTTGGAAAAGATATAAGGTACAATTGTGATGCACGGAGAAGTAGGAGGATATGGGTTTGAATTTAGAAGTAAGTGGGGAGAATCCCTATTCGAGCAGATATTTACGTTTGATTTTCTAAAGAAAAATTCACAAGATTCAGAATGGCAAGTATTTAATCAGTCGGATAAGGAGCAGAATGATGTGCGTCAACACGATGCCTTAATTGAAAAAACCGTTGAAGTAATTCATACTCGTTTGGATGTGTATGGCGAAGTTTTTTGTGATGCAGACTTTAAATTGCGCTTGATCAATGCGATTAAATCAAGTCAAGAATTAACGAGCAAAGGGCGAAAATTCTCTTCTATAAAAATATCTAAATCAAAATCAGATAATTTTTCAGGACTAATTTTTAGCAAAGACAAGAATTTTTATAATGAGTTCGCTGCTAAATTAATATTGAAGCGGAACAGTTTGAAAGTTCGGAATGCTAAACATAAAGAATTCTTATTTGACCAATTAGAGGAAGCCACTTTTGCAGAATTGGTATGTGCGTTTATTAAAGTGCCTACCATTATTCGAAAAGAATCTGATACGAAGCGAATTGAATCCATTTTGATGACTTCGGGAACCGTTTTATTAAGTGAAAGCTCAGCGGATATTCAACTTCCAGAAACATATGAAGATGAAACATTACTTGTGTTTATTGGAGCACGCTATCAAAATGAAGTAGGGGAGTATCTTTCTCAATTTGATTCCATGCATTGTGCACTAATGCTTTAGATAGGATAAGTCATCCTATTTCGATATAAAGGCAGCAAAGACTACGTACTTCTTGGTTTATTCCGTAAATTCGGTTTGTTGATAACTGTAAAATAATATGTTGTGTAACAAACTGAAATCCATTTTAAGTACCCAACTTTTCAAATCGTTTTTCCTTGGTGGAATCTTATTTTTTATGGGGATTTTACTTGCAGTAGCCCAAGAGGAATCGATGGAATCCTCTCGGATTAAGTTATTGAATAAATCAATCCAAGCACTTACCAATGCAGAATTTGAATGGTCGAATTATGAGGTTATACTAGAAGATTCTGTGTTTACGAAGCAGTTAGATTTGCTTGCTAAAGATTCTAAATTTCAATTTTATTATCCTGCTGCTTCAGAAGAGGGTCCGATGGATGTGATTCCATTTCATAAATCAAATATGCATTTTTTGGATTATAATGGAGATGGATTTAATGATCTAATCTATGAACAATTGGTGACGCTGTATGCAGGGCATCAAGTGAAATTTATTCGTTGGAATTCGAAAGAAGGAATGTATCAGTTGGATTATGAGTTTGAGGGACGTGTGGTTGGTATTGATCCTTTCTTGAAACAAAGTGAAAAGCAATTTGATTTTCAGATTCATACGTATCCATGTTGTGATGGATACATTCAAACAGTGCAAGATTTCAGTTTGGTTTTTAAGGATCTTAATGCAAAACCAGCGTTGAATTTTCTTCGAAAACAAACAATTGTGCAATCTAATTTGAGTCATAAACCCGAATTACCTTCTTTATTTGTTTCCGTTCCCAAACCGGATGAACATGTAACGTTGAAGGAGGAAACTCCAGTTTACTTCCATTCTAAGAGACCGTTGTATCATAAATTGCAAATAGCAGTGGATTCGAGCAGGCAAGGTTGTCAGATCTTGGGAGTGTTGAAGGCAGGTGTTGAAATAGTGTTGAAAAGCGGTCCTGTGGATCAAAGGTGTCCGGATTTGTATTTGGCTGCTGTTGCAGGGCAAAATGCATTTTCTCAAAATTTAAAACTTTTGTTCAGACGAACCCAACAGGAACATCGATATAAATTGACACCTAAAGTGGACGAATATTTTTGTTGGGTTTCGAAAGCATCGCTTTGAATTGAGTCAACAAAATCGAAAGAGCTAATTTGGAATAAATGGTTTCAAGAAGAATTTCAGATTGATGCGAAATTTTGTGTAGAAGATATTGTCGCTGAATTAAGGGCAAACGTCAAACTAAAAAGGAAGAGGACCTGAATGTAGATACACACATACACATAGATTTTCCAGAAGAAATCAAAACTTTGTAAGAATACATATATACATACATAATACGTAAATTATGGCATTAAGTGTTTCAGATAATAATTGAGAATATTTACCCACAAATAGGTACAAACATTCTTTATGTGTTGACGTAAAAGATTAATGAACGCAACAAATAAAGAAATCATGAAATTTAAAATCAAAGCAACCATTTTCTTGGCCTTGGTCCTACAAACATTTTTTGTAATGGGCCAGCGCAAAGAACCTATTCCACCCGGAACAATTAAAGTCGGAGATAATCTGTTTATGGACGAAACAGAAATCACCAATTTTTATTATAAGGAGTTTTTATTCGCTCTAAAAAAGGAACATGGAGAAGATAGTCCGGAATTAAAAGCTGCTCAACTCCCACTAAACCAGGTGGTGAGAATTGGGGTGGATGATGCCCCAGAGATATTGCTTGAAACGTATTTCAATCATCCTGCTTATCACAATTATCCAGTGATTTGTGTCACTTATGAACAGGCGATGGCGTATTGCGAATGGAGAAGTAAAAAAGTAAATGAACTTTTGGCATTGCAAGCTCATAAAGACGAACGAAATCGCCGTGCTCCAATGGAGTTTAAAACCACCGTAAAATATCGATTGCCATCCAAAGAGGAGTGGTTGAATGTGGCTCAAGTAGGTATTCCTTCTAAAAAAGAAAAGAAACTGAATAAACTCCAAATTCCAACTGAAAAAAGGGATGAAACCTTGATTGCTGGTAATTTCTCCGAGGCAGAAAACGAAATGCCGGAAAGTGCATTTGCAGGAATTCCAAATAAGTTCGGGCTTTTCCAGATGTATGGAAATGTAGGTGAATTGATCAACCAGAAAGATAAATACATGGGGAGTGGATATGATGAACGTCTAGAGCATTTCAAACTAGATCAAGTGGTACACGCGGAAATGAATGAACCTACGGTTGGATTTAGATGTGTGGCAGAATTTGTCCATTAAAGCACTCTTTTTTTTACTAGAATTAGACGAAGTGAATTGAGGCGGCGTGATGATGGTCCCAATGAAAAGAAGGTTCCACCAAAATCATCTTTTGACGTAGCTTCTTGTTCTTTTACTTTTTGATTTATAAAAATAAAACCACTTTCTCCAGAAAGTGGTTTTATTAATTTAAACAACATCAATTAGGTTGAATATTAAGGTCTCAGCAGCGAAGAAATGGAAGTGTTTTCGGTAGTAAGAGAAATATATTGTATCTAAAACCTTGAATACAATATATTTCTCAATACTTCGAAATTACTTTAAATGGGCTTTTTTCTTTGTTTTCTAACCTTAGAATTTAATGTGGCCAACTGATTTTATTGATTTAGTTTTTAATAATGTTCAGTGAAATTCTACCGCCATTTTCGTCTGCTACATTTAACAAATAAATGCCTGGCACTTCGTTAATAGAAAGTTCGATTCTATTCGTATTTGTGACGGTTTTGCTTTGGATTAATTGACCTTGTGCCGAATATAATTTTACAATAAGTAATGGTTGAACAGCCCGCATCTCTAACACAAATTCACCCTGTGTTGGATTAGGATATACATTCAGGCCATCGATCAGTGAAGCATGAATGCCATTGAATACGCTTAGATTAGTCGTTACAATACTATCGCAATTTTGTGCATTTATTAATGTGTCCGTATAGGTTCCTGCTGTATCATACGTACTTGTACCAATCGTAAAGCTAGTGCCCTTAGTTATGGTTGTATCAATACTTGCAGAAGAAGCAACATTGATCGTTAAATCAAGCGTAACAATACTATCGCACCCATTCGCTGCTCCACCAATTATGGTATGGGTAACTGTATCGTTCGATGCTAAATAGGCATTCCCATCAATCCAAGTATACGATTCACAAGCTGACTGAATATCTGTACCAGCACTAGAATTAAGAATTGTAAGATTAAGGGTAACAATGCTATCGCAACCATTTGATCTTGTAATCGTGTCTATGGCAGTGTTGTTATTCGCACTGTAAGTAATCCCATCGATCCAAGTATGTGAACCACAAGAACTTATTGTATCAACAGTACTAGGAGTAGAACATTCTGCTAGTAGATGTACAAACGCGTCATATCCATTCGCAGTTAGAAAATATGTTCCAGTACCTGGATCAAAATCTGCAGTCCCTTCAAAAATACCTGTTGTGATCACCTGATTAGTAGAAGAAATTGCCAGCGCATATGCTTGATCCGTTAAGCTTCCGCCCCTCCCTTTTGCCCAAATGAAGTTTCCACTAGCATCTAGTTTCTGGATGTAAATGTCAGGTTGACCAGCCGGAGTTAAGTTTACCACTCCAGTACCTGGATCGAAATCTCCCCCTGTACCAACAAAAGTTCCAATAGTATAAATGTTACCGCTGGCATCTGTGCTAATTCCCGATCCAGATTCGTACCCTGTTCCAGTTATGGTTTTTACCCATTGTATAGAGCCATCGCTCACATCTATTTTTTGAATAAAAGCATCTGCACTTCCCAGTGATGCGATACTCATGCTAGTCCCTAAGGGATCAAAATCCACCGTTCCAAAAAATTTCCCAGTGGTATAAATACTAGAACCCGTAGGATCGAAAGCGAGGAAATTACCAAAGTTGGATACATTTCCCCCTAAAAGACTTACCCATTCAAAATTACCTGCTGGACTAAGTTTCTGAAGAAAAGTATTATTGGTAGAACTAGAAGTAATGGAAGAAGTTCCAACTCCCGGATCGAAGTCAATCGTACCATCAAAATTACCTAAGGTGTAAACTCCCGTGGCATTTGCAACAATCGAAATGCCTACATCTTGACTTCCTGCACCGAATGAATATGCCCATTCCAAACTAGAAGATGCACTAAATTTGGCAACAAAGATATCTTGGGTACCAAAAGCAGTTAAATTATAGGTGCCTACGGGATCAAAATTCACTGTTCCAGAATAGTATCCAGTAACGTATACGTTTCCACTGGGATCTACTGCCACCGATTTTCCTCTATCATCGCCTACCGTTCCTCCAAAAGTATATACTTGTGAATAAGCACCCGCAGAAGTAAGTTTTAAAACAAAAACATCTCTAAATCCAACGGCTGTTCTGTTTTGAGTTCCGGCTCCTGGATCAAAATCCATTGTTCCTAAAAAAAATCCAGTTATGTATATATTTCCGGAAGCATCTATTGCCATTGAATTGGATTGGCAACCGGCTGAACTTATTAGTCCTTGCGCCCAAATAAAATTCCCACTAGAATCTAATTTTTGAACATAGATGTCCGATCCTACTACAGAGGTTATATTAGCGACACCGGGTCCTGGATCAAAATCAACGGTTCCATAAACATAACCGGTGCTATAAATGTTTCCATCTGCATCTGTAACTACCGCATGTCCTTCTGCAGTACTTGCTCCTCCCATTTGTACGGCCCATTGGTGTGCATTATTTTGTGCGAATGCTGCACTTACAGAAAGGACTAGTATTAGGTTTAGTAAGATTTTTTTCATTTTCATTCTTTTTTGTAATTCTTTAATTTATCGAAATTGAGTCTTTTGTTTTTCCTTCTCAATATTTCAGTTTGATCTTGATTGATCTCTCATAATTTGGCTTTAAGATCCTCCTTTGAATGAGACTAATACTGAAAAAATGCGATGTTTTCTCTAAAAGTAAAGGTTTCCTATTTATTAAATCCTTTAATGTTGCCAATCACCTTGTTTTTGTTGAGTATGACTTGTAATGGGGCCTTATGAGTCAAGGAGGATACTTATTTGATTTTAGATTCTAAGTAGATGGATTGGAACTTATAATAACGTTGAAATGTAAAAGGACGATCTGTAATTGAAATCCAATAAATCAAATCTCACAGAACGTAATCTTGGGTTCATTTCCAATTTACGTTAATAAAAAAGGGTCTTCTCATACTCTAATGTATGGAAGACCCTTAAGTTTTTAATTAAGAGATTTAAATTCGAAGCTGCTAATCTTTTAACTTTAATCAATCAATCAATCAATCAATCAATCAATCAATCAATCAATCCGTTTCAGGAACTGGCTCCTAGCGTTCAAGGCATTTAGTTTTTGAGCACTTTAAAAGAATCCACGTTTCCGTCATAATTGATTAACACAAAGTACATTCCTTTTTTCTGCAATGTTGTTCCGATCAAGATATTATTGTTAGTCGTGGTTGTGATAGATTCCAAAACAGTTCCATTTGCGCTCGAAATCGCAACTTGTAACGGTACATTGGAAGGGTATGGTACCTTCATGGAAAATCCAGTATTGAATGGATTAGGTCCTACGTTGTAGGTGGCATATCCTTGTACAAATGGACTATTGGATCCTTGGCTATTTCCGTTTCCATTTCCAGGTAAACTAAAAGGGCAGCCATCCATTGTAAAACTAGTTGTTCTTCCCCAGAAGTTGTTTCCATCTAGTAGTGCGCAGTTGTCTCCTCCTTCATACCGTGCTCTTAGGTAATAAGGAGTACATGAGGTCAACGTGCTGGAAATTGCATTTGGAAGAGAGTGAAATCCCCATGTGTGCTTGAGATTTTCTGCACTAGTCCATAAAATATTGGTGAACCTTGGATCGCTTGCCAACTGAATTTGATAATAATCTACCCCTGGTCTTGGATCCATTCTAAAAGAAATTCCGACAGCACCATGTGCTATTTCAGGAGTTGTAATAGGACTAATTCCTGAAAATATAGTAGCAGAGGAAAATGGGTCTACATATCGAATATTATTAGCTTTTGTAACACTTTTAGCACCTGTATTGAATTGAATGAATGGTCCAAATTCAGCACCTGGAATATTGAGGCGTGTCCGAGCATAATAGTTGATATTTGGACATAAATATCTAAACTGAAAATCACTCAAGAGTCTACCTGTAGCTGTTTTGTAGTTTCCTCCCATGAAATTTTGATTTTGGCTCACTTCAACCACATATTCAGGTCCCGCTGTTCCGGCTAAGCCTCTTGGAATCACAAAAGTATGCACATATGTGGTCGGGATCACAGCAGCATCTGTAATATCTTGGCGCCCATTTTCCACATCGGAAACATATTCTATTGTGGAATTATCTGATGAGCCATCCGTTATTGAAAAGTTGTCTACGCTGATCGACCGAAGGGTGGCTCCAGTGATTCTTGGAATAAATGCCACTTGATTGTAGTTCACGCTGTTATTCGGAGTTGTGAAGGTTATTTGATGGGTGGTCCAAACACCATTAGAAGAAACGTTTGTAATCGTGTGGACTAAATAGCCGCTATTGTTTGTAATATTAGTAGTTGCCGTACCGTATCCTGCGTTACCTAACGAAGAAATTGGATTGGTAGCATTGACCAAAAGAATGTCAAAATCACTCATTCCCGTACTTGAAGTAACATCTATAGTGAGGGTGTACTCCGTATTTGGTACTAAAGAATATGTTAAATTATTATACGCCGACTCTCCATAACCTTGTTTTGCCCACATAAAAACACTTCCAGTTCCAGTAATCGGTAGACTGTTGTCCGTACTTTTGTATTGTGGAGTGCGCGTATAAGAAAACCATCCTGCTACGCCATTTCCAAGATTAAAGTTGGTAGTGGTTGGTATTTTAGGAGCTACGTATCTATTGGTTACATACTCGGCGGACCAAGACACCAAACTAAGGGTGGAGCATAATATAACAGTAAAGATCTTTTTCATTTTTTAAATATATTTGATTTTTCGTATTAACAAATTGACTAAAATTAAGGCTCTTATACAATTATAAAGAAACTAAATCTGTTCCGAGCATCAATATGCTAGTTTAAATCTAATTCAATATAAGATTTATCTAAATTAGGATCGATTCAATCTTCAATAGGTCGTCGCTTGAGCAGTTCTTCCTCTATTTGACTCCTGATCATGAATTGAAATAATGCGGCGTATTGATTTTTTTTCCAGTCTGTTTGAAACTGAGCTACAACGGATTTATACTGATGTTGATGCTCCTCGTTTTGGATTGAATCAATGTGGAGATAATAACGATTCGTTAACCCCAAGAATTCAGGTTTTGATGTCAACTTTACGTATTCTATTTTGTTTGAATATAAATATAGGGTGTTGATTACAAAGGTTTTTTCAGGATCGACAATTCTATTTTGACCAATAATTTTATTAAGCACCAATTTCAATATGTTCGAAAAGCAAGCTTCCTTAACATTATTGAGGTTTACGTACATTAAAACCTCTAAGATAATATTGGATAAGAAATCTTTTGTTTTTGATTGGTTGATTGACTTTATCTCAAAGGATTCAAAAGAAGATGCCTCAAACAGTTTTAAATAGGTAATGTCATCTTGAAAGAGTCTTATGGAAATGGCTTTAGTGTGGACTAAGTTGTAGATAGTATGTGTCAGTATTTCTATGGCTAATTCAGACCACGTACAATCTCCAGAAGATTTTTCACCGGCAAATGGAAGTTCCTTATTTTCACTGAACAACGATAGGATTGGGTAGTCGATTTGAATTTCACTTTTGTCCAATTCCAAATAAGCGGAATGTTTTCTTATTGTTTTAGAAGTAGTTACTCCAAATAACTTGGTTTCCTTTGTTTTAACATTGGTGGCATCCTTTTTTTCCACTTTACGCTTGGTCTACGAGTTTTGTGATCTCTAAAATTATTTAATCTTAGTTGATCGACCCATGTTCGAATTCGATCTATATTCTGGATTTCTAATTGCCTGTTTTCGACTTCGCTCAAAAAAGCGACAAGAGCATCTTGTGTATACTTTTTGTATTCAGCCCCGAGCTTAAGCAATTCAGCATCTGATTTATTTGAAAAAGTTTTATCGAAGAGATTACTCATTCTACACTATACGTGAATATAAATTTTTTAGGCTGTGACCTACGCCTGATTCAAATGTACTACTTTGGATTTTGAAATTAATGTAATTTGGTCTGCCGAGTTCCATATGTGGTAAAAAAAACAATTCAAAGGAATCAGAGATCCGTAGATTTACTAATTTTAACAAACCGAATAGTATCGTTTGCCATTATGTTTTATAATCGTGGAAATCGATGCAATACAATACAATACAATACAATAGGATTTAACTTTAGTTTAACATAAATTTATTACATGAAACTTATCAAAATAGGCTTAATAATTCTTGTCTCGTTTAACTGTCTAAGTAGTTATTCTCAAACAACGACTTCTCCTGAGGTTAAGGAAACAAATGTGGATAATGCGGTTATATCTAAAATAACTCAAATGCAAAAAAGCACTGAGGTGCTGGTAACCTTTAAAAGAAGAAAGGGGGAGAAAGTGTTCAACTTTGGATTATCCTATGATATGTATATTGAGGATACTGAAACCGGGATAAAGTACGAGATAATAGGATCTAATGACCATGAGGTCAATACATTTTACCCTATTAAATGGAAAAAATTAGGCAAGGATGAGTATAATGTGAGTTTTCTGTTTAAAAAGTTACCGAGTGAAGTAAAACATATAAATGTGATTGAAAAGGACGGTTGGTTTTGGAAAGGACTAAAATTGAATTAATAAAAATTTAGACGATAATTCCGTCTAAATCAAAGTTCTCAGAGTTATTTGTGAGTTATTCTGAGGATGGTAAATTTATACTTAATCAGTTTGTCTTCTGTCCTTTGAAAAAAGTTTTAAACTACGTGATTCACCGTATTTTAATTGATTCCTTCAAACAGTAATTTTACGCTTGACCATTATCGTTGAGCTAAATGTATAAAATACTCCTCCTTTTCTTTGCACTTCTACTAATAAATAGCGCCTTTGCGCAGACCTATCAACGAAATTCAGGGGGTTCTTCGAACGATGTTTTATATAGTTCTACTGGGAGTTTTAGGTATGGAAAAGCAATAAGTGCCGGCTACACCGAAGGTTTTGGGAGCAGCAACAAGGATATAATTGTTGTTGAAAGTGACCCTACTGGTATCAACTGGTCATTTAGATTGGGTGGAAGTGGAGATGATGTAGCCAATTGGGTTGAACGAAATCTATCTGATTCTACTTATATCCTCATGGGGTATACCAACAATGTGGGAACAGGTAAAGATCTCTTCGTCTGTAAATTTGATACATTAGGGAATATCATTTGGCAAAAAACAATTCATTCTCCTGGAGATGAAGAGATTAAAGACGGGAATGAATGGATTTTTGATAACGGTTCAGGAGTAGATACGTTTTACGTGTTTACAGGAAGTTTCGATGGACCTCTTTCTTTAGGAGGAAATGACCTGTTTTATCTTGTGCTGGACAAAAATGGAAATGAAGTATCAATGAGGCAAATAGGAACAGCCTCGGACGATTTAGGTTCTGCCATTACTACGATTGGAATGGCTCAATCTTCTCATTTTATGATGACAGGATCTTCCAATCAATTCGGAAATTATGATGTTTGGAGTTTAGAACTGGACTCTACCGGTTCGATTACATTAGCCAATAATTTTGATGGAGGCAATGACGATTTTTCTACCGATATCTCTCCAACCGTTTACGGCTTTAATACCAATCGTTATCAAGCACATTTAATTATTGGAAACACAAATAGCTTAGGTACCGGTGATGAGGATGGATTATTTCTTCATTTCAATCAAACAGATTCCTCCCATTTTGCAAAAAGATATGGGAAAGATGGAAGGAAGGAAAATATTGGAAAACTAGAAGATTTTGGTGGACAAGGGGTTGTTTTTGCAGGGAGCTATGAAAACGACCAAGGGAATATGGACGGTTTAATCCTATTTACCGATAGAACTGGAAACTTGGAAGCCGCAAGGGGATTTTCCCAATGTCCAAGTGATGAAGTATTCTATGATGTGGCAAATATTCCTGGTTTAAACGCATGGAGTTCGAACGCGGTTGCAGTTGGGCATACAAATATGGTTAGCGGTCGGGGAGGAGAAGATTTTTTGGAAGCAAAATATGATTCTCCATTTGGTTTGAATTCTGGATGCAAAGATGTTTCTTGGGGATGGGACAACCTTTCTAACGCGACTTACACCCATTCTTTTATCGAAAGCTCTATTACCGAAGTAGATATTACTGGGGCATTTACAAATTCGATCGGAACGTTAACTAAAACATCGATCTTAATTGCCGATAGCAGCTTATGTACGGGAAATGAAGTATGTGGAATGTCTACTAGTTGGACCAATGATACGCTGGAATTATGTGCTACTTCTTTAAATATCCAAGTGTTTGGGGAATGCATAGACAGTATCTTTTGGTATAAAAACGATGTATTCATCTCCAGAGATAACGAATTATTAAATGCAACCGTTTCTGGAATGTATCGATTTAAAGCGCACAAAGGATTCTGTTCGTTGGAAGACTCTGTTTACCTTGATTTCACAATTCCATCTGTAGTGCATATGTTTAAGCAAAATTTTTGCTTGGCAGATACGACCATCTTTGAAGCCCTTGGTACTATTGGAAATTATGATTGGGATTTTGGAGATTTTGTCTCTGGAGCATTGAATACAACCTCGGGAATGGAAGTAAAACACTTTTTTGCAGCTCCTGGAACATACAACGTAAAACTTATTCCGCAAACAGGCTGTTCTTCTGCTGATACTATTTATGAAACAATTATCATTAGTCCAGTTCCAACCTATGATTTACGAGATACGACTTTGTGTGATGGCGATAGCGTAATTTTAGACGCTACAACTCCCAATGCTTTATACAAATGGCATAACAGCAGTTTTGATTCGGTTCAAGTGGCAAAAACCTCTGGTAAGTATTGGGTTAATGTGCATGTAGATGGATGTTTGAAATCGGATACGGCAATTATTTCATTTGTCTCGGCCCCGGTCAGAGTATTACCCAAGGATACTGTTGGTTGTATTGGAGACTCGGTTTTATTAGATGCTCAAAATGTGGGATCTTCTTTTCTCTGGTCAAATTCGTCTACTTCTTCTTCGTTATTTGCTAAAACATCGGGGCAGTATTCGGTCATTATTACGGCTGGGAATTGTGAAGTAAAAGACACTGCAAACGTTTCCTTTTTAACTGCTCCATCCGTGGACTTAGGAAAAGATTCCATCCTTTGTCTGGGCGATACATTATTACTTGAAGCAAAAAATGCAGGTGCGAATTATACCTGGCAAAACACCACAAACGATTCTATATTCAAAGTGATTTCCAATGGATTGTATTGGGTGGAAGCTAATATTGCAGGTTGTTTAGATCGAGATTCTGTGAATGTTACTTTTTCAGCCCGGCCAGAAGGAATTTTACCCACGGATTCTTCAGGTTGCATTGGCTCCTTATTAACATTGGATGCAAAAAATACCACACTTACTGGGTTAACCTATGAATGGAATAATGGTGCTAATAGCCAAAGTATTAGTGCAAGCAATGATAGCCTGTACATTGTAACAATGACCAATGGTGCGTGTATCGTCAAAGATTCTTCCAACATCACATTTTTAACGGCTCCATCTGTGGATTTAGGAAAGGACTCTGTTCTTTGTGAAGGGGATAGTCTCGTATTAAATGCTACGAACGCAAGTTCTATTTATGAATGGAGTAATGCTACTTCAAATTCTACCTTAACTGCAAAAACGACAGGACTCTTTTGGGTAGAAGTTACTTTGGGTGGATGCATGGATCAGGACAGTATAAATCTTACTTTTAATGATACTCCAGATGCATTATTGCCCGATACTTCTTTTGGTTGTGACGGGATTAATGCATTATTAGACGCGGGTAACACTGGTACTTCCTATGCGTGGTCAAACAGTGCTACGACCCAAACTCTCTCAACATTAACTTTCGGCACCTATTCGGTTATTTTGACAAAAGGAAATTGCATCGAATACGACACCACAGAAGTCGTATTTAGACCAAATCCTGTCGTGGATTTAGGGAAGGATACCAGCCTTTGTGAGAATCAAACTCTGACTTTAAACGCGCAAAATACTGGCTCACAATTTAACTGGTCTGGAGGAAATACGTCCCAGACCCTTTCGGTATCAACCGCTGGAGTTTATTCTGTTTCGGTGACCTTGAATCAATGTATAACAAAAGATACCATTGCCATTGATTTTGTTTCATATCCGATCAAGACACTTGTGTCACCATTAACCTATTGTATTGGTGATTCGGTGCTTTTAGATGCGTCTTTATCTGGAGGAAATGATTACAGTTGGTCTAACGGTACAATAAATCAAAGTGTGATTACCGTGACTACTTCAGGGTTATATAAGGTGATCATTCGAAATCAGATGTGTTCTATTAGCGATTCATCTCAGGTCAATTTTATATCAGCTCCAAATGTTTCATTTACAGACACGACCCTTTGTGCGGGTCAGAATTTTCAATTGAACGCAAGCAACGACGGTTTTTTCTATCAATGGCACCTAAAGAATGACACAAATATCATAGGCACAGATTCATTTTTGACTATAAATCAGTCGAATATATATGTGGTCGAGGTTTACCAGGACAATTGCACTAAAGCATTTGAGCGTTCAGTAACTTTTAATGAAATCCCTGTTTTAGATTTACCAAATCAATTGTTTTACTGTGAAAGCGATGCAGAGGATTTAGTTCTTTCCACTCAAGATGGAGACTATATATATCAATGGTCTACGGGGGAAACGAGCAATTCCATTATTATAGGTTCAGAGGGGAATTACTCCTTAGAAATAGAAGATTCCATTGGCTGTATGAATTCTGATTCAACAGAAGTTGTGGCTTTATGCGAAACTAAAATATTTGTACCAAATGGTTTTACTCCAAATGGTGATGGAATCAATGACGACTTAGAAATATTTGGTCAAAACATCCTTGAATTCAACATTACAATCCTAAATCAATGGGGAGAGCAGATTTTTCAAAGTGATGATCTGGATCAGCGTTGGGATGGAATGTACAATGGTAAGATTGTATCCGGAACATACACGGCAATTATACGCTACCAAGGTGAGTTTCAATATGGATTAGAATACAAGAGTTTTTCACTGGATATTACTGTTTTAAAATAATATATAAGTCTAAGAAGTAAGGATTATGAAGAAATTAGTATACATCAGCTTCCTATTTTTATCTGCATTTACAACAATTGGACAGGACATTCAGTTGTCTCAATACTATGCTGCACCTATGTTTTTAAATCCTGCATTTGTTGGGGCAAGTAGGGATGCAAAAGTTGGAATGGATTATAGAAATCAATGGTCTGGAATTGGTAAGGGATATCGATCGACGATGGCATTTGGTCAAATCAATTTTGAAGATTATCGAAGTGGAGTAGGACTTTCGATTATTAATCAAACAGAGGGAACGGGAAAGTTAAGAGTTAACTCGATTCATGGAGCATATTCATATGCAGTTCCTACCAAGAACTTCACGGTATTATTAGGGTTAGAGGCAGGTTACGGAATTCGAAGTGTCGATCCGGGGAAGCTCCAATTTGGAGATCAATTTTCAAACAATGGATTGGTTTCTAATTCATCTATTGAGTCATTCACGAATGCAACCAATGGCTATGCGGATTTGGGTACAGGCGCATTACTTTACACGGAGCATCTTTTTCTTGGATTCAGTGCAAAGCATTTGAATCGTCCAAATATTTCATTTTTTAATGATCAAGATAAATTGGGGATCTTATATTCTGTGCATGGCGGGTATCAAATTAATTTGACAGAACCAACTGGTCGTGGCAGAAATACCTCTCAGGAAAATAAATCTCTTATTTTCACTTCACACTTTAAGAAGCAAAATGCATTTACCCAATTTGATTTGGGAGCCTATCTAGTCCATGAACTCATTGTACTTGGCGTTTGGTATCGAGGAATTCCAATTACAAAAAACAATGGAAATGAATCAATAGTAACACTCGTTGGCTTCAATATGGAAGGCGCTCAACTTGGATATAGTTATGATTTCTCGATTACAAAACTTAGAGGCCTAGGAAGTTCGGTTCATGAAATATCGTTAACGTATGATTTTGAGGTTTTTACTAAAAATAAACTTCATGTTAAGAGAGGTCCTAAAATGAAATATAAAAGATTGCCTTGTACGGAGTTTTTGAAGTGATAACTTCTGAAGTGGGTGTGTTTTTTTTATTTATCTCCTATTCCACAATTCAGAAAACGAAAAGGGTAGTAAGTCTATCCCCGTTTATACACCTTAATATTTTCAACATCGCCAGACCGGTGGAATAAGCGTACAAAGTAAAATCCTGCTGGGATATTCGGGTTCAAATGAATTAATTTGGATTGGAAATCTTTATTAAAATACATCGTCTCTCCCAGTACGTTTACAAGTTCAATCTTTAAATAAGCACTTGATTGTTCCATTTCAATATAAAAATCATGGACAAATGGATTTGGGTATATGTTAGCCTTGTTCGCATCAGATGTCTCCACACTTGCGATGAAATAGTCCATACACAAGGATGTATCTATACAACCATCCCGATATATTTCCACCGCAAAATTACCCGAATTTGATGCCTCAAAAAGGGAGTCTGTTTCTTCTGAAATAGGTTGAAAATTGTCGTTGCAATCAAACCACTGGTAACTATTAGTTGATTCGTGGAATGCAATTAGACCGCTATCATTTGCAACAAGCGCTACGTTGATTTTTGTAACATCAACATAGGTATTGATAAAACTGTCGCATCCAAAGGTGGTTGTAAGGTGGCTTAAGTGTTCTAAATTGGTTTGAATATCAAGATGCATGGAACCATCAGGAAAGGTGTAGTTTGCGCCGACGCATACTTTTGTTGTGTCGAAAGAAACTGCCATTGATTGGATACTGACATGAGAAGTGACCAAACTGTCACAGCCAGTTGAAGTAGATACATAAGTTGTAGTAAATGTAGTATCGGTAGCCAATTGAAATAAGGTATCACCATTTGGAAGCATATAATTTTGTCCATTGCATATATATAAGTTTTCAGTACTTGATAAAATAGGCAGAATAACGATGCTTGTATGAACCAAACTGTCACATCCGGTTAGGGTAGAGGAGAGTGTACTTAAATAACTTTCGTCAGCTAAGATATTAGTAGAATTGGTTCCATCTGGATAGGTATAGCTTTCTCCTGAACATAATTCTATCGTAGCTAAGTTGTTTATTCCAGGGTTTGGTAATTCATTAATTTTTGTAATGATTAAGCTATCGCAATTGTAAGAGGAAATTAATGTGACGGTATCGTTCCCTGAGGCCGGCACGTTAACGATTGTATCATTTAAAGCATTAACAAAATGTGCACCAAAACACATTGTAACAGTATCACGTACTGTAAATAGTTCCATAATTGCTTTTTCAGCATTCAACAAACCGTTTCCATAATATTGATCCCAACCTGGTGTATCTTCTGCAATGTCTCCGACTTGATCAATAGCGGTTCTTTCTATGATTTCTTTTATTTCTTTTGGATTTAAGTCGGGCCGAATACCCTTCATTAGGGAAATTACGCCTGCCACCATCGGAGAAGACATGGAAGTTCCGCTGTAATACCAACCATATGTATTCGAGTTATATTTTAGGCCATATATTTTGTCCCCTGGAGCGACGAGATCAATATGAGTTCCATAGCTACTTCCACTTGTGGAGGGCGCCCCTGTAAATGGAACGGCTCTATTGTTATCATAGGATATTGCTCCGACTGATATTACATTTTCATAGGAGGTAGGATAAAGCGCTGTATTGTTATTAAAGTTTCCAATTCCGGTTACGATCGTTACTCCATTGTCATAGGCATAATTCACTGCATCTAATTTGTATTGCGCATGATACCAGCTGTACAAGGAAATGTTAATTACATCGGCTCCGTGGTCTACCGCATAATAAATAGCTGCAACCCACCATGCATCGGTAATGCTTCCGGCGCTATTACTAACTTTAAGCGGCATTATTTTAGCGTTCCAGTCGATGCCTGCATAACCATTTCCATTATCACCTGTGGCTGCAGCAATGCCTGTAACATTGGTTCCATGACCATTTTGGTCCATTGGAATATTGTTACTATCTCCATAATCCCAACCATTTATATCGTCCACAAACCCGTTTCCATCATCATCGATTCCATTTCCGGCTATTTCTCCTGAATTAACCCATAATCGACCTGAAAACTCTGGATGATCTAATTTGATACCGGTATCTATGATTGTAATAACCACCGATGCATCTCCTTTTGTTACTCCCCAGGCACCGGTCATATCAATATCAGCGTCAACGACGGCACCGGAAAGAAACGTGCCGTTGTTTTCCATTGCCCATTGGTGATGGGCAAAATATGGGTCGTTTGGTGTATAAGAACAATTTCCAGAAACGAACGCATAACTGTCAAATTCAACATATTTGACATTCGATAATTGTTTTAATATTGATTGAGCTTCTTTCGTTTTTATGGTACCATCTAATGTTAAAAGCAATGGCATATTTTTCTTCAATACCTTCATTTTATCCAGATGCTTTCTTGAGCCAATTAATTCATAAGATGTAACTCCAACGGATGAAAATAACCTGCTTATATCATTTTGGAAGACATTTTGAACGGATTCAGCCTGCATGTTAATTGGGATGGCTTGATTAAAAGCTATAATTAGTTTGTTCTCAATAATTTTCGGGGTTTGATTCGAACCAATTTTAACGTCATGATTGATTGCCTGTGAATTGGCATAAAAAGTGATTAGAATTACTGATAGTATGGAAAGTATGTATTTATTATATTTCATTGTATCAACATTTAAGTGTAGAATCCTTGGTTATTTTTCTCCTAAATCAGTTTCAAAACGGGATGATCGTATTTTATGATTCAGCTTATTTTGATCTTTTCAATTTTCGAAATAAGTCCTTTTATGTTTGGTTGATTTTAGTTCGGAAAACTGAATTGAGAGCAATCTTATTTTTTGGTTACTTTAAACGTTTCAAAATTGCTTGATGATCCAATTTTCACTAGATATATTCCTTTTTGAGAAGGAAGGCCTATTTCAATTTTATTGTTGGAATTTACGATTGTTGAACTAACCTTGGTCCCGGTTAAGTCGAAAACTTCCACGCTCGTTTCGCTCATTTTAATATCCTTGAATTGAACAAAAACACTTCCATTGGTAGGATTCGGATACAGAATTGCACCTGACGAAAAACTGTGGTCCGTTTTAATTCCCGAAATGGTGATTTCTTCACAATCAGTAGTGCTTTCACAACTATTTTTTGTAATTATAACGGCATAATTACCCGTTGATGAAGGTGTGAATGAAGCTGCATCTTCTCCTGAAATTGGCGCATTTGCATTATCACAATCAATCCATTGATATGAGTCAGCCGTTGTGTCCAATGCTATTAATTCAGATCCATTGTTTGAAACGGTCGTATCAATGTTTGTCACTTCTAAGGTTAAAAAAATATTTTGTTGACATCCGTTCGATGCGGTTGTTGTGTCTTCATAAATTCCAGATTCAGCATAAAGACTATCATTAAAGAAATAATCTGTACATGTATTGACGGTAAGTAATGAGTCACTATCTGGAGTGATGACCGGAGCAACACCATGAAATTCATAATAATAAATAGAATGATTACTGGTTCCTACAAATAGATCCAAATCTCCATCTCTATCCATATCTCCAAATGTGGCCGCCTCTCGAGTCGAACCTGAAGTTGATTCTAACAAACCAAATGGATTCTGTACAGGCGAAGTAAATAAGGGTTGGCATTTCGAGCCTATATTTTCATAATATTGAATGTCATTGGTTGCCGTAGAGGTTCCAACAAATAGATCTAAATCCCCATCATTATCTACATCCATAAATGTGGGAGTGGCTTCCCATCCTGGAGCAGTTGTTAAACCAAAAGGAGAAGATAGAGGTACTGAATAATTAGGCGCAGCAGAATTCCCAACATTTTCGTAATATCTGAAATCCCCATAATAATCACTCGTAATGATGTCTAAATCCCCATCATCATCTAGATCAATTACGTCAATTCCAAATCCATGGGATCCTGGTACGATGTTGAACGGATTGGTTTGTTTTGCTCCAAAATTTGGATTTACGCTGTCTCCAATATTCTCATAGTAATATAGATCACCATAGTAATATACTCCTCCAAGCAAGTCTAAGTCTCCATCATCGTCTAAATCAATAAATCGAGGTGAAAATCCTGAATGTGAAATCGGGTCTACGAAATTGAAAGGGGAGGAGACTTGATTGGAATCAAAAGCAGCCACGGACGGGGTACCAATGTTTTCAATAAATGTCAGTCCAACGATATTGCCTCCAAAAAATAGATCTAAGTCTCCATCTCCATCAATATCAGCCAAAGAAGGCTTGTAGATTGCAGGTGTGCCGATGTCTTTTGGTTCAAATCCTGCATAACTATTAAAATCTTGCGGTGCAGAAAATGTTTGTGCGTTAATAGCCAAACTTGTTAAGAGCACTGCGACAGATAATGTAGATTTCAGCATGAAATTGCGAATCCAAAAACCTTCAATTTTATCAATAAGTCGTTTTATTTTAGCTATCAACTTCGATCGCATGGATCCATCTGCTTCATTCGTATTTGCTGTTTCATTTATTTGAGACAATTTTTCTACTAATGTTTTTAATTGTCTTTTATTTCGAGCGTTGTAATTTTTCATCCTCTTTTATTTTTTAATTACTTTAACCATTTCTAATTTGTTTTCGAATTCGATTCGAACGAAGTAGATCCCTGCTTGATCAGGCAATGCTAAGGTGTACTTTCCAGCTGTGGAATGATTTGCCTCCACATCCAATATCTCCCCTAACACATTCGTCAACACTATATTTTTAGCCATTTTAGTTAAATCCGAAAATGCAATATTTACTATTTTGTTTGAGGGATTTGGATACACATTAATGGTTGCCAATGCATTTTCTTCTACTGCATTAATATTGCATTCATCAATGGTAATATTTGTGATTTTATTTACGGAACAACCGTTGTTATCGACGCCAATCTCTGTATAATTGGTATCAGTATCTAAGGAAAACCACTCGGTTCCGTCTGGAAAAGTATAGTTTTCTCCAGTGCAAACGACCGTATCCACAACCTCTGGATTTGGAAGTGTATTTCCATTCCGATCCAACTCATAAAACAAAATTCCTTTATTTGATCCCTCTTCTCCTATAAACATATCCTCATCTCCATCTCCGTCAATATCTGCAAACTCTATTGCTTGCCAACCGTGGATCCCCGCATTTTGAAAATTAAAAGGTGCAGTTTCTATTGTTTGGTGGTACGTAAATTGAGGAGCAGTGGAGGAACCAATATTTTCGGTAAACCACAGTTCATTCGCCGCTCCTGTGTAATGCCCTAGAAATAAATCCAAATCTCCGTCATTATCTATGTCTGAATAGGCAGGATGTGTATCTGAACATCCATTTACGTAGCTGCTTCCATTTCCAAAAGGAGCTATATAAGAAGCCACCGGAAAGGATGCTGAATCAATATTGCCTGTATTTTCATAATAGTCGAAGCCCCCATAATAATCTCCACTGGTCAAATCCATATCACCATCTCCATCGAGATCGACAAATGTGAGGGATAGATATTGAGTAGACCCTCCAGGAGGAATATTAAATGGGTTAATTACAGGGCTGTCAAATTGAGCTAAATTTGGTGTCCCTGAATTTTCAAAGAAATAGATATTACCCGTATCATAATCTCCACAAAATAGATCCATGTCTCCATCATTATCGATATCAACGAAATCTAAATTCATTGAACCTGCACTATTATGGACCACGATGGTAGGGTCTATTGAAAATGGATTGGTCGAATAGGTAGAATCAAATTTTGGAGCACAACTTGTCCCTAAATTTTCATGAAAATAAAAGTTCGCATTAAAACTACTGCCCGCCGCGTAAAACAAATCTAGATCTCCATCATCATCGATATCCACTAGTCTCGGACAGTAATAACCTACACCTGTAGGCATGTTAAGTCCAAAAGCAGAATCAACGGGAGCCGATGCTTGGAAAGATTGTGCGATGGATACTACGGACGTTCCTAAAACTACTGCGACCGTTGCAAAGGCTTTTGTGAAAAATGTAGGATTTACGTTTCCTAGTCGCTCTGTTAATTGCTTAATTTTATTATTAAACTTAGCTTGAAACTCAAGTGATTTTAGACTCCAAGTTCCATCAACAATCATTTTATTTAACAACTTAATTTTATATTCAAATTGTCTTTTTATTCTGCTTTTATAGTTTTTCATAGATTTCGTTTTGGGTGATAAATAAATGATAGGACAAACATCTTCAAATTCAGGTTGAATGAGCAAAATATCAGATTACATAAGATTACATTTGCTTATTATCGACTTACATATCATTAACAAAATCATTGAAAAGGCTTGTATATGATGTGTTAAGAGTGTTTTTGGCGTGTAACGCATGTTGTCCAAGGAAAAAAGGGTTGAATGGGTTATAATTAATTTTTTAAATTGAGTTTGCGTCAAATCAAGGTTCAAAGTCCTTGCTAAACATTGATTATTTTTTAGTCCTTTATGACTTTGTACACCTCGTAACCAAATTTCAGTCTCACCTTAACAAAATATAATCCATGTGGATGATTTGTTAAATCCAATGAGACTTTTTGATTGATGTTTTGGTTGATAATTGGTTGATTAAAAATAGATCTTCCTTGCGCATCGACGACTTCTATAGCTTGCACCTCAGCGTCATTATTTAGAATCATATGAAATAATCCGGAAGAAGGGTTAGGGTAGATGTGCAACGACTTCTTATCTGAATTAATATTTAATTCAATACTTGTTGTAGCTACCGTATCTGTACATGCCGAAGAGTTTTTCATTATAGATATTTTGGCATTGACATATTCATATAACGTGTTGGTATCTATAAGTGAAGGCGTATTACCATCTAAGATGAAATTTCCATTCGCATCTAATTTTGGTTCAGAAATGATGGTGTCAGACTTGTACAAGCTCCCATTTACAAATGCACTATCGCATTCAGTGTATTCTATCAAAGGGTAACTTAGGCATCCTCCGTCTACGGTTAAATCAAACGATCCTGTACCGGTCAATAATGGGTACTTGGATACTGCAACATAATACCGTACTCCTTTGATCGATTGTATTTTCACCTGTGCATCGAGGTTTCCTCCCCCAGCATCGCTGTCGTCCTGTACTTCTTCACATAAAAGATTGGAACAATCGTTCCCAGTGAATAATCGAATTACTGGATCCGATAATCCGTTTACACCATAATTTGCGGAAGCCGTTACTTCCCAATACGCTCCATCTCCTTCAAATGTATACCAAGATACTTCTGCAGTAGCTAACGCCGGCTTGTTAAAGCCACATATATCTGGATAACCTGATAAACTATCTAATGTACCCTGGATTCGATCTCCACAGATAAGAGGCTTAGCATTGGAACAATCTGTTCCAACATAATGATCAAGGCAACCTCGGAACGCACCGTATTTTAAACCTGGTGATGTCATATATGCACTCGAATAGTCGCATGAGGTGTAACCATAATCCATGATGCTTACTTTCATAAAATCGTATGTCTTCATTCCAAACCACGCTACACTTGGTTCTCCGGAAAAATTGATGGTTGCTCCTAAGTATGCATTGATGGTGTCTGCCCCATTTTGCCAATAACCGCTTCCATTTTTCTGAGTGTTATTAACGACTGAATTGGTTGTGTTCACCCCAATAACGGATCCGGTTCCAGCTATTTGTATAGATTGTACAGCCGAAGCTTTCCCAAGCAAAATATTATCACCAGCTCCTGTGGTGGAATAACTCACTTTAAAGACCTCATCAAATTTTAATGCACTTGGCACTGCAGAAGAATAATATCCTACAAAACTTCCATCATTTAAGTCACCGAATAATTTGCCGGTTATATTTTTAGTAGTAGTCTTCCACCAACCTCCGGCAGACGTTCCGCTTAAAACATTGGTAGAAGATGATGTTCGACTATTGTAAATAGTAATATCTGTGATGGAGTCATTGTTCAAATCAATCTCGAAAGATTTCATGGTCATCCCATCCAATTCTATATCGGGAATGTCCTTGTAGTTAATTTGAGCGTTCGCAATTGGCAGGCAACCAAGGGTTGCAACCGCTAAGCTGCTGTATGCTTTTAATTTGTTCTTTAAGGTGTTCATGTTGTTCTGATTAATTAGTGAAAATCAAAACTAGAATGAACGATTATCTTCTAGGAAATAAACGAATTACATAAGGTTACATTTGGAGTTTTGGCACTTACAAAACAGTACATTTAGAGGTGAAATATTTGTTTAGTAGGTTTAAAGAAGGTTTTTGTTTTAAATCTACACTTGTTGGATAAAAGCGATTAATTCTTCGTTTTTATCTAATTTTAGTTTCTTTCGGATTCTATTTTTAGTAACATTTATAGAATTGTCTGAGGTGCTTCGAATGGATGCAATTTCCTTATTAGATAAATTGAGTTTAAGTAGGAAACAAATTTCTCTTTCGGTCTTTGACAATTCACCACAAGCTGCAATAAGACGATTGTTGAAGTCCGTATTCGACTCATCTCGAATATCCTGTAGAACTACTAGTTTTTTCTCTAAGTTTATCTGTGTATTGAGCTCTCCAATGATGCCTTGAATTGTACTTTTCGTGTTTTTTGATTTTAAGGAGGCTGTCAAATTCAATACGATTTTCTCCTTTACCTTAATTTTCATGAAATTGTTGGCAGCCAACATTTCTAAATCGCTGTTAATTCGAGATTTTTCAATATCACTTTTTTCCTTTTGAGCGGTTATTCTTAATTCAGTTTCTGCTAGAATAACTTGTTTTTGATCTTCAATGAGTAAATACTTCTCATTCAGGCTTAGATTTAGTTTACTTGCTGCCGACCAGAAGAAATAAACCAATAAAAAGCTAACGATAAATATAACTGTCAAATTCATGTAGTGGATAAGCAGATTATATTCTTGGTTATAGTTGGAGATTACGCCCATATTTTGTTCATCCCAAATGAGCCAAACAAACATGATCAAAAGCACAATGAACATAATGTAAGCAAATAGCTTCGTTCTAAATATGGCCATCAAAACAACTGCAATCGGAATTAATAATAATTCCCCGGAAGCTTCAGGCATGCTGTATTTGGACCAAAAAACAGTGAAGGAAAGGGTCCCTGTTAATATGAAACCAGCCATATTATGCCATTTTTGCTTAATGACTACAAAATTCAATACTAATACAATCGCGCAACAAATCTGAATTGGAACGAAATAATTGTTTTCTATGAACATGTATAATGGTACATATGAAACCGTGGAAACAACCGCTATCCAGTTGAAGTTTTTTTGCAATCCAGTTATGTAATTATCTTCAAAGATCATCTTTTGGGTTAATTATATTTGATTCGTACCAAGGATTCGCTTGATATCATATCAAACATTTCTATCGGCTTTGTGCTATTTGAGTTCATTTGTTTTTTTATTAAAACACATTGCGGGAACTTCCAACCTATATTTATCGCCCATGAAAAAATTATGGAAGTTCCCTTTATTGCAATGCATCTTTTAAGTGAATTTAAGTCAAATTAACACAAAGATTTTTTTGTCTTTCAACTGGCCAAGCCTTACCTTAATTTCCGAAGCTAAGGTATTCTTTGGATTTAATTATTTAGTACTCAGTAATCAAATAATAGTAATCTTCTGATCCACTACCACCTGCCGTGACAATGTCAAAGGAAGCAGTAGTTACATTTGCTACGTATTGTGTCGCTATGCTAGCATCCGCATTTGCAGCTGTAAGGGTAATGGATAAATTTCCTTGGTAGGCTGTACTAAAGGTATTAAAGGTTATCGTTACGGTCGAATTAGAGGCAATGGAAACTTTCCCGTTTACATCATTCCCATCTAATGTTCCTGCTGAGATAGAAGGAGGTATGCCCGTCGCTTTTATGTGTGTATCATCTAATAATAAGTTTCCTCCGGCAATATGTAGTTTATCACTTGGTTGGTTCGTTCCAATACCCACATTCGCTTCATTTCCTAGAATTAAGCAACTATCTCTAAATACTGTTGCATTGGCACCAATAGCTGTTGCGTTCGTTAAGCTACCACTGTTTGCATCAGTATTAGATCCTATAAACGTGTTGTTGCTGCCTGTAGTAATTGAATTACCTGCTTCGGTACCTATCCCGACATTGTTAGAACCTGTGCTATTGAATCCTAAAGCGGAATGACCACCAGCAAAGTTCTCCGATCCAGTACTGTTTAAGATCATAGCACCATAACCAATGCCTGTATTGTTAAGGCCGGAAGTATTCCTTTTAAGCACTACATATCCAACTGCTACATTATTGCTGCTCTTATTGTCTCTTAGGGCTTCATGTCCAATGGATACATTATAACTTCCTGTCGAGTTTTTTTGCAAAGCCATGTTTCCAATGGCTATATTATCTTGTCCTGAAGTGTTTAAGTACAGTGCTGATTTTCCAAGACCCACATTTTGCTTCCCAGATGTATTTAGTAATAACGCTTCTTGACCAATCGCTACGTTATCCGTTCCAACCGTGTTGTTGAGCAACGATTTATACCCTAATCCTACATTATTGCTTCCACTAGTATTACTATTTAGCGCTGAACTTCCTAAAGCAATATTGAAATCTCCACCTAAATTATGATATAACGCATCCTCTCCGAAAGCTAGATTGTTATTTCCACTTATGTTCGAATACAAACAGTGATAACCTATGGCAGTATTGTTTCCCCCATAAATATTGGAAAACAAGGTAGCTCTTCCTAAAGCAATATTATCCGCGCCTAAACTGTCTTTATATAACGCTTGGTATCCTATAGCAATGTCATAACTTGATGCTTTTCCATCGTACATTGCCTCTTCGCCAATTGCTACGTTTGAATTACCTTTTGTTCGATTTAACATTGATTTCAAGCCTATGGCAATGTTTTTTTCTCCAATTTCATTCGACATAAGCGCCGCTTTACCTAACGCTAAATTATTTGAACCTGTTATATTTTTATATAAGGCCTCATTACCAATTGCTACGTTGTTTTTTCCCGTACCCGCATCATACAATGCGTGATATCCTATACCCACATTGAATTTAGAATTCGTACTTAGGTAATTTGATTCATAGCCAATGGAAACATTATAATTGGTTGTAAAATCATCATTTAGGCCCGCATTTTCTCCAATAAAAACAGACCCTCCTGTATTTGCAATGCCCAAGTGTCCATTCGACATACTGAAAAACTCGGTCGACAGCCCTCCATGGAGTGGACTATAAAATCGAATCGAATCGGAATCACCTGCCCCTTCCACGTCTATTTTCGTATCGCCATCATTATCTGACAATGGGGTTGACTCTGAAAGCAACTGGGTCCATTGATTCCCGTTATAATACCAAAAACTAGCAGTGGTGTTATCGAAAACCAGTAGACCTTTCGCTGCCCCAAGTATACCATTTCGTTGGGTGGTTGTCATTCGTGGAACTAAGACTCCTTTAGATTCAGAATTAATGTCCAGAATAGCGGATGAATCTGGATCATTTCCTGTGGCATTAATCCCTATGTTCTGAGCATTTGCAGCACTTAAAGCCATAAAAAGTATTAGTACGTTTAGTACATTCTTTTTCATCAATTTTATCATAATTTCTATTCTAGTATTGGATAACCATGTAATTGTAATTTTCTAATGCAACACCACCTGTTGTTACAATGTCAAAAGCAGAACTTGTAATATTTGTGATGTAATACGTTGCAGTTGCTGCTGCACTATTGGCGGGTGTTAAACTAATAGAAGGAGGCGCGTCATATACGGTTGCAAAGGTGATATTAACCGTACTATTACTGTTTATTGAGATTTTTCCGCTTATATCATTTCCAGAAATAGTACCTGCCGAAATTCCAGGTGCGGTTGCTCCTGATGATATTAAATGTCCATTTTCAATTTTTATATTTCCGTTTTTTAGATGGAGTTTTTCGTTGGGAGTAGGGGTGTTAATTCCTACGTCACCTCCTCCATTTGCCAAAATCACATCGCCTGAAGAAAAGTAATTTAACCCCAGTTTTCCGTTGGTCGCCACGTTGCCATCTGCCATTAACCATGTTGACTCACTTTCAATATTTGGAGCTCCAGATGCTCTGCCAACGATTAAAGTAGCGCCTCCGGTTCCAGCGGGAATACTCATGGCATTCGCATTTAAACTGGCTCGATTGTTTCCTCCAATCCGAAATTCTATTTTTTGCCCGGTGGAAGCATTTAAAATCGTTCGCCCTGCATTATCCTGTAGCAATGCATAATTACCCATAATTCCTGAAAGCGCATTATGTCCAAAACTGGCCATATCACTGTTGAATTTGTTGAACCCAATCAATGCGTCTCCTATAATTGCTGTGGCGTTGGTGTTCGTTTTTATTTCAAAATCTTCCGTTGGGTTTAAGATGCCAATTCCTACATTGCCACTGTTTGTAACAGAAATACCTTCATTATCTCCATCTCCGCTTAAATAATTCCCCGTTAACTGAATGTTTTGTGTTGCAATATGATTTCCTAGATCGTCTCCTAAAGAACTTAAGTCAACCGTATAATCAGCAACTCCATCATCCGTTAGGGATATTTCCAAGGTACTACCATTCAAATTTAGTTTATCTAAACCTTGATCATCCGTCGTATTGTCTTGCCAGGTCAAAGTACCGCTGCCATCTGTAGATAGAAGTTGATTTGCCGTTCCATCTGCGCTTGGAAAAGTGTAATCGTTAATCCGTAATGATCCATTTGAAATATGAAGTTTTTCTAATGGTGAAGTCGTTCCAATTCCTACGTTCCCTCCGCCGTTTACTAATATAGCGTCTCCTGAAGAGTAATAATTCAACCCAACGTTGCCATTAGTTGCAACATTGCCATCCGTCATTAACCAGGAAGTAACACTTTCTATATTTGGAGCACCTGATTTTCGACCAACAATTAATGATGCACCGCTGTTTCCTTCTAAAATAGTGAAGCCATTGGGATCCAAAAAAGCTCTGTTACTTCCACCCAATCGATATTCTATTCTTTGACTGCCCGATGCATTTAATATCGTACGCCCAGCATTGTCTTGAAGTAAGGCATAGTTCCCGGTTGCGCCAGAGATCGCATTATGCCCAAAACTGGCCATGTCATTGTTAAATTTATTGTAACCAATGATTGCATCTCCTATAATTGCCGTTGCATTGGCATTTGTTTTCACTTCTAAATCTTCGTTTGGTAATGCAACACCTATACCTACGTTTCCAGCGTTGGTTATGGAAATACCTTCATTGTCACCATCTCCACTTAAATAGTTTCCGTTTAACTGAATGTTTTGTGTTGCAACATGATTCCCCAAATTATCCGTTAATAAATCGGTCCATGTCATGTTTCCGGTTCCATCGTTAATCATAATTTGGTTAGCTGAACCGGATGCAACGGGAAATCGGTAAAGGTGATTACCTAGGTTGTCTCCAATAGAAATAGAACCATTTACCTGAAGTGAATCAGTGTTGAAATCTCCATATAGCAAAGGGGAGGAGTCAGAAGTATTCGAAATGAAAAGCTTATTACTAACCAATCCTGCTGCGCCCGACAAGTTGCCTACAAACACATTTCCGACTCCGGTATTGCTTTGACCAGATTGAAAGCCAACAAACGTGTTGTTGCTGCCTTCATTTAATTGACCAGATTGATACCCAATCATGACATTATTGTTTTTGTTGTGAAGGGCTGTTCCAGTACCTGCACGTACACCGATAAGTACATTTTGATTTCCGGTTTGATTTAAATTACCAGATTCATCCCCAAAAGCTATATTTGACTGACCAGAGGTTAGGTTTAAACCGGCATTTTCACCGATATAGATGGAGGATTGGCTATTTAACACACTTAATTTTCCTCCAGAAAGCATTTTAAAATGCTCTATTCCACTGTTGTAAAAATGGATGTTATTCTCTAAACCATTGGAAGTTAAATCAACGTCTATTTTCGTGTCGTTATCAGAATCAATTAATAAATTACTGGATCCAACTCCCCCCGTACCTAATTCTTCCCAGGTCGAAGTAGGGGTGTTGTAAAACCAAAAGCTTTCTGTATCTGTATCAAATACTAACAAGGAGTTGGCAGGAACCTTGCCTGTTAACGCAGCAAAGTTCGAACGTTCAAAGGTGGTAATTCTTGGAATCAATAGACCTTGAGGTTTGGTAATCGTTGTCTTTAATTCTAGAATGGCACTTGGATCTGGATTCGAAGTTCCGATGCCTACACCTTGTCCGCTCATTATCGAGAAGGTCGAGATAATCAAACTAACGGTTGCTAATATTTTCTGAATTGCTTTCATAATTTTGGGCATTTATCTAAAGCCTTCACAAAGATGTGCGGACCAATCTAAACCAGCGAATTATGGAGATTACAAAACATTAATAGCACATTACATTAAATTACATTTCGCCCTCTATTCATTTTTAAGAGGATGTAATCTTTTGTAATAGCTCAGATTTGATAAAAGAAATTGGCTGGAGTAATTTTGGTTTTCAATCATATGATATGGAACTTAAAACAGGAATTACCTACAGTACGCCTAATAAAGAAAAGTGCATTGAGTTTATAACATTAGGCTCTGACACAAATGGCGAATTAATGGAAGTAAGGGTTAAGACATGCTCCAATTCAAAACGTGCTTCAAGGTCAAAAAAATACATTCACCCGGTTTCTTCATTAATCATTAATGTGGTCGAAGGATCTCTTAGTGTTACGAAGCAGAACCAACTTTTTTCTTTAGAAGAAGGAGAAAGCATTGAGATTTCACCTAATACTTCATATTATTATCAGATAACAGGTGATTCTTCGAATGTGATTGATATAGCGTTTTCACCAGCTATGGATTACGATTTGTTTTTTGCGAATTATTTTGCAACAAAAGAACTGGATCCCAATATTTTTAAAAAGCAGGTAGATAGGAATTGTTTTTTAGCTCTTCTTCATCATCATTTCCCTAACCATGTGTATCTTTCGGAATCATCCTTGTTCTTGCAAAAAATTAAATTTGATATTTTTTATTTGATAGGGAAATTAACTAAGAAGTACGAATTTATTAAACTCCCTTTCTCATGACATCTATTAAACCTTTTACTTGTACAGTAACTCCTCAAGTTGCTCAAATTTTACATAATTTGGGTTGTACTATAGCTATTTCTACGTATCAAGCTGGGAAATTGGTTTTTCTATCTGCATCAGATGAAGATAATTTGGTGCAATTACCTAGAACGTTTAACAAACCAATGGGTATTGCATTAAATGAACATGATCCTAATAAAATTGCCCTAGCGTGTAAGGATGAAGTTATTGTGTTTAAAAATTCCCCAGAATTAGCAGAGTATTATCCTAAATCTCCCAAAAAGTACGACGCATTGTATATGCCGCGGTTAACATATCAAACAAACTTTTTGGACATTCATGATTTAGAGTTTGGCAAAGAAGGCTTGTACGGAGTAAACACATTGTTTTCCTGTATTGTGAAATTAAATGATGACTATAGTTTTGAACCGATTTGGCAGCCGGAGTTTATATCTGAAATCGTTTCGGAAGATCGTTGTCATTTGAATGGTTTGATTATGGAAGATGGTCTTCCTGCTTATGTCACTACGTTTAATGGTGGCAATCAGGCTCAAAGTTGGAGGTCAAATATTACTAAAAATGGTCATTTGATTGATGTTCGAAACAATCGAATAATAAGCAATCAGTTGGCGATGCCTCATTCTCCTAGAAAAATTAATGGAGTACTTTATTGTCTGCAATCCGCAACAGGCGAATTGGTTAAGATTGATGAACAAAGTGGGAAAGTAGAAGTAGTTCTTGGTTTAAATGCCTTTGTACGAGGAATGCATCACTATGGTGACTATTTGTTTATAGGAATGTCGAAGTTAAGAGAAAACTCTTCTACTTTTAAAGAATTGATTCCCAACATCAAGAATAATAGATCAGGTATTGCAGTTATTCATCTACCAACTGCCTCACTTCAAGGAGAAATTGTATATCAGACATCGGTAGAAGAAATTTATGACGTGAAAATTTTACCTAATATGAAACGTCCCAATATTATGAATCCCAATAATGAGGAGAGTAAATTGGCATTGACCATTCCTGGTAAATCTTTTTGGGCAAGACAATAAAAAAACAAAATAGATAGGGAAGAGGGCGAATTTGAAAAATTAGACGCTTTCAATAAAGCTTTCTAGTTCGTCGTCCGCTTCTAACTTTAACTTTTTTCGGATGCGATGTCTTGTAACCCGGATCGCATTTTCTGAGTTCTTTCTTAATATGGCAATTTCGGTGATTGACATATTCAGTTTTATATACGAGCAAATCTCTCTCTCCGTCTTACTTAACTCAGGACAAATATCTTTCAGTCGCTCTGAAAAATCATAGTTGACGTCATTTATTCCATCATGTAAGGTTTGTAATTTATCTTCCTTGTCACTTTGCAGTTTGAGATCACCAAGTAAGTTTTTTAAACTTTTTTTAATGTCCGGCTCTTTTAACACTTGCTGAATATCGGCTATTACATTTTTATGAACTTTTTGTTTCATTCGATTGCTCGAATTAAGGATTTCCAAATCCCTATGTTTTTGTTGCATTTGCAATTCATGTGTTTTCTTTTCTTCGTAAGCGATCTTTTCTTTTTGGGATAGTATTTCCTCATTTTTTTCAGAAATAATACTTTTATGAAGAGATTCACTTTTCTTAAATTCGATAAAAACCGATAAAACGGCTAAAATGGTAAGTACAAAAAGAGATAATTCTAAAACAGTCTCGTTTATTGCGCTTAAAGGATTGACCCTCAATAATTGAAAATTAAACAACACTAAGGTGGCAAAGGAGGCAACCATAATAATGATCGAAATAATCAATAGGATCCTATTCTTTTGAGCAGACAAGACGGCTAATACGACTGGAATTAGATGCAATTCAAAAATGATGCTGGGATAGTAATACTTGACAACTACACTATTCACGCAAAAAATCACTACTCCTAAGAATGGAGCTAGATTATGCTTTTTTAATCGCAGTAAAAAGATATTTATAAGCAAGACTAAAACAGGGAAACAGGAAACAATTATAACCTCATTTATTAGTCCAAGCGAGAATACTAGTATTAACGAAAATACAGAAGCAACAACACCAATAATGGTATGTTTCATTCCCAATGAAACCAATACTCGCTCTTCATCCGAGTCATATTGGAGATTTTTGGGCAATAACAAATTCCCTATGTTTTTTTGATTATTAATAATAAACGGGTCTAATCTCAGGACTTTTCTATCTTGTCATAAGATAGAATTAGTCAAATAAAATGATTAATTGATTATATAAAAATTATTTGAAAGAGAATCTTCATTGTCTTTTGGTGAAAACCTAACAGAATGACATATGAAAAAACACTAAAAACTTGATAGTCAGTTTTTACAGATAAGTTCATTGGAAGATATCCAATCATTGGAAAGGAAATATTATATCCCAAACTAAGTAGAAATAGGAAGATTGGGTATAACATAGAATACTCTACAATGCACTACCAACTAAATTTTATCATCAAATTAGGCGTAAATCCGAGTCCATATTTATGGGTTCTTACTGCCGTATTTGGAGGGTTTTGAGGACCTAATCGTCTTGTTTCTTGTGCGTAAACGGCTCTATTGTTGTAGACGTTTTGAATCGCCGCGCCAAAATTTAAATTCCATTTATTGGATTTTGGACGCACTTCGTAAGCCACTGACACATCTAATTGATGGTTGTCCGGAAAGTAACCTAAATATTCTTCTGGACTATCCGCAGTGAAATTAAGTGGATTTGGATTCGGATTTGGAGGCATACCTGATGTGTTTCCTACTAAGGGAGCACCTGAAAAATATCTGATTCGAATATCTGGGGCTACAGCAAGACCTGTTTTATAATGCCATCCTGCAGAAAATTTCAAGTTCTTCCATTTGTAATTGGCCACTGCTGAAAAGACATGTTTTTGATTCCATAAATAAGGAAACGCCACCGTATCAAATAAAGCATTACTATTGCTGTAACTATAACTCAGCCATCCTTCAAACTGTTTATATTCTTTCTTAAGTAATAGATCCAGACCAATATTTTCATAACTTCCATAAATTAAATTTTTGTTTATAGCAGCAGGACCAAGGAAGTTATATGCCGTCACATTATCCACTAGTTTGTAATATCCTTCAATATCTAGAACCCAGTTGTTTTTACTATATATACCTCCCAATAAAAGCTGTCTTCCTGTAACAACACTTATATCTTCATTATTAGATATTCTCCAAAGCGAGTTGCCAATTCCTGCAATGGGGCTGAGTCGAACACCTTTTATTTGATTAATAAATTGATTATGAACTCCGATAACCGTTTTGAGTGTGACGGCGTCATTCACGAATATATTTGCTAAAATTCTAGGTTCAAGATAGATTTTATTGGTTGGGGTATAATAACTTGATCTCAACCCCAATGTTAGGCCATAGAATTTTTTAACGTTTAACGTTTTATAATTTATATAAGTACTGTGCAAATAACTTTCATCAGGAATATTAACGGATTGAACAGGAGAAGGGGCCTTAAAGCTACTTACAGTTGAGACAAGTTTGCGATAATCTAATTGATATCCAATGTCTATAGAACTGTTCTTTGTAAGGGTTAATGCCGCATTGGATTTCATCTTAAAATCTCCAGTTTGATTAATATAACTGGAATTTTCAATTGCTTCATCGCTAGTAATAGTTCTACTCTTGGTGCTTGAGAGTTTCTGATAATAATATGAACTTGTAAAGCTGGTAGTAGTAGTTAGTTTTTTAGACCATTTGCTATTTAAAGAAAGGTTAGCCCCCCAATTATTTAATGCAACAGAATCTAAAGAATATTCATTTCGAGGCACAAATAATAGATTGTAATCTAATTTATTATTGATGGTTAAAAAGCTTAAACTTACATCATGCTTTTTATGAGGTTGATAAATTACTTTCGCATTTAGATCATTAAAAGCAAATTGATGGCTGTTTAATTGGAAATCTGGAATTCCTAAAAATGAATTTCCTATTCCTGTTTCTTGGTAAATAAAATTATTGATCGATTCTATTTTTGGAGAGCGCCAATCAATTGGATAGGAGGTTCGACCTCCGACCATTATGCCTAATTTATTTTTAATAATAGGAACTTGCACATTGCCGGTAAGAAAAGAGGTCGCCATACCCACATTGTATTTTGCGGTGTCTAATAGATCATTTTTGGAAGAGATTTCAATCATTCCACCTACGCGTCCACCTCGTTCGGCCCCGTGGCTACCATTTCGTTGTATTTTTACTTTATCAATTACTTGAGCATTAAAAGGAGAAAAAGTACCGAAATAATGACCATCGTGGTAAATAGGGATGTTGTCAAACGTAATTAAGGTTTTATCCGGGTCGGTTCCTCTGATGGTTAAATTACCAGCTTTGCCATTGGGGCTATTGATACCAGGTAAATATTGCAGTGAATTATAGATGTCTGTCTCTGTTTGACCGGGGAGTAATCCAGCCATTTCGGGTTTAATTTCAATACTGTGATCTTTGTAGTTGTATAAAACCCCTGCCGTTGTATAGGTGGTGACAGTAACAAGATTAATGTTGGAATTACTTTCTTTTAATACCAAATGCAATGTGCCATTTTCATTACATTGTTTTAGTGCGACTTTTTGATCTTTATATCCTATGTACTTAATTAATAACGAGTCAGTTGTATTGTAATGGCAGGACATTTTAAACATCCCGTTTTCGTCCGAAATGGTTGCTAGTTTTTGATTGACAATCCGTATTAATGCTCCAGGGATGAAATCGTTGTCTTGTCCTTTGATCATTCCCGTAACCAACATGTTTTTATTATCCTCTTTGACCGAAATTAATACATGAGTCGAGTCTGCAAATTCAAATTGGAAAGCGGTATTTTTTTCTAAAAAGGCAAGCGTCCGGGTTAAATTATTGTCTGCGTTCCAAGGCACAATAATTTCTTCAACCAACTCAGGACTATAAGAAAATCGAATGGAATGAAGGGCTTCAATTTGGCTTAAATAATTGGTAAATTTCATGCGTTCAATCTTTTGAGCCTCCATTGTACAGAGTACAACTAGGAAACAAAATAGAATCAGAATTATTTTACGCATTGAATAAAATTATATTAAATGAATCGAATCGAATCGAATTGATTTGAACTTTACGATTTTGAACCGTGCATTTATTGATTCAAGAGGACATAATTACCTTCCACTTTATATTTGATTTGTAATGGGTTAAACACCATTTTAAGAGCGGCAAGACCATCTGTATTGGTGTATTGACCTGTATATTTTTTGTCCAAGTCGACATTTGATGTATCAAAATCATAATTGAATCGCATCTGTAATGTGGCAAGAACCTCTCTTAATTTTGCATTTTTAAATTCTGAATAGGGTTGTTCCCAAGAAGGTCCATCCACATCGACGTTGGTTTGTAATTTATCTGAATCAACCTGCATTCCCTTTGTTAAAACGTACTCATCCGCTCCATTTAGCACCTTAACTTTCCCTTCATGGCAGGTTACCTTGTGATAAATTGGACTACTTAAAATCGTAAACTTTGTACCTAACACTGCTACTTTTGCACCATTAAAATCGACGGAAAAGGGTCCCTTTTTAGTAACATTAAAATAAGCGGCTCCTTTCAAATTTAATGCTCTATTCTCTTCCCAATTATAGCTTTTAAAGCTGATACTAGAATTTCCATTTAATAGAACTTTGGTTCCGTCTGGTAATTCAATATTTTTTATTTCACCGGCGGCGGTAGCATAATCAGTTGTACTAAAGTTAACCTGATATAAACCAATAAGTGAACTGATCAGTAGCACTGCGGCAGCGGCCATCCACCATGCACGTTGGATCGAAAATACATTTGAATTCTTTGATAAATTTTTTCTTTGCTCTTTTATTTTTTCATAGGTTAGTTGCGAAGGGGGGAGCGTCCATTCACTAGATTCCTGCATTATTTGTTCTAAGATTTGCAAGTCCCCTGATTCCTCAAGTTTAGCCAATTCTTCTGCTGACAAGTCATTATTGACCCACTTTGAAAAGATTATATGTTCTTCATTCTCTGCCATTACATAATAAGTACGAATTGACGCTTATTGACCCTAGTTAAAATTTTAATTTATTTAATTCAACCACACTGTTTCTTAAGTTTTTCAAAGCCATACCCATTCTATTTTCAACTGCTTTTATACTTATTCCCAAAGAATCTGCAATTTTTTGATAGGACATTTTATCAATTCGATTCATCAAAAAAACCTCTCTTTGCTTAACGGTAAGATCCGAAATAGCATTTTCTAATCGTTCTTTAAACTCGTTCGATTCTAAAATAAATTGAGGATTTTCACTATCCGAATGAATTTTGGTTTCCTTAATGAAGGCTAATTTGACTTTTTCTCGGCGAACATCATCTATGAATAAGCGACTAGCTATGGTAAATAAATAACTTTTTGCCTTTGAGAAAATTACTTCAGCGCAGCGTTGCCACATCTTCAAATAAGCTTCTTGAACTAAATCTTCGGCTTGCTGTAAATCTCCTGTACGGTAATACATGAAATTTCGAACGTCCGTGGCATGGGCTTCGAATAATTCATGGTATGTTTTTTCCTCACAAACAGATGGCTCAGACATGGACATGCTAACTTTTCCAGATCAACAAATATATCAATTTATGATTGATTTCTAATTTTCCATCCAATTTCTATCCAAGTGACTCGTCGATACTCTTAAGGAGTTTAACATTTGCACGAATTCGTTGAAGGTGATTTTAAAAAGCAACCTAGGGTATTTTAAAACCACTTCGTATCATGTTGGAATCACCCAAATAAAAAAAACATGAAAACCACATTTACGTTACTTTTAAGCTTGTTACTAGCGTTTAATTTTACATTGCTGCAAGCTCAAAACGTCGGAATCAATGAAGACGGAAGTACTCCAGATGCAACGGCCATTTTAGATATTTCTTCGACAGACAAAGGAATATTAATACCAAGAACAGATACTGCGACTGTTAATGGGGCTGGTACGCCAACAACGGGATTGCTTATTTATCAAAGTGGTGATAATACCTTTTATTACTACGATGGGACCAAGTGGATTCCATTTATTACCTCTGAAACGTTAGTGACGGATACATTGCCATTGATTATTGATGAAGATCGAGATACATATGTACATGTAGAGGAAAATGCGGATGAGGATATTATTCGTTTCGATATGGCAGGAACAGAATACTTCAGAATGGATAGCGGAAGATTAGAAGTGGTTAATACGGGTCTCTCTGTTTTTATGGGGCAAAATGCAGGACAAAATGATGATCTTACCAATAATCGCAATGTATATATTGGAGCAAATGCAGGACAAAATGGTACGACAGGAGACCATAATATAGCTTTAGGAAACAGTGCCCTGATTTCTAATACGGCTGGAGATGGAAATATAGTATTTGGAAGGCAAAGTGGAAGACAGGTTCAGATGGACCTCAATATTGGAATCGGAAATTTTTCCATATTTAATGGCGATTCTGCTAATCGTAATGTGGCCATCGGTAATTACGCCATGCGCAGTGCCGATAATACAGATATGAACTGTGCTGTAGGAAATGCGGCACTATACTCTTTAAGTGGGAACTCTTATAATGACGATCCCGCAGAACGGAATGTAGCTATTGGTGCCTTTTCTGCCTATTACTTGGCGACAGGAAGAAGAAATACCATGATAGGGTCGTATGCTGGATACAATGCAGCCGGTTCCGGGAATGTATTTCTTGGTTACAATTCCGGAGGTAATGAAACCGGAGACAATAAATTATATATTGATAATACCAACTCTTCAAGTCCGCTGATTTGGGGCGATTTCTCCAATGACTCTCTTCGATTCAATGGGAATACGAATATAATTGGAAGTTTAAACGTAAATGATGTTTATACATTTCCAACCGCAGATGGAACATCCGGTCAAGTGTTGACTACGGATGGTTTAGGAGCTATAAGTTGGGCATCTCAAATAACAGATACGGATGACCAGACAATTTCAATCCTGAATGATACACTTTATATTGATGGCGGGAATAACGTGGATTTATCCTCCTATGCAATAACGGATACGCTTTCATTAATAATAGATAATGACGGTGATACAAAAATTGACGTAGAGGAAAGTGCAGATGAAGATTTAATTCGCTTTGATCTTTCAGGCACAGAGTATTTTAGAATGGATGCCGGAAGAATTGAAGTAGTTAATACGGGGAGATCCGTTTTTATAGGTGAAAATGCGGGTACGAACGACGATTTATCTAGCAATGAAAATACGGCTATTGGAGATTATGCCCTAAATGCCAATGTAAGTGGTATAAATTGTACAGCAATAGGGAATGAAGCACTTGAAAATAGCACTGGAAATAACAATACTGGGGTAGGATCTGATGTGCTTAATAGTAATACTTCTGGAACGAACAATTCGGTTGTTGGTCGCAGAGCAATGTTTCAAAATACTACTGGGGACAATAATGTAGCAATGGGATATAATACGCTTCGTTATGGAACATCCAGTCAGAATACAATAATTGGAGCATATGCAGGACAAAATGGTCCTGCGGATAATAATGTTATAATGGGGTATTATGCCTTTTCTCAAAGTACTACAGGAAATAGTAATGTCGCTCTTGGTACTCAATCAGGATACAATTCTTCGGGCGATGGTAATATATTTTTAGGATATAGATCAGGATATAATGAAACGGGAGATGATAAATTGTACATCGAAAACTCTAATTCTACCAGCCCACTTATCTGGGGAGATTTTGCCAATGACTCTATTAAAATTTATGGCGTTCTTGGAGTGCAAGATAGTTATGTGTTCCCAACCATTGATGGCACATCAGGTCAAGTAATGACTAGTGATGGAGCTGGAAACTTAAGCTGGGAAAATACAGTAACTGATACGCTACCACTTATAATTGATGAAGATAAAGATACCTATATACAGGTTGAAGAAACAGCAGACGATGATGTTATTCGCTTCTATAATGTAGGCACCCAATTCGTAAGTATTGATAGCGGACGTATTGAAGTTGTCAATACCGGAAACAGTGTGTTTATTGGTGATGGTGCTGGTGCATCGGACGATTATACAGATAATAAGAACATAGCCATAGGCACAGATGCCTTAACCGGCAATGCAACGGGTTATGACAATATTGCTATTGGATATTTAGCCGCTAATACGGCAACGGGAAATAGGAATGTGGCTATTGGAAGAGAATCGCTTACAAAAAGCACTGGAAACCATAATGTGGCCATTGGATATCAATCGCTTATAAACAACACAGATGGATGGGGTAACATTGCAATTGGTAGAGCCGCAATGTACGTTAATACCACTGGCGACAAAAATACGGTAGTTGGATACGAAGCAATGCCTAATGGAAACGTTGGAAACAACTGTGTTTTTGGATATAGAGCAATGTATAACAACTCGGGTAAAAACAATAGCGTAGCAATAGGTTACGAAGCATTGAGAGGGGCTGGTGCCGGCGACAATAATGTTGGGGTCGGGTATCAAGTTCTTCGATCAATGACCTCGGCCTCATACAACACAAGTGTAGGTTATACCGCAATGCGAAGCACAACCACCGGATCTTACAATAGCTCTTTGGGTAATTCCACCTTGTACTCAAATACCACTGGGGAATATAATACAGCCATTGGAGACTCTGCTTTATATAGTTCAACAACATCCGCTTCAAATGTTGCACTTGGTTACCGAGCAGGTTACGCTACTACGGGGAGCAATAATGTGTTTTTGGGTTACGAAGCGGGCTCCGCAGAAACGAGCTCGGAAAAATTATATATAGAAAACTCTAACTCGGCTACTCCACTAATCTGGGGAGATTTTGCGAATGATTCTATAACCATTAATGGGACCTTGGAAGTGGAAGGGAATATTCTTACCAAAGGAAATTGGGTCACCAATGATGGAGATAACGAAGGAATGTATGTCGATATAGATGGCAACGTAGGAATAGGAACTTCTACACCAGTTTCACTAACCGAAATTTCTTCAGGAACAGCAGGAGATGCTATACTTACCTTAACTGCTGATACTGATAATAACGCAGAAGATGATAACCCTGGCATATCTTTTTCTCAAGATGGTGGAATAGTAACTTCTTATATAGGAATGGAAGGGAATTTAGGAACATCTTATACTTCAACATTGGCGAATGCCATGATGTTTGCCACCGAAACAGGCAATTCGTCAATACAACTGATCACTAATAATTCAGCACGTATGACCGTTGCTGCAAATGGGAATGTAGGTATTGGTACAAATGCTCCTTCTCAATCACTGGATGTAGTTGGTACTGCAACCGTAGATCAATTAAATATTAACAGTATGTATACATTACCAACAACCGACGGAACATCGGGGCAAATTCTTACAACTGATGGTGCAGGAAATGTAAGCTGGTTAGCTACGGCAGGTGATAATTTAGGAGATCATACTGCAGGGCAGAATATTCAATTAAATAGTAACTGGCTTAGTAATGATGGAGATAGCGAAGGAATTGCAGTTGACGATGATGGACGGGTTGGTGTAGGAACTACGCCTTCATCAAAATTCACAGTAAGAGACAGTATCGAAACGGCTATTACAATACAAAGTCACACGTCTAATACGGAAAACACGGGTATCGCATGGCGCAATACCGGAGGACACTATCACTGGGGAATACATAGAGAAAATACAAATGATTTAGTTTTCAGAGGAGGAACAAATAATGCTGCTGTTTCAAATCTGCCAGAATCAATGCGACTCAACCGATACGGAGCTGGTATTGCAGGAGGTACCACTACTGCAACGTACGCCTTGGAAGTAGGAACCACGGGTGATGGGACCGTAGCAAGAGCCAATGCCTGGAATACATTTTCCGACAGAAGATGGAAAACAAACTTTGAGATAATTCCGAATGCATTAGCAAAAATAGGAAAGGTTAATGGGTACTATTATAACTGGAAGGATCAAAGTAAAGATAGTTCACTTCAGGTAGGAGTGATTGCACAAGAATTGGAAATAATTCTCCCGGAAGTTGTGTCAACGGATGAGAACGGTTATAAATCTGTTGATTATTCTAAAATTACCGCATTGTTAATACAAGCAGTAAAAGAGCAGCAAGTAATAATCGAGCAATTGAAAAACGAAAATTCGGAAAAAGCAGCTTCCATCAATGCATTAAATAAGCAAGCAGCAAATAACAAAGCTCAAATAGAGCAGATTTATCAAATGCTTCAAATGTTTGCTCAGGCTCAAGAAAATAAATAGCCTTTGGCCGAAAATATAAACTGTAAAAAGGATATCAATAAAAATGCAGAATGCACCTGAAGCATTCTATAAATAAGCTTTAATTTAAAAACAAAAAAAGAATAATCATGAAACTAAAAACTACATTAATCTTACTATGCTTAGCTGCATCCAATCTATTTGCTCAAGAAGCAATTGTAGATGAATGGATCTTAAATACCACTGGAAAAACAGCCTCTTATTGGGAAAACACGGGGATGAATCTGTTTGACTTTCACACCTCAACTACATTAGCGGATGTATTGACGGTTTGTTATGATGATGATTATGTATATGTAGAATCAGAAGGAATGACCAATGACATGGGCCAGTTTACAAATCCTGGAGTACCCACTGCTCAAGGTTTTGGATTTAAATTTCCTAGAAACCCAACCGCGGGCAGTGGCTCAGAAGAAGCCCCTGATGTAGCAGGAATTGGAGTTCTAATTAATGGAATTATGATGTTTGGACTATCTGATGGTACTTCTTATGATTCAGGTTCGAATTCAAATAGTCAGATGGGACAAGGTGTATGGGTTGGTGATGCCTATTGGTCTGAAGGGAAGACGCTTGATACAGCCTTTGCAGCGCATCCACAGCAAGCCGGAATTTATCATTCTCATGCTACGCCATTTCGATTATATGAAGATCCAGGATCGAGTCATTCGCCCATAGTGGGATTTGCCAATGACGGTTACCCGGTTTATGGACCTTTTGGGTATACCTCTGCTATGGATAGCACAAGCGGTACTAGTAGAATGGTTTCTGGATATGAATTAAGAAATATAACCAATAGAACAACACTGCCGGATGGAACGACTTCCTCCGCTGGACCGGCAGTTACTACAAATGGAAACTTTGATCTCGGAACGTATATTCAGGATTATGAATATGTGGGCGGAGCCAGTTCAACGTTAGATGAGCATAATGGGAGATTGTGTGTTACTCCGGAATACCCAAATGGTACCTATGCCTATTTCGTAACGGTAGATGCGGCAGGAACCCCTCAATTTCCATACTACGTTGGAACTACTTATTACGGAACTCCAGTAGATGATAATAGTCATGGTTCCGTTACAACACCTACATCCGGTGTAACTTGCCTTGATGGCACAACCAATGGAATTAGAAAAAATGAATTCTTAAAAGGGTCAATTGAAGTATATCCAAATCCAGCAAAAAACATCATAAACATCACGTTACCTGAAATTGCAAAAGGGAGTTTCGATGTTAAGATTATGGATGCGAATGGACGATTAGTTTATGTGGAATACATGCTTAGTTCTGCTGAAACAATTACTTTGAAATTGGACAGATTGAAGATTCCTACTGGTTTATACAACATCAGAATAATAGGGTACAATCAATTATTCACATCCAAATTCGTTAAACAGTAAATTTTATTCTTATAAATAAATGAATAAATAAGGCGATATCAAACCCGAAATCTCATTAGGAAATTATTTGTTAATGTTGAATTAATGAGATTCCGGAACGATATTGAGTGATTTATACTGTTTTAATATGATGACATTAAATCCTTGTCTGTTACACTCAATAATGTTCCGAAGGGTTCTATAGCTTCTATAAAATTCGGTGTTGGAGTGGACAGTTTAAGCTATCTGTGGATTGACTTTACCAATGAAAGAAGTTGTTTTAATAAAAGCTTTTGAAGTAAGATTTCGACGCTTGGGATTATGAATCTTGAAGGTAATACCTAAAATATAGAAGATAAAGGATAGGGTATTTTTTCCACAGTTCGTATTAGTTGTATCAATCCAAATTTGGAACATTAGAAAAACGACTAATAACAAGTAAACGACATCAAATATGAAAAAGATCCTTTTAATATTCTTAATAATCCTCTCATCCATAGGAGCATTTGCACATATAGAACTGATGGGAGAATTCTTATTTGAAAAAACGCCTTCCGGGCAATTGATCCTTTCAGGAAAAATCGATAAGTCTTTGCTAACTAAGGCACTAAAAACAGAAGGAAATTGTGCTGCGAAAGATATGGTGCAAGTCTGTGGCAATAGCTACTTCAAAGAAAATTTCAGAATATCAATAAATGGCAAAATGGTGAATTTGGAAAAAGTTTCCATTGTCATTGAAAAAGACTTTGTCAGCTACTCCTATAAGCTGGATTCAGAGGTGTCAAATCCGAATTCCATATCGGTCGAAAACGATCTAATTTATAGCTACAACGACCACAGTCAATTCAAAGTGTTGTTTAATATTTCAGACGACGTAAGGTATTACTCGATGAGAGCCAACAAAAGATCCATTACTGTTAACTTCTAAAAAAGAATAATTATGAAAAAGATCAATCTACTATTATTATTAATCATTCCTTTTTTAGTGTTACAAAAAGGGGGTTTCGCACAATGCGACACAGCTACTATTTATTCAAATACCACATCTAACGCCGTATGTTTTGATACTACTGACGCTAAAGTGCTAAACTGTTACAGCAATAATTATCCAGATCACTCCGATGATTATAATCAGTCATTTTTTACGGTTACCGCTAGTGAAGAGTGGTATTCTATGTGTTTATACCCAGACACGGCATCGACATTTACACAGTTGTATGAAGTAGGGACTAAAACAACGGGTTGTTCCTATACATATTCGTTCGGTGTAGCGATGAATGGAATTATTTTTGACCCTAATTCAGCCGTTGTTTTTGAAAATACGAGTACCGGAGAAGATAATTACGATTGGCACATAGAAGCCTCTTCTCCAGAACATAACATTGGACAAAACATGGGGACTAATGGAGGACATTTGAATCCTTCTGGAGAATATCATTACCATGTAATCCCTACCGATTATTATGTGAATGATTTAGGAATTGACGGAACATCTCACTCTCAAATAGTAGGGTATGCAGCTGATGGATTTCCTATTTATTACAAATATGTTTATTCCAATGCGAATGATGCAGGAAGTGCAATCACCGCTCTCTCGTCTGGATACGCATTGAAATCAGGTTCTCGTCCAGGCGATAGTATTAGTGCTCCTGGGGGAGTTTATGATGGATATTATTATGAGGATTACGAATATTCTACTTCAACTTTGGATGAATGCAATGGGCGTTATGGCGTTACACCTGATTACCCGAGTGGCACTTATTATTATGTACTTACAGACAATTATCCTTATATACCTCGTTGTTTTAAAGGAACGTTTGTAGATCACACCTTTAGAATTGGTACACCCGCAGCCTGTCCATCGTCTTCTGCATCGACTGATTGTTCAGAGGCTCCTGCGGCTGTTTCCGGATGTATGGATCCATTTTCTTGTAATTATAACCCAGCCGCTACGACGGATGATGGAAGTTGCGAATATTATTATGATATAGCAACAGAAACAGTATCTACAAGTGGAAATTATAAAGCTTCCTGGGGTACGATTTATAGTTCTACAGGTACTTACTATGATACGATTGTCGTTTCAGGTGGTTGCGATTCTGTGTATTCATTAGACTTAACAATCACTGGAACATGTTCAGGTGTTACTTCTCAAAGTAATGTTTCAACTTGCGGAGGCAGCGATGGTTCAATAACCCTTGATGGTCCGTTTACAGGTACGCCTCCTTTTCAATTTAGTGTAGATAATGGAGTAACCTTCACAGGAGGGATGCCTCCAATCACCTATAGTTCTTTGTCAGCCGGAACATACAATACCATTTTTACAGATGGTGGCGGTTGTACCATATATGAAGATATTCTATTGTTGGATGCATCTAGCATTACATTCACAACAACTTTAAGTCATCCAAACTGTGGAAGTAACGATGGTTCAATCGTAATTAATGCTTCTGGAAGTTCTGGATACAATTATAGCATTGATAATGGGGCCACGTATCAAGTTTCGAATACATTTAATGCATTATCAGACGGGTCATATGGGGTGGTTGTAAAAGATGCTTCTAATTGTACAGCTTCGGCTACAGCAGTTTTAGACGATGGAAGCACGTTGACATTTAGTACGTCCGTAACAGATCCAAGCTGTAGTGGAAATTCGGACGGAAATATTGTATTTACAGCATCTGGAGGAACCGGATCTCTCGAATATAGTATTGACAGTGGAGCAACCTATCAAAGTTCAAATAGCTTTACTAGTTTATCGGTAGGAACGTATTATACATTTGTAAAAGATGCTTCAGGTTGTACGAAAACTTCCTCCGGCACCCTTACAGATTTATCCGAATTGGGAGCTTCAATTACAGAATGGGAACTGAATACAACAGGGAAAACCGCTTCGTATTGGGAACTTATTGGGATGGATACCTTTTCTTTTAACACCACAACCATATTAGCAGATGTTCTTTCTGTTTGTTACGACGACGATAATGTATATATTCAATCGGAAGGAATGACCAATGACATGGGCCAATTTACCAATCCTGGATCTCCAACTGAGCAGGATTTTAAATTTAAATTTTCGAGAAACCCAGTTGCTGGAAGTGGATCGGATGAAGTCCCTGATGTAGCAGGTATAGGTGTACTCATTAATGGAATTATGATGTTTGGATTATCTGACGGTACTTCTTATGATGACGCTTCTAATTCAAATATCTCAATGGGAGGAGGTTTATGGGTTGGTGATGCCTATTGGTCAGAAGGAATGACACTGGACACTGCATTTGCCGCCCATCCGCAACAAGCAGGAGTATATCATTCCCATGCAACCCCTTTTAGGTTATATGATGACCCAGTATCAAGTCATTCACCTTTAGTAGGATTTGCCAATGATGGGTTTCCAGTGTATGGACCCTTTGGTTATGCTTCTTCTATGGATAATACAAGTGGTATTACCAGAATGATATCCGGATATGAACTAAGAAATATTACAGATCGAACTGTTTTACCAGATGGTTCAACTTCTTCGCCTGCTGGTCCAGCAGTTACCACAGGTGGAAGTTTTGACCTCGGAACGTATATTCAAGATTACGAATTTATTGATGGCGTAGGAACATTGGATGAACATAATGGGAGACTATGTGTTACCCCTGAATATCCTAACGGTACGTACGCTTATTTTGTAACAGTTGATGCAGTTGGAACACCGCAATTTCCTTATTATATAGGAACAACTTATTACGGTACGGAAACTACTGATAATACGCTTGGATCGGCAGTGATTCCAAGTTCGGGATTAACTTGTTGGGACGGATCAGCTGCGTTAGCTTTTTCATCCACAATCACAGACCCTAGTTGTGGAACTGCAGATGGATCGGTCGTGTTGGTAGCTTCTGGAGGAAGTTCTTCATCCTACCAATATTCATTTGATGGGGGTGCTTTGCAATCCAGTGGAAGCTTTTCAGGTTATGCCGCCGGAACATATGATGTAATTATTAGTGATGGCAGTAGTTGTCAATTGACTGACTCCATCACACTTTCTAGTGCATCAGCGACCACTACAATTACCAGCCAACCTGTTGATAAGACTGTTACCGAAGGTGGCGATGAATCATTTACAATAGCGGCATCAAATGCTGGAGGATATAGATGGGAGGTAAATACCGGTAGTGGCTGGAGTAATGTAACTAATGGAGGAGTTTATACTGGAGCCATATCAACGACTTTATCTATTACCGCAGCGACCGCTTCAATGGACGGCTATATGTATAGATGTCGAACGCGAAGTAGTGCTTGTAATGAGGATACGAGTAATTCAGTGACATTGACGGTTTCTGCGCTTGTTACTGCTACAGGATGTGGTTTAGAATCTCAAGTTACTGGATGGCATTTAAATACAACAGGGAAAACGACTTCCTATTGGGAATACAATCCTATGTCAGATTCATATACTTTTAACACGTCAACTACCTTGGCAGATGTTTTATCGGTATGTTATACGGACGATACCGTTTACATTGAAACCGAAGGAATGACCAATGACATGGGGCAATTTCATAACCCAGGACCAGTATCAGCTCAAGATTATGAGATGAAGTTTCCAAGAAATCCTGTTGTAGGAAGTGGAACCGAACCTGTTCCTGAAGAGTTTATGGTGGGAATGTTGGTCAATGGTATTCCAGTTTTTGGTTTGTCTGATGGAACTTCCTATGATATTGGATCAAATAGTAACTCTCCTATGGGGCAGGGATTATGGGTTGGTGAAGCGTATTTTTCGGAAGGAGAAACATTGGATACTGCGTTTGCTGCTCACCCTCAACAGGATGGAGCATATCATTCGCATGCAACGCCATTTAGATTGTACGATGATCCAGGGACTACTCATTCACCTTTGGTCGGGTTTGCAAATGATGGGTTTCCAATTTATGGACCGTTTGGCTATGCAACAGCTGTAGATAATTCAAGTGGTGTAACAAGAATGGTTTCCAGTTATCAACTAAGAAATATTACTACCAGAGATACTTTACCAGACGGAAGTGCATCGATGCCTCCAGGTCCCAACGTTACTTCAGGTGGAAGTTTTGATTTGGGAATGTATATTCAAGATTACGAATATATAGATGGAATAGGAACATTAGATGAACATAACGGACGATTTTGTGTTACTCCTGAGTACCCAGAAGGAACGTATGCCTATTTTGTGACAGTAGATTTAGCTGGAACACCTCAGTTTCCTTTTTATGTAGGTACCACCTATTATGGAACACCGGTAGATGCAAACAACGATGGAAGTGCCATCATTCCGACTTCCGGATTAACTTGTTGGGATGGAACAGAACCTCTGGCTTATTCAGATACCATTACAGATGCCTCTTGCAGTACTGCAGATGGAGAAGTAATTTTAGTAGCTGATGGAGGAAATGATGCCTCTTACCAATATTCATTTGATGGAAGTGGTTTTGTTACAAGTGGAACGTTTGGAAGTTTATCCGCAGGAACCTATGATGTAATTGTTCAGGATGCAGATGGATGCCAGGTTATTGATTCGATTATCGTTTCTAGTGCTGATGCACCCGTGATTGACAGCATAAACAACTCTGATTTACTTTGTAATGGGGATACGAATGGTACTATTGACGTTTTTGCTTCAGGCGGAGCAGGAACTTATACTTATAGCATGGATAATGGAACAAGTTTTCAAGCTGGTAATTCATTTAGTGGATTAACAGCTGCAAGCTATAACGTGGTAGTAAAAGATGCGAGTGCTTGTGAATCAAATGCAAGTTCAATCACCATTACTGAACCAGATACAATTAACGCAACAGTTACAGTTGTAGACGCTACCTGTGGAGCCTCCAATGGTTCGATTATCGTTCTTGGAACGGGTGGAACAGGCACGTTATCTTATAGCAAAGACGGAGGAACTAGTTTCCAAGGGTCTGGAACTTTTTCGAGTTTAGTTGGAGCAACCTATTCTTTAGTAATTCAGGATCTTAATTCTTGTCAGGTTTCAAGTACAGAAACTATTTCAGATTTAGCAGGTCCAATTATTTCCAATGTAGTGGTTGCGGATATGTCTTGTAACAATATATCTGATGGAACAATTACTATAACAGCGACTGGAGGAAATGGAACTTTAAGCTACATTATTGACGGAGGAGCAACGTATCAAGCGAGTAATTCGTTTACAAGTTTATCAAATGCAACTTACTCAGTGATGGTACAAGACACCAATAATTGCTCGGCAAGTTCTTCTGGAACAATTGCGAATCCAGCAGTTGTTTCTTACTCAGCAAGTATCACAGATGCAAGTTGTGGCGGAACAAATGGAGCTATTACATTAAACGGTTCAGGAGGAAACGGAGGAGCGTATACCTATAGTTTTGATGGAAGTGCGTACCAGTCAAGTGGAACATTTACCGGCTTTGCCGCTTCGACTTATAATGTTGGGGTAAAAGACGTAGATGGATGTGAAGTGACGAGTACAGAAAGTATTTCAAACACCGGTTCACCGACCATATCTAATATCGTATCAACCGATCCAAAATGTAACGCAGGAACAGATGGTACAATAATTATCACTGCAACGGGTGGAACAGGAAGTTTAGAATATAGTGTGGATAATGGAGGAAGTTTCCATGCAAGTAATGCATTTAATGGATTATCTGCAACATCGTATAACGTAGTTGTAAAGGATGGCAGTGGATGTCAAGTAACATCAAGTGAAACATTATCAGAACCTGCTGCGGTTTCGTATACCTCGGCTTCTACAGACGAGACATGTACATCAGGAAACGGAACGATTACTTTAGCGGGCTCAGGAGGAACAGGATCATTATCTTATAGTATTGATGGTGGAGGAAGTTCACAATCGAGTGGGAGTTTTAGTTCTTTAACAGCTTCTACTTTCAATGTAGTGGTAGAGGATTCGAATGCTTGCCAAGCAACAGGAAGTCTTTCAATATCCGATTTAACAGGACCAAGTATTACAAGTGTAAGTACAACAGATATGTCTTGTAACAATATATCTAATGGAACAATTACTATAATAGCAACTGGAGGAAATGGAACGTTGAATTACAGCGTCGATGGAGGATCAACCTATCAAGCGAGTAATTCGTTTACAAGTTTATCAAATGCAACTTACTCAGTGATGGTACAAGACACTAATAGTTGTACGGCAAGTTCTTCAGGAACAATTGCGAATCCAGCAGTTGTTTCGTACTCAGCAAGTATTACAGATGCAAGTTGTGGCGGTACAAACGGAGCGATTACGTTAACCGGTTCTGGTGGAAACGGAGGAGCGTATACGTATAGTTTTGATGGAAGCGCATACCAATCAAGTGGAACATTTACCGGATTTGCTGCTTCGACCTATAATGTTGGGGTTAAAGATGTAGATGGATGCGAAGTGACCAGTACCGAAAGTATTTCGAATACCGGTTCTCCAACCATATCGAGTGTCGTGTCTACCGATCCAAAATGTAACGCAGGATCAGATGGAACAATAATCATCACTGCAACAGGAGGAACAGGAAGTTTAGAATACAGTGTGGATAATGGAGCCACGTATCAGACCAATAATTCCTTTAGTGGATTATCAGCAACATCGTATAACGTTGTGGTAGAAGATGCAAGTGGATGTCAGGTAACATCAAGTACAACACTATCCGATCCAACTGCGGTTTCTTATACATCCAGTTCTACGAACGAGACTTGTGGTGCTGGAAATGGAACGATAACGCTGTCCGGTTCAGGAGGAACAGGAACCTTATCTTACAGTATTGATAATGGAGTAAGTTCTCAATCAAGTGGAAGTTTTAGTTCTTTGACAGCAGCTACATTTAACATCTTGGTAGAAGATTCGAATGCTTGTCAAACTACCGGAAATATGGTTGTTTCAAATTTAGCAGGCCCAAGTATCTCAAGTGTAACTGCCACAGATATGTCATGCAATAATGTGTCGGATGGAACGATCACAATTTCTGCTACGGGAGGAAATGGAACATTAAGCTACAGTATTGATGGAGGTTCAACGTATCAAACAAGTAATTCGTTTGCAAGTTTATCAAATGCAACTTATTCAGTAATGGTACAAGACACCAATAATTGTACGGCTAGTTCTTCCGGATCAATTGCTAATCCAGCGGTTGTTTCTTATTCAGCTAGTATCACAGATGCAAGTTGTGGCGGAACAAACGGAGCTATTACATTAACCGGTTCAGGAGGAAACGGTGGTGCATACACCTATAGTTTTGATGGAAGTGCGTACCAGTCAAGTGGAACATTTACCGGGTTTGCCGCTTCGACTTATAATGTTGGGGTAAAAGACGTAGATGGATGTGAAGTGACGAGTACAGAAAGTATTTCAAACACCGGTTCACCGACCATATCTAGTATCGTATCAACCGATCCAAAATGTAACGCAGGAACAGATGGAACAATAATCATCACTGCAACAGGAGGAACAGGAAGTTTAGAATACAGTGTGGATAATGGAGGAAGTTTCCATGCAAGTAATGCATTTAATGGATTATCTGCAACATCGTATAACGTAGTTGTAAAGGATGCTAGTGGATGTCAAGTAACATCAAGTACCGCACTATCTAATCCAACTGCGGTTTCTTACTTTGCTAGTTCGACGGACGAGACATGTAGTTCTGGAAATGGAGCGATCACGTTATCCGGTTCGGGAGGAACTGGAACTTTATCATACAGCATTGACAATGGAGGAAGTTCTCAATCAAGTGGAAGCTTTACTTCATTGACAGCAGGAAGTTTTAACATTGTTGTTGAAGATTCGAATGCTTGTCAAGCAACAGGAAGTCTTTCAATATCAGATTTAACTGGGCCAAGTATCTCCAATGTAACGGCAACAGATATGTCCTGTAATAATGTGTCTGATGGAACGATTACAATCACTGCTTCGGGTGGAAATGGAACTTTAAGCTACAGTATTGATGGAGGAGCAACGTATCTAACGAGTAATTCGTTTACAAGTTTATCAAATGCAACTTACTCAGTGATGGTTCAAGATTCCAATAATTGCTCGGCAAGTTCTTCAGGTGCAATCTCTAACCCTGCTGCCGTTTCGTACTCTGCGAGTATCACCGACGCAAGTTGTGGCGGAACAAACGGAGCGATTACCTTAACCGGTTCTGGTGGAAACGGCGGAGTATACACCTACAGTTTTGATGGAAGTGCGTACCAATCGAGTGGAACATTCAATGGATTTGCTGCATCGACTTATAATATTGGGGTAAAAGATGTAGATGGGTGTGAAGTGACCAGTACCGAAAGTATTTCGAACACAGGAGGTCCGAGTATTTCTAGCGTTGCAACCACAGACCCAACATGTAATGGAGGAACAGGTTCCATAACAATTACCGCAACAGGTGGGACAGGAAGTTTAGAATATAGCATCGATAACGGAACATTTTTTCAAACAAGTAATTCCTTTAGTGGATTATCTGTAGCATCGTACAATGTTGTTGTAGAAGACGCGAGCGGTTGTCAAGCAAACTCGAGTGCAGCAATCATGGAGCCATTAGCGCTAGGTTTGTCTATTACTTCTAATGATCCATTGTGTAATAACGATATGAATGGAACCATAACATTGAGTGGAAGTGGTGGAACAGGAAGTTTATCCTATAGTATAGATAATGGTTCAAGTACACAAGCAAGTGGGAATTTCACTTCTTTAGCAGCAACTACCTATAATATACTTCTTGAAGATTCTAATTCTTGTACATTAGATACCACGGTAACATTAACTAATCCAACCACATTATCTTACACTCACGTGACATCCAATGCTTCCTGTGGAAGTTCGGACGGAAGTATTTCTATCACGGCAACGGGTGGAGACGGTTCTTATTTGTATAGCTTAGATGGGGCAACAGGACAAGTGTCAAATTCATTTAACATGCTTCCTGCAAGTAGTTATTTAGTAGAGGTGGAAGATGGAAATAATTGTACTTATTCGGAAACAATCTCGATTGTGAATCCTAGTGCACCAAGTTTTGGAATCCCAACTACAACCGATCCTCTATGCAATGGAGATTCAACAGGAGACATAAATATCACCGCAACAGGAGGGTCAGGTACATTGAACTATTCGATTAATGGAGGAACATCCCAATCGTCTGGAACATTTACAAGTTTACCTGCGGGAACCTTTACCATAGAAGTAAGTGATGTGAATATGTGTGTAACTCAAGAAGTAGTTACTTTATCTGATCCTGCCGCATTAAGCGGTTCGGCAACATCAACAGATGTGTTATGTTTTGGAGGAGCAGATGGAGAGATTGAAATAACGGCCATTGGTGGTACAGGTGCACTGGAATACAGCATAGATGGTGGAACAACTTACCAAGTATCAAATGTATTCGGAAGTCTATCAATGAATAGTTATTCGACGGTGGTAAAGGACGCAAATGATTGTGAAATTAGTATTGGAATAGAGACTATTTCTGAGCCAACACAATTGGCAATTACCGGAGTTGTAACCAATGAAAATACAGGGAGCGACGGGGCGATTGACATTACCGTAACAGGTGGAGTAGGAACGTATACCTTCGATTGGGACAATGATGGAACAGGCGACAATGACGATGCCGAAGACTTGTCAGGTCTTGTGAAGGGGGTATATGTTGTTCATGTAGCAGATACAAATGGATGTACATTAGACTCCAGTTTCGAAGTGGATGGAACGATTGGAATAGAGGAGGATCTAACGTTGAAGTTAACGCTTTACCCCAATCCAGTAATAAATTCAATACTAGTTGAATTGGAAAATCAGCAACAATTTGAGTACCAGATTCACAATGTTATTGGAGAATTAGTAGCACAGGGGACGGCTAGAAATAAGATCGAAGTAAACTTTTTAGCCCCAGGTTTTTATAATATTATTCTAAATCAAAACGAGCAAACATATCATGGTAAGTTTTTGAAAGAATGATGAATTAAACAATCATTGAAATAGTATATTTTATAGAAAAGGCAGGGTAATTCCTGCCTTTTGTGTTTTAAAAGGCGATTTTTCTTTTTAAATCAATGGTTCTTTAATCTATTTTAAATCCTAGATTAAAAATGGATACTCTCCAATATTAATTCTTTTATTCTTAGAATAATTCAAAAAAACGACTACATTTGAAGCTGCTTTTAACTAAACTGCGGAAGCCCAACGCTAATAGTAATATGTAACTTATGGCTTCTGAATATTAATGTTACAAAGTTATCTAGAGCGGATCCAAATAGGGGTTTTGGTAAATGGAATTATTAGGGAAGCAATATTTGTAGAGCTTTTAATATACTCTTTTACTCGCTGAATGAAATCTACTAGGTTTTTGTACATATTGTGTTTAGTGCTACTTCCTTATATCTCGTTAAGTCAGCATTTATCTAGCGTAAATTATACGGTGGAAGACGGATTGCCAAGTAATGAAACGTATGCCGTATTTGAGGATTATTTGGGGTTTATTTGGATCGGGACGGATCATGGAGTAGCCCGATTTGATGGATATACATTTAGCGTGTTTACCACCGACGATGGATTGCCTGATAATACTATTTTGGATTTTTATGAGGATCATGAAAATCGGTTGTGGTTCTTAACGTTAAACGGAAAACTAGGGTATTATTTTGAGGATAAATTCACCCTAGTTCACACCCCTGAATCTCATAAGAAAAGTTTAATAACTGGGATTTCAATACTTCCAGAGAATAACCAACTTTCTGTATTGAAAAAGAGTGAATATGCGTATGCAGAATATACGGAAGATGGAAAGGTCATTTCGTATAGCTCATCATCCATACAAAAAGATCTAATTGAGCAAATTGAAAATTTATACAACGTAGTCAAAAATGGAAAATTTCTTACACTACTTGAGGTAGAAGGTCATATCGTTTATGGAGATATAAATAAAATATTTGTATACGATTCGCTTATGCAGCTCTCCAATAAGATTGAGATACCTTTAGAATATGGTCGCATCTGTAGGCTGCATAAGAATAATAAATTTTACTATGTGCAAACCTGGAAAGGCTGGGTATTTAAGTTTTCAGATTTTAATGGTTCTACTTTTGAAATTTTTGACAGTCCAATTGGGGGTGATTTTTCCACAGAATATACAGATCGATTTGGAGGAAAATGGGTTAGCTCATTGAATCATGGGATTTACTATTGTCCCAATACACGAATTTCCATTGCAAGGTGTCCTACATCTAATTTCTTTGCTACCAATGGCAAGTTTAACTTATTTGTAAATCAAAAAAATGAATTTGTGGTTTTTGGCTTAGATGGCAGAGAAATTAAACGAATGAACCAGAGTCCATCGTTCGGACATAATTTAGCCTATCGAATGCAATCGTTAGAATATCAAAATGAAAAATTTATTGCGGTTAGTGATCATAAAGGAATGATTTTAAACGATGATGCTTGCATTGTTGATACTCAATCAAATGAAAAGGTGGTGGGCGCAAGTGATATGTTTGAAACAGAAAATGGGTCGATGATCGCCTGTTATAGAAATAAGATTAAGATAGGTGATTCTTTAATACCAATTATAGGGTCCAATCGATTGGATTGCATTTTGGCTCAAAGGGATACGATTTGGATTGGTGGATTGAATGGGTTGTTTTCTGTTTCAGAAACTCATTTCAAACAATTAGATTCAAATTTTGATCAGGACACATTACTTCAAAATAGAATCACAGATCTGGAATTCTTGGGAAATAACTTATTAATAGCCACAAGAGGGGCTGGTTTGATCGTAAAGTCAGGCAGTAATATTACGCAAATAGGACTAAGTAATGGTATAAATAGTAATTCTATAGATCAAATTGAAACGAATGGTGAAAACGTTGCCTGGGTATCAAGTAAAGCTGGAATTAGTGCAATACGTTTTAAATCATTCCATCCACTTTTCTATGAAATCACGAAACTAGGAAAAGCGGATGGAATTTTGAGGAAAGATATCCGACAAATGCAATATTTTAATGATACGTTACATATTCTGTTAGACAAGTTTTTGTTGAAGTTGAGCGAGAATTCTAAACCAAAGGAGCGACAGCAACCTAAAGTTTATTTTACCTCGCTAAGGATTAATAGTAAATCAAAGAAGATTCAAAGTAGCTTGAATCTGTCTCACAAAGAAAATTCGCTCAATTTTGGATTTACAGGTTTGTATTATCCAAATCCGGAAGGATTAGTATATAGCTACTCGCTTGACAATGGTGATTCTTGGACACAAACTGAAAATCGACGCATTTCATTTCTTAATTTACCAAAAGGCGAATATACGTTGCTATTGAGATGTATTACCCAAAAAGGCATTCAAAGTAATGTTGAAAAAATAACGTTTTGCATTGCACCCCCATATTGGGAATCTTGGTGGTTTTATTCGGCATTTATTATACTTAATTGTTGTATTGGATTCGTTATTTTTCGTTACAGATTAAAGCAACAAAAACTGAAAAACAAAATGATTCAGACGGAACTAAAAGCATTGCGATCGCAGATGAATCCACATTTTACATTTAATACGCTCAACTCAATTCAGAACTTTGTGTTGAAAAATGAAAGTAGAAATGCCGTAAGATATATCTCGAAATTTGCAAAATTGATGCGTCTAATTTTGGATAATTCTAGATCGGAATTCTTAACCATAAAACAGGAGATTCGGTCACTTGAACTTTACTTGGATTTGGAAAGAGTCCGACTTAAGAATAAATTTGATTATAAAATTGAAGTTGCCGATACGATAGATATTGAAACATGCAAAATTCCTTCCATCATGTTGCAACCCTATGTGGAAAACGCGATTTGGCATGGAGTTTCGAATAAAAAAGAGAAAGGAAATATTCTTGTCTCCATATTTTTAAGGGAGGACGATTTGATCTGCGAAATTGTCGATGATGGAATTGGCCGTGTTGCGGCAATGGCAATAAAAGGTAAAATTGAAACAACCCATACATCTCATGGAATGAACATTGCAAACGAAAGATCAGATTTGATAAATAGCTTAAGTTCCAAACAAATAAGTACTGAAATTTTTGATTTGTATGATTCTAATGGAAATGCGTCTGGAACGAAAGTAGAAATAATAATAAAAGAGAAATGATGAAAGGCTTAATCATCAATATATTTTTAATTGAATTTTTAACCTTTAATTCTCGACAAAATGATGAGTGAAGATTTGCCTGTTTTTGTCAATGAAATTGCCTGAAAAACTATACTTACTTACTTACTCAGTAAGCAAGCTCCACTATTTTTTCTGCATCTGATGGAGTCAAAGTACCATGTTCTCCTAGCGCAGTCATGCCCCTTTCAGTCAATCTTTTTGCTATTTCTGCACCCGTACCTTTATAATCACTTGTATATTCTGATAGCTTAGTTTCAATGCCTAATGAATGAAAAAAGGCTACGGTTTTTTGAATCCCTATTTTTGCTTTTTCATCTAGCGAACCATTAGTTACTCCCCAAACACGTTCCGCGTATTGCGCTAATTTTTCTTTCTTGGTTTCGAAATTATACGTGTAGTGAGATCCGGTAAGGATGGCCAATGTTCTGGCATGATCTATTTTATAAAGAGCGGTAAGTTCGTGACCAATCATATGGATTGCCCAATCTGTTGGAACCCCTTTTTGAATAAGTCCATTAAGGGCCATCGTGCAGCTCCACATGAAATTGGAAGCCGCTTTGTAATCTGAGGTGTCCTCTAATATTACAGGAGCTACTTCCACTAATGTTTGAAAAATTCCTTCGGCAATACGATCTTGTAGCAAAGCGCCCGATGGATAGGTCATATATTGTTCTAATACGTGCGTGAACGCATCTGCTAGCCCATTTGCAATTTGACGTTTTGGAATTGATCGTACCACAGTTGGGTCCAGAATTGAAAAAACAGGGAACAATCCTGGTCCACCCATTCCTAGTTTTTGCTTCGTATCCGACCGGGTAATCACGGCGCCAGAATTCATCTCTGAACCAGTGGCAGGTAACGTGAGTACGGTACCAAATGGCATTCCTTCTCGAGTAGGTATTCTTTTATCTAATATATCCCAAGGATTGTCTCCTTTATAAAGTGCCGCTGAGGATAGGAATTTAGTCCCATCTATGACTGAACCACCACCAACAGCTAAAAGGAACGTAATTTTCTTTTCTTTAATTACGGATAATGCTTGAGTTAAGACTGCATATTCCGGATTGGCAGGAATTCCACCAAATTCCTCTATTTCAAACTTTTCAAGAGCGGTTTTTACTTGTTCGTAAATCCCATTTTTCTTAATGCTTCCACCACCATAAAGAAGTAATATCTTCGAATCTGAAGGAATTTCGTTGGCTAGTTTTTTTATTTCTCCCTCTCCAAAAATAATCTTAGTAGGGTTTTTAAATTCAAAATTCTTCATGGCACGTTTTATTTTTATTCTAATATTATTCGATTCAGTGTTGCATTGACATTGTTTGACAAAATTAGGCCAAATTAGTTAGGAAAAAATTGATGCGTGGTAAGAAATTTCTCAGGAGGGATTATTTTTTAAGCTTAAAAGAGAATAAAGAGTCTGCAAAACCAAATTTTTGAGTGTCTTGTTGTTTTAATCCAATTAATCAGAAGATTAAGTCGTTTTTTCTTAGATTTTAAAATTTCGCATCTACCAATGATTGTAGAAATAGGCTTTACCCCTCTTATTCAAGAGGCGCTAATGTCGATAGTAATCTGCAATTTTCACACATGAAATCATATTTGTCAAGTAGCTTATTGGGCAAATGCCAGTCACCGTCACAACTTGGACATTTTTTGCTTTCAGCAATTTTTAAACTACGCACAGACCTTAATTCTTCTAAAAAGTAAAAGCATTTACTTTTTGATTCTTTTTCAACTGTTGATCTTATAACAAGAGCTTCAATATTATGGCTGCTATTAATATTACAAAGTTGTTCATGAGCAAAAGGTTCTTCGGCAGAATAATATTCTATGGCAGACCAAGCTAAATTTTCCTTGTTCCATGAATTGATGTTTCTGTAGGACATATCATCTCGTGCCGTATAAGGTATTTTATACAGAGGAACATTTCTTCCGCAACTACCACATGACAAAGGGATTTTTTCAGAGCCAGCTAAAATATAGAATTCTGATTTTTCACATTTACATACAGGAAAAGACTCAAAATCCTCACCAAGATAATTAACTTCGATTTTAACGTTGTCTTTTATTAACTCCTTGGACCATTTATTCGTAAGGATGTGTGACGGAGGTATTTTCTCAGGTGAACGGTATTGAACAATAATGGAGCTGTTGCGTTCATAGCTTAAATTTCTTAAGTGAATAGATAGACCTTTGTTGTGCAGGCTATGCATTAAATAATCTATGTATTCCTCTAAATTAGAATCGTTCAAATTTTCAAAATGGAATACAATATTCGCTACGTACATGAATTTCTATTCTTTTAAAGGTTCGTATTCTTCAACTCGTTTTTTCGGATTTATGATCCGAATTTAACCAGATATTTCAAATTAACAATCCCAACATAATCATATTAGTAGATGAAGAATATGTTGATTTAGCTAAAGGATTTTAACATTTTGTGATTTGCCATCTTCCCAAGTATGCTCTAAGGATCTTATTTTAGCCTCGTTCCAGAATCATTCCAGAATTAATCTCCATTTTTGTTTATATTTAGGAAGATGAATGTACTAATTATTGAAGATGAGCTGGACTTGGCAGATTCCATGGCTGTTTTTTTACAGACCCAAGGTTATCATTGTGAAATAGTTGGACGGCAATCTGATGCAGTGGATCGATGTATTGATAAATCTTATGAGGTTGTAATCCTTGATTTGAACCTTCCTGATGGGAATGGCTTAGAGTTTCTTAAGTGGATTATGAAGGATGAATCAGATACCGTTGTACTAATAGTGTCCGCTCGTAATTCGTTAGATGATCGTTTGAAAGGATTGGATTTAGGAGCAGATGATTATATCACCAAACCTTTTCACATGGCTGAATTAAATTCGCGAATCAATGCGTTACTCAGAAGGAAATTTAAAAATGCCGGGGACACCTTGGCCTATGAAGAGTTAGAAATGGACATTCAATCCCTAAACATTAAAGTTAATGGAAAGAAGATGGATTTAACGTCGAAAGAATTCGATTTACTTCGTTTTTTTATGATTAATAAAAATAAGGTGGTCACAAAAAAATCGGTTGCGAGCCACCTTTGGAAAGACAACATCAATATAGATGATAATTATGAACTCATCTACACCTATATCAAGACCTTGAGAAAGAAAATCACTGAATTAGGTGGCAATGACTATCTAAAGTCTGTTTATGGAGTAGGATATAAATTTGGAGATGTATAAGGCTGGACGTTATTTACTTATGTTTGTCTTTCTTTTCATAGCCTTTACAAGCTTTGCAAATGAAATAAAGTCGAAGCACCCTAAAAAGGACCTTGCATTTGAAAAGTATCAAATTGCTATGACCCTATTGCGCTCTAATAGGGATAGTGTACTAGTATTGAAAAAAGAAATAGAGCAAATGAATGCTTCCGTGAAGGACACTTCGCTGCAGTATTTAGTCCTTAACTTAGATGCCTATGTCAATTATTTTAATCAGAACATACAAGCAGCTATAGAATATACGCATCAGCAATTAGCGTTGGCGGAGGCGGCAGACGACACCTTGAAAACCATCCAATCCAAAGGAATGCTAGCCGGGTTTTATGGAAATGTTGGTATGGCAGATGTGGAGATTAAATTGTACCATGAATGTTTATTAGATCTGAATAGTCTAGAAAGACAACTAATAGATAAATCAAGCCCAAGATACCAATGGGTCCTCAATTTTATTCACGCCACCCAGAACAACTTAAGTGTGAAATATAAGGAAATGGGGAAGTGGAGTTTGGCTGAGAAATATGCATTACAATCACAAGAATACTTCAAAGGAAATCAAAGTCAATATTTAGGTAAAATGGATCAGGAACATTCCAAATATGTTTCTGAAATGGGACTTATTGAGATTTATACGGAGCTTGGTAAGGATAGTTTGGCACTTCAGTATTTTCGATCATCTTTATCCTTTTTTGAGGAGCGAAACGACTCGCTTTATCAAGCCGTCTGTTATGGAAGAATAGCCAATTTATATAAAGAGCGACAACAATTCCTCTTGGCCGAAAAGTATTTTAAAACCTCGCAGACCATCTACGAATTGCTAACTGACGTTGACATGGCGGAGGTCAGTGGTAATTTTATAAAAATGGGGGAGATTAAACTTGCTCAAAATATGCCGCGAGAAGCGTTGATTTATGCAAATAATGCATTGAAGGTCATTCAGGACCAGGAAATTTCACTTTTACCATCTATTTTAAAGATTAAATGGAATGCACAGAAACAGCTGGGGCAACATGAAAAGGCATTGGTTACCTATCAAGAATATATTGCGATTAACGATCGTATCAGCAGCGACGAAAAAAAACAGGCTATTGTTACCTCCGAATTGACCTACAAATTCAAAAAAAAAGAAGCACTTGATAGTATTAAAATTACGCAAGTAAGCTCCGATTTGGTTGCTCAAGAACTGGCCACTCAACAAGCGAATACACGTAATCTATTTGTGATTATTATTTTTTCTATTGTTGGATTGGGAGGAGGTATATTTATTCTCTTTGCCTTAAATAGGAACAAAATTATCCGATCTCAAAAAGAGATTATACGTAATGAATACCTTAATTTAAAGGAGTTTACGGAAAATGCTTCCCATGAGATGCAAACGCCTATGGCAGTGATTCAGTCTAAATTGGAAGGTCTCTTTGAACTTGAAAATTTATCAGAAAAAGATATTTCCAATATAGAATCTGCCTATGTAGCGACATCTCGTATGTCAGAGTTAAATGCGTCTTTATTGTTGCTAACAAAAATTGAAAACAATCAATTCCCAATTGAAGATGAAATTAATCTTAGCGAAACGGTTCATTCATTTGTGGATCAATTTTCCGATTTCATTGAATCGAAAAAGATAAAATTGGATCTAATTATTTCACCCAATATTGTTAAGAAAACAAATCGCTTTTTAGCCGATACATTGGTCTCTAATTTATTATCAAATGCCGTTCGCCATAACGTCGAAAATGGAAGTTTAAATATCGAGTTGAACGAAAATGGGCTTCGTGTGAAAAATACAGGTAGACAGCTAGAAATAGATGTAAATACACTTTTTGATCGATTTACTAAAGGAGATCCTACTTCAAATAGCATGGGATTGGGGCTTTCCATTACAAAAAGGTGTTGTGAAGCTCATAATTGGGATATTCGTTATGCGCATCAAGAAGGATTGCACACACTTCAGGTAAACTTTGTCTAAGTTAAATTGATTGTCTAAGTGAATGATAAGATTAAATTAGATAAGATAAGAAGCAACTTGCAGCTACTTACTTTTAGAATTTTTTTGGTTATTTTTTGCTAAATAATTCCTGTTCTCATTTTACGATTACAATGTTTTAAAGGTGGATGATTGTCTTTGAAACGACTCTATTCCAGATTGATTCCAGTATTCGATAATAGCTTTGAATTGTAAAATTTTCAAAGTCTATGAAAACGATGTTATTTTCCCGCTTCTTTTTCCTTTTTTTTCTGATCGGGAGCATAAGCTTAGATGCATTTGCTCAAAACATTGGGATAAATGCAACCGGTTCTACTCCAGATTCCACCGCATTACTGGATGTGTCCTCAACTTCAAAAGGAGTGCTAATTCCGAGACTGAGTACCACACAACGAACAACAATTGCTGGTCCAGCAACCAGTTTGATGGTTTTTGATACCAATACGGTAAGTTTTTGGTTCTATAACGGAACGGTTTGGGAGGAATTAAAAGGGGGCACAGCTGCGAACGATACGTTGCCATTAATCATTGATGCAGATCGAGATACCTATGTCCATACCGAGCAAAATACGGATGAAGATATTATTCGCTTTAATGTAAACGGTACTGAACGTTGGACCATGGAGAATAATCGATTGTTGAGCCCTAATAATAGCAATAACATTTATGTGGGAGATAATGCACATACGGTTGGCCCCAGTTTTTTAGGGAATAGCGTGAACAGTGTGGTGCTGGGAAATCATTTAATAGGAGGAGATTCCATACAATACCTTCAAAACTCAGTGGCCATCGGAAATGGAGCACTTGCCGGCACCAAAATTTCTGATGATATAGGAGATGTTGAGAGTGTAGGCGTTGGATATAATGCATTAAGGAAAGGAAATACCAATACATGGTTTTTTTTTAGGAATACAGCTGTAGGTTCTCAAGCCATGGACGCGTTGACCAGGGACCCAGCTTCCATTGTTATTACTGATAACACGTCACTTGGTGCTGCGAGTTTTGGAAACTTAGATTATGGACATAGAAACACTGCGTTAGGAGCAAGTGCAGGAATAAATATGACAAATGGAAACAATAATGTGTTTGTTGGGTATTCCACGGGAAGTAATGTACCAACGGATGGAAAATTATTTATTGATAACTCCCCAACTCAAAGCCCTTTGATATGGGGAGATTTCCTCAATGATTCCTTAACAGCGCACGGTACTTTTTCTATCGCCAATCCAACTACAGGAGCTTATTATTATTCATTTCCGAATGGAGATGGAGCAACGAATCAAGTGCTTCAGACCAACGGAGCAGGTCAATTAACCTGGGCAACGACTGACCGTCAGTTGATAGATGCCGATACGGACACAAAAGTGCAAGTAGAAGAAACGGCAGATGAAGATCTAATTCGGTTTGATCTTGAGGGTACAGAAAGATGGGTTATGACCGGGAAAAGGTTGGAGCCAAAGAACAGTCACCAATCAGTATACATAGGTGAAAATGTAGCAGCAGCCATAGCTCATTTCAGTTATACAAATAATGTGGCGATAGGACAGAATTCAATGACAAGTATATTTGGAGAGTCCAATGTTAGTCTTGGTGCAGGAACCATGTCAAATACTACGAATACCGCCCTGAATAATAGTTGGAACGTTGCAATTGGATATCTTGCCTTACAAAATGTTACAGGAGCGGCCCAAAATGTAGCAATAGGATCTGAAGCAGGCAAAAATGTAGGAGGAGGCGAATTTAATACATATTTGGGGTCAGATGCAGGCTATTCAGGTTCAGGTAGTAATAATGTGATGATTGGTTGGGGAGCGGGAGCATTTGAAACCGGTTCGTATAAATTACATATTGAATCAGATTACCACGATACTCCGCTTATTTGGGGAGATTTTCAAAATGATTCGGTTACGGTTCATGGTACATTTTCAATCGGAAATCCTACCAATGGTGTACGATACTATTCCTTTCCTACCACCGACGGGACAGCGAATCAAGTACTTCAAACAAATGGAACGGGACAAGTTACTTGGGCAACAACAGCAATGGATACCTTGCCCTTAATCCAGGATGCAGATCGAGATACAAAAATACAAGTAGAAAAATCTATCGATGAAGACATCATTCACTTTGATCTATCGGGAACGGAGAAATGGGTGATGACTAGTAGTAGAATAGAACCTTCCAATTCCGGTGGTTCGGTTTTCATAGGAACGAACGCTGGATTGGTAGATGACTTAACGAATAACTACAACACATTTATTGGAATCAACACGGGTTCCTCCAATACAACCGGTTTTGATAATATTTTTATGGGACCAAACTCAGGTATAAAAAATACGACTGGAAATAGTAATACATTTTTAGGAGGTAGAACGGGTGTAGAAAACACCAGTGGAAACTACAATACGTTTTTAGGACACTACGCAGGTTGGCAGAATACCACTGGATCGAATAATAGCTTTTTAGGAAAAAATACAGGGTTCAATAATACAACAGGGACAAACAATGTGTTCGCAGGAATGAATGCGGGACAAAATAACACGACAGCAAACAGCAATACCTTTATAGGAGTCAATTCAGGGCAGAATAACACCACTGGATGGGATAATGTATATATAGGGTTTCAAGCAGGTCAATTAACAACAACCGGAAATCAAAATACGTTTGTAGGAATGACAAGTGGTGGGGCAAATACTACCGGTCAATACAATACCTATCTTGGGCACTTTGCAGGTCGTAGTACAACTACGGGAAGCAACAATACTTTTTTAGGGAAGAACACTGGTTTTACCAATTCCACAGGAGTAAACAATGCATTTGTAGGTATGAATGCAGGCCAAAACAATACAACGGGTGGTAATAATGTCTTTCTGGGTGTAAACTCAGGACAAAATAATACCATTGCTAATGGTGGAACTTTTATAGGAATGCAAGCAGGACAAAATAATACAACAGCAGTCGACAATGTGTTTCTTGGATTGAATGCAGGACGATCGACCACCACTGGAGGATTGAACATTATGCTAGGTGCGTTTGCGGGCGAGGCGAACACCACTAATATTGGAAATGTCTATTTAGGTGGGCATCGGGTCAGTTGACCAACGCGACAGGAAATACGATGTTGGGATTTCAAACTGGAAGGAATAATACGGCTGGTTCGAACAATTTATATGTGGGATATCAAACGGGACTTAATAACCAAGGCTCAAACAACTTGTTTTTAGGGTACTTAGTAGGAAGTGCAGAAACAACAACTTCCAACCAACTATTTGTAGATAACAGCAATACTTCCAATCCATTAATATGGGGAGATTTTGGGAATGACTCGTTAACGATTCATGGTACTCTAAGTGTGGCAAATCCTACTTCTGGAGCAAGTTATTATTCGTTTCCAAATGCCGACGGAACAGTTAATCAAGTGTTACAAACCAATGGGATGGGTCAATTAGCTTGGGGCAACGCTACGTTAAACACCGATAATCAAGCTACCGATGTATTTCAATTGAATGGAAACAACTTAGAATTGTCGATAGCAAATGATGGAGTAGCAACACAAACGGTAGATTTAAGCGGTTATTCAAATACAGATGCACAAGATTTAGTATTATCTGGAAATACATTATCTGTAACCAACGATGCCTCTACGGTGAACTTAGCCCTTATTTGGACAATACCGATAATCAAGCTGCCGATGTATTTCAATTGAATGGAAACAATTTAGAATTGTCTATTGCAAATGATGGAGTTGCTACTCAAGTTGTTGATCTAAGTGCCTTTGCAACAGATACGCTTCCAAAAATTAAGGATGGAGATGGAGATACCAAAATTGAAGTAGGTGTAACTGCGGATGACGACATCATTCGGTTTAGTGTAGGTAATGCAGCTAATTCATCAATAGAATACTTCACGATAGATAAAGGTAGAATCCAAACGTGGAACACCAACGAATCCGTTTACATAGGTGAGGCTGCTGGAGAGACTGCGAACTACAATAAGGCATATGCCAATACACATGTCGGAAGAAGATCTGGAATGAGCAATGATACTTCTATTGCCAATACTGGATTTGGTTGGGGAACATTAGAGTCATCCACGTCTCAAGGAAATACAGCAATGGGCTCCGCGGCATTATGGAAAAATGTAGGAGGAACATTGAATAATGCGCTTGGTTGGGGAGCGTTGCAATTGAATATTAGTGGTAGCAACAACGCTTCGGTTGGAGCACTCTCACTATACAACAATATCAACGGAGACAACAATACTGCAATGGGTAATTATGCCCTGTATACCAATACTGAAGGCTTTAATAACGCTGCTGTGGGCAGAAATGCACTGTACTTTAACGAGACAGGAACTTGGAATGCAGCTATGGGACGAGGTGCAGTATATTCCAACTCTACGGGGACTTTGAATGTGGGATTTGGCGCACAATCACTTTACCTAAATGATACAGGAAGTTTTAACAGCGCGGTGGGGGTAAACGCGTTGTTTAACTGCCTAGGAGATAATAATACCGCTTTGGGTCAAGGTGCTGGGTTTTCAACAACAGGATCCGACAACGTGTTCATTGGATATAATGCAGGGTACAATGCTTCCGGAAGCAATGAACTTTACATCGACAATTCAGCAACTGTTAGACCACTAATTTATGGGGACTTTAGTGCCGATTTTGCAGCCATAAATGGAAGCTTAGCTGTAGGAAGGCAAACTGCTGGCACTGCCCCAAGTTTATTTGATGTTCATGGAACGGTTGGTTCTGTGAATGGACCACATATCGAATATTCCACCACGCAAGACGCATATCCTGTCTTTCATCAACTAAATTGGAATCACGATAATATTTCTCAAAACTTTGATGCTTATTTTGATGGAGCAAGTTGGAGAAGTTCAGATGCAGGTACCAATTTTCAAATCTATAAGCTAAGTGATCAATTTCAAATTAATTATGATGCAGGAGTTGCTGCTGGAGGTGCAATTGCATGGAACAGTGGTATTGTGATGAATGGTTTAGGCAACGTTGGTATAGGAACCGCTAATCTTGTGAATGCCAAATTGGAAGTAAACGGGGCTGTTAATAGAGCTGTTCCCATTATTGATTATTTCACCTTAGCGTCTGGTGGTGTTCAGAGTTATGGAGGTGGAGGAAATGGGAGTTATTCAATATGGGCTTCCGATCGGATTGCAGCTGCTCAGTACGAAGCTTTTTCGGATGTGAGAATTAAAGATGTCAAGGGTGTTTCGAATGGAGATGAAGATCTTGCGAAATTGATGAAGATCGAAGTGACCAATTACCAATATAAAGATAAGGTCAGATTGGGTGATGAAATTCAGAAAAAAGTAATTGCTCAACAGGTCAAGAGCATTTACCCACAAGCTGTAAGTACATCGACAACAAGATTCATCCCAAGCATTTATAAAGTAGCAGAAATTACTGATGGATGGGTGAAGCTATCTACTGATTTAAAAGTAGGCGATCGAGTTAAAATAATGACCGAGAAGGAAGAAAAGTTATGCAACGTATTAGATATTACGGAGGGTGGGTTCAAAATTGAACTAGTTGAGAAGGAGAAAATATTTGTATACGGTAAAGAAGTACATGATTTCCATACTGTAGATTATGAAGCATTATCTACGCTGAATATTTCAGCAACACAAGAATTGGCAAAACGATTATTACAGTTAGAGAAAGAAAATTCAGTCTACGATCAACGATTGCAAAAAGTAGAAAGTCAAGAAAAGAGAATAGAATTATTAGAATCAAAAATAGAGCAACTGTTCATGTTTCTTGAGGAAGCAACCACATCAAAATAAGCAGATTACGATATAAAGTAGGAAGTAAGTTGCCAATAAAGTGTTGTTGAATATGTAAGAATAATGTACAAAGTATTAAGTAAATGATACTTTGTACATTATTCTTAGTGAGGTAAATTGTTCTAGAATTGGTATTGGATTGCAATAATTATAAATTTAATTTAATTCACGGAAGGCACTAAATTAAATAGAAATGCATTACAATAAAATGACATGGTTCTTAAGTTTATCCAGTCAAATACCGATAAAACATTGTTACTTACCTAGCTAGGCATTTCTAAATGAGAAATCTCGCAAAAAACAGGCTTAGCAGTTGATGGGCCACCGTAAGGCCATAAGTTCATATGCAATTTCATACCGGCACTTTGTGCTGGGACATAACTATTCACACTGGCTGGAGTGGTGTGGGATAACGTATTTGCATCCGTAAAAGGAAAGGTCTTAGAATCAAATGCCCCATATGCAAGATAGAATTCAACAGGTGCTCCTCCAGCAGTCCACTTTGTTAGAATAGTGACTTCTCCCGAACTTGGAATTTTAGAAACATCAATGGCAATCCTGTTCAAAATGCTCCAATCTGGCTGACCAGCACTGGCCGCATCCCATGGTTGAAGGGTGAATTGGCCATTATTCTTTGTTGGTCCGCCAGGTTGTCCTGCGATCCAACCTGAACCATCATTGGCTTGGTTTTGATAACCCAACTCTAAAAAATCAATTTCTGAATGCGCATTGCTACCTCCAGCAGTGCTATGATCATACAAGAAGATACCAAAGGTAGTGTTCATGTTGAGTTGGGGAGGTGCAGCGTTACTTAATGAAAATTGGTCCCAAGCCAGATTTCCTTTGCCGTCTGTGACTTTGAACGTGCAACAATACGTACCGTAATTCACTGTATTTTGAAAGACAGCTTCTGATGCAGCCCATATTTCTTCTTGCTGCCCATTATTGTCCCAAGTCTGTCCAGAATTTTGTTGGAGGCTAAGTTCTAAATTACCATTTGCAAGTACCTGTACATTGCTAGCAAGCCACATGCTACCATTATTGACCGCTAAACCGGGATTACTATAAGCAGGAGGTGCAGGATGGGAATCTGTTTGGATAGTGAAGCTACCCCAATCAATTGTAGTCATAGTGTATGTGTTTTTGTTAATTTAATATTTATAAACAATAACATGAATTTATTTTAGGAATGCAATATCTCAAATGTATAATTAAGGATGAAAGCTGAATTTTATAATTTATATATAAATTATGCGTCAGAGCCGACATGTTTAGGTGTTGCACCATTGAAAATAAGCTTAATTTTAAAGAAGGAATTTAAACAGAAACTTATCTTTGGGATTATATATAGATGGCTACGAATTGCAATTCTTTCATACAATTTCTACTTTTGCAATTAGTAGTAAATATTAGGATGCCTATAATTGGTTTAGATCTTAAAAATTTAGTTTGATGAAGAAGGAAGATATCATTTCAGGAATTGAAGAATTATTGGCGAAAGAAGCCGTAAAAACTTTTGGAAAAGAGTTTGGTAAACTTACCAAAGAGTTTGATGCAATTCAACGTGAAGAAGAGAAAGCGCAGCGGCAACGAGAAGAGGATGAAAGTCAAGAGGATGAAGTTCCTGAATTGAGTGAGGAGGAAAAAGCGAACAATGCACTTAATAAAGAATTGGATGACAAAATTAAAACCTTAATAGGTGATTTTAGAGTCAAACAAAGTGAAGAGCGAAAGCAGGAGGAAGATGAGTGGAAGCAAAATCTTTCACTTAAAAAGGAATTGATTGAAAAACTAGATCAATTAAATGCCGAAGAAGAGCGAATCGGACCTGCCATTAACAAATTCAGAGCAATTCAGGAAGAATGGAAGACGATTGGTAACGTCGCTTCTGATAAATATCATGACGTTCAAAATAGATACAGTCGAGCCGTAGAGCAATTCAATTATAACATTGGAATTTACAAAGAGCTGAAATCTAATGATCTAAGTAGGAATCAAAAAATAAAAGAAGAGCTTGTTCTTGAAGTGAAAGCACTTTTAAGTCAAGATAAAATTAAAGAAATAGAGAAAAGTCTCCGGATTATTCAAGAGAAGTGGGCCGAAACAGGGCCTACGGAACAAGAAGCATGGGAGGTATTAAAATCTGAATATTGGGATAATGTAAAAGCGGTTCAAGGGAAGATTCAGGAATTTTATAATCAACGTAAGTCGGAATTCAATGCGAATCTGAAATTGAAAATTGAGCTAATTGAAAAAGTTCAGGGTGTAATGGCTGGAAATGAAGCATCAACTCATCAAGAATGGGAAACAGTTACCAAAGAGATGCTGGAAATTCAAGAAGAATGGAATAAGGTAGGAGCAGCTAAACGTGAAGATAATGAGCAAGCGAGAGCATTGTTTAGATCTTTTTTCGATACGTTTTTTGGAGAAAAAGATGTGTTTTATTCAGAGTTGAAAGCAAAAAACAAAACGCTAAAAGAGAAGAAAGTAGCGTTAATAGAGAAAGCAAAATCATTAGAGAATTCTACGGATTGGAAACAAACAGCGGATGATTTAATTCGTTTGCAAAGGCAATGGAAGGATGTAGGAACAGTAAGCAGAGGGGACGAGCAGAAGTTATGGAAAACGTTTCGTGCGAGTTGTAATGTGTTTTTTGATGCAAAACAAGCGCACTTTGAAAAATTAGATGAAGCCAATGCTGAAAACCTAGTTTTGAAGCAAGAAGTAATAGCAAAAATAGCGGCGTATGCCATCGAAGAAGATGTAGAGAAAAGCATTGAGCAATTAAAGAGTTTTTCTTCTGAGTTTAACGCCATTGGCCATGTACCGTTTAAGGAAAAAGAAGCGATATATAATGATTATAAAAAAGCATTAGAATCTCATTACAATAAGTTAGAATTAGAAGAATCGGAGAAAGAAAAACTGATGTTTGAGAATCGATTAGAGATTTTAAAACAAAGTGTAGACCCTGCTAAGGCGTTTGAAAAGGAGAAAATCCATATTCGAAATAAGATTTCAACGTTGAACGATGAAATAGTACAGTTTGAAAATAACTTGGGCTTTTTCTCTGGAAAAGGAGCAGAAAAACTGAAAGAACAAGTTGCTCAAAATGTGAATAAAGTACAAGCCGAAATTGGAAGTCTAAAAATTAGATTAAGATTAATTCCAGATAATTATTCAAAAGAATAAATAGCCTCAGCTGTTTAATTAATACAGTGAATTAATTGGTTCGAGAGAACCGTAAAAGCAGTAATCTCGAATTTTCGGAATTACTGCTTTTTTGTTGAAAATATGATTTTCAATTGATCAAACCGACGTTGGTTCTATCCCTCAATTTCCCAACCTTGTTGGAGTTCAAACCCTTGTTGTGATCAAACTCTTGCTGGTGTTCAAACTCTTGTTGTGATCAAACCCTTGTTGGTATCAAACCCCAAACCCTTGTTGGTGATAACACCAACAAGAGGTAATTGTAAGATTAATTGGAAACATCTTTGATTCACATATAAAAGACTGTAAAACAAATAATTCAAACCCTTGTTGTGATCAAACCCTTGTTGGTATCAAACCCCAAACCCTTGTTGGTGTTATCACCAACAAGAGGTAATTGTAAGATTAATTAGAATCATCTTTGATTCATAAATAAAACACTGTAAATCAATTAATTAGAATCATAATTTCACCCCAATTTTATACGCTTCAACAAGAATTTCATCGAGATTGACTTCTCCCTGATTAGTTAAAATAATAGCCCCAATTTTTGTCTCCGGGTTAAAAGCCATCATGGTAGCCACCCCTTGTTCGCCTCCATCATGTCCCCATAGATTGTGTTCCGTATTCATGAGAAAGAGATGTAATCCAACTTCATTATCGATTGATGAAATTTGAGGAGTAATCATTAAATTGACCGTAGATTCCTTTAATAATTCATGATTATTAGACAGTCCGCCTAAGGTAAAAGCCCTTAAGAATTTAAACATGTCGGTCCCCGTTGATCTAAGTCCTCCATTCGGGTAGTCTGTAAACGTATAATGTTGGATTGCTTCGTATTGATCATCTACATGATTATACGGAGTAACGATAGTTTCGGTTATTTCATCCAATCGCCAATACGTATTACTCATATCTAATGGCGTGAAAATGTGTTGTTTGCAATATGTATTAAAATCAACTCCAGATATTTGCTCCACGAGAACGCCAATCAATGCATTTCCTACATTTGAGTATTCATGTTTTGTTCCGGGTTCGAAATTATGGAAGTTTTCAGAGGCATTATAAAAATCACCTCCAGCCACTAGATAGTTTTCTAAAAAATAGTCCAAGGCAGTAGGGGAGTCTTCTCCATAAGAATATTGATCATCTAGTGCACTTCCATCTGCAATTCCAGAAGTATGTGTAAGTAGCATTTTAAAGGTGATATTGGTGGTGTACTCAGGAATGCTTACATTGAATGATAGATAGTCGTTGATGTTGTCATCAAGTCCAAATTCACCCTCTTCATACAATTGAAGAAGGGCGGTAGCAGTAACCACTTTGGACATAGAAGCCAAGAGAAATAGGTGGTTGTTTTCGAGTAGAACATTTTGTTCCACATTCGATTGTCCTAAATATGTTTCGTGCAAAATCTCATTTTCCTTAAAGATCACAACCGACATAGCAGGAATGTTTTGCGCTGTCATTTCTTCTTGAAGATAATCTTCAAATTCTGCAGTTGAATTTATTTCGGCTTCTTCCTTTTTACAATTGGTAAAGGATGCAAATACACAAAATAGTAGAATTAATTTCAGGCCAGTTTTTTTCATATTTATGTATCTATGTATGTATTTCAGTTTGTCTTGCTACTTATTAGTGTTTAATAATAGCTTCACTAATTAGTTTGTTTTAGTTTTTCCAAAAGCATTTGAGTCTATGCAATTGTAATCTTTGCCAACGAAGCGCAAGATATGCTTTTTGTAGTTAAGAAAATTTGGGAGAGAGAATCTACTTTAGCTTTACTACGTTCGCTCATTTTTAACCAAACAAATACAAAACACAATAGAAACAAGTAGAAAATAGCATATCAACAGAAAATGGTACTTGAGAGAAAATGTTCTTATTCAATTGCTGATGTAATTTTACGAGGGAAAGAGGATAATAGTTAAATGGGATTTACTTTTTCATTATACCATGAAATGGCTTTTGCTTCCTCTGTTTTTATGAAATCATTCTTCCCATCGTTATATTCATTTCCGTCCACCCAATCTTTATTGCTTAATTGCTTTTTTAAGGCTTCATATTGAGCTTGAATAGTAGGATGGTCAATCAAATAGTCTCTAAAAGCAATGTGCCTAATCCACTCAGGAGTACCATATTCCCAAACATGAATATGACATAATCGATGAATTTGAATTTCCTCATGTGGGATTGAATCACCAGCTTTATATCTGGGCTTAAATTTTGAAAAGTCTTGTTTGTCTTTCAAACCAACAAAAAACCTTCTTTGAGGCATGTTAGAATTGTAAATTTGATAGTAGACATAATGATTTTGAATCATGAGGTCGACTGTTCTATCTAAGTCTTGAAAGTGATCTATTCCAACAGCAATATCAATTATTGGTTTAGCAGATAAATCGGGGATAGCCGTACTTCCAATATGTTCAATACGTGGATTTAATGCTCTAAGGATCGTTTTCAAGTCCTTTTTTATCTGCCTGAATTCAGTGGGCCATTCATAATTATAGTTTGCAATGTCAATTTTCATTCAGTGGATTGTGTCTAGCGGTTGGCAAATATACGGGTTAATACTAGGTATTTTCTTTTGAGCCATCAAACGCTTGTAGCAGTTTATTCAATTGAAGAAATGCCTTGATTAAAGCTGAGGTCTAAACAGTATGTGCAGACGAAAGAAAAACTTTTTTTGAATTGAGGGTAGGGTATTATGGATTGAAAATGTTTATATAGTAACAGCGCGAAATTGTCATTAATTAAATAGAACGTTGTTGGTTAATAATTTCACTTAATAAACAAAGAACAGATAAGAGAATTGAGGTAGTTTTTTTAAGAGATATATAATACGCATTCAAATCTTCATGGCATGTGAGTTGGAGGAGAAGGTTTGGTTTGTTTCAAATAGACATTAGTTAGATTGGTTAAGTTGAGAGAAGTAGTGTCAATTGCGTAGAATCTATTAAATAAACTACCTTAGCTTTTTTAATTAGGTTGAATTAAGCTAAACTAAACATTGACCATACGACACTGCTTAAGCATAGCATCCAAATCCCTAATAGATCATCCAAATAAAGCTTGCCAGCCATAAAAAGCAGATTCCGAACGCGATGATTACTGGGAATTCTACCACAGAAAATGCTCCGCTAATAATCTTTTGCAATACCGATTTTGTGCCGTCAACGATTTTAATATAGCGCTGTAAAGCACCTCCAACCTTATCGTTTGTGTTTCCTTTTGCGTTTGGATCCTCTTCAATGTCCTTGAATTTAATTCGGTTTGTTACGACTCTAAGTACCTTTTTCACAAGCCATTTACTAATAAAACCTCCTTTCGGAATCTTTTTGTTAATGACACCAGTTGCGGTAGGTATAAATACAATGTGGGTTAATCCTAAAAAGAGCAAGCCCAATACGGAACTGGCTTTTTGACTATCTTTCATGCGTACATGTACATCTCGCGCATCTGTGACACATTTTTTTAATACATCGAGCATATAAGAAACCAAGTCATAAATGTCTTTACGGATTTTGAGAATTACAACAAGAATTCCAGAAGTTAATCCACATAATAAAAAGAAGATCAATCCAAAAATCCCATATATGACATATAAAATATGATACAATTCAATCACAAAGAAGCCGGCAATAAATAGCAAAAAACTAATTAAAATGGGGCGACTGATCCACTTTACAACGAATTTGGGAAAGGCAATCATTTCCACAACGTTGGCAATAACCTCTGGATTACGGTAAAGTTTAATATCAATTCCCAATTCATCTTGAATTTTCTGATCCAATTTGGATACGTCCTTTTCATTTCGAATTTTCATATTGAATTTGTATTATGATTGATTATTGAAGAATCAATGTAACACTATTTTTCCAATATAAGAAGAAGGGGTGTGGCTGACTAAGTTAAATTTAACCGAATAGAAATAAATGCCTTCCGTCAAATTGGTAAGATCCAAACGTTGATAATCTGTCCCGGATTTTAGATCAAACGAAGCTTTCAACGACCCGAATTGGTTGAATAGTAAAAATTGCGCTGTTTTGGAGGGTATTGGATTTCGCACAAATACTTGATTGTTGGTCGGATTCGGATAAAGATCTACAATAGAAGATGTCTTTTCTTCCTCTATTCCACTAATATAAGTGCATGAATCGGCATTTGTATGATGATAGTATCCTAAGGAATCATCTTGATAACAACGCATTCCCGTAGTGTAATTTCCATCGCAAACCAATACGGCATGATGGTGATAATAAAACATGTAAAATTCGTCCCCCAATTTCTCCGTGATGATTGATGGATAAGCGTTAGACGTATTGCTGTAAGTTACGTGTAATTGACGCAGCACTTTTCCATTAATTGTCGTATTTGAGGTGGAATCAACGGTTACAATTGTTGAATCCGGCTCTAGATTGATGTTTTTAAAATGGATGGTCCACGTATCTCCCGTATCGGCGGAAAAGTCATAAATCATTTGGAAATCTACGATGCTTATTTCCCACATGAAAACACTATCATTTCGTTCAAAGGTATATTCTACCGATGGACGTTGGTAGCAAAACAGATCATTCCATTTGGTAATTTCACTGCACATTTCCCCTTGAAAAAGCGTTTGTTTTTCCACTCTGAATTCCACATAATTTTGCTCAGAGGTGACGGCATCTAATTCTGAATAATGCCAAGTAGCCCCAACGGGAGCCCATGTTTGTGCAAACATGGATACTCCCGGAAGCATAACTATTAGAATAAAATGTAATCGTTTAAAAACAGAAACTTTCATGATGTACTTCGAATGTGGTAGAAGATTCAAAAGAGGGTTTTAATTCCACCTCTCCACCAAAATAATAGAAAACTTCACCACTTTGCAAACTATGATACCCAGTGATTCTATTGGTCGCATAGTAAAATTGCTTGTGGATGGTTATAAATTCATGTTTGTTGGTAAATTTTGAATACGCTGTAACATCCTTTCATCCAAATTTCAATATGTCAATAGTTATTTCTTATTATTGTATAACAGAATTATATGTTACTTGGAATCATCATACTTGGAGTGTTTGGAGCATTGTCGATTGTAAATCGATTTGTGTATGGGGAAGATTGGCCACTTTCATTTAAAGGGCGAGTGAGCATTTCGGTAATGTTGGCTTTTGCCAGTTTTGTATCGCTCTTGAAAACAGAAGAATTAACTAAGGCACTACCTCTTGATTGGGATTTTGCTGCAATTATCATTTATGTGTTTGCCGGATTGAACTTAGTGTTTGGAGTAGGAATCTTATATCCAAAAATCATTAAATGGAAAAGCATCTTGCTGATGATCTATTTGGCAATGTGGATTCCTTGTTATGTGATTGGTACAAATCAAGGAGCAGAAGTAGGAGGTCTTCAAAATGGAATTACCAATCTGTATTATAAAATTCCAATCCAGCTGGGCATGATGTTTTGGGTTTATTACTTCGGAATTCGGGATCTGGATGTTAAAGTGAAAAAAGCATCTAAAACCGCAAAAAAGACCAAAGAAAAGACAAGGAAATCGAATGTCAAAACGAGCAAATCAGGTTCGAGTGCCAACGCAGGTGGCGCACAAACCAAAAAGAAAACAGCTAAAAAGTAATGAAACTGGTTTGATGCGTTTTGTACATTTATATATATATACAAGAATGCTCTATTGGAAATCCGGGAACTAAGAGATAGCGACAGCGAAGCGATCCAATCGCTAATGAATGAATTAGGTTATTCAACTGGCCAATTGAATGTATTGGAAATGATTCAGTTGGTTCAAACAGACGCTTGGATGCAATTAGCGTTTGGAGTCGAAATAAATAATGAATTGGTAGGATTTATACATGCGCAAGTGTGCCATCGATTTACAACCGCTAGCTTTATTGAAATTGTAGCGTTGGTTATAGGAGCGAATCACCGGAGAAAAGGACTTGGAACGGAATTGGTAAAAAAGATCAAAGAGAAGGCAAAGGAAAAGGTAATGAACGTTCGAGTTCGATGTAATGTTAGACGGGAGGAAGCACATCTATTTTATCAAAAACTTGGGTTTGACAAATCTAAAGAGCAAAAAGTGTTTATTTGCCTCGTTTAAATTGGCTTAGAATTAAGTTTTATAAACGAATTCAAATTAAAAAGAAGAATCATTAATTAACCTATATGAATCAAAATCAACGAACTATGAATACAGAATCCAATAACTTAAACTGGTTTGAAATTCCAGCAACGGACATTGATCGAGCAAAAACATTTTATGAATCCGTATTTGATATTGAAATGGGAATGATGGAAATGGGCGGAATGAAAGTAGCATCTTTTCCAATGGAAATGGGCTCAGGTAAAGCGACAGGTGGAGTAGCACAATCTGATATGCATACACCAAGCATGGAAGGGTCAATTATCTATTTGAATGGAAATCCGGCACTTGATGGGCCTTTGGGGAGAGTTGAAGCGGCTGGAGGTAAGGTTGTTATGCCAAAAACACAAATATCAGAAAACATTGGGTACATGGCGTTTTTCATTGATTCCGAAGGAAACAAAGTAGGATTGCATTCACAAGGATAGTTATTGTAAATCAAGGGATTGTAATTCAACTATGGTATTGAAATGTACTGTTTAGTGAATTGAAATCTTACCGTTTTCTGATATCCCAGAATGGTGGATGATTTGATAGAGGTATAGACCTTTATTTAGTATGGTAAGATCTAATAGATTGGAAGTTTGAGTTAATTCATGTTGGACGACGGTTTTTCCGGTTACGTCCTTCATGGTTAACTTCCAGCCAGATTTGAATTGATTAGAAGTTTCAAAATCAACTAATACCGTGTTTGTAGCAGGGTTAGGATAGATTTTAAATAAAGAACCTTGGTTGAAAACATCATCATCTAGACCCAGTGAAACGACCAATACATCGCATAATGTATCTGTGAAGCAAGAATTGTGGGCTAAGAGGCAAATGTTGTAATAACCGGTATTCGGAAACAGATGGCTTATGTTTTCGGTTTCATAAAGTTGAGTGTCGTCTACAATCCAGCTCCAGCTGTCCGAATTTTGAGAGGTATTGTTGGAGGAAAAATTGAGTCCATTAAATTGAAAAGTATAAGCGGCATTTGGAAATGGAATCAGATTAATTTGGACAGAGTCGGTCGTATTGCAACCCCATTGATTAATAGCTTGAACAGTATACGATTGAGAAGTAGAAGGACTAAATGGAACTCCATTCATGATGCCATTGCTCCAAATATAGGAGGTCGCATTCCCGGAAGCCGTAAGTGTACTTGAAGCGCCCGTGCATATGGTCTGATCTGTGGAGACGGATAATGTAGGAATTGCGTGTACGCTTACGAAAATAGAATCTGTTTCAATCAATCCCGAGCTATCTTCTGTGACCGTAAGATGATACCATTGATTAATGGAGGGTTTGACCCAAATTAAATTGGTTGCGGACGCGTTATTATCATTCCATAAGTAATGATAATTGCCTGTTAGACCAGAGCCAAAACCTTCCAGTTGCACGGAATCACCAGCGCAAATGTCTAGCGTATCATCTAAAATAATGGCTTCCAATCTGCCACCTCCGATAAGTTGAACAGTAATCGAGTCTTTAATCGTGTCGATTAGACAGCCATTAGCTTGAATCGAAGTAAATGTATACGTCGAAGTGTTAGAAGGTTGGAATCGAAGAATGCTGTCGGCGTTTAAATTTAAATCCACGATGGTAGTGTCAAATCCTATGATCGTAGTATCGTAAAATGGTAAGTAGGGATCAAATGAATACGAATTAACATTGGAAAGTAAGGGCGTAATCAATAGCGTGTCACCAGCATAAAGGGTCGTATCTGAAAATGAAATCAGATCGGTATGCGATAAATTGATCCCGGATAATACATCCGTTTTTGGATTAAAAGTAAGAGCATTTACGTCTACGCCATAATACGCAACGGTCTGCAACGAATATTGACCAGTTTGATGTCTTACATTCGAACCAGGTTCATAATCTAAATTCCACATAATATGCAACGTACTATCGCTGCCAATCCGATGGGCCACAGAAGGGAAAATGTCTTCTTCCAATCCTGTTCCAAAGGTGCCATCATCGTATCCAGCAATATCGGATGAAATATTTAATTCGTAGCTCCAAGTTTTCCCACCATCATTGGACCAAACCAAATATAGATCGCGGAACGGGGTACTGTTGCCAGGAGTGTTGCCACCATACATTGTACCTTCCACATCTGCCGAATAAGTTACATAAATATGGTCGCCCATTACAGCTACGCTAGGCATGCTAGTGGAGCTGAGGAAATATTCTGCGGAGTTGAGCGCCATATAATCAAATGGATCATAGATAGGGTTATCTGAATATATAGGAGAGGAGTGAGGAGTGCCCGTTGCATCTACATAATCTACCAGCTTTGCAATCACTGCCGGTTCGCAAAAGCCCGGGTCGCGATCGTTCCAATATAAAATTCCATTATCTTCAAATTCTGCCGTACCCGTCCATTTATGACTACTTGAATCGATTTCTATAATTCTCCGACCTGCGAAGCAATGTATATTGCCAAAATCATCAATAACCAACGCATTGGCATTGTCCGGCACATATTTCCCATGATTTCCGTTGAAAAAGTAGTTGGGTAACTCATAAGAGTCGCCATCAAATTCTTTAATGATTCGCGTGGTCCAAGAGGAGCCATTATCAATCGATTTCCACAATACCCATGGTTTATCATAATAGCCCACCAATACGGCAACGATATTATCCTTTGCTGAAATGGCATATTGATCCCCAAGTCCTAAACTAAACAATGATGTATCTTGCATTCCAGGGAGAAGAACATTCTGTATGTCCCAATTTTCACCTCGATCGGAAGAACGAGCGTAGAAAAAAGGAGCCCTTAATGTAGTGTGGGGAGTACAAGAATCAAATAAGAGAATGCTGGAGCCTGCTTCAGCATATAATGCATGCAAATAATTATTTCCAGAACCAACCATGCGTGGCCAAAGCCCAACGTAACCGTCCTTGCAAAAATCCTGATCAAATCCTAAATCCTGACTTTGTCCCCAATTTCCTGTTCCTCTTTGTGGACGTTCCATTGTTTTTAATCCACCAGAATGTGACAAGACGATTTCAGGTTTAACCTGTTTGGTGGAATTATTTACGGTAATTAACTGGCCTGGTAGATTTACAATTTCCGGCCAACCAGCATATTCGTTACTGCATCCATGATTTTTTGTAGGGCATTCACCGTCAGTTCCATATTGCCAAACTCCAGCTGATTTGTGATTGTATCCAACACCTCGTTCGCTTGCGGGTTGTACTTGTGCTGTTTTCGAAGCAGTCCAAACAACGGACACAGATTGATCATCTTCATTGTATGCAATTCGGTTTGGCGTAGACCAGTTTACTACGAGATCATAATATGTTGTTCCTATTTGCTCTCCATACGGTAAAATTTGAGCATGTAGTGAAGTGGTCAGAAAGAGAATTCTGACAGTTAGAATTACAAGGGTGAAACGACTTAGAAACTTCATTTTAGTTGAACGAGTTAAAGACCAATTGAATCTTAGATTGCAATATACGAAAAATGAAATGGTTAATTATGAAGAGAAATCATTTTACATGAAAGAGAGAGTTGATTTATATGGGGTTGAGTTTGATTTGTAAATGAATGAATAGGCACAATACGAGGATTTTTAATTCCCTTAAATTCAAATGAATTTTATTTTTATAATCTGTCTCAATCTAGTAACTTCGCCACCGTTTTAATCGGCTCTTGGTAGGCTTGGTTTTCAACACATTAAGTAAATTTAACTAAATCTAATTAATTAAATAAATATTCATAATGAAAGTAACAGTTGTAGGTGCCGGAGCGGTAGGAGCCAGTTGCGCTGAATACATCGCCATAAAAGATTTCGCTTCTGAGGTGGTATTAGTAGACATTAAAGAAGGATATGCAGAAGGTAAGGCAATGGATCTTATGCAATGCGCTTCTCTAAATGGTTTTGATACTAAAATTACTGGAAGTACAAGTGACTATTCCAAAACAGCAGGAACTTCCGTAGCCGTAATTACAAGCGGGATTCCAAGAAAACCAGGTATGACTCGGGAAGAGTTAATTGGTATCAATGCTGGAATCGTAAAAGAGGTATCTTCTAACTTGTTAAAGCATTCACCTGAGGTTATCATTATTGTAGTGAGTAACCCAATGGATACAATGACTTATTTGGTGCACAAAACAACTGGTATTGCTAAGAATCGCATTATTGGTATGGGAGGAGCATTGGATTCAGCTCGTTTCAAGTATCGTTTGTCAGAAGCATTGGAATGCCCAACTTCAGATGTAGATGGAATGGTAATTGGTGGACACAGTGATGTTGGAATGGTTCCATTGATTGACAAAGCAGCTCGAAATAGCGTAAAAGTATCTGAATACTTATCTGCTGATCGAATGCAGCAAATTGTGGAAGATACGAAAGTTGGTGGAGCAACATTAACGAAATTATTAGGAACTTCTGCATGGTATGCACCAGGTGCAGCAGTATCTGCATTGGTTCAGGCAATTGCGTGTGATCAAAAGAAAATGTTCCCATGTTCTGCTTTATTAGAAGGTGAGTTTGGATTGAACGATCTATCTATTGGAGTTCCATGTATCTTAGGTAAAAATGGAATCGAACGAATTGTGGAGATTGAATTGAGTGATGCTGAAAAAGCAAAACTAAATGAATCTGCAGAAGGTGTTAAGAAGACAAATGCATTGTTAGATACTGTTTTAGCATAGTCTGCTGCAACGTAATAATAGGATATAAAATAATATTACGAATATTGATTCGTAAGAATCAGAACAAATTATAAACAAAAACGGGGATCAATTGTAAAATTGAATCCCCGTTTTTTATTTAACTAACATTTAACTGTTTTGAAAAATGGGCCGCATTGATTTAGAATCGAGCGGCCCATTTTTTATGGATTAGGATAGCCATGAATAGACGGTACAAATGCGTATTCGGTCGCATGTAAATTTGAATGAGAATAATCCGAATCAGCATACCTAAATATAGAACTTAAATCTTCGTCATAATAGACTTCAGATTCTACTTGAACTTCCAAATTATCATATCCATAAGTTGATACTGCACAGGTTAATTCGGGTTCGTGGAACGCTACTGAAAGTACAAATACGGAAACGGAAAATATGCAAGCTCTGTAATTCATATGTTTTATAGGTTTTAAGTTGTTATTAAAAATTGTTTAACTTGTTGTTCTTATATCTAAGACCTCAAATTAAATTAAAAGGTTGCCTTGCATGTATAAAAATATTGAACTTTCCAAAAAATAAAGCAATGAATGTTTGGGTTTTATAAGTTCTTTTTAACAAAAAAAATAAAATGATATTTCTTGTCCTATTAGTGGAGGGTGGATTGTCAATAGAGAGAGGAGGGTTGGGTTAGATTTTATTTAACTAGCTTAAAACCAGTTTTATAATGATAGTATTGAAATACATTTTACAAAAAAATAAATCAGAAAACGATGCAAGAATTTTTATTAATATTGAAAGGAGACGGAATGAATGACATGTCTCCGGATGAACTTCAAAATATTATGAAAGATTATCAAGCCTGGGTAGCAGGTCTTGGTGAAAATTATTTAGGAGGTCAGCGTCTTGGCGAAAACGGAGCCATGATTGATCGGGAATCCAAAGAACTTTCTACAGATGGACCATTTCTGGAATCAAAAGAGATCATTGCTGGGTATTATATGATCAAAGCAACAAGTCAGGAAGAGGCCAATCGGATAGCATTGACCAGTCCACATGTAGGATTATATTCCATTGAAATCAGACCACTGATGTATCCCAAAATGTAGTAGGAGTAAGGTGTAGTGGGATTTTAGACACTGCATTTAGGTCATGCAAATTAGTTCCCGTGATAAAAAAAATAGTATGAACGAAAGATCCGGCAATGGAAAAAGAAGGCGACAGTAGGAAATTGGTTGAAAACTTGTTTCGGAATGAATATGGGAAGCTAATTTCTACGCTCACTCGATTGTTCGGAACCTCGTATATTGAATTAGCAGAAGATGTCGTGCAAGAAACATTAATTGCTGCGATTGATCATTGGACATTAAATGGAGTTCCTGAAAATCCTACAGGTTGGTTGGTTCAAGTGGCGAAGCGAAAAGCACTCAATGAGTTAAATCGATCGGAGATGATTCGTGGACATCACAATGTGATCAAAACTTCTTCCGTAGATTACAAAGAGGAAATATCGAATGTCTTTTTGGAATCTGAAATAAAGGACAATCAATTAAGAATGATTTTCACATGTTGTCATGATGTGCTTGATTCTAAGTCTCAAATAGCATTGACACTAAAGACATTATGTGGGTTTGGAGTAAAGGAAGTGGCACGCGCCTTATTGAGTTCAGAAGCAACAGTCAATAAACGTTTGTACCGAGCAAAAGAAAAGATACGCACTGCGAGCATGCCTTTTTCTATTCCACAAGGAACAGATTTGTTGAAACGATTAAGTACCGTTCAATTGGCCATGTATTTGATGTTTAACGAAGGATACAATCGATCTGCCGGTGATCAATTGTTTCAAAAGGATTTATGTCTAGAAGCAATACGTCTGACTAAACTATTAGTAGATCATTTTAATACACCAGATTTAAATGCGCTATTGGCCATTATGTGTTATCATACAGCACGTTTTGATGCAAGGCTTGACCGCAAAGGAGGAATCATTTTATTCGAAGAGCAGGATCGAAGTCGATGGAATCAGAAATTAATCCAAAACGGGATGTACTATTTCCGAAATTCTATTCGTGGAACGCAATTGTCATCCTATCATATTGAGGCTCGAATAGCTTGCGAACATTGTTTAGCAGGAAACTATAACGAAACCAATTGGGAAATTATCCGCGAGCAATATGTGTTGCTTTCTAAATTGAAACCCAATCCTGTGATTCAATTGAATTTAGCCATTATTCAAAGCCGTATTGCGGGATATGATGCATCTTTAAAAGAGTTAAGTGCATTGGAAAATACGCCTGAAATGAAAGATTATTATTTGCTTCCTGCTACTCAAGCTAACTTTCATTTAAAAATGGATCGATTTAAGGAGGCGCTTGCATATTTTGAAAAAGCACTGAATTTGAATCCCTCTCCAGTGGAAGAGCAATTCATTCAGTCAAAAATGGATTTGTGCATAGCAAAATTGAAAAGCTGAAGAAATGAGGGAAAGAGTTATTCAGTTGATCAGTTATTCAGTTGCTAGTTAAGGAAGAATAATTGAAAACTAAAGAACTGAAGAACTAAAGAATTGTGAAAAAGAGTTATTCAGTTGATCAGTTATTCAGTTGCTAGTTAAGGAAGAATAATTGAAAACTAAAGAACTGAAGAACTAAAGAACCGAATAACCGAATAACTGAATAACCGAATAACCGAATAACCGAATAACTGAATAACCGAATAACCGAAGAACTGAATAACCGAATAACCGAATAACCGAAGAACTGAAGAACTGAATAACTGAATAACCGAATAACCGAACAACCGAAAAACTTATAAAAAGTTTTTCAGTTGAATTTAACTACCAAGGCTGCCCAGTTCCTGTTTCACAATACGACTTCAAACTGGCTACAAAATGTTCCCAACCACCCTTGGTCATTTCAAAAGGATCCTGTCCGGCCCATTTTTCATCGAAATTAGCATGACTAAAAATCACGTGTTCATTACCGTTTTGCTCTTTGATTTCAGTGACAATTTGAGTTCCAATCCAGGCAGGATTTCCGTTTTCTGTGCATTCCCAAACGACCTTTTTATTAGGAACCAATTCAATCGTTCGAAATCCCATTTCTACAATTGTTCCTTGCTTATTAAATTTCAAAAGAGAATCCGAATTAGCTGTTTCGCCAACGGTGCAATCTTTTGACCACCATCCGGAGATTCCTTTTTCCGTAGATACAGCATCATAAATAGTATCTGCAGATGCGTTGATTTGTAAATTGTGTGTAATGTCCATGTTCGTTTTTTATTTTATGTATTAATTCGTTTAAAGTTGTTTTTACTTACGAAGCATCTATTCAATTATGCTTGTTTGTAGTATTAACAAGTCAACTTCTTAGAATAGGACAGGAATCTGTAATTTTTTTTCATAAATTATGAAATGGATAGAGCTAATTGGAACTTACAGAGTTAAACCCGACGAAATGTGTAAATTCGCAGCATGAAAAAGTTGTGTTTGTTTGTGGGATGGGTGAGCGTCTTTATGGGGTGTGCTGTTTTGCAAGCTCAGGATATCAATTTGGTTCCAAACCCAGGTTTTGAAGAAGTTACAGGAAATGGCCCCTGCTATTTTGTAACGATTCAAAACCAATTCGATCAGCATGTTGAAGATTGGTTTCTGCCAACATATGGGACTTCAGATATTTACAGTACTTCGTTGCCTACAAATTGTGCGTTAAATGTTTCAGGTGGAGGAGCAAATAAAATTGGTGTAACAAGTCCGCATGAAGGAAATCGATTTGCAGGCTTGGCAACGATAGATGCTTACATCAGTCATTATCGGGAATATCTTTCAGTCAAACTCAAAGAACCATTAGTAGTAGGAACTCGTTATCACGCGGAAATGTACGTTACAAGAGCAGACTTAAGTTTAATGGCTACCAACGGCCTAGGCTTTCTATTTACAACCTCCCGGCAAGACTACATGAATACGGCTCCAATCAAAAAAGATCCTCAAGTGTATGAGGCAGACATTTTTCACTATTCGAATGGGTGGATTAAAATTGAGGGAGAATTTGTAGCGGATTCAGCATATGAATACATAACAATTGGCAATTTCTTTGATGACATTATGGTTAAGGATAGTATTATGAATACATCCACTTCCCCTTATTATCCAGATCACGGGTACTATTTTATCGACGATGTAAGCGTTTTTAGGGCTTGTTCTGAATTAATTGATTTGCCCGATACATTATCCTTGTGTGTAAATGAAACGGTAGAGTTAAGACCAGCAATTAAAGTGGTAGGATTTTATTCTTATTTATGGAATACGGGGGCTACGACTCAAAGTATTGAGATAAGTGACACAGGGCATTATTCATTAGATATAGATATTAAGGATCTTTGTACCGTGCATAAGGAAATCAATGTAATAACCGGAGGCTGCTTTTATAAAGAATTTCCAAACATCATTACACCAAATAATGATGGAGTAAATGATCGATTCAAGGATCGATTGTTTGACTTAGAAGAGTGGGATTTGTATGTCTATAATAGATATGGAATCCGGGTATATTTCAGCTCTCCCTATAAGAATGATTGGGATCCTGAACTAGCAGATGGGATGTATTTTTATGAAATACGAAGTACCAGATTCCTTCTGGATTCCCATAAAGGCTGGTTCCGAATTTCGAATTAATTCTCTTAATTTTAGATAGATAACGTTGGTTTTTTAACGATCGAATTGATCTTATATTAAGATATAAGCAACCTTTTTCGTGTTAAAGTGGTTATAGGTATAGGTAGTACACTAAAGATCACAGGGATTTTTCTGGAAATTAGATTCTGGATAGCCTATATATTTATATCTGTTGGAATAAATGAACACATCAATCTGGAAATATGATAAGCATTGGTTAGTAACTAAGTTTATGCTGTTGCTTTTGATGCAATGTGTTGTGAATCAGTCTTTTGGGCAAACAAAAAATTACGTTCCAAACGGGAGTTTTGAAGCGTATCGCTACTTGCCGTGTACGTTTACTAGTGAAAAAACAACGTTTGATCATTCCTTACATGACTGGTTTATGCCCACCGAAGGCACGCCGGATATATACAATACCACACAAGGTGAAAATTGTCCGATGAATCCTTTGAGTAATCACCTGTGGTCAGTAGGGTCTCAAATGCCACGAACGGGGAATGGAATGGTAGGGATGATATTATATGAGGAGTCCATTGGTTGGCGTGAGTATGTAATGGTCGAACTTACAGAGCCATTAACAGTTGGAAAGGAATATTATGCGGAATTTTTTCTGTCATTGGCAGAGCAATCTCGATTTGCCGTTGGAGGAATAGGGATGTTATTTACTGAAAAAGCGTTGTCCATCTCAGCAGTGACCACGATAGAACAAATACCTCAGATTAAAGGAGATGAAATTATAACTGATACATTAGGGTGGGGGCAAATCTCGGGTAAATTTGTGGCCGACTTACCATATCGATTTTTGGTGATTGGCAATTTTTCACTCAATGACGCAACGGCGAAAAGTTTGTTGTATGGAACATTTGCAGGACATTCTCCGATTTCCTACTATTTCTTGGATGATGTTTTTGTAACCGAAGGATGCAATGTTGATTTGGAATTGGTTGATCAGGTCGAATTCTGTTTTGGGGATCAAATTCGAGTGCGTCCGTCGCTTGTTTCTGATCTTGAGTCTGTTTTTGATTCTACTAATTTTAAGTTTAAATGGAATACTGGTTTAGAAGAAAAAGACATCGTTCTCACGGAAGATGGTACCTATAAAGTAGAAGCATGGGATGGCGGATATTGCCATTTGAAAGATTCGTTGATTGTATTAACAAATCATTGTGTCCCGTTGGAATTACCTAATATCATCACACCCAACAACGACGGCGTAAATGACTTTTTTGAAAGCGAAGAATTTTTGTTTGAGCCTTGGTCTCTAAGCGTTTTTAATCGGAATGGTAAAATAGTGTTTCGATCGGAACACTATTCAAACGATTGGAATGGAGCAAATTTACCCGATGGAATGTATTATTATACAGCCATGCGCAGAGGGAGCGTGTTTGTACGGCAGGAACAGGTTTTTAAAGGTTGGGTTCGGCTTTGTCGATAATATGAAGTCTGTTCTAAAAGAAAAAGGGACCTGATAATATAATTATCAAGTCCCTCTTAGGTTTAAAGTAGTATTATATTCTATTTCTTAGGAATTGGAAACCCTTTATCACGCATTAAAGCGTCAATTTTAGCATCTCTTCCTCTAAACAAACGATATGCTTCCGCAGGGTCCATTGAGTTTCTAGGAGCGAATAAGTAATCCACTAACTTCTTAGCTAAGTTTTTATCGTAATATCCTCCTGGTGCTTCAGCAAAAGCCTCTGCTGCATCTGAAGTCAATACATCTGCCCACATATAACCGTAGTATCCAGTAGCATATCCCTCTCCTGAGAATACATGCCCAAAATGAGGAGTACGATGACGCATTACCAATTCTTTTGGCATGTTCATTTCAGCCAATGTTTCTCTTTCAAACGCATCTACGTCCATATCGGTTGGATCCGTCATGTGAAATTTCATGTCCATTAATGCAGAAGCAAGATATTCTGTAGTAGCAAATCCTTGATTAAAAGTAGAGGCCTTTTTTACTTTAGCAATCAATTCAGCAGGCATTGGTTCTCCTGTTTCTTGATGTACTAAGAATTGGCTAATGATCTTATCGGTAGATAACCATCGTTCTAACAATTGAGATTGAAATTCCGTATAATCCCGTACACCGCTTTGTAATTTAGGATATTTTACGTCCGCAGACAAGAAGTGCAACGCATGTCCAAATTCGTGGAAAAAAGTTGTTGCATCATCCCATGAAATTAAAACTGGTTCTCCTGGAGCAGGTTTTACAAAGTTGGAATTGTTGGAAGCTAATACCAATTTTTCTCCTTCATAAGAAGAATAGTCACGGTAGGTTGTGGCCCACGCACCTGATCGTTTTCCTTGTCTTGCATATGGATCAAGATACCAAAGTCCAATCATTTTACCAGAAGTAGCATCGGTTACTTCCCATACTTTTACATCTTCATGAAATACCGGAATTTTTCCAGTTTCCAAAGGTTTGAATTCGAAGTTGAACAATTCTTTTGCCGTAAGAAATAATGCAGGAGTCAATTTGTCCAATTGTAAATATTGCTTAACCTCTTCGGAATTCAAGTCGTACTTTTTCTTTCGTACTTTCTCAGCATAGTACCGGTAATCCCATGGTTCAATCGTTATTTTATCTCCATTCTCATCCGCTACGGTTTGCATATCTATCACTTCTTCTTTTACACGTGCGATAGCCGCTGGCCATACATCCATCATCAATTTAAGCGCATTTTCAGGCGTTTTAGCCATTCGATTTTGCAATCTCCATTGTGCAAAATTGTCAAATCCAAGCAATCCAGTTCGTTCTTTTCGAAGAATTAGAATTTGTTTTACAATGTCATTGTTGTCAAATTCATCTCCATTATCACCTCTAGAATAATAGTTTTTCCAAACTTTTTCACGCAATGCACGCTCTGTAGAGAATGTTAAAAATGGATCCATGGAAGAACGACTGTTTGTAATAGCATACATCCCTTCTTTTCCTTTTTCTTCCGAAATCTTAGCAGCAGATTTAATAAATCCTTCAGATAAACCACCTAATTGTTCTTTCGTTAAATAAGTAACATAGTTTTCTTCATCGTGTAATACATTGTTGCCAAAGTCAGTATATAAAGTAGACAACTCTTTGCTGATCGCTGCATAGCGTTTCTTCTTTTCAGGGCTTAAAACAGCACCTTGCATTGCAAATTCTTCATAAATTAATTGAACAGTACGTTGTTGATCTGCTTCAAGTGGATTAACTAAAGAGGCATCATAAACTGCTTTAATCCGCTTAAATAATTCTTCGTTTTGAGTGATCTTAGAACTGAAATCAGCCAATTTTGGAGAAAGTACGGATTGAACTTCTCTAAACTCTGGAGATGAACAGTTGCTACTCATAATTCCATAATAAGCAAATACTCTGTTGAGCGCTTTTCCAGAACTTTCCAATGCTACAATTGTATTTTCGAATGTAGCAACTTCTTTATTAGCAGTAATGTTATCCACTTCAGCTAATTTGAGTTCCATTGCCTTTTCAACAGCTGGCTGTAAATCTGCTAGTTCCATTTTATCGAATGCCGGTACACCACCATAAGGTCCACTCCATTCTTGCAAAAGAATATTGGAGGTCATTGTACTATCCTGTGTATTTGCATCGTCTACTTTTTTAGACCCTCCTCCACAAGAAGCAAGGCTTCCGACGATCACAAGTAAGAAGCTAAATCTAATTAGATTTAACATTGAATTCTTTTTCATATACATACTTATATTTGATTCCTATTTTTTTAAGATGGGACGAAAATAGAATCTTTTACGTCATAATCAAAATATGATTAGACATGGAATGTATTAGAATCGATGAATGAAGTATTTAGTTGAAATACAAAATAAGTGGCTATTTCATAATCAATGCTTATAACTCATCTATGATAGACTTGATCTTTTCTTCTGTAAAAGGAGTTAAAACTTGAACGAGCGAGTGATCTTCCTGTATAATTACTGGATCAAACGCAGCAAACATTTCTCCCTCTTGATCACTGATCGTGGCAATGATGGCCGCAGTTCCAACTGGAATCCGGTTAAAATACATTTCACCTGGTTCATTGGACCAATATAAGGAGGCAACAGAATTAATATCTGGAAAAATCAAAAACGAAGTCGTATTCGAATTATCTAAATTTGCCGGTAGTTTTAAGGTGATAGTGGTGTTGGAAACAGGATTAGTATTCCAAAAATAATCACAGTTGATCCATTGCAAATCTGGATTCTCAAAATTAAAACTGTAGAATGAATTGGAAGAGTTTAAGCCCAAGGCAATGGTTATAGAATTGCTCAGGTTTAAAGCAGCGGTTGAGACCCAATTAATGTTCGTTGAAATGAGAGAGTCAGGCAATCCATTAAACAGTTGCATGTTCGTATCTGGCGCGGTAGTTGGAATTTGCACCAATATGGAACTATCCGAATAAATGCGTTGGTCATTTTGAAAAGCGGTTAACTTAATTTGACCTCCAGAAACTAAGATTTCTCCATAAGATGTAGTAGGCGTGTTGTTTCGGATCATCTCAGAAATAGATAAAATTTCGGTGAGTTCAATATCGATCATTCCAGTTACGCTGTCCCCATTCGAAAAGTGAAATTGATGTTCATCTAGGAATAGTTGAGTGCCATTTTGTCCAATTACCACGGAATGTTCCTCGTTGGAAACAGAGAATGTTTGAATGCTTTCGGCCCGATTTTGATCGAAGAACTGGTTTAAATTACTGAATTGAATCGTTTCTAGTTCGGGTTCTACTCTTTTATGGCTGCAATTTGTCAGGGAGAAAACAGCTATTAATAAAAAAGTTGAAATTAGGAAAGTGCGCAGTGAAAAATAAGAATTGATAATCATTGTTGAATTTTATTTTTGGTTAAACAAAAGGTACAATATGGACAAAACATCCGAAGATGAGTGTCTTACATTAATTCCTCAATACATATTAATTGGTCGCGCAATAAATCATTCTTTGCAATTGAAGAGTAGTGTGAAGTCTTATTACTATAACGGTTTTGTCGATAAGAAGGTTGTATGATGGGGGGACAACGGCGCAAAAATTGAGATTTAATGCCGAATATTAAGAAAAATGGAAGGGGTAAAACCAATTCCAGAAGAGAACAAATCCCGATCTGGTAGGGAAGCAAGTAGATTCAATCGATGGTTGGGGTGATTAAGGACGTTAAGTAGAGAAAGGCCGGTTTCTGCCTTCCAATTTTTAATGTGAAAACGATAGAGTAACGCAAGATCCAAGCGATTGTATTGGGCAGAAAAATCAGGTTCGTGGTAATTGTTCGCTGCTTCAAAGTTCGCAAAGCCAGAACCATGTACATATCCACCAGAAATGTAAAAAGGTCGAACATAGATCATCGCAATAGCTTTGAATTCATGGCGTTGGTCATGATCAGAACGAGTAAAGGTTAAATCTTTACCAAATTTTTCCATGCTTTGGCCTAGCGAATACGAAGTTTCAAACCAATGTTGTTTCCATTGGTGTTTGAATCGAACGTCAAGTCCAATTTGAGTAGCATTTCCATAATTAGGCATGTTGAGCTGATTGGCAGTATCTAATTCGAGGCGCATTAACTTGTCCAATTTTTTGACGTAGCCGTTGACAATGATGGATGTACCTGACTTGGCATATGCAAAACCGGAGGTTAAGTGTACTCCATCAAGTAAAGGCACAACTTGATTATCGGCCAAGGTCCAGTAATAAAAGTTGTTTTCAAATTTATCCACTACTGATACATTAGCGAGTGCCTGCTGATATCTTCCGGTTGCAGTTTTTATTGTCCAATTTGCATGAGGACGAACGTTTAATTCAATTCTCGGAAGCGCAGAAGTTTGATTTAATACCGCGTAATGATTTAAACGCAATCCTGGAACAAGGGTTAGTTTTTTAGAAATCGATATTCGATCTTTCACGTACTCATATAGAATGAGTGTGTTTTGTCCTTTTTCTGAAATTTCATCATGAATGGAGTCACTGCCGAATTCCGTAAAATAGTTGGTTATACCCATCTCAGCGCTGAAATGATGATGTCGTGTTTGATTAAATTGATGATGTAGTTTGAGGTTCGACTTTAGAATTCCATTATTGGTAAACAACTTATCTTTTTCCACCTTCAAGACCGAGTTAATATCTATATTTTCTTCAGTGAATTCAGAAAAACCGAAATTAAAGGCATTGTAACTAGTATTGGAAAATGAGACGGTGGAAGTTCCCTGGGTCTTCCACTTTTTTGTATAATATGAATTGAATCCAATTTGGGATTGTCGTTTATTGATGGATAAATCAAATATATCTTGTTCATGTTTAGACTCTCGATAATCGTCTCCATTTGCAATAAATGAAAGACCATATAAATTTCCATGGCGTGTTTCTCCAGCATATTTCAAATTGACCTCTCGAAATTGCTGGGAACTACGTTCTTTATCGTAAGGTTTATTGATTTCGAATAACGACTGGCCAAAACTGTATCGAAAAGCTCCTTGTAAGCTTGCTTTTTTACGAATAGGGAGATTTATTCTGCCGCTAATGGTTTGAGTATTTACATTGAGTTCGGAGTTTAATTCATTTGGGTCGCCTACTTTGCCCGTAATATTGACAATTCCTCCCACTCGGTCGCCATAATCTACATTATATCCGCCTTTGTAAATTTCTACATCCTTTACCATCAATGGATTTACTGCTCCAATTCGGTCATTGAATCCGCCCAGATTAAATAACGTAATTCCATCAAAAAGAACCTCGGTTTGACCACGATACGAGTTCCAAATAATGAAGTCTTTTGTCTGATCTCCAGAAGCAAGAATGCCAGGTTGAAATCGAAGTAAATTAAATAAGGTGTTGTTATTATCTCCCGGAATAAAATTAGCCACTTGATGGTTGATCTTTATAGACCCAGGCTGGACTTCATTGGAGATGGATAGCGTTGAATTTTTACGGGCGGCTATATTTTGAACGGAATCGGAAGTTGTAAGCAAGTTTGAACTATGGCGTGTAGTGCCAACGCTATCCATGTTTCGTTGATGATCATGCTTGTTTTGATCTGAAATTCGGACTTCTACTGCTGGTAAGCCAACCACCGATGGGGCTAACTTGAGCTTTTGATTTCGGTTTGCGCAAAGAAAAGTATCCAATTTAAAATAACCCAAATAGGAAATTTTCACATTCAAAATACTATCTCTTGATTTATAGGAATAATTACCCAAATGATCCGTGATTAAATTGGCTTTGCTTGTACTTATCACAGAGTAGGGAAGTGGTTCCGAATTGAATCGGTCAATGGTACGGCCACTAAAATAGTAAAATGGTTGAGTCGTATCGGTGGAAATCACAGACGGTTTTGAACGCCGTTTGTGGGCTTTTAGCACATATACAGCGCCGATTTTTTTAAAGGAAAAATGGCAAGATGAAGTAACAAAACGAATCACATCTTCAATTCGTTGAAACCGTTGGTCGGCTGTGATAGAGCAAGTAGACATTGCCTGATCATCAAAAGATAATTCAACGTGATATAAATCGCGTAATTCTGACAACACCTTATTCAAAGGTTTGTCCCTACATTTTAAGTGGATTTCAAAAGCAGATGAATTAGTTTGTTGATTTGACTGGGCATAACAATTTAGCGTCATGCTGAAAAAAATCAATATGAACGAAAGTAAAAAAGGCTGGAGATTTACATATTGTTTATCCGTCATTGATGGCACAAACAGAGATGAGCCTGTTCGTTTTTTGAATGTAATTAATATTATTATTTGCCTTCACCATTAACTAATCATGTGCTTCTGCTAAAGAGATGATATAAATATTGTCGGATGCCGACTTCTTTTTATAGGTAAGATTAAAGGATTCACATATCAAACCAATGGTAGATTCCGAAGATTTACTTTTCTCAAAGTATCCAGTGTATTTGAATTCACTAAAATCCAAAGGCAGTTTAGACGTGATCGTTACATTATACTGTCGTTCAATTTCTTCAAATACGCTCTTAAGAGAAGTAGCGGTAAAACTAAACTTGCCATTTTTCCATTCAATGGCTTGATCGGTTACATTGGATTGTACGAGGGTTTCGGTTCCTGGAATCCAGGACACACTCATATTTGGAGTAATGATAATCGCTTTGGACTTACCTGTTCTGACCTCTACTTTTCCTGTTTTGCAATAAACCTTGTATCCATCTTCACGTGTAGAAATATTGAAACTGGTTCCATGTACGGAGGTAGTACCGTTATCTGAATATACGGTGAATTTTTGTCCTTTTTCTACATCAAAGAATGCTTCTCCCTCCATTTGTACACTTCTGTCCATATTCCACCAATAGGGATGAAAAGAGACTTTGGTGTCCGCATTGAGCAATACTTTCGACGCATCTGGTAAAATGCAAACATCCTGTTCGCCTCTAGATGATTCTACGGTCGTGGAATAAAATCGCATGAAAAGACCTATGCCGAGCATAATAGTGATCGATGCAGCCATTGCCCAGGAAGTTTTACTGATTCGAAGCAAGAACGGGCGAGAATAACTTATATCCGCTTTGATTGGTTCTTCCTCGAACATGCCAGTTCCCTCCATTTGTTGCCAGATGTCCTCTTTACTCTCGGTAAAAGGAATCTTGGCATCTTTTAGGAAGTTTAGTGAATCCTCCTCGTTGTTAGTGGTACTATTTTTATCATCTATTGACATAAGTTGTTTTAAAATAGATTAATTCGGTTTTAATACATTTCGTAAGATTCGAAGCGCACTACTCATTCGTTTTTCAACTGCTTTTTGACCTATTTCCAATCGCTCTGCAATTTCCTTATACGAAAGTCCCTCTCGTCGGCTCATCAAAAAGGTGATTCGATCGTTTTCAGACATCGTTTCGAGTGTGTTTTCGTATAAAGTTGTTAACTCTTTAAATTCCAATTCAGCAGCTGGACCTTCATCTTGCATTTGATTCATTTGCGGCTGCATGAAAACTTTATAGGTTTCGCCAGATTGTTGCTTTCGATATTGATTGATGAAAATGTCTGAAGCCATTTTGTATAATAAACTTTTAACCTGGCCTAATTGGAATTGGTTTCGTTTCTCCCAAAGTTTTATGAAAACTTCCTGCGTAACATCCGTAGCTAATTCTGGTTCCCCCGACCGATAGTAAATATAACTTCGAATGGAATCGAAATACTGTTCGTAGAGATCTTTGAATACTTCTTTACTCATTCATGCGGGGAAAACATATCAGACATTCTACTTGGAACTTTTAAACGTTCGTTTGGAATGTCTGATATTATATGTTGCGCAATTGGTTAAATGATTTGGTGATTTGTTTCGTGTTCTATATTAGATCGAGCACAAACCAGATTATAAGTTTACAAACTCGACCTCATCTTCACCCACTTCTTCGTCCGTTAATATTGTTTTAGAGCAATCTGTTTTGAATTTACATCCGTGAGAATGTTTGATGTCATCAGTTTTATATTTGCCTTTGTCTTTGTCTTTGTCGTAATCTTTATCATCCATGTCATCCTTATCCATGTCTTCTTTATCCCAGTCTTTATCTTTGCCATACCAATATTTGGTAGCCCATCCATCACATTCTCCATCACCGTAATCTACGATTAAAGCTTCTCTATCAGCGAATACATATTTGATTTTACCTTCTACAATACAATTACATTCTTCTGCAATCACCAAAGGAGATAAGATGTATTTGTCGATATCTTCTTTGCCAAAATCAGACTTATCTGTGGCATCTGGCTCCAGATCGTCTCCTTCTTGTTCGTCAAATTCAATCTCTTCATCGCACCAGCAAATGTCTTGATCTGGTTCAAAGTGTTTTTCTTTATTGCAGCCTGCAAGCATGATTAATCCTACAAGTCCAAAACCTAACAATGTCTTTTTCATATTAAATCTAAATTAAGGTTGGTATAAAAATAATTAAAATTATGTTGAAATCAACCAATCAATGTATGATCGATTCGATTCAATAGTGTACCGTATAAACCTTAGTACACCCTACTTATAATTTTAATTAATTTAAATTTAACTCGTAAGCATCAGTAAAAGAGCTAATTAAGTCTTTCTCTTTTTCTTTTTTGCTGCAGGGAACAATACGTTATTTAGAATCAAACGATAGCCCGGTGAACGAGGATGTAGATCCAGATTAGTGGGCTCCTCACGTACATAGTGTTTGTAATCTTCAGGGTCATGACCGCCGTAAAACGTGAACTGTCCTTTTCCAACAATACCATGAATATAACGCGCCTCCCCAAGAGATTTGGTTTCACCCATTACAATTACGTTGGGCTTGAGATATTCTTTATGAAACGCCGTTGTCTGTCCATAAAACCCTTTGATAACTTGCTTGTGATTTTGGGTTAACATGGTTGGAACAGGATCCCATTTTGCAGAAAATTGAAATAGTTTGAAATAATCGTTTTTCTCAGTGATTTTTCTACCACGATCACTTCCAAAGTGATCCACAGAAGAGAATTCTACTTTTACCGGATTTTTTTCCAACTTAAAATTCCGAAAAGCAAAGGTGTTGTCGTAATTCAATTTGGCGTCTGCATCCCGATCCATTGGATCACCATCAAACATGTGTTCAACAATATCTACTCCATCTGCAGCAAGCGCAATGTCATAAGTATCCGTAGCTGTACACATGGCAAACATGAATCCACCTCCCGCAACAAACTCTTTAATTTTCTTAACCACGGCTAATTTAAGCTGGGTAACTTTCTTAAACCCATATTTTTTAGCCAGCGCTTCATATTCGTTTCTACGTTGGATAAACCAAGCTTGATTTCGGAAAGAGGCCCAAAATTTATCATACTGGCCTGTGAAATCTTCATGATGCAAATGCAACCAATCGTATTTGCTTAGATCACCTTTCATTACCTCATCGTCAAAAATCACTTCATATGGGATTTCAGCATAGGTCAAGACCAACGTTACTGCATCATCCCAAGGCTGTTTTGATTTAGGAGAGTAGACCGCTACTTTCGGAGGTACATCCAATTTCATAACATCCATATTGGATTCCGGATGTGCGATTTGGGTTAAAATGTTGTTGTAAGATCCACCTGAAATCACTTCGTAATGTATTCCCCGAATGATAAGTTCTTCTTCAATTGGTCGGGCATATTTCGCACAAAAACTTCCGCCGCGATAATTTAATAGCCAATCTACACTCAAATCTTTATCTAAAGTCCAGTATACGATACCGTACGCCTTTAGGTGATTTGTTTGCCCATCGTCCATAGGGATGAAAATATACGATGCACTTACCGTAAAATTTAGTAATATTGCAAAGCACGCTATTAGCGTTATCCTGAGTGAACTAATCATATGAAGTGTAGGTTTACAGACGTAAAAGTATGAATTTATTTCTAAATATTAGCGAGGCTTTATCCGCAATTAAAAGCAATTTGTTACGAACTGTTTTTACAGTTTTGATCATTACAATTGGGATTTTTGCCTTAATAGGTATCTTGACAACGATCGAAGGATTGAAAAATTCTATTCAATCCAATCTTTCAGCACTTGGATCTAATGTTTTTGAAGTACAAGCAAAAGGTTTTAGCAATCGATGGCGACATGGAAAACGTCCTGAGAAAATATATCCTCCGATCTCCTACAAACAGGCAATGGCCTATAAAGAGCGTTATCGATATCCTTCGAGTACATCATTATCTGCTTTTGCAAGTGGAAACGCGACGGTAAAATGGAAAAGTAAAAAAACGAATCCCAATATACAGGTGATTGGGGCCGATCAGCAGTATTTTACTTGTGAATCGCTTAACATCATCAAAGGAAGAAACTTTTCCAATGCAGAAGTTTCAAATGGCAGCAATGTCGCCGTGATTGGATATGAGATTTATGAAAAACTGTTTGGTAAATCAGATGCGATTGAACATCGAATTTCCCTATTTGGCAAAAAATATAAAGTGGTAGGGATTCTTGAGAATAAAGGCGCGTTTATGGGCGGTGCCGGAGGATCACGAAGCGTAATAATTCCGTTACAAAATGTACGTCAACTTTCATTGTATAGTAGGTTAACCTTTGTGATTAAAACACTTATCAAGGATTCGGAGAAGATGGAAGAGGCATCTGATGAAGCTACAGGAATAATGAAACAAATTCGTAAGGATGCTCCGGGTAGCGAAGATTCATTTGAAATAACGGAAAGTACAGCGATGGTTCGATCGTTGGATCAGATTTCAGGAATTCTTCAATCGGGCGCATTTGTAATAAGTATAATCACGTTGATTGGAGCATGTATCGCACTAATAAACATCATGTTGGTTTCTGTAACCGAACGAACCCGAGAAATTGGAATTCGAAAAGCACTTGGAGCAACACCGTACCAAATAGCGTTGCAATTTTTAATTGAAGCAATCCTTATTTGTGTAATAGGTGGAGTGCTTGGAATTGTTGTGGGAGCATTACTAGGGAATGTAATTTCATGGTTTATGGGAAGCTTTCAATTTTATTTCCCATGGTTACCAGCATTTGGCAGCGTAATTGCTTGTATCCTAATAGGTACGATTGCTGGATTTTTACCAGCCGTTAAAGGAGCAAGAATGGACCCAATTGATTCCTTACGCTATGAGTAAGGCTGTTTTTTATTTATATAATTTTTTCAATTTTATTTAGTATAAATTTGGTTTAGTAAAATTTATTGAACAATTTTGCGGTCACAAAAAGAACGTGGCGACACAAGTATGAAAATTAAGGTTTTAGCGGTATTGGGATTGATTTTGAGTGTGACGTTTAATGCGTTTTGCGCCCAAATTCAACTGTCTGGAATTTACAAGGGTAAAAACCTTTATGTACAAAATCCTTTCTCAGGAAATATGAAGGATTTTTGTACGTTGGAAGTTTATGTAAATGGTACGATGGTGAAGTCAAAACCTCAATCCAGTGCTTACGAAATAGACCTGTCTCATTTGAAATTAAATGATCCAGTTGTAGTTAAAATCGTACATAAAGATGATTGCAAGCCAAAAGTTCTGAATCCTCAAGTAATTCGAAAGTTAAGTGATTTCGGTTTTGTATCGTTTACAGGAGATCAGTATAATATAGCATGGTCAACCAAAGGGGAAACAATTGGAGGTGTGCATTATTTAGAACATTATTCAAAAGGAGCTTGGATTACGTTGTTTGAAATAAGTGGACATACCACTTCAAGCATTGCAAATTATAAGCATTCGGTAAAACATCATTCAGGATTGAACAAGTATCGTGTACGATATTTGAGTAAATCGCATAGGGTGACTTTCTCTAAAGAGATTGAATATACCTCTGACGTGGAGCCAATCACATTCTATCCAAAGCGAGTAAGTAAAAACATAACGCTTTCGCGTAGTTCGAGCTACGAAATAATGGATGCTTTTGGAAGCAAGGTGAAGGAAGGGAAAGGAAAACTGATTGATTGTTCAAGTCTTAAATCAGGTTTTTACTACTTGAATATCAACAATCAGACGGAGAAATTTTTGAAAAAATAATACAATACAGGGTGAAATTAAGATCCTTTAATTTCACTTTTTAGCTCCTCCAATTCTTCATTACCTTTATTAATCTGATTTAATTTAATCTTATCTTATTTAATCTAATTTGTTTTATAGGAAAACAAAAATCCTATTTCTACAATTTAAATTGGTAGATGATTGGATGATACTGGTTTAATTTATTTTGTATCATATCCAATTTCAATTATTTTTGCCCTCTTACTAATGTAAGGTAACTACATGCATATGCGTGTACTTACTTTTTAGATTGGTATTGTATTCTTTAGAACCGAACAATGAACGATTAGATTTTATGGAGGCTTTAGGTAGGCATATTATTGTAGAATATTACGAATGCAATTCACAAATATTGAATGATGCATTGTTGGTAGAAGAAAAAATGGTTGAGGCAGCGGAGCGTGCAGGAGCTACGGTGATCAATTCTACATTTCATCATTTTTCACCATATGGTGTTTCTGGGGTTGTAGTGATTGAAGAGAGTCATTTAGCCATTCATACTTGGCCAGAATATGGTTTTGCGTCGGTTGATTTATTTACATGCGGAGAACAAGTAAATCCTTGGGCGGCAAATGAATATTTACAAGGAGCGTTTGAATCTTCGCATCGATCCGCCATGGAAATGCGCAGAGGACAATTAAGCTCGTTGCAGAAAAGAGACTTTAACGTGGTTGGAAAATTGCGTGACGAGGCACAAATCAATATTCCCACGCAGGTAAAACATAAAAGAGATATTTGGTTTACGGAACGGGATGACAAAATTGCTCTTTCGCTTAAGCATGAAGGTCGATTGTTTTCGAGCCAATCCCAATATCAAAAAGTGGAAATTTATGATACGCTGGCGTATGGTAAAATGCTTACGTTGGACGGAATGGTGATGACAACTGAAAAAGATGAATACGTTTATCATGAGATGATAGCTCATATTCCAATGCTAAGTCATCAAGATCCAAAGAAGATCCTTGTAATCGGGGCAGGTGATGGAGGAACGGTAAGAGAATTACTAAAACATGAGCGTGTGGAGGAGATCGTGATGGTAGAAATTGATCAGGTAGTAATAGATGCCTGCAAACTACATTTACCTGATATTTCGATTGCCTTAAAAAACTCTAAATTGAACTTGCTTGTCGAAGATGGAATCGAATTTGTAAAGCAATCACAGAATGAATCATATGATGTAGTGATCGTGGACTCTACGGATCCTGTAGGGCCGGGAGAGGGATTGTTTTCTAGGGAGTTTTATGAAAACGTATATCGGATTTTAAAGTCGGATGGGATTTTAGTAACACAAAGTGAATCTCCCAGATTCAATCAAAAGGTGTTTCAGGAGATTTATGAATGTTATCGAGGTATTTTTGGTAGAGAGCACGTGCATTGTTATTTAGTAGCAATACCTAGTTATCCTACAGGTAACTGGAGCTTTTCTATTTCCACGAAAGGATCCAATAGTCCCATAGAAGTAGATAAGGAACGAGTTAAGATGTTTTGTGATGGCGAAAAGTTGAAATATTATAATGAAGATATTCATTTTGCCTGTTTTGCGCTACCAAATTATGTGAGGGAATTGCTTTCTTGATGGAGGAAGGAAGAAGAGAGAATATAGGATGCAGAATTCAGAATTAAGAATTAAGAAAACAGGAGTTAAAGAAGTTAAAGAAGTTAAAGAAGTAGTAACCTTCGAAATTTTGGTTAAAATAGAAGATGGTGACTCAAATTGAGTTGAGGTTTTATTAATAAATTTCGAAGATTTTTTTAAAGGTGACGAAATTAGATTGAAAAGGAAGAATTAAGAAGTTAAAGGAGTTAAAGAAGTAGTAACCTTCGAAATTTTGGTTAAAAAAGAAGATGGTGACTCAAATTGAGTTGAGGTTTTATTAATAAATTTCGAAGGTTTTTTTTAAGGTGACGAAATTAGATTGAAAAGGAAGAATTAAGAAGTTAAAGGAGTTAAAGAAGTTATTAACCTTCGAAATTTTGGTTAAAAACGGGCTACAGAATGATTTCGGTTGAACAACGTATGAATCAATCTTATTCTTAATGCGAGATCAAGTTAGACTTATTTTATCTATCGTATTATTGATTGATTGATTGATCCTTTAAAACTTAAAACCTGGATAGTCTAGTTTTAATCGATCCATAGATGTAGAGGATGGAACTCCTAGTTTAGTTTGAAAGTATCTTGAAGACAATACTCCCGCACCTTGTTCCCCATTTTCGTCAAATACATTGGTGAAAAATGGCCTAGTCTGTGTAATTGCAGAGTAAGCATCTTCCGCACGAATATATTCGGTAACCTTTTTCCCTCCAGCTACTACGGTAAAGATCAAATCACCCGGACTACGTTTAACGCTAGGGTCTTGGTTAGTGGTGTCAATGGCTATTTCCAAGGCTTTTACAAATGATTCTCCACTCATTATTGTTTCCGCTTCATCTGTGATGTTTTGCTGAGCAAAAAGATTGCTGTTAATGGCATAACTAACCACTTTTGTTTCGGTTGTGGTGATATCATTATTGTAAAATTCGTCATAATAAAACTCTACATAGATTTTATATACACCAGCGTTTTCGTCCGTATTAAATTTAACCGTAACGTCTTTTGGACCTTTACTGTTGTAGAAATTAACACCAGGAGGCCCCGTGTTTACGCATCGTGGAAACAAAGATGGAGAAGTGATGCAAAAAGAATTTACAATGTCTGTTTCAGCTTTATAGATTTTGCCGGTTATGGTGTTTGTAACTTGTACCTCATAGATGTATGATCCAATAATTTTTAACGAGGATGTGTCGATTGTGTACCAATAGTTTCCGTTTGTATTGAAATCACCAGGCTGCTTGCTATCAACATACTCTTTGGTCATTGGTTCTGATTGTTTTAACGCTCCTTTATTATCATAAGCGTTTAATTCTACAATAATAGAATCTTCGTATTGGGCAATCAGAGGGTCGTCTTTGGCTAGGGTAATGGCGTTTTCACCGTTGGCATTTTGAAAAGCCAAGTTTACTTTTACAAACTGTTTTGGAGCTTGAATATCTAATAATCCATAAATTATCGCAATTTCGCGATAGTCGGAATTGGTGTTGAAATCCTTCGTGCCACACGCCGTTACCAGTATAGGGAGTACCAGTAGGACGTAATAATATATCTTCCTCATAACCTTACAAAACTACTAAAAATAGTCGTCAGTTATAGTATAAATATGTTATTTTTGCCCAAAATGACCATTAATTATGTCAAGTGTAAGTTCAGAAATTAAGCGAGTAACAACGCATCAGTTGCAGTCGATGAAGGAGCGAGGAGAAAAGATCTCAATGCTTACGGCATATGACTATTCCATGGCAAAGATCCTAGATCGTGCGGGTGTAGATGTATTGTTGGTTGGTGATTCGGCATCCAATGTGATGGCTGGTCATGAAACAACATTGCCTATCACGTTGAATGAGATGATATATCATGCTTCGTCCGTTGTACGTGCGATTGATCGGGCGCTGGTAATTGTCGATTTGCCTTTTGGTTCATATCAAGGGAATTCGCGAGAGGCGTTAAACTCGGCCATTCGAATTATGAAGGAATCTGGAGCCCATGCCATTAAAATGGAAGGTGGAGAAGAAATTAAAGAGTCCGTGCTTCGGATATTAAGTGCGGGAGTGCCTATTATGGGGCATTTGGGACTGACACCACAGTCTATTTATAAATTTGGTACGTATACCGTTCGAGCAAGGGAAGAAGAAGAGGCGGCAAAGTTAATTCAAGATGCTAAGGTTTTAGAGGAGTGTGGTTGTTTTGCGTTGATTTTGGAGAAAATCCCTGCCGATTTAGCCAAGAAGGTTGCAGAAAGTTTAACGATTCCAGTTATAGGTATCGGAGCAGGACAGCATGTGGACGGGCAAGTATTGGTTACACATGATATGCTTGGGATCACACCAGAATTTAAGCCGCGGTTTTTACGGCAATATGCGGATGTCTCCGGTATTATGATGGAAGCGGTACAAAACTATATCACCGATGTGAAAGCAAAGGATTTTCCGAATGAAACAGAAAGTTATTAACTGCATTGCATAATAAAGCATAACAGAAGATAGCAAGCATAGAATTACAATAGATGGAATTCTATAATCAATTATTTTTAATAGACCAATCAAAGCAAAGGACAGCACAATAGATTATGGGAGAATTTCGCTCAATAGACGTACTTTTTGAAGACAATCATTTGATTGCGGTGAATAAACCAGCAGGAGTACCAGTGCAAAGAGATAGCAGTGAAGATGAGGCATTGGTCGATTTGGTTAAAGATTATATTAAAGCAAAATATAAAAAACCGGGGGAAGTCTTTTTGGGCTTGACGCACCGAATTGATCGTCCTGTTAGTGGAGTTGTATTGTTTGCCAGAACGTCAAAAGCGCTGACCAGAGTAAATGAGTTGTTCCGAAATCGGGAAATTAGAAAAGTGTATTGGGCTTTGGTGAAGCAACGTCCAGAAATGGAGACAGGACGTTTAGAACATTATATATCAAAAGATCCGGAAACATTTAAAGCCAAGGTTTTTAATAAAGAAGTGAAGGGGTCTAAAAAGGCAATTTTAGAATATTCACTCCGTTCAAAAATAGGTGATAAAAACTTATTGGAGGTAAAATTGTTTACAGGAAGACACCATCAAATCAGAGCTCAATTAGGTCGAATCGAATGCCCTATTATCGGTGATGTGAAATATGGTTTTCGTAGAGGAAATAGAGACAGGAGTGTTTGCTTGCACTCTAGACTGCTGGAGTTTGAACATCCAGTTAAGAAAGAACCGGTACGAATAGAAGCACGTTTACCCGAAAATCAATTTTGGAATGATTTCAGAGGTATTTAAGGGTCTGGAGAATGTAGGTTTATTTGTTTAAATCATGAAAGAAGATAAAGAAATACAGACAAAATCGGATTTATCCGAAACAAATCAAGCTAAGACTAATTCGGAGAAGGTTGATGCCAAGCCAGGTTTCTTTCAGCGATTTAAGACGAAGTGGAATATCAAGAATAATTTTTCACTTGTATTGATTCTCATAGTATTTAGTATTAATGGTTCCTTTGCGGTTTGGGTAGCAAAACCTGTACTTGAATTTTTTGGAGTGGACAAGGAAACCATGCATCCATTGATTTTTTGGCCAGTACGATTAGCATTGATTCTTCCGATTTATCAATTTACGCTGCCGATTGTTGGATTCTTTTTTGGTCAATTCAAATTTTTCTGGGCTTTTCAAAAAAAGACGGTTGGTCGAATGTTTGGAATTAAGTAAGCCAAACTGTCCAATAAGAATATAATTGAAGTAAATAAAATGGCAGGATGCACGATTTTATTTTCATTAAATTAAACGATTCGAATTGAAAAGGTAGACGATGTATGGTATTTAGTTCCGCTGTTTTCTTATTTCAATTTCTTCCTTATTTTCTAATATGCTACTTTCTCACGCCCAAAGCCTATAAAAATTATACGGCGTTATTAGGCAGTTTGTTTTTCTATTCGTGGGGTGGACCTGTATTTCTTCAGGTGCTGCTTTTTTCGGTTACCATTGATTATTTCTTAGCGCGTTTTATAGATCGGGTAGAGGATAAGTCCAAAAAGAAGGTAGCGATGGCCATTTCATTGATTGTGAATGTCGGTGTGCTCTTGTACTTCAAGTATGCGAACTTTTTTATTGAAAATGTAAATGACGTATTAGGGGATGGTGCAGCAATAGAATGGACGAAAGTTGTGTTGCCTATTGGAATTTCCTTTTTTACATTTCAAAAAATGAGTTATGTAATCGATGTATATCGAGGGCAGCATAAAGCATTGAAAAATTGGTTTGATTTTGCATTGTACATATTCCTATTTCCACAATTGATTGCAGGACCCATTGTCCGCTATAAGGATATTGCGGACCAACTTAGAGATCGAAGTCATTTTTTGAATGCAGAATATCGCATGGAAGGGATGATGCGGTTTATTATTGGATTGAGTAAGAAGTTACTTATAGCCAATATTATAGGAAAGGAAGTGGCGAATGGATTAGGAATGATCTATTCCCTTGATACTCTGGATTCTTGGATTATTTTGGTAGGATATTCTATGCAAATATACTTCGACTTTTCTGGTTATTCAGATATGGCAATTGGACTTGGAAAGATGATGGGATTTCAATTTCCAGAAAATTTCAATGTGCCTTATATTTCCAGGAGCATTACCGAATTTTGGCAACGCTGGCATATGACTTTAGGTGCTTGGATGAAAGATTATTTATATATTCCTTTAGGTGGAAATAGAGTTTCGACAGGTCGAATATATATTAATTTGGTTGTGGTGTTTTTACTTTCGGGAATGTGGCATGGGGCGTCATGGAACTATGTGATTTGGGGTGGTTTTCATGGCATATTTCTGATGTTGGATCGACTGTTTTTAGGCAAATTTCTAAAAAGTATAGGTAAAGTGCCAGCGATCTTGATTACCTACTTCTTAGTCCTTATTGGTTGGGCTATTTTTAGGATGGAAAATTTAAGCAAACTAGGGGCCTGGATGTCGAATTTGTTTGGAATGGAGCGAAAGCTAATGTCGCTGATTAAACCGTATGAATTTAGATCTGAATATTTTACAATGTTGGGCATAGCCCTGGTAATTTCGTTTTTACCCATGATATGGAAAAAACCAATGGAATGGATTTATGGTATGAACAAGTCGAGCAAAGGCTTAAATATCCTTCGTCTAATCGTGATGTGTATATTGTTTTTACTATGCTTTGGAGAAGTATTTCGATCCAATTTTAATCCTTTTATTTATTTTAGATTTTAGCTTTTTTTGAGTGTGAGATGAAAAAAACGGTACGTCAAAATATAGCTTTCGGTCTTTTGTTCTTCATTTTATGGGTTCCATTCCTAGGTAAATTTGTTGTTTTCCCAAATCTCCCAGGATTAAAAGGATATGTTCCTTTGCCAGCGAAGATAGCGTTTAACTGGGATAGCTATAGCACCCAAAAATATCAAGAAAATAGGGAGAAACATTTAAAACGAGAACTCAAATCAGCTCGGTTTTTCATACCGTTTAACAATCAATATAAGTATTGGCTTTTTGGTAAGTTGAATGCGCAATCCAGTTTTGAGGGAAAGGATGATTATTTATTTATCAACTCGTATTACGAAGAATATGTAGGCACTCGATTTATAGGGGAAGAGGAGATTAAGAAACGAGTTGGAAATATTAAAGAATTTTCAGATTCACTGTCTCAATATGGAGTTCGATTTTTGTTTGTAATAAATCCGGGAAAGGTTCGGACAATGAATGAATTTTTACCTGAATCAATGAAGCCTGATACGCTTTCGACTCAAACGAATTATCATTACTTTAAAAAGGAAATTTTGGCGCAGGGGATGCCTTTGTTAGACAATAGTTTAATGTTTGAACATTTGTGTGGTAAAACGCCTTATCCGATTTATTCGAAAGGAGGAATTCATTGGAGTGATTATGGAAGTTACATTGCGTTGGATTCGACTATAGCGTTTATGGAGACGGTATTGGATACTCAAATCATGCGGCCCATTCGTAAGGATACCGTTATAACTAATATACCACGTAAAGTAGATAATGATATTGGAGATGCTTTTAATTTGTTGTTTAATCAAGAAAAATATGAGCAAGAGCAACTAGCTTATTTTAATCTTAGGACAGATACGATGGGATCTCAATATCGACCAAATGTGTTGGTTATTTCGGATAGCTATTATTGGAATTGGTATGGCAATAAAGTACAGAAAAAGTTATTTGGCGACTTATCAGAGTTTTGGTATTACAATCAGACGATTTGGCCAAAACGAGCAGAAAAAAATGTGATTGAAATTAAGGATATGAAAGGGAGATTGCAGGAAAAGGATTTGGTGATTTTTATGATTACGGAGGGGAATTTAAGTTTTTGTAGCTTTTCGTTGGATCAGCGGGTGTTGAATAAATTGAAAGAGAATGCAGAATTGAGAATGCAGAATTAAGAAGTTAGAGGAGTTAAAGTAGTTAGAGAAGTTAAAGGAGTAGTAACCTTCGAAATTTCAGTTGAAAAAGAAGGGAGTGACTCAAATTGAGTTTAGGTTTTATTAATGAATTTCGAAGGTTTTTCTCCAAGGTGAAGAAATTAGATTAATAAGGAAGAATACAGAATTAAGAATACAGAATTAAGAAGTTAGAGGAGTTAAAGGAGTAGTAACCTTCGAAATTTCAGTTAAAAAAGAAGGGAGTGACTCAAATTGAGTTTAGGTTTTATTAATGAATTTCGAAGGTTTTTCTCCAAGGTGAAGAAATTAGATTAATAAGGAAGAATGCAGAATTAAGAATACAGAATTAAGAAGTTAGAGGAGTTAGAGAAGTTAAAGAAGTTAAAGGAGTAGTAACCTTCGAAATTTCAGTTAAAAAAGAAGGGGGTGATTCAAATTGATCGAAGATTGTTCTCCAATGCAACGAAATTAGATCAGATTAAAAAGGAAAAAAGGAATTTAGTTTCTGAATTCCTTTTGAAATATATATTCGAATTAAGGGTTTGGATTGACTACGTCCTCTGTAGTTTCCAAAGGTTCAACTTTATCATCTGATGATGATGATGATCCGGATTCTGACTCCATCTTTTTATTTGACGTGTCTTTATCTACTTCATTTATAGGTAGCGTTTTAGTACTTGAATTCAATTCTGGAGCAACATTCGAAGGCTTTATTTTACGATATAAAAACTCTTCGAATTGAGGTTGTTCATTAATGCGCCAAATAAATCCTGGTAGTTTACGATCGGGTGCTTCAATTTTATTTGGTGGAATAAAATGAGCATCTGGATCTGATAGAAACTTAATGTCATGTACCTTGCTGCTGTCCATTAAAATTTTCATAGTACTGCAAAAAGTAGTGTTTAATCCTTGTAAAGCGGTGTCACCTTCTAATGCAAAATACAAACTTTGTCCATTGCCCAATACGTCCAAAACATCTAAATCACCCATTGAAAAATGAGCGACCATATTTTTTCCTTTAATCTGATTGAAATTTGTAATGCTATCTTCAGAAACCATAAAGGCATTTCGATCAACTAACATTTTGTCAATTTCATTACTGTCCAATAGAATCTTGATTTCCTCACCTGTGAGTTGACTTCCTCCAGACCATAAAATAGGCTGAGCATAAAATTGAATACTGGAATCAGATACTAAATAGGACAGGGAATCACATAAACCGCTCAAACCTTCTCTATAAATCCGAACATTTGGAAAGGCATCTATTCGTTTCAAATCATTGTCCTTTTGCAAGGAAACCATGGTGTCCGCTTTTAAGTACATCGTGTCCTCATTCATGGCATATTTCAATAACACATCTCCATGGGTTTTTGAAAGACCAGTGCCTTCATCATAAAAGCCTTTGTCTCCATAAATGATGATGTGTTGTCCTTTTAAGGTTAATTCAATGTTACCCTCCGCGTGTCCGGTCTTATGGGCATCATCATAGTGCAGTTTGTCTCCAATTAGTTTGTAATCATCGTTTTCAATGGCGGCACTACGAGAAAAGTACGATTCACCCGTAATAGTATTGTATTCTCCATCCATAGCGAACAAAGTTCCAGACTTTGATTTAATGTCGGTTGGCCCATGGAAGTAGGCTATTTTAGAGCGAGAACTATAGTTTAATGTATCGCAATCAATAGTGTATTGTGGGTTTGTAAGTTTGACATCGTCTTTAAATCCAAAGAATTCTGTACTGGCATTATAGGAGCCTTGCTTACTTACTAATGTGTTATTTCCATCTTTGATCGTGGCGCCTGTAAAATAATATGCAGTACGGGTGTCTGTTTGATAATTTAACTGTTCGGTTTGAACTCGTGTTTTCTTATTGACTAAATGTACATCACCTACAATTTCAGCTAATTTGGTGTTCCCATTATAGTGTAAAGTATTTCCGGTTACATTGAGAGAATCCCCTTGTTTTATTCGCACATGCCCAAAAGCATCAATTTCATTTGATTTAGTATATTGGAATGCGGAATCACAATAAAGCATGGTTGCACCCTGTTTAAAAATTACATTACCTTTTAATTTTCGAATATGCTGGCCTTGTACCGTTGATCCTTCAAGTGATTTAGCCTGTTTTAATTCGATTTTTCCAGGCGCAGGCTTCTCTTTTTCTTCATCTTGAGCCCGTAAAGTAGGGTTTAGAGAGAATGTAACTAAGAGTATATAAATAATATGTTTTAGACCTATCGTCGGCATTGAGTGCAAAATTAATAAAAATCCTATCTTTATGTTCTGATTCCGCTTACACTTTCTTTGAAACAATACAATCAGAATTGAATTCTACCAATGAAACGTTTAATCAATCAATTTATTGAACAACACAATTTGTGTACCAAATTAGATTCTATGCTTATTGCAGTAAGTGGTGGGGTAGATTCTATTGTACTTGCGCAAGCAATGGTCGAATTAGGTTATTCGGTTTCATTAGCGCATTGTAATTTTGGATTGCGCGGGGAAGAATCTGATTTAGACGCACAACTAGTGCAAAGGCTGGCTTCGAAATTGGATGTTGAAATTCATCTAAAATCATTCGATACGGAACAATATTCAGAAAAAGAACACGTATCGATTCAAATGGCTGCTCGATCGTTGAGATATGAATGGTTTACTGAATTGTGTAAAGTCCATGGATATACCAAATTGGCTACAGCACATCATCGAGATGATCAAATCGAGACGGTACTTCTTAATTTGACTCGGGGTACGGGGATTAAAGGATTGGAAGGAATGCAACCGATTCGTCCAATGAAGAAAGATGTGGCAGGACCTATGTTAATTCGTCCGCTGCTTGAAATGTCCAAGGATTTGATTCGATCGTATGCGGTTGAACACAAATTGGAATGGCGAGAAGATGCTTCGAATGCTTCTAATAAATACAAACGAAACAGCATGCGCAATGAGGTAATTCCATTGCTTCAAAAACAAAATATCAATTTTGAATCTCGGTTTGTGGAAAGTGTTTCGAAGTTTTCAGAAGCAGGTAAAATCTATGCTGCATATGTTGAAAATAGCATTGCGAAAATTAAAATATCAGAAACCGAAATTGACATTGAACAGTTATTAAAATCTGTTTCTCCGGTTTCTATTTTATGGGAACTATTAAAACCAATGGACTTTCATTATTCAACTGTCCAAGATCTGCTTGCTTGCCTACAAAACGATGGAGAAACCGGAAAAACGTTTTATTCAATAAATAAAATGTACGGTGTATTTATTAATCGAGGTCGCTTGGAGTTTGGAAAAATGGATCCATTGGATGAAGATTCAAGTTGGGATTTAAATTTGGAAGGAGATAGAGGATCAATAGCAACGGCATTTGGTTTGTTTGATTATAGTACTTTGAAACGAGGAGAAGTAGAAAAGAAGGAGTTGATTGATCCTGATTTTGCTTTTTTGGACCTACGAAATCTACAGTTTCCATTGAAAATTAGGAAGTGGAAAGCGGGCGATCGATTTCGTCCATTTGGAATGTCTAATTATCAAAAAGTAAGCGATTTCCTAGTGAATAACAAGGTCTCCCGTTTTGAAAAAGAAAAAGTATGTGTACTTTTATCAGAAGAGAAAATTGTTTGGGTCGCAGGCCATAGAATTGATAATTTTCATGGAATGGGAGAAGATTCTACTTTGTTATTGAAAATCAGGCTTCAAAAATCCACCTAGAATGGCTCTTAACTTCCTATTTCGGTGGAAGTTGAAATTAATAGGAATCAATTTAATTGATGATTTAACGGCACCTAATACCTTATCAAGTATAGTATAACATAATACAGTATAGTATGATCGATAAACTAAAGAAAGTATTTCATAGACGTTTGACTACTGCAGAAATGGACATGGTCGGTTTTATGAAGGGTATTCCACTTTTTACGGGATTTACAGATATGGAGTGTGCGGATATTATCCCTTTGATGTATCAGCGAAATTATCGGGAAGGGGAGATGGTCTTTTTCAGGAACGATGCTTCCCAGGCCATTTATTTGGTTTCAGAAGGGAGTGTTGAGCTTTCATTGGACATTGGCGATAAAGATGAAGATTTATTCGAGTGCCGATCCAGGAGCGCATTTGGTATTAATTCCATTATAAAAGGTCGAAATAGAGACTTCAATGCAAGAATAACTTCTGAGCGAGCTGAATTATATGTGATTGCACAATCAGATATTTTCCAATTATTCGAACATGACATAAAAATTCAAACGAAACTGCTGAATAATTTAGCCGTAAATTATGATGATATGTTTGCTAAGTTATTCAAGATCTATCGAAATAACATTGGCTTTTTTGAGCTAAAAAATGTGTTTTAGGAAGTGAAAATCAACCGAATCTCTCGTTAAAATGATCAATCATTTTTGACATCATAACCCATACTCATAACATACCATTCAAATTAGTCTAATCTAATCTAATCTAATCTCCTACTTGTTTCAGATAGTGCGTTGGACCACATGTTTTGCAATAAAGCTTTCTTAGCTCGCCATCATCGAATAACTGGAAGTTGATGTTACACTTTCCGATAAATAGATTGCACCAATCTTCTTCTGATAACTTCTCTTTTGCATTCAATACAGTTTGTACATACGAGCGATCGTTGAAATGTTTTGGATGGTTATAGGAAAGCTTTAAGTATTGCGAAAATAAATGTGGATCGAATAATTTTAACTCTTCGAAATATTTGTCCAAGAATAACATCGCTAAATCGGTTCGGTATTGAACGAAGAAGTCAATGATATCCGTGATTTTTTCAGTGTCATAAAAGATGGAATCATTGAAGTAATAGTAGTAGTCACTTACAAACTCTAGTCCTTCCATCACTTCTTTATACTGTACAGCTGGATTCATTTTTGGAATGTAAGTAAGATAATATGCTACTTTAAGTTGCATTGACTCATCTCGATATTGGCTTTGATCAATTAACTCCGTAATCCGTTCCATCGCTCGTGAACGAAATCCCTTACGCAATCCAATTTTATCTCCATGCATGATAATAAAGATTTCCGCATTTAAGAATAGGATATCATTGTTGTACACTTTTGAATATAAATAAAGCCGATTTCCAAGTTCACGGAGCTCTGATGTGTTTTTTAAGTTCATATGAGCGATGTACTCATTGATTTGATCATACCAGAGGAATTCATACCGATCGTCTTCCGGATACTTAATTTCCTGGAATGCAACAGGATCATTTATTTTAAGATATTGATGGTATTGTCGAAGAATGTCATCGTCCAATTCTTCCAATTTTTTCATTTTACTTTTCACAAAACTTAACGTATCATGCTCTTCAAAAGTAACCCATAATTCGATTTCAGAAAAGCGTTGTTCATCCAACAAAGGATCCCAGTATTCCAACATTTCAGGGTTTGTTAGATGTTCTTTTATCTTTTCTTTCTTGAGCTTTAACCAGGATTTATACTTGGATTTTTTAACCTGCTTCCTAAATACCGACCAATTCTCTTTTGATTTTACTTTGAGTTCGGGTTCAGTTCGATAGAATTCTTTTAATCCAGTACGAACGTTTTGAGCTCGTTCATTATGATAACGTTCGTTGATTGTATCAAATCCCTCTACGGAAGAAAAGGATTTTATATGAATTTCATCGATGTGCCATATTCCAATGGAATCTTTGATTGCAGCAAAAACGGAATCATTGATTTGTGTTTTACCTCTTCTATAATAATTACGAAAAGTAAGTGTTTTCGCATCGCTACGTGTATCAAAGTCATATTTGATGTTTAGAGGTTTGTCAATTAAATCCACATGCACTGCTACCTTTGGATCGCCACAGGATTCAGGTTTATATTTAGGAAAGTGAATCCGTCTACCATGAACGACAAGTATGTTTTGGGTTACGTTTGCATCAGCAAAACGCGGTTTCATCTCTAATCCTAATGAAAAAAAGTTTAGATTGAATTTCTCTTTTTTAGCTTCTTTCAGATCTTCTTTATCATATCCATCTGGATCATTTTTAAGATCCATGATTTTGACTTTTTTATCACGTTTAAATTTCCTCTTTTCTTTCCGAATGACTTTTACCATTTCTTTTCTGTAGACAGGTTTTGAAATGTATCCATTAATTGACCCAGTTCCATTATACCGAGCATTTCGCTCACTATAATCCGGATTATTACAATTGTATTGATCAAAGCCTACATACTCTACTACAATTCCATCTCGTCGACATCTAAACACTTTTTTAATGTTCATCGCTTGATTGGAAGATAACGAAATCATTCCAAATTGCTCTTCCGCATTTAATGTAGTCTGAGCCGCCATTTTACATTTTTTACACTTGTACGATTTGGCTTTGTCGTAGCGTTTCAATTTATGAGGCAATTTCTCTTTGCCTTTTTTATACTCGGCGTTGTTTAGATTCGGGTATACGGGTTGCGCCCAAGCTGTTGTAGAAATAAATCCGATTGCGCTAAACACAAGGATTAGATAGAAAAGTGGACGTATGGATAAAGAGGTTTGATGCATGTGAGTTGTTTCGAGCAGTACTCGCGCTTGTTTTTTGATTTGTTTAGGTACAAATAATGTTTATTGGCTCAAGTTAATAAAATTTAACGATTGTAGCTCCACGATCATAGTGTGCATCCATAAACGATTTAATTTGTTTATTATTTCCCAGTCTTTTACGAATTTCAGAGCGTAAAACACCCGCGCCAATGCCATGTACAAAGGTGATTTCTAACATGTCACAAGCAATTGCTCCGTCAAGTGCTTTTTCAAATTCATTCAACTGAAATTGCACAATGTCGAAGTTGGACATGTTTCGATGATTGGGAAGTAATTGTTCTATGTGCAGATCCACTTTTGGTGGAGGGATACTGATGGACGGTTTTTTCTTACCTTTTTTTACAAAAGGAATTGGTGGCTCAGACAACTCTACTTTGTCATTTGCTACTTTTATAACAAATCCATTTTCCATTTCAACCTCAATTTTTGTGGAAGAAAGGAGTTTACGGATCACCCCTGATCCATCCGCTTCTTTTAATTTTATGTAGTCGCCGACCTTCATTTTTTAACTCTTGTCTCCCGAAGTTGTAATTTCGATTGATTTGAATGTGTAAAAATAGTACTAAATTCAAAAATATAAAAGGTGTCCGGTCATCCCGTTCTTATTAATTTCAAGAGCAGGCATAGGAGGTTGAAAAATGTTGAGCACGTAGAACAACATTTTCATGCCTTTTCGCCTCGTTGGTATCTTCATGAAATCGATGCTTGGAGCAAGATAAAACTGTCGATATGCTTTATATCCATTTGCCTGATTTTCAATTGGATTTCCATAAACCATGTGTTCTGCACCATATCCAAAAGCAATACACAACCAAGGAGGCATTCTTTTTCGGTAATAGACGTCGTCCATCACGTTAAATTCAGAACGAAGCGGAAAGAGTTGGTCTAAATTAACGGCAAGCCAATAGGTTTGGCCGTTGTAATCTTTTAAAATTTGTTCATTCAAACTGGTTCCATGTGTACCCGGTCTGATTTGGGCTCTTGCAATGGGCGAGGGATGAAAGGAAAATTTTGGATGAATATAAGAGCCATCAAGCCAAACTTCTTGGGCTGTTAAAAGTGCAGCACCGCTGAAATTGGCTATTAAATCCCCACTTGAGGCACCATATTGAGGAGATGTGCCATCAAGTATTTCAATGGGTAATTGAAAGATAAATCCGGACATACCAGCCAGCGCCAACCATCCTTTTTTCTTTACGCCTGCCCAATGGAATAATTCCATCATCACTTTACTTTCATGGTAGGCGGTAATTCCATGTCCCATTTTATCAATTTGCTTCCACTGGCTATTGTCGTTAAACCATTTAAAAGGACCTTTGTTCGTATACCATAACGTGCTTAGTCCATAGATTGCCCCAGTGTAGGCGGTGGCGGAAGAAATTCCAACTAATCTGATTTTTCCGGCATTGTATGTCGTGTCGTTTACACCAAAGTTTCGGATAAACTGTGCGTTGGCACTTAGGACACTAGTTAGGATCAATATAAGGAAGACTGCTTTTTTCACTTGCGACTAAAATAATGTTCTGTTTTTGAAATTACAAAATAAGCAATTATCATGTATAATCCCCACGCACACACCATCCAAAACGCTCCATATTCCGGATACCAGTTTTTATATCCAACTGCATCTAACTTTGGAATTACCGAGGCCACCCGCATCAAAGGAATAGAAAGTAACATCGTTACAATCAAAACTCCATTTCCACGATTTCGAACCAAATAGAATATAGAAGTTAGAATAAAAGGCAAACCGATCATCATAATTCTGGTACGATCATGACCTGCTAACAATCCAAACAGAATACTAACAATAGAAAAGATCAGAATTAAGTTTTGCTCCGGATCGGCGTTAAAATGTTTTCGAATGTCTTTTAAAGCTAACAATAAAAATACACCGCCTACTGTAAACAAGGCAATTACCCAACGGACTAGGATTAAGGGTTCTTCAAAAATTTCTTTGCCATAATACAAAAGGCTAAACAACGCATTTTTGTCTTCTGCAATTCCAGTATATTGAGCGGTTATGAATAATTTTGTAAGCACTGAAACAAGTAATGCAATCCAGATGTGTCGCATGCGAAAATACGTTGCATACAACCGATTGTGAAGCAGCGCATAAAGAATAAATAATACGATGTAGGCCAGAAAAGATTCTTTTGTAGCCATTGCAAATGGGGCAATGATCCATAAGAAATAATAGCGTTTTGACAGAATAATTAAGATCAGTACCGCATGAAAAAAGTAAACAGGAACGTCAACTGAAAGAGGATCAAAGGCATAATATCGCACAATTCCAGACCAGTGAAATAAAAACCAGATGAATCCAAAAACAATGAGAATCGGCTTGAATTCCAATTTTGTCCAAACGACCAGTAGGCTAATACAAGTTAGGATACAAAAGAGTAGATTAAGTGTTGAAAATGAGGTGTTAATATTTGATAAGGGAATTACTGCTGCTAATATAGGAGCGAATATTCTTTGACTAAATGGATGCTTTATAATATTGGAGGAAAGGGTCAGGTCCCATCCGAAACATGCAAAATCATTTGCTAACCTTTGATATTGCATTCCATCGCATTGTGGACAAAGTTGGTAATCCATGGAAGGTTGTAATTTGTAATACAAACTAAAGACGCTTAATGCAATCAATGCACAAACAAAAATGTATATACTACTTTTCCCCCTCAAATCACTTCAATTTATGTCAATTGTACCTTGCGTTCGTTGTTTTGCCTTATCCTTTTTCACAAATCAAAACTACAGGTTTATTATCAATATTAGTTACTCCAAAAAGGTAAACTTCTCCTCCATCTTTTAATCTAGTTTTTTTACGGATTTGCTCCACGGAATATGGGAAATTACGCACGGCAATATTCGCTTTTCCTTCCGAAATTTCTTTTTTTATTGATTTAGGATCGTATCCAACTTGTCTATTGATTTTAAACGTGCGTCCAGGGAAATGTGGAACATGATTTTCAGAAGTATATAAATGCGTGTTTGAATGCATTTTCGTTAAGCCGTATTGATTCGCAATCGATTGAAAAGCGCCAGCCTTTAAAATGCTAGCATTGGGTTCGTACAAATAAGTCTTAATGGAGCCTAGTCTTGCTGGATGTTGCTCATGCGAATACTTGAAATTAAATAGGTGAGCACCGTTCTTTCCTTGGTTGAAACAAATAATATCCGGTTCTACTTCTACATTTCGTTCCATTCGAAACAAAACTTCTTTCACATCATTATCTACTGCAATAACATGAACTGCTTTTACCCATTTTAATTTTCGAAGCCCATCTTTAATATCTAAAATAGGAGACGTTTTGATTAATATATTATCTGCACGTTCAAAAAAAGCATCTTGCAAATCCACTACATTCGGACCGTAATCTTCAAGGAAAAACACTTGTTTACCTTCATTCTGGCGGGAAGGATCTATATAAATCCAATCCCAAGAGTCCTGACCTGCAAGTCCATCTAGAAACTCCTCGCATGTCGTTTGCTTTACCTCAATGTTTGTAGCCTCTAGCGCATTAAAATTATGCTTTGCAATGGTTGCCAATGATTCGTTTGGTTCTACATAGGTGTGATTATCTACGCTTTTGGATATGAAATAGGAGTCGATTCCAAATCCTCCGGTGAGATCCACACTGGATTGACCATTTAAGATAGCACTTTTGTATTGTGCGGTTTTTTCAGAGGAGGATTGTTGTAAATTAAGACCAGGAGGAAATACGACTGAATCCGTTTTTGCCCATAGCGGGAGTTTGTATTTGGCTTTTTGCCTTCCTTTGATTTGTTGCAGAGCCAAATTAAGATCAAAATCTACTTTCCCATGAAATGCGAGCGCAAGGTCTTGCACATTTCCCTCTTTATGGCGTAGGATGAATTCCTGAAATTTTTGTTGTTGAATCTGGTCGATCAATGGATTATGCTTTACCTTTGTTTGTTTGCGAGTTCAAAGTTACAAAAGAATTTAATTATTGCAGTTTGGCTAGAAAAGCACGTTTATCGGAAGATCAATATGTAGAGGGAATTCTAAATGGAAACAGAATTATCCTCAGTCAGGCGATTACATTGATCGAAAGTAATCTTCCAGAAGATTCAGATTTATCGGCGAGGGTATTGGAAAAGATTTTGCCTTATACCGGAAATTCAATACGAGTAGGTATTACGGGGGTACCCGGAGTAGGGAAAAGTACCTTTATCGAGTCGTTTGGTACGGATTTAATTAATCAAGGGAAGAAACTTGCGGTGCTAGCCATTGATCCGTCAAGTCGGAAAACGGGAGGCAGTATACTAGGTGATAAAACACGAATGGAGTCACTTTCAGTTAATCCTAAGGCCTATATTCGACCGACACCTTCTGGACATACTCTTGGAGGTGTGGCAAATAAAACTCGGGAAACGATGCTGTGTTGTGAAGCAGCCGGATTTGATGTTATTTTGATCGAAACAGTAGGGGTTGGACAATCAGAGATTGCTGTAAAAGATATGACAGATTTCTTTTTGTTGTTGATGTTGGCTGGAGCTGGAGACGAATTACAAGGAATCAAGAAAGGCATTATGGAAATGGCCGATGCGCTTGTTATAAATAAAGCCGATGGCGATAATTTGAAAAAAGCGAAGAAAGCTGCAGCGGAATATCAAAACGCACTCCATTTATTTCCAGCATCGTATCCATTTTGGTATCCCAAAGTTTCTACTTGTTCTGCATTGGAAAATAAAGGAATGTTGGAAGTTTGGCAGATGATTGAGTCGTTTGTTCAATTGTCCAAGGAGGAAGGCTTTTTTGATTCAAATCGCGGTGATCAAAATTTAAAATGGTTTCAAAGTAGAGTAGAGGATCAGTTGAAACAACGATTTTATATGAATGAACAGATTGAGTCAATCCTAGCAGAAAAACAAGAGATGGTAAAAGAAGGTAAGCTTGCTCCGCGAAAACTTGCCACAGAAATGATAGACTTATTTCTAGGTGGAAAATAAATCAACCAATCCAGCTTTGAACGAGAAAGAAACCTTTGAAGATTTCTTTAGACGATTCGATGGATTTGTTCGAACACCACAATTATTTTCGGATCAACAACCGATTCCATTATTAGATGCACAAATTTCGTTGTTTGATTTTGAAGCTTCCGATTCTATTGAAATTGAATTTTTGGAGGCAGATCAAACGCTAATAAAACGTCGACTTGGCCATCAAGCGGAACGTTTTTTTCAGTTGTTGCTAGAAGCTACCCCAGATTTCGAATTGATTTTAAGTAATATTCAGATACACGAATTAGGTAATAAGACCATCGGTGAATTTGATTTTATTTTGCGTGATCCAGCTAATCAGGTAATGCATGTGGAATTGGCATATAAACATTATCTTTTTGATCCAGAGATGGCACGGGAAGAAGTACTTGCTGGATGGATTGGACCCAATCGAAAGGACCGATTGATGGATAAGATGGGCAAATTAAATACTCGTCAATTCCCATTGTTATTCCATGAGTTAGCCAAACCAATATTAGCACAGCATGCTTTAAATTCGGATGTAATTCAACAACATTTGTGTTTAAAGGCTAAACTTTACGTTCCTTATTTTTATAATAATTTAGAAGCAGACGATGCATTTCGAGATTTGAACTTGGATTCGAGCATTAATTCTGCGGCCATTGCGGGATATTGGTTGCGAATGCAAGACTTAAAAACGGATCAATTCGCGGATGCTCGCTTTTATCTTTTACCTAAGTGGAATTGGTTTTTAAGACCCGATTCAAATTCCATTGCAGATTATTTCTTTGGTTCATTGGATTCTATAGAATCTCAATTGAAAAACTTAAATGAATCTCAAATTGCGCCATTGATTTGGATTAAAACGGGGGATAGTAATAAGGAGAAAATAATATCATGCTACGTTGTATGGTGGTGATTATGAGTTGAATATGTGGTTTTTAATTGGTTTTTGTTTCAACTGCAGATTTTTTACAGATTTAGATACTATCTTAGCGGTATACAATTTATTTTAGAACAAACCGTTTTTTTTGTATGGAAAGGATATTTGAATATGTAGCGAAGGGAATTGGGGGGATATGCTTAATACTAGCATTGGGAGCATGTCAAAAGTTTGCACCACCCGATCCATCATTTCAACAAAGTGCCCATGGAGACGATGAAAGTCATTACAACGGGCGAAATTGCATGGATTGTCATTACTCAGCAGGATACGGTGAAGGCTGGTTTAGTCTGGCAGGTTCTGTTTATGGTCAGAAAAATCAATCTAAAATTCATTTATATAACTCAGATGATCTGGTTAATCCGATATTAAATTTAGAGGTGGATGATCGAGGAAATGTATTTACCACACAGGAAATTGATTTCAGCAGTGGTTTACGAGTTTCTGTTGAAAACAGCGCTGGAAAAGTAGAATGGATGGACGAACCAATTTTTTCAGGACAATGTAATTTGTGTCACGGTACAGGAATAGAAGAACGAATTACACTTGAATAGAAGGAATAAGGATAGGGGAGATAAAAGAGTATGATTATGAATAGGAAATTGATAAAGCAAGCACGTAATATGGTTCTGGTTCCAATTTTATTGGCAGCAGGGCTGGGATTGTTATTTTCATTTACTTCGAATGAATTAAATGGGGAAGGAGAAGAGGAAAATAAGGAATCGGAGTTAGTTTGGAATACAAATTTTGAAGCATCAAAAGAACAGGCAACGGAAGGAGAGAAATATATTCTATTGAATTTTTCAGGATCGGATTGGTGTGGAAACTGCATCCGACTTGATCGAACGTTTTTTCAATCGGAAGCATTTAAGGAGTTTGCACCTCAGCATTTTGTATTGCTTAATGCGGATTTTCCAATGAAGAAAAAGAATAAGCTTTCGAAAGAACAAACAGCTCATAACGACAAACTTTCCGAGAAGTATAATAAGAAAGGAGTATTCCCAAAGACATTGGTATTAAATGCACAAGGAGAAATTGTAGGGATGATGAAACATCCGTTGTCAAGTCCGGCGGATTATATCAAGAATCTGGAGGATATAGTGCTGAAATCTAAGTGATTTTAGGTTACGTATACTGATTATTCCATGGATGGGAGTCAGTAACGGCATGATTGGCATTGATTCAATCCTCTTTATCGCGTTGGTTTATTTATTCCCTTAAATTGCCTTCACACTTCATTTAATTTAGTTTCTTAAAGAAGTAACTCACTATTTTATACTTGTAATGCGGCCATTTTTTGTTTTTACATACATCTTTTTAATCATTGCCGGGTTGGGTTGTTTTACCTGCAATGCATCAGGTTCATTGGTTTCCGTATCAAAAGAAGCTAAGTTGATGGGGGTGTCGTTTACATTTACGGCAGTGGCAAAAAGTAAACGGCGTGGCGAAACAGCTATTTCAGAATCGATCAATGAAGTTAAGCGGATTGAAAGACTTATTTCATCGTGGGATTCCACATCACAAACCTCAAAAATTAATCGAAATGCAGGTATTGCTCCTGTAGTAGTGGACGACGAACTTTTTCAGCTCATAAAAAGATCCAATAAGGTATCGAAAATAACCAGTGGTTTTTTCGATGTGTCTTTTGCTTCCCTGGGGAAAATATGGAATTTTAGCACGACGGGTAAAGCTCGAATCCCATCAAAAACAGCGATAGCAGAGTCAATCAAATATATTGGATATAAAAAAATTCAGTTGGATGAAGCGAAACACACGGTGTTCTTAACTCAAAAAGGAATGCAGATTGGATTTGGAGCTATCGGTAAAGGGTATGCGGCGAATCGGGCTAAACAAATCATGCTTGATCTTGGAATTCAAGGAGGAGTTGTAAATGCAGGTGGCGATTTAATTAGTTGGGGAACAAAGCCGGAAGGTGGAAAATGGACTGTGGGAATAGCAGACCCAACGGATAAAGACAAAATCGTATCCTGGTTGAACGTAACGGATATGGCGGTAGTAACTTCTGGAAATTATGAGAAATTTCTGGAATTTAATGGGAAGCGTTATTGCCATATCATCAATCCGAAGACGGGTTGGCCGGTAGAAAATTTGCGAAGTGTAACGGTGATTTGCAATGATGCTGAGTTGGCAGATGCACTGGCAACTTCGGTATTTGTACTAGGGCCAAGGGTAGGAATGGAATTGATTAATCATTTACAAGGGATTGAATGTTACATCATTGATGCCAAAGGGAAAATGTTTTATTCTACCAATTTGATGAAAAATTATTGGGTAGAAAAGGAATAGCCGAAACTGGGAGAAGGATTTAGCTTTTATAAGATTTATATAGCAAGGTAGAATTGAATTTACGAATATGAAAATAGTTAGAATTAGAAAGGGGATAATGGCGATGATGGTTGGTTTTACAATTTTGTTATTGACGGGATGTGTGAGTATTAAGGAATATCAAAAGATTTACTTAAATGATCCAGATATGAAATTGGCAGATGACAAAGTGCAAACCTTTGAGTCTAACTTTCAAACGTATCGAGAAGGAGTTTCCGGTGCGAATGGAGGGAAATCTGGCGGAGGATGCGGATGTAATTAATCTGTTCTAAATTTGAAATTTTGATAATAGAAAGGAAGAGAGGCTAAGAATATTGAATTGATCAAAGAAGAAGAGGGAATGGAGTTGTTGGATATAAAAGGCGTGAATTTGAGAATGAAATTGGGTAATAGTACACGGAAAATAGCATTGGATGGGATGCCAAAGATTTGGTTTATTGGGATCTTGGGTGTTTTGATAATGGGGGTAAATGCACCTCTATTCGCCCAAACAGATACGGTTGATATTAAATTGGAAGATATCGAAGTTAATTTTTTAATGAGTTATTATGACCAAGATGGCAGTCATTCACCGGTGACAGGAGGAATAGGAACTGAAAAGTTATCCAATATTGCTCCGTCCATTAATATTAACATTCCGGTTGATTCATTAAAATCTTGGAATATCGATGGGGGAGTAGATTTCTATTCATCTGCATCGAGTGATAATATCAACAATCCGTATTTAGATGAACAACATGTTTCGGGTGCATCGGCGCATGATTCGCGTAGTTATGTAACAGTATCTCATAAAAAGAAGAATAAAAAGAAGCTGGTCGAGTTAGGATATTCATTTGGAACGTCTTTTGAGTGGGACGTATTTTCGTATTCAGGGGGCGGATCGATAACGCTGAATTCAAAAGATCATAATCGTTCTTTTTCGCTTAAATCGAAGTATTTTTTCGATGATTGGAAATTGATATACCCAGTGGAATTACGAAATGCAACCAATTCATTTTTAACTACAGATAAACGGCACTCAGTGAATTCTTCAGTGTTGTACACGGCGAACTTAACCAAACGACTGAATGGTTCGATTGCGGCTGATTTTGTATGGCAGGGAGGAATCTTGTCTACCCCGTTTCATCGAGTATATTTTCAAGGCGAGGATCTTCCTGGTGTTGAACGACTTCCTTCTACTCGATATAAAATGCCGGTTGGGGTAAGATTAAATTATCATTTGACGAGTGGAATCATTCTTCGTTCATTTTACAGACATTATCAGGATAGTTGGGGACTTACCGGGAATACAGTGGAGCTTACGGTACCAATAAAACTGCATCAGACGTTTCGAGTGTATCCTTTTTACAGATATAATCAGCAGCGAGGAGTGCGTTATTTTGCAGGTTATGGAGTTCATTTATCCAATCAGGATTTTTATACTTCTGATTTTGATTTATCATCGTTTACCAGTCATAAATATGGAATAGGGTTTTCGTATACGCCACTTTTTGGGATTGCTCGATTTAAGTATGGGAAAGCTGAGAAGAAGATTGCGCAGGTTAAATCGATTAAGTTACGCGTAGCTCGCTATGAACGGAGCGATGGCTTGCGGGCTGGCGTTGTGACGTTGGGCGCGCAGGTAAACCTGAAACGATAAGTAAATGCCTGTTTGACCTTGATCGTTCAACATCTAGGCGGGGTCAGGGGGACGTTTCAAGAACCAAAGTGTACTACCATTGTCAGACGTGCGATCTTTTAATTCATGATAGCACTCGAATCCGTATCGCTGATATACTCGATAGTTTTTTGGAACGGATGTTTCGGCATAAATAGGAAGTTGTAGCTGTTGAGAAAGTTGAAAAATGCCATTCTTTAGTTCTAACGCTGCACCTTTGCCTTGATCGCCCGTTTTTACACCATAAAACCAAAAATAAAGGAATGGAGCCGTTGTGTTTCGTCCGTTTTTCAACTCTTTTTCATGCGTTAAAACGCTTCCTATTCGAGTAATACCAATGGTTTTGAATAGTAGAGCGATCTGACCATATAAATCGTTAAGATTCTCTTTTATGGAACCAAATTCATAACATATAGCAATTCCGGATTTGTCGGAGGAGAACCAAACTCCGTTTCTTCGAAGCCCGTAATCAAAAGCATAGCCTGCCAAAGTGGTGATTTGTCTCTTTTTCTGAATTTCAGTTCCGCCTTTGATTGTATTTAATACACTTGGATTTTGCCAAAAAGAGTCTACAATAATTTCGATCGCGCTATCTCGATCATTTGCTTTGGCTTGAACCATTGAAGTTGAAATAGTAGTTTTGTTTTAGATAGTACAATCTTTTGAGAATCGTAGGACTTGGGAAGAGATGAATACGATATAGGTTATTTCTTTGGTGGATTTTCGTTGAATGAAACCATCCAGCTAACGGCGAATTGATCTGTAAACATTCCAAAATAATCGCCCCAAAAAGTTTTGTTCATAGGCATGGTTACTTCACCACTTTCTGAAAGGCCGCTGAATAATCGATCCGCTTCTTCTTTGGAATCTGTGCTAATGGAAATAGAGAAGTTGTTTCCTGTTTTATAATCCGCAGACCATTCTCCGCCGGTATCGCTGCCCATTATTACGGTTTCTTTACTAATTGGTAATGAAACATGCATTATTCTGTTTTTGTGCTCTTCAGGAATAGGAGCGTGTCCTTCTGTTGGAGGCATTTCACCAAAGCGACCAATGTATGGGAATTCTCCTCCAAAAACGGATTTGTAAAAATTAAAAGCTTCTTCACAATTTCCATTAAAGGTCAAGTATACGTTTACAGTAGTGCTCATATTCTTACGTGTTTATTTATTTGTACGTTCTTTGCAAGGTTACGAAATTGCTTTAAAAAAAGCCAACTAGACATTAGACAACTTTGATTTTGGAAATAGTAAACTGAAAAATTACGGGCGTTTGATCCTTTATTTTATGGTAGTCTACATTAATGGATTGGATCAGTCCGTTTTAACAGCAAGAATCCCATTGTTAAATTTTTCATAGTCGTGTTCAAATGGGGAGTAATGATCTGTTACCCATTGTCCTTCGCGGAATATAAATTCAATGTTACCCGCAATATCACGATCACTATTGCTGATAATTAAATTGTCTCCTTCGTTGGGGGTGTATTCAAAGTCGAAACAGTTTCGCCTGTTTAACTCCTTTAATACAAAATCAGACGATAATCCATACCCAACATCATCTAAAGGGAACATATATTTACCCAATTCCTTCTCTTTTGACCGCCCTAAGTATTTATATAAAGTCCAGATGTATTCCAGTGTTTCCTTTCTTTTCTGCTTGTTTTTTCTGGATTTTTTATTGTGTGTAATGACCTTCGAGTCGTTGCATTTGCACAAAATGAATCCCTTTCTAAAATCACACATTCAATTTGTTTTTTTTGATTCCTGTTTCTTACGTTTTTCGATTTGTCGTTGGAAATATTTAACGCGATCTGGCTTATTGATTTCGGTATATATTTCAGCCAGACGTTCCATATCTTTAATAGACAAATTATCCTTGTCTGCGAGAATATTGGAGAGTTCATTGTTTAATGAATTGGCGTCCCGTTTGGACTTTCTACAGTTAGGACAATTTATCGGTATGGATTGAACCCAAAATTGGAGTTCTTCATACCAATATTGTTGTTCTCCTTGTCGAAACAGATATTCTTCCTTACATGTTTCACAAGTCTTTGAAATATCATAATATGCCAGATAGGGAGCCTGATCACAGAAAACCTGCTTATCGGGATTGGCCCGAGTTGCCTTTTTAGACAGTAGACATTGGTTGCATGCCCATTGATTTCTTGTGGTGATTAGATTTTGAAAAGAATAGGAATGTTTTGTCCCCCAATGATCATATATACGGCCAACGGTCATAGAAACTTGTGATTCATTTCGATCCTCCTTACAGCAAGGACATTTGGCAGGTTTGGGTTTAGTCGAACGTTTTCTTTTCATATTGGATTAGGTCAATAAATGCCTCGATTCTTAGGTGAAATAGTTTTCTATGGTTCAATGAATTCAATGACGATTGGATTACTAACAAGTTTAATCTTTGGTACTTGACGAAAAAGCTGGTTCAATTCAATAGTAGCTTCGCCATCACCTACATAATCGCTTATTTTTCTGGATTTAGTTGAATATTCATAGGTGATTTGGTAAGTTCCAGTTGTCATGAAATTCGAAGTGTCATAAATGGTAGCGGAATCAAAGAAGCCATAACCATCAACTGATTGGTAGGGATTGAAACAAGCATTCTTTGGTGTTAGTACAAAGTCTTTGGTACGAAGTGGGTTGGTGTTTCCACAACGTGGATATCCTCTTTTTGAGCGATGGTCAGGGAAGTCGATGGAAAAATCGCATTGGGGATATCGAAGATTTCCGTCTGATCCATCAAGACTTCCAATAAAATATACGTCTTCTCCACTCTTATTTCGAATGCAAACGTTCAATTTCGGTCTTTCTCCTATTAAATAGGTGGTTTTAGGGGTAGAAAGTGTACAATTGAAAGGAACGAATGCATCATCTATCTTTCTGATTTTGAATTCGGTTCTTCGATTGAGTATATGCATGCGTTGTTGTTCTTCTATTGTTTTAAGTTGTTGGATTTGAGCTTTCGTAACAAGAGGTTGTGTGGCTCCGTAGCCTCTAGCTTCTAGGCGTCCATTTTTAATTCCTTTTGTTAAAAAGTAGTTCTTTACATTGTTTGCTCTTTGTTGATCGAGTCGGAAACTGTATTCGTTGGAGCCTCGATGATCCAAATGGACGGAAATTTCAATGGTAATATTTGGATGATTTTGAAGGAATGACACAACTTGATCGAGCGCGGGTAAACTAGAAGGATCAATTTTTGACTTTCCAATAGCATAAGCTATGTTTTGAGTAGGTCGATAAATAGCACCTATTTCAAATGAAGTGTCTGTGAGCGTAAAACTTTGACATTGTACGGCATGGAATGACGGAATCAATAGAAGAAATATGACCACAATTCTTTTCATTTACAATTCTTGATTTGAAGGCTCTTGTTTAAATATACTATATTTTATTGTGATGAGTCCGCTTTTTGCGTGTTTGAATAATCAACTATCTTACGAAGAGAGTTGTTTTATCACCTCTTTTACCTGATCAATCCTACCTTTCCAAACTCTAAAGGAGATGAAAATGCTAACCGAAAATGTGATGATCATTCCAGCAAGCAAAAGGTACTTGGTTGGGGTGAATTCTATTGTATAAGTGAAAAACAAAAGCAAGGAAGAACCAAACAGAATGGAAGTAGCGAGGGAGAAGAAGGAAATTTGCTTTAGACGCTTTATAAATGTGCTACACGAATTTTTAAGATTAGAATCCTGAATTGGGTTGAGTAAGGTCAAGAATCCGAGCACTCCATTGCCAATAAAAAGTACGATGGTGATCGAAAGCAATATCGCTAGCCATAAAGGTTTGGAAGCTCCATCGAAAATGAAATAAAAAGATCCTAATAAGGCAGTAAGTGGTAGGGTTTCGAAGAGCAGTTTTGTACGAATATGCTTTAATTTAGGATTATTTTTAATTGAGGCTAGTTTGGTTAATTCTTCTCGGCTTTTTTGTTTTGTATCGCTGTTATTCCAGTTCCTTTTTAGATCGTTGAGTTCCATGGTTGTAGTGAGTTAAGGGTTGAGTAATTATTTTAAGCTGTTTTGAGGAGTTCGGTTAATTTGGTTTTGATTCGGCTGATCTTAACTCCAACGTAGTTTTCGGTTATACCTAATAGGTCTCCTATTTCACGGTGTGAATATTCTTCCAGATAAAGAGCGATAATGGCTTTATCTGAATCATTTAACTGGCGCAAGGCGCGAAAAAGTTGTTCTTCTTTTGATTCATCTAATGAAATTGCTGGTTCTACCGGATGAAGTTCATCATTGATTGTTTGTCTAAATGTAAGCGAAATTCTTTTTTTTCGAAATGTAGCAATGGCTGTATTCAAGGCAATGCGATACATCCACGTAGTCACTTTTGATTCCTTTTTGAATGACGGGTACGCTTTCCATAGCTGAAGTATCATGTCTTGGAATAAATCTTCCTGATCTTCTTTATTATCCCGATAGATACGACATAATTTGTGTAAAATTTGTTGATTTATATCCAGTATTTCAACGAATTCTTCTCGCATTGATTCGATTACCTTAGTTTAGAATTTATAACACCAAAAAGGATTGTATCCCGCAAAAGCTACGTTAATTTTTCAATTCTTTTCTTATACTCCATTAGTAGACTTCTGTTCTGAAATCTTACATGGATTCCAATGTTTTTTTCTAAAAGTGGAAGAAAGTGCAAGAAATAGACGGGACGGATTCGTATTTGTTGGTATTTTTTTTTCCTTTTAAAGGAACTAGAGTTGAATTTTTAAAACCATTTTTTTGATCAATACAATTTGTCCCAGATGATAATGCATGTGTTCAATGATTCCGTGAATATTTCGAAAATAGCTTCCATATTTTTCATGAGTGAAGTCCTTCGTGAGTCGATCTTCAGGAACTTTTTTCAATAACTCGACTGTTTCTTCTGCATTGCTCCACGCATTTTCTAATAATTGGTTCCAATCAGCTTGGGATTCAATTGTTGGAAGTTTAAAACTAAGTTCGTCTTTGGCATTCAACGGTTTACCGGCTAATACTTCTTTTAAAACATTTACGTAGTACGTAGTGTGGAATGTTAATGTAGCAATGGAATTGAATTCAGGGAGTTTATAGATTGCTTGTTGCCAGCTAATGTCAGAAACTACTTGTTTTAAATTGGTAGTAGTCCAGTTTCCTCCGAAGTGGACGTCGTGAAGATGTTTGGCTGCAAGTGAGGTGATTGACATAGTATAAAGGATATGTTGTTCCCAAATTGAAAGTTACCTAATTCTATAGTTGGATAACTTATAATTTTTCGAAAATTGATCTAATTCTTCCTGAATTATAACTGACTCATTCAAGTTACGTAGGAAAAACGTTGGTTAATATTTCATTCCATCTGGACAAAATTAAATCAGTGTATAATTCTTTATCGAGATTATACGAACCTAATGCATATCCATCATTCCATTCTACCATCGCGGTATCTCCATTTTTTAGCACTCCAAAGTCGATTCCATATCCATCTGTGCGTTCATCGGATTGTTCAAAGTCTCGAATCGCATTTTCCACCACTTTCAGATCTAATTTCACTTCCTCATCTCCATCATAGTTTTTGATTCCCACAATTTGGCCTTTGTTTACATAGATTCGATATTCCGAAATCCATTCCACTACATGGGAACAATACACCTGCGTACTCCCTGATAATTGGGTTAATTTGTATAAATCCTTGTTGGAATGTATTACATAACCAGTGAATAGTTTGGCTTTACTTGAAGGCTTGATGAAAATTCCGGTAAAATCTTGCTGATTGCTTTCAAGCAACATTTTTTTGATAGAACTTCCCCATACGTCTCTTTTCAAATAAGGACGAAGACTGGCTGGGTAGGATTCATTAACTGATTGATATTTCAGTCGTTTAAATATGGTTTCAGTAGTTGGATTATCCGCAACGATCAGTGTGTTTGTATTGAGATCCAGTTGATTTCGAGACACTCGTTTTTGGGTAAAGAAGGTACATGGAATGTCTCTGGATTCCAAAACGGATTTGACCTCGGCAAACTCAAATTCCGTTACGCCTCTGCCATATTCTTGTATATAAGCTTGGGTGATCATGCAATTACAACTAGGAGGTCATTTGAAAGAGAATGTCCTGATATACTTGCGCGTTTCCTTTCTGAAGATACGATAACTCTGCCGCACCACCCATTGCCAAAGCAGGAGTGATTGTGAAAACTTCATTGCGTTTCAATCCACCTTTTTCATTAATGGCCGATAGAAACAAATCTTCTCGAAGCCAATCTTTTCGAGATTCTTCCTCGATCAGGAAGCGTTCAAAAAAAGATTTAAAACTCCATACCAACGTTTCTATCTTTCGGTATTGGATGTCGATCATACAGACGTCTTCATCTTCGTCGGTTAATTTCCGATAATAGATTAATTCTCCAAACCCAGTAATGGCAAATGGGATATAGTTTTCAACTTCACGTCCCAACCATGTCCATAAGACATTCTCATATTCTTCTGGATTTATGATTTCAATGAGACCATCGTTGTACTTTCCAAAGCCATTTGCTTTCCAAAGGTCGATTAATAGAGCAGGGACTTTGTCTTGGTATTTTTCAATGACTTCATTCGATACTAGAACGCAGTTTGCGTCAGGTTTATATAGTTGGTTGAACTTTTCTAACATAATTTACAATTGCTATTTGAACTTTAATTTGTCAAGATACTATGAATATAGCATTCGCAGAGTATTAGACGTTAATTATGATTTTAATGCTGGCACCTACTTTCCATTTAAGTATGTTCAAGATCTTTGATCTTCTGTTCCACTTCGTTTATGCAATCGGTCCAGTATTGAATTGCTTTTTTCTGATCTTTTCGGCGGTTTTTACGTGGGCCCGTATCAAGTTCATTTGGCACATTAAAGATGTAAGTTAAATTTTCACTTCGATCTTTTTGCTTCTCACTTTGTGTTTCTGGTTCTACCCGATGAATCCAAAATTGTCGTTGATCAACGTAAAATGAAACTTTATTATTCAATACCTCCAGCAGTTTTTGCTTGTTTATAGGAATATATCCAGGGCCAGAACATCCACATGAATGATACGTGATACCTGCGATAAATAAACTTTCTTGATGTTTCCAAGCCTTCAAATCGTTCATTTTAGGTGCTTCAAAATCAAGGCCCATGTCTGCCATTAGTTCCGAACATTGTGGACATTTAGCAGTTTGCTCTCGATTAGGAGTTCCTGCTCCTTTATTGATGTCTCTTAAGAGTCTTCGTTTGAAGGATTTCCGACAGCTGAAACAGGCGTAGTGAGGTTTGTATGTGGTGGTTCCGTAGCGGCACATAATTTCATTGATTGTAGTGAAATCCAACAAACTTAATGGATGTAATCATTTGTAACTTAAAGATTTTTTTGAAAGATAGTATAAAGAATGGCGTTGAACATACGTTTTTCGACCATTTTAGCTTAAAATAAAGAGTAAACCAAATAAGAAGCTCCATATATTAACAGCATATTGCTAACAAAAAGTATTATACCCCAAAATGTTTCCCCACGTTTTTTTGAAGTTTTAGATGAATCAAAAAGACCCAATATATTGACTGGAAGAATAGCCAAAATAAATGAGATCAATATTTTTGAAAGAATGATAAGCGTAAAGGTCTTTGAAAAGTATTCAGAAAAAGTAAAAAATGGTAATAGCAATCCAGTTAAAGTAAGCAACGGAGCTAATCGCTTAAGTTGGTCAAATACCCACGTTTTGCTTCCTTTAGTATAAACAATTCTAAGATTCAAATTAATGACCTTTGAATAAGGAATGATGAAACAGTGGGTAGGGATTTTTTTTTCCGTTCCACGAACGATAACATCCGATAAATGGATTGAATCAAGTTGTCTGTTTGCATCAATTACATATTGTTTCAAAATTCCTGTATATAAGATTGGTTGTTCGGTACTATTGTCTACGAGCACATCTACGACAACAATATCTACTTTTTTGTGTTTAATACTGAATTCTTTGAATGCCAAAAACTCACCGCGTAAATAATAATACCAGTGATTTGAAAATCGTAAAAAATTGAAATGTCGGTCTAATCTTAATTCTCTTACAATAAAGTGTAGTATTGCTCCGGTTAGAGCGCAAATTAGAAAAAGTGAAATCCCAAATGATATACACTTTGAAATAAACGTTTCACTAAATAATAGATCCAGTAAGTTTAAAGCTTTATAACCTTCATTTTCGAGGCATTGAAATATAATTTCTTTAATTTTGGCACTGTCAAGCTTCTGCCAGTGGCACCATTCAACGATATAGCTATTGTAAAAAAGTGCGGTGAGAAATATCATAGCTATTCCAATTACAATGGAATAGGACAACGAAAGGATTAGTTGTTTCGGTCTAAATTGTTTTGAAAACTCTCCTTGATAATAAAAGCGTCTGACAATTAATCCAGGAAGCGCGATGAGGAAGAATATTAACGAATATAAGCCAATGTTCATTGAATATAGACTTCTCCTTGACTGGTTGAAACAACATCTTGTTTACCATCATTGAGTGCGTCTAAAAGCTTATTTCGATCTCCTTCATCCGAAAGGATTTTATCTCCCTTTTCGGAAATGATCGATTCATTTCTTCTGAAAACAGCCGCGATTGCTAAGAAAGCGCCAACAACCAAAGTCACCATTACAAGAAGCATGGCTAAGATAATATTTGATTGTTTGTTGGACATAGGATTATTTCTTAACATCAAAGATACATACCTCAATGTGGTCTGGCAATAAATATAATTTAAATATCTTTAAATAAAAATTTTACGACTATGATTATACTTTATTTATAACGTAATTTTATTATTACTATTTTTTATAGTGTTGTTTTATTGAGATTTATTAGATGATTCTATTTCTACTTCACCCCAATAATGAACAACCAGTCCTCCAAATGGAGATCGTACTTCCATATCAATTGTCCAGGCTTTATCTGAAATTTGTTTGCTATGGGCATTAGGATAAACCCCAAGGAATTTGGGCATCGGGATTTTCAATATACTGAATCCAACGTATTCGTATTTTAATGAATTTGGTTCGTTGGGAATTTGGTAGTTGAGTTTTAACTGAAATTCAATAATTCCACTTCGTTCTTTCATGTAATCATTCTTTGTTCGTACATGAGTGATGAGTTGGTCTTTTCCAAAATTACGAATCCAAACTGCTGTGGTGTTTGATTTGTCAACAACTAATTCAATGGGGTGATTTTTTAATCCTGCAGGGACGCCTATAATCCACCAAAGGATATGATTAAAAAATCCTGTCCCTTTTTTTGAGTTCAATGTTCCGACGGCCTTAATAGAATCGGATCCATAATGGAGCAGTTTAAATACGGATGCTATTTCGTTTTTACTTTTCCCCATGGTTTGGTTGTAGAAATAACGATGGTAACAGCGATAACGATTGCCTGCACAATCATGGAAATGCCTAATTTGTTTTGTAATGACTTAAAGTGGTTCATGTCTTGTGTACTATTTGCATCCATAAGCCAAGGAGCTAGGAAAAATGCACCAAAGAGAATCAACGCGGTTCCGATAACTAATTTTGCAACGACCCATTTATACTTGAAAAATCCCCAATTCGTCTTCCAAGAAATGAGCAGACCAAGAAAATAGCAAAGGAGCGAGGAGGGAATGATAATGAATTGATCAATTCGTTCCATAAGTAAGCTATTGTTAATTAGAATCTCTTGCGATGTCTTTTCGGGTGTAAGCAGGTAAATAACAATTACGGATAATACTCCACCAAACCATGCACAGGCAAAGAATACATGCATCGATTTATACCATGTTGCTATGTTGATTCTAAGGAGTTTCACTTCGCGTATGAAGTTACAAACTTTTGGTTTGTTCTTGGAATTTTAATCTAGAAAAGCAACTTCGGCTGTATGTTATAAAATACGGACATCAGGTAAATATTCTTCCAACCAATATGAATATGTATATTTATTGTCTTTAAAAAGATAGGTGAATCGGGTATCTCCGGAGATATTGTCGGATAATTCATTGGGAAATTCGAAATCACGGAGGTTTTTCCAAATGGCGATATCCATGGTTCCGTCCTTATTTAAGTCGACGATCCAAGCGTTTTTGGTTTCCTCATACGCAGTTTCTAGGTAATCATAGGAGGCGACTTGAAGTTGAATCATGTGATTGGAACTGTTTGTAGTATAAATGTAGAGTTCAATTTTGTTCTTTTCGCAGCCCACTAAATATCCTTTTATTTTACCGTTTCGATCTAATGATATTTTTCCCAGGGCGTGAGTGGCATCGGATTTAAGATTTAGGTCTTTTTTTAAGGCAGAAGGAATTTTGGGACCAATCCAATTGAGTTGATTTTGATCATCCTTTTTTTGAAAGTTTTTTAGTGCAATGTGAACGGTGCCGGAGGTGAGGTTTGGGAAGATTGAATCGGTTGGGAGGGGGCGTGTCTGCGTAAAACCAATTATGGTTTGGGTTAGGAGAAAAAATAAGAGGAATATGGTTTTACGGTTGAAGTACATAGCTTGCTTACATTCATTCATTCATTAAACGCCGAAACGGTGGCTTTAGTTGTCTAAGCATGGATTTTTTCAACGAAAGGAGAAAAATGGTGTATTAAGTGTCGTAAGACACGATTTTTCTCACTGCGTTCGAAATGACTTACTAAGTTTCTTTTTTGTTATTTAAGTTTTTTTCCATCAAAGTGGCTATTTGGTTTGTCATGTTTTCTCTATCTCGATCAATAGGGTAATCAAATTTTAACGTAGTTACGATGGACAGATCTTCGAGTTTATTGTGAACTTCATTTAGATAAAAAGTAATATCATCTTTATACTTTTCTATCCTCGCTCTCATGGAATTTTCTTCGAATTTTACGTTTCGTAACCTTGAAGCTATATGTTTTTCTGGGTTTTCTAGCTCCAACTGCCAAAAGTGTGTGAGTTTGAATTGGTGTTTTGCCATACAGCGCAGAAGCAGTTGCGTTTGATTTCCTGTGCGAGGGTAATGAAGAAAAACAATATTTGAAGATTCATTTATTAATTGTTCTTCAAGCATTTGGGTAGTCAGCTCATCAGGAATTAACTTACCTTCATCTAGATACGCTTTCATTTTTATACCAATTGAATTTTTATTCTGCAAAGAAGTACGAAGCATCGTTCTAACGTCTTTGAGTTTGAAATGGTATTTTTTTTGAAGTATAGAAGCAATGAATTCACCTCCGCTTAATGAAGCAGTATCGTAAATGATATGGGCTTGTTTATTCAACTATATAAAAACTAAATAGACTTTATACATCACTTCGATATCTAAATAACCAGTCTTTTCGACGAAAGGAGAAAAATATTTTATTTGTTGTAAACAAGACACAATTTTTCTCACTGCGTTCGAAATGACTTACTAAGTTTCTTTTTTGTTATTTAAGTTTTTTTCCGTCCAAGTGGCTGTTTGTTTTGTCATGTTTTCTCTATCTCGATCAATAGAGTAACCAATTTTCACGTAGTTACGATGGACAGATCTTCGGTTAAAGAAGCAGCATCGTACATGATATGGGTTTTTTTTACGGAATTTCTGACTAAAATAATTACTTTAAATATGAAAAAAGTCGGATTCCATTTAATATGTACTCCTCCGGATTTTGAATGACATTATCTTCATCTTTTTCAATTCCACCTTCGTCTAAGATATTCCACTCACCATCCCGATCATCAAAATCAAAGTACACACCACTCTCAAATTGAATCACCTTATCACCCGATGAATTAGATTCTGAAAAATCTATTTTTGCATTTTGCATAATCTGTTTCACTTCCGAAAAAGTGAAATCTTTATTTAGCTGTAGAAACCAAGGCACTATTTCAATTGTTTTATTTCGAAATAGGATCATTTCATCGTTATAAGTACCATTTGCCTGTAATTTATCATTTTGAATGGCAAATAGTTTTCTTGATGGAGTATCAAAAAAGAATTCATACCAGCCATATAATAGGAAAGTGGTAGGTTCAATGTATTCTGTTCCTTCCGGTGGGCCTAGTAGCGAAATCACCTGGTCCAGACTCATTCCAATCTTCACAGGACCAAAATTTCCTGTGAGTGCAAAGTCTTTAAGATGAACTTTAAGCATCGGTCAATTATTCCATCGAAATTTTACTATAAACATCGATATTAGCTCGTTCATCAAAGGTAAATTCAATATATCCTGCACTGTCTTTTCGTGCAACAATAGGTTTACTGCACCTTCCCATTTCAACATCTCTGGAATCTTTTATTTTTACAATAATGGTATCATTAAACGATTTATTGAAAATCATATATACGTCCAATTGATTGTCGCTGCCACCGGCATCTTTTTTAAGTGCTTTTCCCAAATCAAGCCCTTTTTCACGCAATTCCTTTGAAACCTTCACGCTAACTACCAATGTTTCATCTATGCCCTCAGTTACGCCTAACGTAAATTCACTGGCAGATTTCCCCACAATTTCTCCGCTTCCTTTAATGGCTTGTTTAGCCTTGTCTTTTGTGCGTTGACAAGAAAGTAAAATCGAAAAAGAGAGTAGGATGTAAATTGCTTTTTTCATGACGTTGTGCTGTTCGTTTATTGTTGACTTTTTAGGTAGAATTGGCGAAATAAAATGAATGTTATTAGTTGTACTGCGATAAAAATAGGAAATTTTATCCTGAAATAAAATGAATCCATATTGTTCTTTTTACTAGTCGATCGTCTGTTTATATCTTAAGGAGGTAAGGCTGTTGGTTTTTAGAATTGCCAAATTCTAAGGCTCCCTGTCAATGTCAGTCGTGTAAAAAGAACGACTAATCGGAATGACAAGTATAAAATCCCGCGAATATTCGTTTTTCTTGCCTTTTTTTAGAATAGCGAGCTAGGTAATCTTCGAAGATGTTGTATTGCTCCGAAAAGTCAGGATTTAAGCTGGAAGATTTCCATTCCTCTGGAGATGCCAACCAAAGAGCACATCGATAATTAGAATATTCTAGATCTTCCTCATCAAAATCGGAGGAATTTTCTTTTTTTAGAAACACTTCTAATTCCACCTGCTCGTTATGCGTTCGATAGCGTAATAGCGTAGGGATTGCACAGTAACTAAAGGATATTGTATTCCAGTTTGAACTATTTGTGAGTTCAAATACAATTATAGGGTAATCTGCAGTGGCATACGAGGTAACATATCCTGGAATTAAATGCTCTTCTTCATAGTACGTAAGATCGTTTGTATTTAGGTACCACATTTTGACTGATTTGGGTTAAAATATTGCGGAGATGATGTCGCCAAGAATTAAGATAAACGTCGCGCTTCCAGCGATGAGCCAAGTTGTATTGTTGGCCTGATATTTTTCTCGGAATGGCTTAGCGAGTAAAAGACCAAACATGATTGAAGCCAATACAAAAAAGTCTGTAAAATCTATGTCTACTCCGTAGGACGTACCAGTCACATTTCCTTCTACTATTTCAATGATTCCACTGATACCGCTGTATGCGGTGGCAATTAATGCTAAAAGATATCCGTGTTTTTCAAATCTTAGAAATTGGATGCCGGCAACGATAGTTAAAATAGCCCCAACAAAAAGCATAGGCGCATTTAGAAGCGCCTCACTAAATGAATTAAAATCAGAAATAAGGGTCGGAGCAAAGGAGCTTATCACTTCTCCGATCATTAAAAATCCAATAATTAGGATAAACGAAAGAGCTCCATTGGCAATCAATAGAATTCCAATTACTTTTTCGATTGTTTTTAGATGTTTAGCTAACATATTATTGATTGTTATTGAATGTTCTAATGAGGGTGAATTCGCCTGAATTAATAGTTATCCATGTCGATTTCAGCTAAATCTACATCTGGGAAATCATAGTTTTTAATCAATTCGTATTGCGTGAATATTCGTTGTTTTGGATCCAATAATTTACAGATGATATTTTCAATTTCTTCTAATTCGGTTAAATCAATGCCGTTTAACATATGTTGAGTACGGCGAATTGAGTATCGAACAAAAATGGAACCCGCTTCAAGCCAACCACTGTTGAATTCCATTGTGTTACGCATATGGTCTGAAAATTTCATAAGATTCAAAAACCCCATTTCAAATCCAGAATTGTCTTGAATTGCTTTTGTTCCTTTTTCTTTCCATCGTTTTTCCTCATCGGGATATCTGGATAAATAGGCTTTGAAATCTACGGTGAGCGGTTCTAAATCGGATTGTGAACGATTATTTAAAAATCTACATTGCTGAATATCCTTTTGTAAGTCTGAACCAATGTCGAATGCTTTCATAAACGAGTTTAACTGCATTAATCGATAATATCTGGGTTCATTGTATTCTAGACTTTTCAAATTCCATTCGGATCGATTTGGAACCATTGCTTTGAAATCTTGATACAATTTAAGGAAATCTTTGATGGAGTAAGTTGTAGGTTTAAGTACGTTTTCTCCAAAGTAAATTTGTTCGAGTGTTTTTCCAGCAGCATCAAATTGAACAACCAGATTTTGTTTCAGGTAAAAATGGTTGACTTGATTGTTTGACTTTTCAATGGCTGAAGGTTCTCCTAAACGGTTTCGGATTTTATTCTTTTTCCAAAAGCCTAATTGAGATAGGATTTTTGAGGTGAATATAAATTCGACAATACGTTCTTCACCATCTTCGGAACATCTAATTTTGAGATCTTTATCGGTATGATACCATCCTCCCCAAGGGCCTTCCTTGATGATTGATGAGGGAATTTTAGTGGATGAATCTCCAAATTTCAAGCCAAGCACGGTAACGTTATCTAAGTTCAATTCTGTATTGAGAATTTGAGGGAAATCATCGGTAAGTTCAATTGTTTTCATCCGAGTGTATTAAAATAGGGGATTTATTCAGTAGTATTTCTAATTTCTCTTGTATTGGAGGTCGTTTTAGTAATGAGTTCAGCAACCTTTAGGTATTGTCCAACCAATTTGAATAGAACAATTGTTTTGGAAGTTGCTTGTTCCATTGTTCCTGCTAAGGTGTCGCTTCCCATATCTTCACTGTAAAGCATGTCCGCAGCGTTGTCGATGGTTTTGTTTAGAATGAGTTTTTTTGGATAACTTGATTGGAGTACAAATTTATAGGGTTGATCCATACTATAGCTGTAAATCATGAGACCGGAATAGGTGGAGGATTGGGCTAGGAAATTATAGACTTCTATGATTTCATCCGGAACAACCTGCCATATTATGACCCCACTGCTATTGCTTCGAATATAAGAGGATTCGCTGCGTGCAATTATTACAAACTGATCCGAACTGCGAATATTTTCAAAGTAAAATGAAAATGCTTGTTCATTCATAGCGAATTGGTCTGTAAAATAGTTCGCAATAAATCCTGGAACTTTAGTTATTTCATTTGAGGCGTTGATTTCGAACACATTAATGTAATAAACGCCATATTGTCTCAGCTGAATGACGATTTCGTTTCGAGTATTACCAAAGAGGTTTTTCCTGAATACGTCTATTTTAAGACTGTCTACATTAAAAAGAATGGTATCTGGATTTTCTTCGTCGTAGCCTACATCTTCTTTCTTTAATTGTGTAGAAACGAAGTCGTTTTTGATTAAAAATTGGTTTAATTCAAAATCTGTTTTGCATGCTTTAATTTGAGTGGTTAACTCGGTCAATGAGTTGAAATGTGTTTTACCTAATCCAGGAATGGTTAGTGTGAGCACAAGAGTGAGCAGTGATATGAATTTGATCAATTGAATGGCAATTTATAATTTGACAATAAGAGGGATGTAATGGTCTCAATCATTTAATTCTACTACCTCTATATATATGATTGGCGTCTTTTGCTTGGGAGTTTGCAGTTACCTCAAATGTTGCAGGATCCACTTCTTTTATTGGAGTTTGTTGGAAGTAAACTGCGTTTTTATCCCAGATGTAGTTGCCTTTTACTTTAACATTTTCGCTTGTTAAGCCAGTAAGTCGGCTTTGCTTATAGAAAACGAAATTTTTGTCTCTCGCGAAACTATGAGGGAAAATTTCAAATGTTTTGGAATCGGCATCCTTGATGATTTGATTCACCCAATACACGTTGTTTTTGTCTCGAAAATAATTGTTGGAAACCACAGTATCTAGCTTCAAAGGTTCAAAAGTAGGGCCATGACTTTCTTCCACTTTACGACCGTTCCAGTATACAAATTGATGATCGGTAGCGTAGGATTCAGGATCTCTTATTTTTATGGTATTCGGATCGATTGAGGTGCGTTGATTTTTGAAAAATACTGTTGCACCGTCTGAACCATAATTTCGAGCTAGTAATTGGAAGGATGTGGCGTTTAGACTGTCCAACGGTTTAGCGGCCCAATAGCCATTCAATTCGCCCTGTTCGGTAAAGAGTCCACAATAATATACGAGACTGGTATCCTTGATATAGCTTTGATTCAAAACCGTTGTAACCAGAGGATTTAAACCCGTCAAAACCATTGATTGGTAATAAACCCGATTAGTGTCGCTTCCAAAGCTGTATTGTAAGGTTTTTATGGATTGAGCATCTGCATCGGTGATTAATTTGGGACCAAATAAATTAGAAAAATATACTTTATCTTCTTCCGCATAAAACCTAGGCTTGGTGTCGCATGCATTAAGAAAAACAACTAACGTAGTTAAGCATAGCATCAGAAATGTCTTTTGATTGCTCATTGGGAAGGGTTTAATAAATGGACGCATTTGATCTGTTTTCTAACTTTAGGATTCCCATAGTTGCTTTAATTTAGTCAATTCTTCTTGATTGGTATGTGGATAAGGTACAAGCAGAAAATCGGATTCAACTTCATTTAGAAAAGGAGCAAGGTGTGTTTCTATTCGCTCTTTTAAGTAATCCGAATTATCATAAAACGAATCTACGCCTTCTCTGATTTCAATGTCCAAAATGAACGGATACTCTTTGTAATTTTGAAGTAAGTAGTTATTGTTACGAAATTGGTTCGGAGTTAGACAGATATACAACTGAATATGCTTATTGATTTCAATGGTTCCTTTATACCATTTGTCAAAGTTATACCATCCATATCGATCGCTGCGATCTGCTTCTAGATGAGCATTCAAAACACGTTTTAAATTTTCTGCAATCGAATCAATGGATTCGTTAGTTTTTATTCCTAGATGGAATGACGTCGATTCATATCCGTAATATACCAGGTTTTCAATGAGTGCATCATACGATTCGATTCGCCATCGTTCTTCAAATCCATTTTCGACGGATTCCAATTCAAAAAGACAAATTTGAGGCTCTTTATATGGAGTTTTGACATTATAACCGTAATCAAAACATAGCGCAGAATGCCCATCCATAGAGGAGAGGAGGGGTAATCTGGTGAGGTCCAGGAAGTCAGATTTTACGCCGTTTTGAATCTCATCTGCAGAGAGGTATTCTAATAATATCTCTTCCAAATTTCCATATCCTCCATGTGGTTGAATGGGATCAAAACCGGCTCCGTTGTATAAGAGTTCCCATATTTCATTATCATCTTTGATGGCACATTTTTTAAGATAGCCCCCATTTTGAATTTTCATATGAGCTCGATATAGCGTAGGGAGTTGGAAGCCGATCAATGCCTCCGATTCCTGAAGTTGGAGCTCTGTTCTTCCCTTGGTCTCCAAGGTGAATCCCTTTGAAGGTTGTTTCCAAATATCTTCTTGCATAAGCACTTTTTTCTTTCTTTATACTAAGACAGCTTCGATTTCAGTTAAGAGCTTTTTCAGATCTCTTGGTGCAGGTGTATCGATTAATTCTTTGGCTGCTTCTAAAATATCAATTGGATAATGTTTGTCTCCTGCGGGAGCAGTTGCGAATACCACAAAACGTCCATATTGATCTGAACTTTCATTTTCATTGACATTCCAATACCCCTGATATCGTTGAATAAGAGATTCACCCATTGTATAACCTACTCCGGTCATCAGCCAAATTCGATCTTCGTCTTCAATTAATTCATCCTTGATTAGATCATGTATGACGTTGATCATTCGTTCAATAGCTGCCGGATCTTTTAAAACCTCAAATGGTTTTTCCAACTGAAGCATGCCTGCAAAATCAACAATAATGTCATAGCCTTGATTTACAAATGAATCTAAGTTTTGTTTTCTTTTTTCGATTAAGTTTGCGTCCATTTTATTATATGAATTTATTTAATATTTCCATTGAGATCGTATTGCGTATAATCAATGAGTTTTCCATTTTCAAAAGTTGATTCTTCTTTTACAGCTCCATTTTGATAGTAAGAGGTGTTTGAGATGCCATCGGCATATTTATTATTTTCATAGCAGTGCTTGGATGAAATAGAACCTTCCGGATAATAAGTGATGTAATTGCCTTTGTATTCGTCAATAGGAATGTATTCTGATTCTAATTTACAAGACTTGTTCCAACGTGAGAGACATCGGATGTACAATCCATTTTTGAAAAGCTGTTTTGCCTCTAGATTTCCATTTTCGTAATAAGAGGTGATCACACCATCCTCTTTGTTATGGATGTAGTTTCCTTCAGAACGCAATTTGCCATTGCTCCACCATGTTTTCTGATATCCCCTTTTAATAAATTGATTAAATTGATTTTTAGGGTTTTTGACAATCTCATCAAGATAATGATCGCTGGAAAAACAATGATCAAAGATATGTTTTAATTGCCAGGTATAGAGTTGATTAGATAAATCAGAGCTTAAGGTGTTACAAGAAATATGGTTGGAATCCTGCTCCAAATCTTGATTGTTTTGAGAGGTTAAAGTTTGCTGACTAATTTCAATGATTAAAGGTTTTATCTCTAACTCATAATATGCCATAGCTTTGTGATGTCCGTCAATCAGATAATGATTGTAATGTGTGGAGACATCTGAAGTATATACTAGACAAATCGGACGTTTTCCATCTTGAATTACCCTTTTGTAATGTTCTATTCGCTGACGGTTCAGGTCTTTCTCGTTTTGAGTAAAAATCAAGTGGTCCGAATATCCATCGTAGAAACTAGAAGTTGTCATGTCGACTAGATCGCCGGAAACCGAATCGTGAGCTTCTAGTTGACTTGTAAAATAGGAAGCATATTTTTCGGCTTCTTTTGACTCTAATTCCTTCTGAATTTGGTCTGGAAATCCAATGTTCCAGTCATTGTATTTTATGTGTTTTTCATCAACAGATTTTGTACGTTTTTTTTTCTGGTTAAATATGGAGACCTTGATTTGTCCTTTAGGGAACATTTGACAAAATAAAGCGATATCAACATAAAGAGAATTTAAGTCTGATGAATGTTCCCCTGAATTGAATTGAGCTCTTAATCGCTCTATTAACTTTGATTTTATGTATTGAGTCTCTCTTAATAAGCCAACGTATTTGGCAATTGACCCTCTACAGTCATACCAGGTAATCACATTAGGTCCGTTGCAATACAAATAGTCTCCTAAGGGAAAAGATTTAATTTGAACCGCCCCTGTTCCTTCTACATTGTCTATGATTATGGAAGTTGTTTGCTCCATTCTGTTTTACTTAGAGTGTACCAATTAATGGGAAGCCCCTGGAATTCAAATATTTCTACAAATTGCAGGCCCACTTTTTTAAGTACTCGATTGGAAGCTACATTATCGATGTCTGCAGCCCCACAAATTTGGGTAAGATTCATTTGCTCAAATCCATACTTTAAGGCTTCTAATGCAGTTTCGGTAGCAATGCCTTTTCCCCAATAAGCGCGTTTTAGTCGATAACCTAAATCATAATAGCTTCTATCTGGTCGTAGACCTTGCTCATATTTTAGTCCGGTCCAACCTACAAAATCACCAGACTCTTTTAATTCAATGGCCCATCGGCCAATGCCAAATTCTTCATATTGACTGCGAATAAAATAAATTACTTTTTCCGCTTCTTCTAATGATTGAATGGGTTGATTTCCAAGATATCGATGGACTTCGGGATCGGAATCAAGTTCGAACATGCCCTGGATATCGGTATGTTCGATATCCCGGATTAAATATTGATCTGTTTCAATATGGACGTTCATGCTATAAGTTTCAATTGCATAAGAATGGATCTACAACCAAAACTGACTGTATTTGGTGTTGATCTTTACAATAGCTTCAAATTTAGCTATAAATTCATTTGTAGGCTTAATATAGCAGTCAATATGCACAAAGGTTTTTCCATATCCGATGAAATTCATAAAATCCAAATCTCGAATTTTGTACGATATTCCAGATTTTGGATTGGTATATTCAGCTTCTATATTTTCATCCAATGCTCCGATAAGTGTATAGACAAAATCCAAGTCGCCCAAAATCACTTCTTTATCAGGCGTTCTTACCTTTTCTATATGTTGCGAATCGGCTCCGATTTGAATCTCTGGTAATTCATGATTTTCAAACCAAACAACTGGTTTTTTAGAATAATGGTCCATTTGATCTGGCCATTCTAAAAGCTTGTAAAATTCGGTCGAAAGAATGTAATTTCCATTAGAATGTGCATTGGTGTCTAATTCAATGAAATTGGAGGCTGCTAAAATCGAAATGAGTAGATCTTCATCAGGGAAACTTTCTTTAGGGTTTTGAGGGAAGAGACTTAATCTTTTTTCAGACATGGAAGGATTGGAATAATAGGGAAGGGAATTGTCAGAACGTGGGTTTATTTCTGTGAAATCATTTTGATTTAGGTTTCTTTTTAGGTTAATTAAGATGAAACAATATGCAATATGGCCTTGGCAAGACAAAATATTGAACAATCAATATTATTAATCCATCCTGATAAATATAATTTGAGAGATCTATACTTATAAATACCATTTCTCATAAACAAGTATCTTTTCAAGTTGAAGGAAAATCTCAAACTTTTAACGTAGGGATTTGTTTTTTCGTCTTTTAGTTTCCATTCCATAAATCTGTGTGCACTAACAACTTCTTCTGGGACAAATATATCTTTGTGTGAAAAAAAATTAAAATAACATGTTTCAAATAAGCATCCCAATAAAGTACCGCTGTTTTATGTCAAAAGTGACCAGCCTTATATGAGAAGTTTAGACTGGCAGGGGTATTGTGCTTGACTCAGACCCACACCATTGTCTTCATATATATGTAGTATCATAGGTTATCACCACTATAATTATGTGCTAATCACTATAGTCTATACCATTTTCACAATGTTTGTAAATACTCTCATGCACATAATTAGCAATAGAGTACATTTAGTGTGAAATATTGGTACCCTACAGTGTATGTTTTACTAAACCATTGGTTGTGCTTAATTTTAGCCAGTGTGTATATTTCATTCCAAGGTCCTATTCAGCCAAACAGCCCAAACATTTAAAGTGCATCGAAAGCATGCCAATCCACCACCTACTGTTGACAACATTCTTCTTTAAATCCTTGACTTTAAATCACACATTAGACAAGTATGATATTTGACACTTCTCGATCAACTAAATAGTGTGCTAAAGAGATGCTTATCGGCCATCCTTGACTTCATCTCCATATAGAATGGTTTTATATATTCAGCTTGATCAATAAAGGGGTGCTAAAAGGATGCTTATCTGTGGCCAGGATTAAATTAATTTACCTGTAGAATGATCATCCAAGTTGCTCTGAAGGTGGTAGGTTATCCAATTATTGTAGCCTAGAATCTAACAATATACATTTAGTGTCAAGTTTTTTTTCAATTCAGAGTTTTGTAGTGTGAGAACAATGCTAATTTGGCTGTATTTATCGTAGCAAAAACAGGCCATGAAAGTTTTGTTATAAGTCCTTGATATAAAAACACATTTTCCACGAGCAGACAGTCCCATTTACTATATTGATGGCTTTGGGATCTGGGGGTCAATTGTGGGTCTTACCGAGGCTTGGCGTGGTCAAGTGGCCATGGCCCCCCACCCCCAAGAGAACCATACATCTGCCACACACACATTGACGAGAGTGACAGCTAGCTAGACTGGCCTGGACAATAGCTACTTTCTCGCCATGGAGAAGAATAAATGCTTGTTTGTGAACATATATTAGAAGTAACCTTATGTACAGTGGAATTTTTAGTGTTGTATACTTCAAACTATGTATTATATATGGGATCTGTAGTCAGACTGCATATAACTGAAAATTACAATTACTGCATTCATTCTAATTAGCACACACTTAAAATGTCAGTGAAAAGAGGGATAGTTGGTCTAAAATTTCATTCCTATAAGAGCACACCCTAGAGGGTCATTTTCACTACAGTTTAGAAAAATAACATTAGAATAATTGCATATATGGCAAGCAAAACAAAAACCTTGACAAATGACTTCTAAATGGTTGGAATATTCCAGAAAATATTGCTGTCAATTTTAGAATTTGCTTCAGAAATATGTCCAGGGGCCAGTTTCATCAACATGGTTTATGTCTGGATTAACCTTTAGTCAGTTATATTCTTATGGCAACAATTGTTTGCAACAATTGTTACTTTGGTATCTTGACTGGTTAAATGTTAATCCAGCCCCAGACCTTCAGAAAGCATTGGACAGAGCTTAATGAAGCATGTGTGGTAATTAGAATGAATATGGTATATAGAAACAATTATGAATATTGTGTGTAATTAATGATAGAAGTAAGATGGCATTGGAGTTAGCATTTGAGAATGATAAATCATAGAACTGTAATTCATTTGCTACCTTTAAAAACATGAGACTGAAATATG
>CBDICC010000058.1:0-43404 GCA_965277185.1 Cytophagales bacterium | reverse complement strand
GGTGTGTATTTGGCTGATTATACTGGCTTAAATTCGTTTGGTTCTCTTTGGGAAAACGACGGGAGTCCACAAGGGCGACAGCTCATTTTGAAAAATCTTATCCTTCCTGCAATCACCTTGGGAATTCGGCCTTTAGCGATTATCGTACAATTAACTAGAAGTTCGATGTTAGACGTACTTTCTCAAGACTATATCCGTACCGCAAAAGCAAAAGGATTATCTAAATTTAAGGTGATTTTTAAACATGCATTGAAGAATGCATTGAATCCTGTTATAACATCTATTTCAGGATTTTTCGCTTCGTTAATGGCGGGAGCAATTATTATTGAGCGAATCTTTTCTTGGAATGGAATAGGGGATAAGCTGATTAAGGCAGTGGAACAATTGGATTTACCTGTGGTAATGGGATTGACGCTCTTTATTGCAGCAATGTTTATTTTGGTTAATATTTTAGTAGACGTAGCCTACCGCCTGTTGGATCCTCGAGTTAATTTTTCCTAATTCAATTTCAAGTTAATTCTCTTTTAAAAGTTATCTTGAAAGTATAATAAACTCTCAACTTTCCGTATGAAAATTTATCTGATTGGAATGCCTGGAAGTGGTAAAAGTACCTTAGGTAAGAAGTTAGCCCGCCGCTTGCATCTCGAATTTCTGGATTTAGACATCTACATCGAACAGGAAAAAGAACAATCCATTTTGTCCCTAATTAATGAGAAAGGAGAAGATCATTTCAGAGAAATTGAACGTGAAGCTTTATTGGATACACGTGAATTGGATCATATCGTAATTTCTTGTGGAGGAGGTACGCCATGTTTTTTTAATAATATAGAGTGGATTAATGAGCAAGGAACAAGCGTATTCCTAGATGTACCGCTCTCTTCTCTTAAGCAGCGATTGGAAGAAGATACGACCAGACCGTTGTTAGGTACAACGAGTCTGGAGGATTTACATGCGAAACGAATTTCTATTTATCAACAAGCTAAGCTAACAGTCCAAAACTGGGGCGAATTAAGAAATTTGTTTGAGGTAAAATAACGTTTGCCGGTCTGAGATTTTATTTTTTAGCTCTAACCGCGGCTTCAAATGATTTTGTAGCCCATTCTTTTAACTGAGATCGATCTTCAATTATATCTGCTGGAACTTCCCAATAAGGCATTCCTTTCTTTTTGTCTTTAGAATAAAAAGGCTTCATTCCACGTTTTTCGTACTCGTCTTGGTTATGTTTATCGACTTTAAGTCGGAATGTATCGCTTCCTATTTTTCCAAACATAAGTCCTTCCTTGAAAAAACCAATTCCTCCGAACATACGTTTTACTTCTACATCTCCGAAATCACTTAATTGATCCGTTATGAAATTCAAATAATCTTCACTTACAGCCATAATTCTTCTTTTTATTGTTTTAATTGAAATATGTGAATCATATTCCGTTCAATAGTTAGACGTTTCAACCGCAGGAGATCGGACGGTAAAGTTTGTAATTATCTGATTAATAGATCTATTTGCTTGGGTTAGTCTGCTTTATCTTTTGAGATTTGGCCCATTCAGGCGAATTTTCTATTAAGTAGTTATGTAAATCGATTCCTTCTCCACTTAAAGGATCAAGAGACTGAACCATTTGAAAACGAAGATCAAGCAATTGATCGTAATTTTTGTTTCGTTGTTCCTTGATGATTTTTAATTTATTTGCTTCAATTTGAGTATCCTGATCGGGATTGAAAATGTTATTTAGACCAGTACATTGGCTACAAACTCCTTCTTTATTAATTAATGCGCATTTGTGTTTGAAGATTCGTTTGAGGTCATTTCGACTATCCGCAATGGCATGTTTTACTTTTCCCTCGGTTAATCCTGAGATGATCATTATTTCAGAGACTGAGAAGTCATAAATTTCTTTCAGAAGTAAACACATTTGATTTGTGAGCAGCAGCGTTTGGGACACACAACTAAAGCAGTAATTAAGATGTTCTTGCATTACAAACGTGCCATGAGGTGAATTTTGGGCAACCTCAAACTTTTTATTCAGAAGATTTTTATCTGCAACGTGTGCATCCTTAACCAAATCCATCCAATCTTCTCCCCATCGTTCTCGAGCCCTCAAACTGTCCTTTGCAAGATTTGTAGCGATGGCAAACACCCAAGTTTTAAAGGTAGATTTTTGCTGAAAAGAATCCAGTTTGGCAAATGCTTTGATATAGGTTTCTTGCACAAGATCTTCCGCCTCCTGTCTATGGGTAACTATGCGATAAAGAAAAGAATTTAGTTCTTTTTGAAATGCAATGAATTCGTTTTGGTAAACCCGTTCGGAATTGTTCATTTTAGTAATTAGATATGGACAAGGAAAACTTTCAATATAAATGTAACGGCTTTTTTCTAACCATGAAAAATTATTCCATTCCTTTCCTTTAGGGTCAGCTAAGCAAATTCAGTAATAACTTTGACTTCTGCATGTAAGGTTTTATGAACAGGACATTTATCTGCAATTTCCAATAACCTCTTACGTTGTTTATCATCTAAGTCACCTGATATTTCAATAGATCGATACATATGATCAATACGAGCATTGTTATCGGCACATTGATCCGAATCAGCAGCATAATCTTTTTTGTGCTCCAAATGCACAATCACTTCCTTTAAATCCCATTTCTTGCGATCTGCATACATGCGTAAGGTCATGGCGGTACAAGCACCAAGAGATGATAATAAGAGATCATATGGGGAAGGACCATAGTCTTTTCCTCCAACTGATTCGGGCTCGTCTGCTATCCATCGATGTTTTCCGGAAACAATTTCAGTGGTATATCCTTCGTTACCGGTTTTAACAGCTACTTGTCCCACCGTTTTTAATTGTACCGACTCAGGATGTTTAATGTATCGTTCAGCCCATTGTGCAATTACATTGCCTGCATATATAGAATCCGCTTTCTCGCTTAACAAATGATCTGCTCCATCAAGAGAGATGAAGCTTTTGGGATGCATGGCATATTGATAAATCTCGCCTGCGTTTTCGATACCAACCGTAGTATCTTGAGGTGAATGCATTACTAATAGCGGTTTCTTCAAAGAATGCAGGGTCTCTTTCATGTTTTTGGCTTGCAAATCATCCAAAAACTGTTTGGTGATCGTGAAATCCCTTCCACCAATTTGCACCTTGGCCTTTCCGCTAGCAGTGATTTCATCAACTCCAGTTTGAAATAAGTGTTGTACATGGTCTGGGGACGATGGAGCGCCGATGGTCGCAACAGTTTTGATAGAATCGATTAAACTTGCAGCGAAAATAACAGCCGCACCACCAAGAGAATGACCGATAATGAGTTCTGGTGCCTTGAATTCTTCACTCATGAATTGAGAAGCGTCAATTAAGTCGTTTACATTGGAGGAGAAATCGGTGTTTTCAAAGTCCCCTTCACTTTCACCTAAGCCCGTAAAGTCGAATCGAAGCACGCCAAATCCATGTTGAGTAAGCGCACGAGCAATGTTGCCAACGGCGGCTAAATTTTTACTACAAGTAAAGCAATGCGCAAACAAAGCGTATCCCTTTGGATTTTGATCAACGGGTAATTCCATGCGTGCAGATAATTCCTGCTTGTTGCGGTTGGTAAATTTTAGTTTTAGACTTTTCATAGGGCGTTAACAGAATTGGAATAAATAAGGTTCGATCGAAGATTTTAATTTACAATTCTAGGAGCAGGAGCTTTCCAATTTGATAAATGTTGAACGCTTCCTTCATAATAGTCTGAGATCATTTGTTCAATTAAAACAATGAATTTTTTTGTACTAGCAAACCCAGCTCCAAAATCTCGGCTAAGAACAATATAGAATGCTTGAATTTCTTTTCCTTTTGCGAGTTCGTTTAGTTCACTTAATCTGTCTAATTTGACTTTTATATTTGCTTTAGCAAACTTTACATTTCCCTCGATCCATAAATCCTTATGTAGTGTGTTAAATTTCCCCTCGCTTTTCTTTTTGCATAGTTCCAGTTGTTTTGATATCCAGGTAATTCTTGCCGTGGTTCCTTTATCTAGTGGGGGTGTGACTTTTACGGACATAGTAACTATTCTTCGTTCAAATTCAATGTTGATCTTAATATCGGAAACGGAGTTTTTGATAGAAAGCATTCCAATTATATAATTTTCTTTGATTAGTCGAGTACTGTCTTGTTTTAAACTATCCTTATTTTTAGCAGAAGACTTAACTAGTACTCCTAATTTTCTGCTAAGTAACAGAGCCATGTCTTTCTCTTCTTCGTACCAACTTAATAAGGCATCTTCTACTGCTTGATCTGAGTTTTTTAAGGGTTTCTGTGCTCTGATTGATTCGCAAATTTCCTTCCATCCTGGCTTCATTTGAACATATCCACTTACTCCGGAAGCAGGATTCTCAAAGTAATAAAGAGCTTCTCGCATTATTTCAACCTGATCTTCATCTGCGATGTTTGTGTCATTGTCAAACAATAATAGTTGACCTTTGGTAACAAGATAAGTCCACGAAAAATGAAGTAAAGAGAAGTTCTTTGGCACTTTTATCTTTACAGGAGATTGACTAGGGTTTGGAACAAATTCATTTGATATAGTTACTAATTTGTTAATTTTTAGTGTTTTAGCAATTCCGATATAATCTTCAATTTGAGCTAGGTCTATCTTGTTTGTTTTATTTTTCATTTCTAATATTACAGCGTCTGAAATCACTCCTTTAGATATGATAATCAGCATGCCATCAAATCTGGATTTACTAATTTCAGGAAAAGACACTTCGGTGAAATAGAGTACTCTTCCTGATCGGTTTAAATTTATTTGTTTAAATAGATCATCTCTAAATTCTTTTACAAGCTTGATTGTCGTGAGAAATATTGACGTTAATGCCATTTCATCTCCTGTTTTTAACATAGGAATTAAGCGGGCAGGTTGCGCGATCATTTGTTTTTGTTCTAAAAATAAATCCAGTTCTTCTTTCTTCAACCCAATTAGTTTCTTTATCGTCTTTTGTAGCATTTTATCTTTAAGTTTATATATCTATAAATTAATATTTAATTAAATTTAAATTTATATATTAAAAATATGTATGTAAAAATATATTTGTTGTTTTTTTAACGAAAACTTCTTTAGTGGATGGTAAAGTAGTGATAGATTTCTGAAAATAGTTGAATTCGAATCTTGACATAAAGCTGTTGTGATACTTCCTCTCTTCAAACAAAAACAGCCTCTGGTTTCTAAAAATTAGACATTTTTTGTATCTTTGAAGTTCTGAGCATATGCCGAGTCTGCCAAACGACGGGCACCAACTATTTAAATCTTAATACATCATGTTAAGTACGATTACAAGTAGCAAGGAAGCTATGCAACTTGAGGACAAGTATGGGGCACACAATTATCATCCTTTACCAGTAGTTCTCAACAAAGGAGAAGGCGTTTTTTTATGGGACGTTGAAGGGAAAAAATACTTTGATTTCTTATCAGCATACAGTGCTGTAAATCAAGGACATTGTCATCCTCGAATTATTGGGGCATTGAAAGATCAAGCGGAACAGTTAACGTTAACTTCTCGTGCGTTTTATTCTGATAAATTAGGAGTAGCTGAAAAGTATCTATGTGAATTTTTTGGATATGATAAGTCAATCTTGATGAATTCCGGTGCAGAAGCAAATGAAACTGCGATTAAATTGGCCCGAAGATGGGGATACACCAAAAAGAATATTCCTACGGATGAAGCTGTTATTGTAGTAGCTAAGGAAAATTTTCATGGTAGAACGACTACTATTATTTCTGCATCTACAGATCCAGTAGCAAAAGATGGTTTTGGTCCTTACATGCCAGGTTTTCAGATTATTGATTATGATAATTTGGAGCAATTAGAAGAAGCTTTAAAAAACCCGAATGTATGTGGTTTTTTGGTAGAGCCAATTCAAGGAGAGGCAGGCGTTTATGTGCCTTCTGAAGGATATGTGAAAGGAGTTCAAGCTCTTTGTACGAAATACAACGTCATCTTTATGTGTGACGAAGTGCAAACAGGTGTAGCTAGAACAGGTACCATGCTTTGTGCAGATTATGATGGTGTAAAGCCAGATATGATTATTCTTGGAAAAGCGATTTCAGGTGGAGTTATGCCCGTATCAGCTGTTTTAAGTAATGACGAAATTATGCTTGGAATTAAACCAGGAGAACATGGTTCTACATACGGAGGGAATCCTTTAGCCTGTGCGGTGATGATGGAAGCATTAGAAGTTGTAAAGGATGAAAACCTAATGGAACACGCGAATGCAATGGGGAAAATTTTCCGAGAAAGAATGCAAGCGCTTGTAGAAAAATACGAATTGGTAAACTTAGTAAGAGGAAGAGGATTATTGAATGCAGTTGTTATTAATGACTCTGAAGATAGTGCTACGGCCTGGAACATTTGCGTGGCAATGAAAGAAAATGGATTGTTGGCTAAACCAACCCACGGAAACATCATTCGATTTGCACCTCCTTTGGTTATCACCGAAGAGCAAGTGCATGAATGTTGTGATATTATAGACAAAACATTAGCTGATTTTTAATCTAAGCTAATTTAAGTTAACTCTATCCAAATTTGATTTGGATTCAATATCAATATTGGAAAGACGCGAAGGTGAATCGGTAAATGTTCATAATTTCGCGTCTTTCTTGTTTTATCAGCAATTGAGATCATTCATGTTTTATCAACGACTTTTTACAAGAATACTATTTAGCTTATTTATTGGATCACTGTGCACCAGTTTCATGATGATGATTAAGCCAGAGATGGATTTCAAATGGTTGATGGCATCTTTGTGGGGGTTGTCCATTGGTGTTTTTGTGCCTCTTTCTTTTCTTGCCAGAAAAAAACAGGCTGAACAGGAACAAAAGATGAACGAAATGTTGGATTCTTTTGCCAAGTCAAAAAATCGTTCTAAATCAAAGCAGAAAAACACCAATAGCAAGTAACTACGACCATGGAAGGGGATAAGCAACAAGATGAAACCAAGTGCCAAAAAGAATGTATTCAAACTTTTTACCAATGTTTTCAAAACTTGGATTGGCAGGGGATGAACAACTTGTATCATGAAGATGTTATGTTTTCTGATCCCGGATTTGGACAATTGGATAGTACACGAACCAATGCGATGTGGGAAATGCTTTGTGAAAATGCACAAGATTTTAAATTAGAGTTTAAAGTAAACTCTTCATCCGAAGCGCACTGGGAAGCTTGGTATACATTTAGTCAAACAGGTAGACCAGTACATAATATTATAGAGGCGACATTCACCTTTAAAGATGGAAAGATCATTCGCCATGATGACTTATTTGACCTGCACAAATGGGCTAGCCAGGCATTGGGATTTAAAGGATGGTTGTTAGGAGGGACCGGTTTTTTTCGTAAAAAACTGCATGCCCAGACAGCTCGAATGTTGGATAAGTTTCAAGGAATGAAAAATAATCAATAATAGAACAGACTACTGCTATTCATATATTGTGCTAGAACTAGTTTGAAAGAATCTTTAGTCTACATTTAGAATTAAACAAGTCCTTTAAATTGTCTCAAAAAGCGCACATCATTTTCCGTAAATAATCTTAAGTCATTAATTTGATACTTTAGCATCGTAATTCGCTCAATACCCATTCCAAAAGCAAAACCAGAGTATTCTTTTGGATCAATATTGGCACTTTCTAATACATTTGGATCAACCATTCCTGCACCTCCTATTTCTACCCATCCGCTCTTTTTACAAATGTTACACCCATCACCACCACATATAAAACATGAAATGTCTACCTCCGCACTTGGTTCGGTAAATGGAAAATAAGAAGGACGAAAACGCATTTTAGTTTTTTGTCCAAAGAGTTCCTTTACAAAGTAACTTAGTGTTTCCTTCAAATCAAGGAAAGACACGGTTTTATCAATGTATAATCCTTCAACTTGATGAAAAACACAATGCGCTCTTGCGGAGATTGCTTCATTTCTAAAAACACGACCAGGAGAAAGTGTTCGGATTGGTGGTTTTTCATTTTCCATAACACGTACCTGTACTGACGAGGTGTGCGTTCTTAGTACCAAATCGGGATCTTTTTCAATGAAGAAAGTATCCTGCATTTCTCTAGCAGGGTGGTTTGGAGGGAAATTTAACGCAGAAAAATTGTGCCAATCATCTTCAATTTCAGGACCCTCGGAGATATTGAAGCCAATTCGCTCAAATATTCGAATGATCTCCGAATGCGTAATAGATAAAGGATGCCTTGTACCCAATTCATGGGGGTAAGAAGGAAGCGTAAGATCAATTTCAGAAGAGGAAGACTTCTTTTGGTTTTTAAGACCGGCAGCTGAAGATTTAAATTTTTCCATTGCTTTATTACGCAATTCATTTAAAGCTTGACCAATTTCTCGTCTCTGCTCATTAGGTACAGATTTAAGATTGCCAAACAGCTCATTTACTTCTCCTTTTTTGTTGACAAAGCGAAGTTTGAAATCATCTAATTTTTCTTGATTGTCGATTACAAATTCCTCTACCTTCTGAATCGTCTCCTGAATCTTTTCTTTCATGCAGCAAAGATATTAAAACGGGATTTAACAGCATACAGAAATTAAAACTTGTTTGCGATAGAAGGAAAGATTGTTTGAAAAAGCCCATTCAAATCTAAAAATGTGACTTTTGCGTTTGTAAAATGTAAAGGATGCTTAAAATGCGGAGAATAGGAGGGAAACCAGAAAAAAATGAATATCTTTGGAGGTGGGGAAAGCAAAAAGATATATTTATGAACAGGCCGATTGGCCCTCGTTTTATTGGGATTACGAAGTGTTAAGTGCTCTTTTAGGAGAAGTACGAAATTTGCAAGGAAGGCTTTTAGGTAAAATGGAAAACCTTGGGTTTTCGTTGCGTGAAGAAGCAAATATGGATGTAGTTAGTACAGAAGTATTGAAAAGTCATGAGATCGAAGATGAGTTTTTAAGTAAGGAAGAAGTACGTTCTTCTGTAGCACGACATTTAGGAATGTCATTTAATTCTACTATAAAAGTATCCAGAAATATAGATGGTGTGGTAAAGATGATGTTGGATGCGACAGAGAATCATCATTTGCCGATTTCTGAAGAAAGAATGTTTGATTGGCATAATTTACTTTTTGCAGAAAAAGACACTAAAACAAATAGCATAACAATTGGAGAATGGAGAAAAGGTGAGAAAGGTCCTATGCGGGTAGTATCCGGTTCATTAGGCCGAGAAAAAATACATTTTGAGGCCATGGATTCTACGATGTTGGATCGAGAAATGAATCAATTTCTAACTTGGTTTAATGCTTATCCAATGATCGATCCTGTAATTAAAGCAGGAGTAGCACATTTGTGGTTTTTAACCATACATCCGTTTGAAGATGGAAATGGTCGGATCGCACGTGGTTTGACGGATTTGTTATTGGCAAGATCAGATGATACCAATCTTCGCTTCTATAGTATGTCAGCCCAAATCTTAAAAGATCGAAAAGGTTATTATCAAGCACTTGAAAAAACACAAAAAGGAGGATTAGACATTACCATTTGGTTAGTTTGGTTTTTGAATTGTTTGAAACAAGCGATTAATGATTCTGAGCGAATGTTGAAACATGTACTTCGCAAAGCAGAATTTTGGAAAGAGCACCAGAATACGTTGTTTAATAAACGACAGGATAAAATGATTCAATTACTTTTCGGTGAATTTTACGGTAACTTAACATCAACCAAATGGGCAAAACTATGTAAATGCTCACAGGATACGGCCCTTCGCGATATTCAAGACTTACAGTCAAAACAAGTATTATATCAGGAAGAAGGAGGAGGGAGGAGCACATCCTATCAGTTGCAATTCAATTTGCCGAAGGATTAAATATTAGTTGTTTCGAGACAATCTTTACGCCTTCGAGTATCCATAATGCGGATTATTTTCCATGGTGATAGGCTATCTGGCTTTATTAATTGAAATGCATTTACACCACAATGACTGAACGTTGAATCAATATAAAATTGATATGGAACCCATGCTTGTGCCATGGGGCCATCAACATTTATTTCTATATTGTAGGTGCGTTCATCCCAGATTTCAGCGTGTGGAGATCCTACTGCATTGATGAAATCTTCAATTGATTCTGTTTTAACAATTCGCTCACCTTTCTTATTTGTGTAACAAGATTGCATCGTTGGATCGACATGAAATGCGGAACGAACCAAGGAAGAATCGGCCTTTCGCATTCCATCAAATAACTGATCAATTGTTTTTCGAACTGCAATAATTTCCTTTGGTGAAAGCGAAACAACCAAAGAAGAATCATTATTTGATTTTGTAACGACGGAAGGCTGACTTTCATTTTGGTCACAAGCAGAAATAGTAGCAGTTATTACGGTTACGATCACGATGGTTGGCAGGTGAAGTTTTATTCGATGTAGAAACAATTTTTTAAACATTATATATTATATATACAAACTCTAATGACCAGGTTGAATTCTTCTATTAATGAAGATGAAACAAAAGAACTAACTGGCTATAGACTAACGAAAGAAATTAGACGAATGAACTAGTTTGTTCGATTTTTCCACCAATCACGAGTGTAGGTGCGCTTAAACTTCCAGTGTTTACTTTGTAAGAAAATAGGAATGTAGGCGTGCGTTTCTTTCGCGCTTATATTTTCATAGTAGAGATCGTCGTCCGTAAAAATCAACGATTTATATTTAGTTCCCCCATCTTTGTCGGTAGCCTTTTCTGTCAAATCAGCGAATGGAAGTTCTGGGTTAAGTGATTCTGATTCACTTTGAATCACCGTTTTTAAGAAATAATCAGAAGCTATTTTTAAAGAAGTAAAAGGAGTAGGGATATAATTGCCATTGGAAACATCAAATGCGTATTCTAGGTATTTCTTTAAAAGCTTTGGACCATCATTAGCTGTTTGATCCACTTTAAGTTCTACTGGAGAAATACTACTGACAAGTGTAATGGATTCTCTAGCTCTGGTTATGGCTACATTCAACCTGTTTTCTCCTTTTTGCATATTTAAACTTCCAAAATGCATTCTTAATTTCCCGCCCTGATCCTTTGCATAACCAATTGAAAATATGATGTGATCCCGTTCATCTCCCTGAACGTTTTCTATGTTTTTAACGAAAACTGATTCAGGAATTAAAATGTTCTTTTCAATCGCTGTTTGTTCAAGCAAGTCTAGAATAAGTTGTTGTTGCTGAAAATTAAAAGTTACTACACCAAGATCGGAGATTCCTTTAGAAATAAAATCTAAAACAATTTCAATTACTTTTTTAGCTTCAATAGGATTAGTGCTTTGCTCCCAAATTCCATTCACTTTTATATAATTAATGCCCGGTGGCTTTTCGTTGATGTCGCGAAAATCTGGTATGAGTTGTAAATTGGAATTGTAAAAGTGTTTATTGGAAAAGTCGATCAACTCTAGAGATCGACTTCGATAATGTTGTTTTAAACTTATTGTATCTAAATAAAACGAGGCAAGATCCAATACCGACTCAGCTTCTAAATCCGGTTGATCATCCGTGTCCAATTCTTCCCAGCGTACTTGGTATAAGTCGTTGGGAGCAAGTTGATTACTGTCGCCAACAATCAATACCTGTTTGCCTCTGGCTACTGCAGGAATCGATTTTTCAGAATAGCATTGCGATGCTTCGTCAAATATGACAATATCAAATACTTCTTCCAGTGGAAAAACGGCCGATGCGGTTTCCGGCGAACATAACCAACATGGAATTAAATCCATTAATTCGTCTGAGTATTGCTGCACCAATTTTCGGATTGGCCAAATACGTCTTTTTTTATTAACCTGATTTCCTAGTTGACGATAGGTAGTCATGTTTTTAAGTCGGTTGTATTCAACGTTGTTATAGGTTACTTCCCGCGCTTTTAAAAGCATGATTTCCTTACTTAACTCCTGTTTTTCTAAAACAGATGCTTGAAGATCTTTTTCCATTTGAGTAAACTTCCGCGTGGAGGCACTTCTTAATATAGGATACTTTATTTCAATATGCTCAATCCAAGAAATTCCTAAGCTGTTTTCAAATAGCGGAAGCCAAGTTTCTTCTGAATAATCTTCGCTTTTTTCCTTAATCTTATCAATTATTTGGACCTCGATTGGTTCTAATTCCGATACGATCTTATCATATTCACATAATGAATCAAAATCTCGATCCAAAATCGGCCGAATGGTGTCTAGATATTCTGGATGACCAAGTAATTGCTGAATTTGAGAAGGTGAAAGGTATTCAGACCATTGATTCATTTCTGTTTTTATACCTTCAATGTATTCAAAAAGAAGATCAACGGTGTTTTCGAAGGATAATCGGTTATAATCTCCAAATCGAAAAAACTCTTTAAAGCTTCGTAAAGTTGAATATATTTCTTTTGCTTCTAGCGCTTTGTCGTGGAGTAAAAGATATTTTCGGATGGATTTTTGATCCCGTTTTTGAGGGATTTTAGAAATGAAGTCCATTCCTTTTAGTGCGGTAATATTGTGCTCTAGGTTCATGCGAGCTTCTATCTTCTGCTCCAATAATCCTAAATCATCTTTGTCTAAATCCAATTGATTCGCTACTAATACTCGCTTAATCCAGTAACGATCCTTTGAAAAGAGTTTCCAAAACATCCATTTTACAGGGTTTTTGCGGTTTGCTAATGACTTTTGTAGCAAACTATGGAAAGCACCTAATTCATCATTCTTTAATGATGTTTCTATCCCTTCGCCATCAAATACTTGATTCAGCCGATCTGCTGCTTGTCGAAATTTGGTAATATCTGTTTTTACGGAAGTGTACTCTACAAATTGAGCATAGGTTTCATCATTTGCCAATTTCAATTTTAATTCTTGAAATAGGCCTTTACGTTCAAGTACCCATTCAATTTCTCCTAAATCGAAGGAGTCTACGAGCCATTCTTTTAATTGGGATTTAAATTGTATTTGAGTTTTAACGACGGTTTCCATTTTCTCAATCAATCTGTTTTGATCAGAATATGAAAAATGAGCGAACGAAACCCGATCGTGCAATGGATAATCCACTTGTTCGAAATCACCTGCATATAGTAAATACGCCTTTAGTTTTCGAAGAAATTCTTTTTTGTTTTCTTCCTTGAAATGAGCATAGTATTGATTGAAGTCAATAAAAGGAAGGTTCTTGTTTGTCGTTAAGTAAAGCTCTTTAACGCTCTTGCCACATTCCTTTTGGTCAAATAGCGCGTCTTTGAATTCATCGAATTCACTGGTGATCGCTGAAATGGAGTTGCTTAATTCGAAAAACTTCCGTTCTTGAAACACGGTGTCAAGCCGTGAATTTCGAATTTGATATTTTTCAATATTATCAATTTGTAATCCTATTTTTTCATATAAATCTTTTCGATCAGATTTAAAATCATGGATTAAGCCAGAAAAGTGCTCTAGATCTTTTTCTTTAAGTCGATTATATACCACATCAAGGGCTGCCTTTTTTTGACAAACAATCAATATTTTTTTACCTCGTGCTAAGAAATCTGTAACAATATTACAAATGAGTTGTGACTTCCCTGTTCCTGGAGGACCTTGTACAACGAGTGATTTGCCTTGTTTAATTTGTGAAAGTACCTTTTCCTGGTGTGCGTCCATTGGAAAAGCATTATAGGTATAATGTTCCCGTATGAGCATATCTTTTTTATACTTATCAAGGATAATATGTTTGGACTCAAAAAAGTTTGAAATAGATTCTATTTTACCCTGATCTAATAATTCCTGATAATCCGGAAATAAGAAGGATGTATGTTGCTGAAAAATACCTAAAACTGCATTAGGCATAAGTTTAAGCATTCCTGTTTTTCGCGTATTTTCAAAATCGTGTTTTGAAATATCGATGTATTTTTTTAGTTGATTCGCGAAGAGATCCGAATTAAAATTTAATTCAAGGTTCTGGTTTTTTAGTAATTCATATAGGTTGGTTTTAAATACAGTAGCATCTGCTCCAAAATCTTCGAATGTTTCCTCCAGTAATTCTTCATTTAGAACGGTTTGATTAAAGAAAGAATAGGCTAACAGGAAATTTTTATTAAAAGTGGGGGTTTCATCCTTTCGTAAAGAAAGTTCCCACACATTCTTTTTATTTAATTCAAGTTCCACTGGGAAAAACAAAAGTGGACATCGAATTACAGTATTGTCCATTAATTTACCCTCTACGAAGGGCCATGCAACAAAAAGATCCTTAGCACCTCGTTCTTCTACAATAAATTTATACTTCCGTTGTATTTTTTTTAATTGGGTACTTTGTACATTGGATTGTGCATCTCGGCTATCAATATGTTTGCATATTTCAATTTTTTTTTGCCCCGCAATTAATTTTTCAATTATGTGAAAAGCCCCCTCATTAAGGCTGAAATCAAGATTTTGAAGGTCTAGGTCTTGTGATTTTGAAAGCCGCGATAAAAAGATGGAACGGTTGTTGCCTTTCAAGTTGATGAGTCTGTTTAAATATGTTTTAAGGACTTGTTGCATTTAGTAATTGTACCATTATTTATTAGCAAAGTATAAAAAATTTTGGTTATTTATTTTATAAAAAATATATTTGTTTATCTTGAATTGAATTAAAGTATTGAATTATGAAACGTAGTAAATTTGTATTGATTCTGGCAATGTTTGCGATGGTTATGGTAAGTTACTCTGCCAAAGCGCAAATGAGTCAGGAAGACAAGACTGCTTATATTAAGGAGGAAGAAGAAAAAAGAGCTAAGAAAGACAAAGCCTTTAAAACCGGACACCATAGTAATCAGCATCCACACAATCATTCTCCTCTGTCATCAGAGCAGAAAGAAAAGTTTAAGGGACTTAATTATTATTCCGTGAATCCAGCTTATAAAGTAAAAGTTAAATACGAAAAGCTTAAGGATCAGGTAGTAATTACTATGCCATTTAGAAATGGTCATCCTCATAGTTATGTAAAGCACGGTATTATTACATTTACTATTGATGGGAAAGAATGTAAGTTGACTGCTTATCAAAATGTGTCGAAATCGAAGCACAGCAAAGAATTTGCTGATTATTTATTCATTCCTTTTAAGGATGCTACAAATGGAAAAGAAACCTTTGGAGGTGGAAGATACATCCAGTGGCATGTTCCAAATGGTAAAATGGATGAAATAGATTTCAATAATGCTTTTAACCCGTACTGTGTTTATAATCCAAAAACTAAATGTCCGGTTCCTCCAGAGGAAAATCATATTGAAGTAGAGATTAAGGCAGGAGAAAAAGATTTCGAACTGTAATAGATCAATTCTAGATTTTGTCAATACGAAGTTTAGGGTTTAGTTAATCCAAAATGAATGTAGTGATTGAATCAATCTTGAAAAAGAGCTGATAGAAATATCACTTAACGTAAGAAAACCTTTGTAACCCTGTTGCAAAGGTTTTCTTTGTTTTATTCAAATCAAGTTAATCCGTTAGTGGAACAGATAGGTATGGCGAGATTTTGCGGTATAAATCTGGTTTGGATTGAATTACATAGATCTTTTGAATCCCTTCTATAGATGGGTAAGGACCATGCTGCGTTCTGAAATTAATGATTATATCTGCAAGATGATAATCGATATAAGGATGATGTGCAAGTGTATCTTTGGTGCAGGTATTCAAATCTATTTTTCGAATGTTATCCATTGTAAGTGTTGAATATTGTTCTAATTGTAGAATCACATTGGAATCCAATCCATAAATCTCTCGGTATTGATTTTTACTATAAAAGCCTCCTAATTTATCTCTAAATTTGATAATTCGCTCAGAAAGTTTCTCTCCAATCCCGTGTATTTGTATAAGCTCATTTTTTGAGCATGAATTAATTTCAAATGGTGTAATTGATCTAGCTTTATAACGATTGATATTCATACGCGATTTAGAAGTTGAATCTCTTTTCGTTTTCCTAAGAGCACGTTTTTTATCTCTAGCGAATTTTGACCATTGATGCATGGAATCTGGCAAAGTAATGTATGAGGCCAATGATTTATATTTGTCATCCGGAAAACCATAGATTTTTTTTAGATCAGCTTTGATTCTAAATTGACCTCCACTTTGTAAGAAATGGCCTATTCGAAGACCAATTTTCTCTGAAACACCCATTTGTATCCACCCATTTAACGAAACATGGTTAGGGTCGAATGGGTGATAACTTGGAGAAGGAGACTTATCTGTGTTTGAATTATTAAAAGCAGATTGTAAACCGCTTTTAGCGGAAGCGTTAGTTGCAGGCTCCCCTAAGGATGTTTGGCTTAAAGAAGAAAGCAGGGAGTCAAGAGCGGCTTGATCTTTATGGAAATTGGTGTAACCTTGGCTTGTATGAAAAAAAAATGGGGTAACAATTAATAATAGAAGGATAACGCAAAGAATAAAAAAACCATTTATTTCAGTTTGAGAGAACCCGAATACGTCTTTGAACCACTTTTGAACTTTCTTTTTCATTTAGATATTAAATTTGTCATGTGACATTTATCTAGTACAAAAATAGAAAAGAAATATAATTTAAATCAAAAAATGTTTAATTATATGTATAGTTATATTTATAAGGTCTTTGTGAGTATTTTGGGATGTGTTCAATTGATATAAATAAAACATGCACCACTATATGGGATATAGTGGTGCATGTTCAATACGTAATTTAAGTACTTACGTAGATTAGAGATTTAAAATTCGTTACTTACTTTATTCCTCATTCATTTTCTTGGGAGGAATCCGGCTCCGTGTTTTCTGGAGTACGAAGCACTTTAATAAAGAAATAGGCGGTAACCGCCGTTACAGTAACCTGTACGGTAATCATGAGTATTAAGGCGGAAGTAGTCATATCTATATTTGGTTTGTAAAATTAATATAATATTATTTTCTAGTTAGTTTGTAGGCGTAACAGGATTGTTCTCTTTACGTAAGCTGGAAGCTTTTCTTACAATAAAGCACAGCCCTATAAAAATTAATAAAAGAAACAATCGAGACATATCAATGAAGAATCGGTTGTTAATAAAACTACCTTTTACCAATTTTGAGTCAGCTTTTACCTGATCGCCTTCTTTTACGCTCACTTCATCTACATTGAAAAAGCTGACGGTATTTGACTTGGTGGAGTCAAACGGCACCACATCTTTAGTCCCTTTTTTAAATTCCTTTGTTCGACCAATTTCATTTTTGAAATATTTTTGTGGAGAAATGATAACAATGGAAGTCTTGTTTATCACTTTTGTGATGGAAGAGACTTTACCTTCTACCCCTGATTGTTGGTAATCTGAAAAGTATTCTCTGTTATGAGTTATGCCATTGTTCGAGAGTTTCCCAATAATACTTCCTTTATCAAATTCCCATTTTTCTGTGAAAGCTGTTTTCCAATCATTGTCTTTTGGCAAAATCAGCGAACTGATAAGGATAATTCCGATGAAAAGCGGAGTTACATATTTCAAGATAGGTTTATATATCCGAGGAACTTTCATGTCCGCACCAGATGTAATCTCATGCCATGCGTTGTCAATTCCAAAAACCCAAGCAAACAATATTACTTCTGCAAATGCAAAGATTACAAGTGAAACGGTTCCTGTCCAATAATCGTATTCATCGAAAACACCTTTTTCAAAGAAGAAAATTGTGGGGAGTGCCATAAAGAATAGTAGTACTCCAAGAGTCCAAGCAGATTTATTATTACTCCATTTGAATTCGTCTTTCATGAATCCCATCCAAGGAGTACCCATCGCAAGAGAAGATGTAATACCTGCAAAGAATAACAATCCAAACCATGCAACTCCACTAATTATAGCCATAGTAGGGCCCCATTGATCAAATAAATAAGGCATTGTTTGGAAAGCCATCATGAAGCCAGCTTTTTCTTTCACCCAGTCAAGTCCCATATATCCTACTGCGATAGGAACTACTACAGAAGCTCCTAATACAATTTCTACAAAACCATTCATCCAACCAGCAGACATTGCATTCAAAGCAACATCGTCTTTAGATCTTAAATAGGAAGAATAACATTGGATAGTCCCCATTCCAACGGATAATGTGAAAAATATTTGACCAGCTGCTGCAAGCCAAACTTTCGGATTTGCGAGAGTATCAAATTGAGGTTTCCATAGAAAGTTAAGTCCAACGTGCGAATCACAATCTACACAATTCCCTGTGTTACCAAGGAAAACGGCTTTAATAGCCAGGAAAACTCCGAATAATATTAACAAAGGCATTGCAATTTTGGCAACCTTTTCAATTCCATCTGTTAATCCTCTAGATAGGATATAAATATTTAGAACTAAAGTTACTACAAATGCTAAAAATGCCCATCCCGGAATGTTAATGCTACTTCCTAAATCTACGTAGTTGTTGAATGTATCCCCAACTTCTTCGATATTCATACCAAGAAAATCTCCTCTTAGAGATTTTAAGGTATATGTTAATGTCCAAGATTCAATGTAAGTGTAATAGGCCATTACTCCTAGATTTGTAAATATGCCAAAAACGCCGAAATACTTCCAAAGACGTTTTTTTGTCATATTATCGAGGATAAAAGGAGTAGAGTGATCTCCATATTTACCTCCGTATCGACCCATTGCCCATTCCACCCATAATAGCGGAATTCCCATTAATAAGAATGATACAAGATAGGGGATGATAAATGTTCCACCACCGTTTTGTACGGCTTGTACTGGAAATCTCAGGAAATTACCCAATCCAACAGCGTTACCTGCCATCGCCAGAATTAGTCCGACACGTGATCCCCAACCTTCATTTTTTGTACTCATCTGATTCTATTTTGATTTTGTGACCATTTTTATACGCAAAGAGTAGCTATAAATCCAGTTACAAGTTTTATTGTATGACAAAGAAAGTATTAAAGTCCAATATCAAGAAAAACTTCATAAATGAAGTCGATTATTAATGATTATTGGATTTTGTAAAGGGCGAATTTAATAATTCAATGCCGGATAACAAAGAAAATAAACAAGGATGTCAATTACGTTAATTTAGATCTCAACATTCAATAAATTTAAAGCAAGGCAATCTTTATAGAAGGAAGAAACTTTATCAGATAAGGCAATTATGATTCTTCACTAAATGAATAAGGATAGGAAATCTTTTTTTCTTCTTCTTGAAACTTCAATTTCCATTCCGTTTTCCATGATTGCAGTTCCTCCTTCTCCTTTTTTATACTCTTTTACCTTTGAGATATTTAGGAGATGAGATTTGTTGATCCTGAAAAAGCCGTTAGAACTTAGCAAGTTGTCGTATTCTTTAAGAGATTTCGAAGAGACGATCATAGAATCTTTATGATAGATTTCGCTATAAACCTTGTCTGATTTGATATACAAGATTTCATCCACCTTCATAATTTTAAATCCGTCCATTTCTGGGATTACTATTTGTTGTAAATCTTCCTCGGATTTGAGGTTTTTCAAAAGTGTTTGAATTTGGGTAGCGTCGCTTTCTTCGTTTAGAGCTCCCTCTGCTTTTTTAACAGAGTCTTTGAGTTCTTCAATATCCAATGGTTTAAGGATGTAATCTAATGCTGAATACTTAATAGCATCAATTGCGTAATGACCGTAAGCAGTTGTGAAAATTGTTTTGAAAGAGACATTTTCAAACATGTTTAAGAAATCGAATCCATTTTTCATGGGCATTTCAATATCTAAAAAGACAACATCTGGGTTTAACGTATTGACCAAGTAAAATCCTGCATCGGCAGATTCGGCTGTACCAAGAATGGTTACTTCAGGACAATGATTTTTTAAGAATCCTTGCAATGTTTTGCGCGCCAATTCTTCATCATCTACTATTATCGCTGAGAACATACTATGTTTAAGAAATTATATTATTTAAATCAGACTAAGTCATAATTAATAATCTCAAAATGTGAAATACACCTACTCCCATTTTTACTGTATTATTTTACTTGTCGTTCTCTAAATGGTTTAGCGCTCATTTATTGTCCGTCAAGAAAAAACTTAGTTCGTCCTACAATTTTAACGAAATTTATCTAATATTAATATTATTTAAGTTCAATTTATTTTGTTTGTTTAAGGTAACTTAGGAACATACGCGAAGACATTTTGCTTCCATAAATATTACATGGTAAATGTAAGCATCAGAAATATCGTAAATACTTAATGTACCATATTACTTAATAGGCAGATACCTAATGTTAATCATTAATACAACTTGTGTAAACTAAGTAACCCTAATATCTTGTTTGTATACTTTTCTTGTTTGCCTTAATCGATTGTCGTAACTTTGCAGAACTGGATTTGATGTGCAAAAATCCGTTAGATACAAAAAGCAGATATGGTAAAAAAAGATATATTCAACGTCCTTTCTAAAGTTATAGATCCGGTTTCAGGGAAAGATATTATTTCTCAGGCATTTTTGAAGAATCTAGAGCTAGATGGTTTGAAAGTTCAAATTCATTTAGAAGTTCTTCCTGCTCACTCTTCTGTCCATGAACAAGATTTAAAACAACAGATTATTGCAGAGGTGCAGGGATTATCAGAAGATTTAATTTTTGATATTAAGTTTTCCAGAAAAGTAGTTGCACAGAAAAAACCAAATCCACTTCCTGAAATAAAGAATATTGTGGCTGTGGCATCTGGAAAAGGGGGCGTAGGGAAATCTACCGTTACATCTAATTTAGCTATTTCACTTGCAAAGAAAGGGTATAAGGTTGGTTTAATGGATGCAGACATATACGGACCATCTGGACCGACTATGTTTGGTGTTGAAGGTGAACGACCATATGTGGTTAAGCATGAGGGGAAAAACTTTTTGATGCCAGTCGAAAAACATGGTGTAAAATTGATGTCCATGGGGTTTTTAACGGAAGCTTCTCAAGCCGTGGTTTGGAGAGGAGCTATGGCTACTTCGGCTTTAAAGCAGTTTATTACAGATTGCGACTGGGGCGAATTAGATTACTTACTCATTGATTTGCCTCCAGGAACAAGCGATATTCATTTGACATTGGTACAAACATTGGCTTTAACCGGAGCGATTATCGTTACGACTCCTCAAAAGGTTGCTATAGCTGATGCAAGTAGAGGTCTATCCATGTTTACAGGAGAGAAAATCAATGTTCCAGTGCTTGGTGTAGTTGAAAATATGGCCTATTTTACACCAAACGAACTCCCAGATAAAAAATTCTATTTGTTTGGAGAAAACGGAGGTAAGAAATTTGCGGAAGAAAATGGAGTACCGTTGTTGGGTGAAATTCCGTTGGTTCAAAGTATCCGTGAAAATGGAGATGAAGGAACTCCAGAAGTTATGAATGAGAATAAAGTAACTTTTAATGCTTTTGAGCAGTTGGCAGACAATGTGGTGCAGGCCATAGATCAACGAAATACAAGTGCGCCAGATACAAAAATCGTTGAAATAACCCGTACTTAGGGGTTCTAATATTATTTCCGTATATTTGTAATACGGAAACTAAGTTTTTTTAAAGAAATATAAACGGCATCTTAAGCTAATAAACTATCGAATCACAGATTAACATGGTAGAAATTTCGGAACGTGTTGAACAAGCATTAGATTCAGTCAGACCTTATTTGATAAAGGACGGTGGAAATGTGAAATTGTTGGAGATCACGGATGATATGATGGTGAAAGTGGAATTGTTAGGCGCATGTAGTAGTTGCTCCATGTCCGAAATGACGATGCGAGCAGGAATAGAGGAGGCCGTAAAAAAAGAAATCCCTGAAATAATGGGGGTAATTGCAGTTAACTAATATAAATTAACTTACTAAGTTGGATTAATTCGATGCCGTCTGTAAAATATGACAAGATCGGAATAGCTCCATATTCAAATTCCAAACAAGTTCAGTTTGGATAATATGTCAATCAGGGAAAAAGAGTATAAGATTAATTATACAACGCGTTGCTGTCCATTCTAAAATATGAAGGGCTGTAATACATTGTACTTTCCATAACCGTAATGTCATTAATTTTGCTTTAATTACGGTCTAGTTTTTTATTAATACAAACCTGGTTATTAAAATGAAAAAGTTACAATTTTTTGGGCGTATTGTCCTGTTTTCAATCTTTTGTTCTATAATGTTGCAAGGTTTTGCCCAAGGCGATTCTTTGAATATGACCCGTGTAGGTACATGGGCAGACTCGGATACTTCCACCTATTACAATGATATTTGGGGGTATGCCGCTGATGGACGAGAATATGCTATTATGGGAAGTAATCATTCCACGTATTTCTTTGATGTGACGGATGATACTCCTGTTTTGATTAATACATTTCCGGGTAAATCCAACAATGTAATTTGGAGAGACTATAAGGTATATGGACACTATGCTTATGGAGTAGCAGACGGGGCGAATAATTCCTTACAAATTTTTGATCTTTCTGATTTGCCTAATTCAGTAACAAAGATTTCAGATAGTCAGGAATTTACAACCAGTACGCATAATATATTTATTGATGGAGATCGATTGTATATGGGAATCAATACACGTTTCAATGGGTCTACCTATGCATTGGACGTTTTATCCCTTGCGGATCCAACAGCCCCTACATTGCTAACCAATGTTCCGGCAACTTATTTTTCAAATTCTTCTGTGCATGATATTTATGTTCGAAATGATACAGCCTATTGCAGTGGAGAATATGCAGGGCTATTTATTTATGATTTGACAGATGTTTTTAATCCGGTTTTTATTTCAAGTATTACGGTGTATGAAGATCAAGGGTATAATCATAGTTCTTGGTTAAGTGAAGATGGAAATACATTGGTAATGGCTGATGAAGTTCCTTCCGGTTTAGCTATGAAATTGTTTGACGTATCGGATGTTACGAACCCTACATATCTTACAAAGTTTGAATCTCATCCTGATGCTCGTCCCCACAACCCATTTTTTAGACAGAACAAAATTATTATCTCATATTACTTAGATGGAGTACAGGTTTTTGACGCTTCGGATCCATCTAATCCGTTTCAATCGGCATATTATGATACCTACCCAGATAATGATACTAGTGCAATGGGAAGTGTTTATCCTCCTGATGCGTTTGATGGATGTTGGGGAGTATATCCTTATTTACCTTCCGGCAGGATCGTAGCTAGTGATGTAACTTATGGTCTAGTAGTATTGGATACTCCGGAGTTACTGGGAACGAACGAACCAAGTATTAAAGGAGCAACCAACATACAATTGTATCCTAATCCTGTACAGCAATCAGATAAAGTATTGGTGCGCAGCGATGGACCGATCTTTTATGTATCCGTTTCCAACGAATTAGGACAAATAGTTTTGAGGAAAGAAGTCCAAAATCGGAATTTAGCTGAAATCGATGTTAAAGATTTGGATTCAGGATTATACCTTGTTCAAGTATTTGGTAAAAATGGGGTACAAACACGGAAGCTGGTAGTAGACTAATTAGACCTAAATCGTTTGATTTTAGCCGGAAAAGTTAGATATTTATTGTTAATTCCAAGTTGGAAACATTTTTGAAAAACTAATAAATTCAAGATGAGCCTTTTAAATTTTAAAATTAATGGGGGATATAAGTCAATTGTTGTAGCAATTGGAATCCTGTTCTTTTCACATGTTGGATTTGGTCAAGATTCCCTTAATTTGACAAATTTTGGAGGCTGGAAAACGGATTCGGCACTTGGTTGTTCTTTAGGAGAATCACGATCTTATAACGATTTATGGGGGTACGAAGCAGATGGAAGAGAGTATGCGATTCTTGGAAGTTGTTGGGGAACGCATTTCATTGATGTAACAGATCCGTATAATCCTGTTGAAGTAAATTCTTTTAAGGGGCAAAACAGTGCCAGTACATGGAGAGATTTTAAAACAAATGATCATTATGCCTATGGCGTTGGTGATGGAGGAGGGCATAGTCTTCAAATCTTCGACTTACAATATCTTCCCGATTCCGTGGTGAAAGTTTATGACGAAGATTCTTTGTCACAAAGTGCCCACAGTATTTTTATTGATAATGATCGAGCATATTTAAGTAGTAACAAAAGAGGAGGCCCTACTTACGCGTTGGATATATTGGATATTTCCAATCCGGTTATACCAGTGTATGATACGACTTATGGAAACGATATGTTCGCAAATTGTGGACTTTGCCTGCATGACACCTATGTTCGAAATGATACGATTTATGCCTCTGCAGGATATGATGGGATGTTTATTTATGATGCAACGGATATAAAGAACCCCGCATTTATAAATAGAATAGAATTTTACACAGATCAAGGATATAATCATTCCAGTTGGCTAACTGAAGATGGTGATCATCTTGTAATGGCAGATGAAGTTCCAGTAGGAATGAGGCTGAAAGTGTTTGATGTTTCTGATCTTTTGGACATTCAGGAAGTATCCACCTTTGAATCCCATGCATTAGCAACTCCACATAATCCTTTTATTTTGGGGAATGAGGTGTATCTATCCTATTATATGGATGGGGTACAGGTGTTCAATATTGAAGATCCTGTAAATCCAACTCGGGATGCATTTTATGACACGTATCCTGTGAATGATTCGTCCTACACTGGTGGTTATTCAGGATGTTGGGGTGTTTATCCATATTTACCATCAAGAAGTATCATAGCAAGTGATCGAACCAATGGATTATTTGTTTTAGGTAAATTACAAGATGTTTATATCAGCAATTCAGCCCAAAGCATTTGTCAAAATAACTATTTGGAAATTGATTTTGAAGCGGTAGGGGGATTTAGTGGAACCAACACATTTTATTTAGAAATGTCGGATACCAATCAAGATTTCACCAATTCGACTTTAATTGGAAATGTTGTGTCAGACTCTTCTGGTTCAATTAGTGCGTATATATCCGATGCGGTTGCACCAGGAACATACCGCATTCGGTTTAATTCTTCGGATCCAGCGTTGATCGAAGGGACCTACCAACTATTAACGGTACTTGAAGGAGCGACTCAGCCTCAAATTACGATATCTTCTGGGTGTGATCTTTTAATGTCGTCCAATGAAACGGTAGATTCGATTCAGTGGTATGAGAATGGAATAGCTATTAATGGGGCTAATGCCAGTGGGTATACGGTAACGAATGACACATTGGCCATGTATACAGTAGAAATTTGGAATTCCTTAAATTGTAGTGCGATTTCGGACGGACAGAGTATGAGTTTTTGTTCAGTTGGAATCAACGAACTTCAAAGTCATGGTTTTCAATTATTTCCAAATCCAGCAACATACGAGGTGATAATTTCGTCGAAAATGGAAGGAGATTTTACATTTACGATGGTTAATCAGGTTGGGCAAGTAGTGAAAAAGGGAAGCTCATTGGCTTCTACTGTTACACTCGAGCTAGGTCAGATTAAAAGGGGCATTTATTTCGTGCAAATTCAAACAAAGCAAGTTACATTTACGCAAAAATTAGTAGTGCGTTAATCAACCCTATTTCGGATCTAATTTTATACTAATCCGAGTTGTTAACGTTGAATTGTAAGTAGTTTTATTTGAATAAATACCACCATGATCAAAGCAAATAATCCTGCCCTTAAATCTTGGGTAGATGTATCAGAAGATTCTGATTTTCCAATTCAAAATATTCCTTTTGGAGTTTTCAAAACGGGTGTCAATGCAGATGCACGTGTAGGAACTCGTATAGGAGATAAGGTGCTCGATTTGAGCGTAGTTGCGGAGTTGGGATATTTTAATGCGTTAAGTATTGATATTTCCGTGTTTTATGAAAGCAGTTTAAATGCATTTATTGAACTTGGAAAAGATGTGACGCGTGGAGTAAGAGATAGAATCTCGGACCTATTAAATGCCGAAAATGACGAATTGAAAAATTCTGAAGATTTAGGACGCATGTTACTTCCTTTGACAGAGGTTGAAATGAAACTTCCAGTTGAAATCGGAGATTACACGGATTTTTATTCCAGTGAACAACATGCGTATAACGTAGGTTGTATGTTTAGAGATCCTAATAACGCGTTGTTGCCAAACTGGAAACATATCCCGGTAGGTTATCATGGTCGGGCTTCGTCCATTGTAATTTCAGGAACACCTTTGCACAGACCAAAGGGACAACAAAAACCAAATGAAGATGAGCCACCTGTATTTGGGCCTTGTCGATTGTTAGATTTTGAGTTAGAGATGGCGTTTATCGTTGGAAAAGGAACCGAATTGGGTGATTCCGTTGCTACAGAAAATGCAGAAGATCATATCTTTGGTGTATGTGTGTTTAATGATTGGTCCGCTCGAGATATTCAAAAATGGGAATATGTTCCTCTAGGTCCATTTTTAGCAAAGAATTTCGGTTCTTCAGCTTCACCTTGGATTGTAACATTGGATGCATTGGAACCTTTTAAAGTTTCAGGAGAAAAACAGGATCCAAAAGTATTACCGTATTTGGAATTTGAGGGAGATAAGAACTACGACATCAATTTAGATGTAATCATCGAAACTGAAGGAGGTGCGAGCAAGCAAGTTAGTCGTTCAAACTTTAAATATATGTATTGGAATATGTGTCAGCAATTGGCTCATCACACGATCAATGGCTGTAATATCAAGGTAGGAGATATGATGGCTTCTGGTACTATTTCGGGACCAGAAGAAGGTCAATATGGATCAATGCTTGAAATTTCCTGGAAGGGAACTAAATCTGTTGCAATGCCTGATGGAACGGAACGGAAGTTTATTCAAGATGGAGATTCGGTTATTATGCAAGGATTTGGTGTTCAGAATGGAGTGAGAATTGGATTTGGAGAAGTACGAACAAAAATATTGCCTTCTAAATAAAAATGCAGATAAGTTAAGTTGTTTTAAACTTAACAAAGAATACAAAATATAGGTGATTTTGAATTCGATTTGATAACGAATTTAATCACTCGAAAAAAAAAAACGTCGTTTCTAAATTCTTAATTTTAATTAAGGATCGGGAGCGACGTTTTTTGCTTTATGCAGATCACATATTTTAAAACTCGATTTGATATGGATTCGAGTTTCATTCGGCTGGTGCAATTCTGTGCTATAAATGAAATTACAAAGTAAGAAAGAAGGAGGAGGTGAAAAGTGGTTAAAAAGAAAAAAGCCCTTTTGTTCAAAAGGGCTTTTTTAGGAAAGAAACGCATGAATAAACAAAATAAATGTTATGAATATCTTGTTTGTTATAGGTATATACCGCTAGGGGTATAAAAGGTAACCCACATTGTAGTAAAAAAAATAATTAAATTTAAATCAAGGTGTTAATCAATTGATTTTCAGTACTTAGTAAGTTTGTTTATTTTAAGCACAATTGAATTCTTTTTATTTATTCAATTGATAAAGTTCTTTCGGGATAAAAAGTACTATCTAAGTCATATTGTATTCCATCAATTTCATGCATGCGTTTCATAATTCTAAAATCATTGCTGAAAATACTTTTTTGAGATTGGTAATTTTTCCAATCAATTTGATACAAATTGGAGATCGAATGAATAAGGTCATCGGTTTGATAAGGACGATTTATATAGTTCGAAATGGAATCAGATAATGTTGTGTTTTCCTTTTTAAATTCGGGAGAAAGCCAGACCACAAATGGAATTTCAAAAGTTCCCTTTGTAGGATTGGTTTCATTGTGTCCGAAAAAGTTCTTTTCATCACCAACCTCCTCTGAATGATCCGATAGATAAGTAATAGAACTATAGGAATTAGCACTGTCTACCATAGATAAGATCTGATGGATGATCCAATCATTATATAAAACGGAATTATCGTATTCGTTTCTTAATTTTAGTTCGTCTTGCGTAAGGAAGGGGTGCTTTGAGTCCAGAGAGTTATCGGAGTTAAATTTGGCGTACTCCGAAGGGTATCGCATATTGTATTTTAAATGTGAACCCATTAAATGAATGAAAATCACTTGCTTGTTTCCGATTTGATTTGTGTTAAACTGATGTACAACCTTGGCTGTAGGATTTAACACAACCTTATCATATGATTGATTCGTGTTTGATATTCCTGAATAATTAACCATAATCGTAGAATCGCATAAACTTGCTAAACTTGTCACAATGGTCTCATGCATACCAATTGCAGGTTGGTTGGAAATCCACCATGTTTGATAGCCTGCGGCATTGCATATATCCATGATGGTTTCCTTATTCATAAATTTATTTTTGCCCCCCCAGCTATTATCTAATAACATTTTTTGCATTGAACCCGTGGTGTAGCAATGCGGGCTAAGCACATCCGAAAAGCAATGCAATTCCTGTTTTTTTTGTTCGAGTAGCGGATTCGTTTTTCGTTCATATCCGTATAAACTCATATGATTTCGGGAAAGAGATTCGCCAAGAATTATTACATGTAGTTCTTTTAAAGAAGTAGGATTTTTTGATTTTACAGAAGAAAGATCAATACTTCGATTTTTTATCAATCCTTTAAGTTGGTTGAATGATTGCATTTCTTTACCTGCGTCTGCATAATTTTGAATAAAGAAGCCTGTTAGGTTTAGGTTATATGCGTGTTGATGGATATTGAAATAAATTAGTATCAGCGCAACAATAATTTTGGGAATAGCTAATCCTTTGGGGATTTCGGGTAGTTTACGGATCAACCAAATTAGTATTGCCGGAGGAATGAAGAAGAGTAAACTCCAAAGCAAATCCATCCAATTAAAATATTGCGAAATGAATTCGGAAGATTCGGCGCCATTGGTTTGAAGCATTATGAGGAAGGTGTAAGAGCCAGGTCCATCGTCAAAAATGCAATAATGCAATAAGAAAAAGAGCGCGAATATTGCCTGAATGAGACTAATAATAATGCAATATATCGTCCTGTACCGGCCAATAAAAAGCATAGGAGCGGTAAAAGCCAGCGTACTGAAAAACACAAATTCGTTTTTTACGGGGAAGCCAATAAATACCGGAATAAGCGTGAAATAAATGAATAACAAATAAGCCAAAATCAAATGATACCATGGAATGATATACATACTAGTTTTGAAAAAATGGCTACGAGATGAATTCACAAAAGAAAAGTATATTAGAATGAAACTAAGATGACTTTCACCGTCGAATCTTGCATTGCCTCGTTATATAATTTTTCCTTTTCGGTCGAAAATTTCGCTTTCGGACCTAATGCCCAAAGCAATTTTGTATAAGCTGGAAAGTCCTTTTTTAGATATGGATAGTTTTTTATGTCGGTAGATAGAACATCTAAATTACTACGCTCTGCATTTGCCTTTAATTTAATGGCAATGTCTTCTTTGTTTGGATAATCAGATATAGATGGGAGATAATAAGATACATTGAAACCACTTGCTTTAATGGACGGAAGCAACACATGTTGCGTACTTTCAATCCACAAATTTTCTAAGGGGATTTGATTTTCATTACACGCCTTGGAAACATGATCAATAAGTAATTGAACGTTTGATTCCTCTAAGTTTTTAACATCAAGCCAAAAGTGGGCATTTTTATTTTCGATAGGGAGGGTTTTCCAATACTCACTTAGGCATAACCCTTTTGATTCTTCCGGTGGATGGTAAATATCCAAGCATTCTTCTTTGATGACCAAGTCCAATTCAATTCCATCAAATGAATTCTTAGCAATTTCCAACCTGTTTACATCATTGGCTCGGTGCGCCCAATTTTTTGACCCTCTATAATCTGGAATTTTATTTTTAGTGCAACCTAATAAAGTACTAATCAAAACTAAGTGTATTAAAACACATGGTTTCCACAAAAAATTTCCAGATCTATAGAGCAATGATGTCATTTCGGACGTTTATTCTTTAATCCCTGCAAGATCAAGGATGAATGCAAATTCGAGTGCCGTTTCTTTGTATCGTTCGAAACGTCCCGAAGCACCACCATGTCCCACATCCATATCTGTTTTTAGAAGAAGCCAGTTTTGATCCGTCTTCATATCTCGCAATTTAGCTACCCATTTTGCAGGCTCCCAATATTGCACTTGTGAATCATGTAATCCAGTCGTTACAAGTAAGTTAGGATAGTCCTTCGACTCTACATTGTCATATGGCGAATAAGATAACATGTAGTCATAGTATTCCTTGTCATTAGGATTTCCCCATTCTTCATATTCTCCGGTCGTTAATGGAATGGATTCGTCCAACATAGTAGTTACTACATCAACAAATGGTACTTGAGCCACAACACCTTTCCATAAGTCTGGTCGCATGTTAATGATTCCTCCCATAAGCATTCCTCCAGCGCTTCCACCCATTGCAAACAGTTTGTCTGAGTTGGTGTAGCCTTTTCCAATCAAATGCTCTGCACAGTCGATATAATCGTAAAAGGTGTTTTTCTTTTTCAAAAACTTTCCATCTTCATACCAATATCGTCCCATTTCTTCTCCTCCCCGAATATGTGCAATTGCATATACAAACCCTCGATCCAATAAGCTAAGTCGTGTGGCGCTAAATTCTGCATCTAAACTATATCCATAGGATCCATAAGCATAAAGTAAAAGAGGGTTTTCTCCATTCAATTTTATTCCTTTTTTATGTACAATTGAGATCGGAACCATTACACCATCTCGGGCTTTGGCCATCAAACGATGCGTCTCATATTGCGAGGCATCATAGCCTCCAACAACTTCTTGTTGTTTTTTGATTTCCTTTTCTTTCGTTTCTAAATTCATGTCAACTACCGAGTAAGGTGTTGTCATGGAGGTATACCCATAACGTAAAGTAGAGGTATAAAAATCGGGATTTGTACCAGCCCAACAATTATATGTTTCCTCACCGAAATCAATTTTATATTCTGATTTGTCTGCATGTTTGATCACACGCATATGTGGAATTCCTTCTTCGCGTTCTTCCAATACCAAATAGTCTTTGAAAATCTCCGTTCCTTCCAACAATACGTTTTTCCGGTGGGGAATGACTTCTTTCCAATTCTTAATGTCCGAATTATCAATTGGAGCCTCCATCAATCTGAAATTCTGTGCTTCGAAGTTGGTTCGAATTAAAAATTTATCCTCAAAATGAGATACATGATATTCTACTTTTGGCATTCGCTCTTGAAGTACAATAAACTCTCCATCTGGAAGGTCGGCACTTAAATATCGATATTCACTTGAAAGGGTACTAAAAGAACCGATGAATACATAATCTCTTGATTTAGAAGTGTACACATAGCAATCAAACAATTCGTCCTTTTCCTCATAAACCAACACATCCTTTTCCGGGTCGGTCCCTAATTCATGTTTGTAAATTTGAAATGCTCTAAGGGTTACCTCATCTTTAACCGTATAGAAGATTGTTTTATTGTCATTTGCCCAAGCAATGCTGCCTGTAGTATTTGGAATCGCGTCCGAATACATGTCGCCTGTTTCCAGATTTTTAAACTTAATGGTATACTTTCTACGACTTACGGTGTCTTCGGAGTAAGCCATTATTTTATTATCAATACTTACTGAACGTCCCCCTAAATCATAGTAATCATAATCCTTAGCCAATTCATTTACGTCGAGCATTAACTCTTCAGGTGCATCGAGCGTTTCTTTTTTTCGTGTTAAGACAGGATATTCCTGATCTTTTTGATATTTATTAATATACCAGTAATTGTTCACCTTATAAGGTACGTTTTCGTCATCTTGCTTGATACGACCTGTTATTTCCTTAAATAGCTTGTCCTGCAGAGGTTTTGTATGTTCTAAGATCCCATCAGTATAATCATTCTCTTTGTTGAGATAATCAATGACTTTCTCGTCTTCACGATCATTTAACCAGTAATAATTATCTACTCTGGTGTGACCATGAGTGGTCAATTCTTTTTTTATTTTTTCAGCTACTGGAGGCATTGGTGTTGAATTTTTCTTGTTGGAATCTGATTTACAATTTGTTAACAACGTACTGAAGGCAGCAGCTATTAGAGCATAAGTATAGATTGATGGTTTTTTCATGACAAATTTAATTGAATAAATGAAATTTGACAGTTGGATTATTCTACTTTAAGCAGGTCAATATCAAAAATTAAAACTGAATTACGTGGAATACTACCTACTGATTGAGATCCGTATCCAAGGGCAGATGGAATCAGAAGTTTTCCACTTCCTCCTTCTTTAAAATAAGGAATTCCTTCTTGCCATCCTTGAATTACGGAGGACAGTCCAAAGGAAATAGAATCATTGGCATCAAACACAGTTCCATCAATTAGATTTCCTGAGTAATTGACCATTACAGTAGAAAATAGGGTTGGACTTAACCCTGTACCTTCTTCTTCGATCACATAATAAAGTCCGGTACCAGAAGGAATCGCATCTAAATTATTGTCAGCAATGTAGTCTTGTATGAGGGTTTCATCTTCTTCTGCTTGTTTTGTAGCCCGATCCGTACAGGCGGTAAAAACAATTAATATCAAAGCGATTAGAGGAAACGTCTTATTCTTTAAATTGAAATGCATAATGGTTTGTTGAATTTTCGAAACCAAAAATAGTGAATTCCGTTAACTTACATACTAATCAGTTGTTAAATCAATTATGCTATGTCTTCGTTCAAAGACTTTTATACCGAAAAACATATGCCAGGAGTTTAATTTGAGCAAATGGAAAAACAAATTCAAGACGATTTAAATCATATTTTTATAGCCCAACCCTGTCCGATGCAATGGGAGGATATGATACAGAATGGCTCTGGTAAGCGGTTTTGTATTGGATGTGCTAAGAATGTGTATGACCTAGAAGGATTGAACAAAGCGAATTATGATGCGCTTTACCAAAAATATGGAGAGCGTTTATGTGTTAGAGTTTCTGAAAACCGTATTTCTAACGGGCCAATCTGGAATCGAACAAAACTTTTTGCGGGACATTTCACAAAAGTAGCATTGGTTTCATTTTTTACGTTCTTGAGTTGGTCAACAGAGGTGATGGCACAAACGATGAATAATATCAATCCTAAATTTTCAAGTTCGGAGGGGAAGGAAAACAAAAAGAAACGACTCAAGGTGATATTGGTAGATCAGAATGGTAAAAGATTGACGTATGATTATGTTCAAGCTACCATTTTTTTGAATGACATGTACGTAGATTCAAAACATTTAATGTTTGGTGATGGAAGTTTTTCATGGCCCTATCCAATAACTGAATCTGATTCAGTAAGGGTGGAGATTCATCGATATTATGATCCAAAAGTGCATTTTAAAGAAACAACTGTGATTGTTTCCGCTGATGAACTTTTGGCTGGAATAGTGAAAGTGGCGGTTAAGGTTATACCAAAAGGAGGACCATTTATTCGTAAATTTATTGGCTGTCCAACACCAATGGGAGGGAGGGGAAGAAGAATCTCTTTGTGCGGTACAGGAAAAAAACAATAAGAATAGCATTCATTCGTTGGTCTGAAGGAAACAAAGGAGCTTGAAAACAATTTAATTTACCACGGGAACGTATCTTTATGAATAAGAGTAAATTACATCTCTGTTTTGCAAGCAGTTTAATTGGGGTCATATTCCTATTGACCGGACAAACACTATATGCCCAAAAGTCATCTGTACAAATGGGAAGCGTACAATCGAAAGATAGTATCTTTAAACAACGAATGCCTGTGGCAATAGTACCAGATACCCAGAAAGCTGCGCAGCATTACATTCAGCTAGTAGATCATAATAAACGGAATTTATATCCTGATCGCGTAAAGGTAAAAATGAAATATCCGGGAAGTAATCCAAAGATCGCTTATACTAAGGAAGGGAAAGTTTCTTTTGAAATGAATCGTTTGGATCAGGAGGGAAAAATTAAAGTTGTGGTTGGTAGATACAAAACAACTTTGGGAACGCATAAACGGAAGGTCTTTTTGCTATCTCCATGGGAAGCGGCTATGAGAGGAGTTTATGTGCCTGTAGGTAAAACAAAAAACTTCTTAGGGATGAAACGAGTATGTCCTAAACTCTGAATCTTCAAAATGCTCCTTTTTGCCTTCAAAATAAATCTTACCTTTGCCCTTTCTTGTAAGAATGTTAAATGACATTAAAGTAAAACCAACGATTACCACAATTCGGATTTGAATGACGCTATCCATCGTTATTGTTAACTACAACGTAAAGCATTTTTTGGAACAAACGCTTACCTCTGTATTCAAAGCCCTTGGCGGCATTGATTCAGAAGTTTTTGTGGTGGATAATAATTCAGTAGATGGATCTTGTGAATTAGTGGAACGAAAATTCCCTGAGGCAAAACTCATAGCGAATAAAGACAACCCTGGCTTTTCGAAAGCAAACAATCAAGCCATCAAATTAGCAAAGGGGAAATATGTGTTGTTACTCAACCCAGATACGGTTGTAGAGGAAGATACCTTTGTGAAATGCATAGAGTTTATGGATTCTCATACAGATTGTGGAGGGTTAGGAGTTAAAATGGTTGATGGGTCTGGGAAGTTTTTGCCAGAATCCAAGCGTGGATTGCCCACTCCATGGGTTGCCTTTTACAAAATTTTTGGTTTATCGAAGCTTTTGCCTAAGTCGAAGCGATTTGGAAAGTATCATTTGACTTATTTGTCTCCAGAAGAAACCCATGAAATAGAGGTGTTGTCGGGAGCATTTATGTTCATGCGTATGGAGGCCTTGGATAAATCTGGTTTATTAGATGAGGATTTTTTCATGTATGGAGAGGACATTGATTTATCGTATCGTTTGATTAAAGCAGGGTATAAAAATTATTACTATCCAGATACTCGTATCATCCATTATAAAGGAGAGAGCACTAAAAAATCTTCGGTGAACTATGTGTTTGTGTTTTACAACGCAATGATCATTTTTGCCCGTAAGCATTTTTCTTCTTCTGGCGCAGGGATTTATACTGTGCTCATCAAAATGGCGATTTATTTGCGGGCGGGGATGTCTGTTTTTACCCGGTTGATTAAGAAAATCTCCTGGCCTTTACTGGATGCAAGTTCCATCTTTTTAGGAATGTACTTTCTGAAAACTTATTGGGAAAATAATCATAAATGGGTTCCTGAAACAAAATATCCTCCCGAATATATACTTATTGCGGTTCCAATTTACATTGTGATTTGGTTGTTTTCGATTTATTTTAGTGGAGGCTATGATCGACCTTTTAAACCAGTGAAAGTAGTAAGAGGTGTGATTTTTGGCGCATTGGTAATCTCTGCAGGATCCAATTTTATAGATGCATTTCGTTTTTCGAAAGCATTGATTGTACTTGGAAGTACCTATGCCATATTTAGCTTGGTTTTTAGCCGATTTGTTTGGCATCTGATCAGATATAAGAATTTAAGTATTGGAGAATTACCCAACCGTCGGGTTGCGTTGGTAGGAAGAAGTGCTGAAACATCAAGAGTTAAGGAGGTTTTATCTAAAGGAAGTATCTCAGTAGAAGTATTAGGTACGATTATTTTGATGGATGAAAGTTCCAATGAAAATGAAGTAAAAGGAACGCAGGATTTGGCCTGGTCGGATGATTCAATCTTGGGTAAGATTGAGGATTTGAAAGAATTGGTGAATATCTATAAACTGAATGAACTGATTTTTTGTGCAAAAGACATTCCAGCAGGTCAAATCATTGGTTGGATGACTGCTATTGATAAAAAAGACATTGAGTTTAAGATCGTTCCTGACGATTCAAATTTTATTATTGGAAGCAGTTCAAAGGATTCGCAAGGAGACTATTATGCGTTAGATGTAGAATTGAATATTACTAAAAAAGAAAATATTCGTAAAAAACGTCTGATCGATTTGATGATAAGCCTTGGAATTATCGGTATGTTTCCATTGGTTCTATTTACGCGACGAAAGTTTCGAAATATCACGGATGCATTTAGCGTGTTATTTGGAATACGAACTTGGGTAGGATTTTCTTCGAATGCTACTGCTTCGTTACCTTCGTTAAAGGAAGGTGTTTTTTCGCCTACTTCTAAAATTCAGGAGTCTCTGGATGTTAATGCTACCAATAGAATTAATCTTTTGTATGCAAAAGATTACAACACACAAGCGGACCTCGAGATCGTTTTAGGTGTGATTTAGTACATAATGTGCTAAATACAGTAATACATATCTAATATAATTGCATTTTTTCAATGTTAATAAGGCAACTGATTTGGCGAACGAGATTTGATATCTTAAATTTGAGTTAGTTATTTTATAATTTAAGCATAAAAAATATATATAGTATGAGAAGAGTAGGTTTGATAGTACTTACCACTGTATTGTGTTTTACGATTGGCTTTGTACAAGCTCAATGTAATTACACATTGTTGTTGGAAGATACGTACGGAGATGGTTGGAATGGTAATACAATAGAAGTTACCTATGGGAGTCAAAAAGATACTCTAACTCTACTGGATCCCCCTGGAGACGTGGATAGTATCACATTGACAGTAAATACAGGAGATACTATTAATTTAGCATGGCTTGGAGGAGGATCTTTTGCATATGAGGCTTTTTTCAATCTGTTGGATTCAGAAGGTAATAATATCTATGCTTCTGGAACAAGTCCATCAACTGGATTTCATTTTGGAGTAGCAGCATTCTGTCCAAGTTGTTTTGCTCCATCTGATTTTGCAGTGAGTTCTACAGCTACAACATCTGCAAACCTCACTTGGACTGATGTTAATGGTAGCAGTAGCTGGGAAGTGATGTATGATACAGTAGGCTTTCCAATTGGAACAGGAACTAGTGTACTTGCTGGTTCAAACGCTTATGTATTAAATGGCTTGTTGGCAGCTAGCAGTTATGATGTGTATGTTCGTGCCATTTGTGGTGTTGGCGATTCTAGTAATTGGGTTGGACCGTTGTCTCTCTCAACTGCATGTAATACGTTTGTTTTGCCTTATTCGGAAGGGTTTAATTCAACTTCAACGGATGAATCTTGCTGGACTATCTTAAACAATAATAATGATGGCGACGCTTGGGGGATAAATGAGACATATGATCCTTCTGAAGGAGACGAGTCGGCTGTAATGTATACCGATTTTAATGGTGGATCAAACGACGATTTTTTAATTTCTCCACAGATTAAATTGACAGGTAATGATCGATTACGATATTCCATTCGAGTGCGAAGTTCAGGTGAACCGAACGATTATGAAGTACTGTTATCGACATCGACCAATGATCCGGCGGCATTTGGTAATGTATTGTTAAAAGATACTGCTTCTAACACAAGCTACGAAGAAATCACCTTGGATTTGAGTGCATACTCAGGAGATGTATATGTTGCGTTTAGAATACCACCAGGTGGATTGGATGGATACTATATATACATTGATGATGTGAATTTTGAAGAAATCCCTTCCTGTTTTGTTCCTGATTCTTTAGAAGCGTTGAACTTGGCAGAGACAACAGCGGATTTAAGTTGGTTTGATTTAGTTGCTTCAAATTGGGAAGTAGCATATGATACTGCAGGATTTGTATTAGGTTCAGGAAACAGAATGACGACGACAAGTAATTCGTCTTCTCTTTCAGGCTTAACTGCTAATACGAGTTATGAGTTTTACGTAAGAGCAATATGTGGTGTTGGAGATAGTAGTGCTTGGGTTGGACCGATTTCATTTTCTACTGCGTGTGGGACCTTTTTATTGCCTTACTCTGAAGGATTTAATTCCGCTTCCATAAATGAAGGTTGCTGGACCATCTTAAACAACAATAATGATGGCGACGCTTGGAACTTGGATGATACTTATGATCCTTTTGAAGGAGACGAATCTACGTCATTATATACCGATTTTAATGGTGGATCAAACGATGACTACTTGATTTCACCTCAGATTAAGCTTACAGGAAATGATCGATTAAGATATTCGATACGAGTGCGAAGTTCAGGTGAACCAAATGATTATGAAGTGCTTCTATCTACGACAACAAATGATTCAGCTGCTTTTAGTACTGTATTATTAAAAGATACAGCGTCGAATACAACGTATGAAGAGATCATTTTAGATCTGAGTGCTTATTCAGGAGATATATATGTTGCGTTTAGAATACCACCAGGTGGATTAGATGGTTGGTTAATATATATAGATGACGTACATTTTGAGGAAATTCCTACGTGCGAAGCACCGGACTCCGTGGAGATATCTAATGTAACTAGTAACTCTGCTACATTAAATTGGTTTGATTTAAGTGCTTCAAATTGGGCGGTAGAGTATGATACCGCTGGTTTTACTCTAGGTTCTGGAACGCTTACGGCTACCACGAGTAGTTCATTTCCTGTTTCAGGTTTAATGGCTAGTACGAATTATGAAATTTACATTAAGTCAATATGTGGTATTGGAGACAGTAGTATCTGGGTTGGACCGATTTCATTCACAACGGGATGTAATACGTTTATTGTACCTTATTCTGAAGGATTCAATACAACTTCAACGGACGAAGCTTGTTGGACGATCGTAAACAATAATAACGACGGCGACGCTTGGTTATTAAATAGTACCTATGATCCTTTTGAAGGAGACGAATCTGCGGTTATTTATACCGATTTCAATGGTGGATCAAATGACGATTTTTTAATTTCTCCACAGATTAAATTGACAGGAAATGATCGATTAAGATATGCTTTGAGAGTTCGAAGTGCAAGTGAACCACATGATTATGAAGTTCTATTGTCTACATCGACCAAGGATCCTGCTGCATTTGGGAATGTTTTGTTCGTAGATACAGCGTCGAATACAAGTTATGAAGAGATTACAATTGACTTGAGTGCTTATTCGGGTGACGTATATGTAGCATTTAGAATACCACCAGGTGGACTAGATGGGTACTTTTTATATCTTGATGATGTGAATTTTGAAGAAATACCATCTTGTCTTCCTCCTACTTCAGTAGCGGGAACGAATCTAACCGATACTTCTGCTGCTTTGGCATGGGTTGATTTAGCTGCTTCAAATTGGGAGTTAGAGTATGATACAGCCGGATTCACTCCTGGTTCAGGAAACATAGTGACCACATCTGCTAACCCTTATTCAATATCAGGATTGACGTCAAATACAGACTATGAATTTTATGTTAGGTCAATATGTGGTGCTGGAGACAGTAGTACTTGGGTTGGACCAATTGCTTTCTCAACCACATGTCCTCCATTTGCGACTCCTTTTGTTGAAGGGTTTAATAGTTCTTCTACTACAGAAGAATGTTGGACTGTTGTAGACAATAATTTAGATGGAGATGTTTGGAATACAAATTATTCTAGTAATCCATTTGAAGGAGATCAGGTAGCAATGATTTATACCGATTTTAATGGTGGGGCAAATGACGATTATTTGATTACACCTCCTATAACGTTGAACGGTAATGAGTGGATTAGATACGCGTATCGAGCAGCAAGTTCATCAGAAGTTAATGATTATGAAGTGTTAATTTCTACCACTAATTCAGATGTTTCTAGCTTTAGTACGGTATTATTTAGCGATACAATAGGTAACACCTCTTATATGACTAATACAATTGATCTAAGTGCATACAGTGGGAATGTATATTTGGCATTTCATATTCCATCCGGTGGTTTTGATGGATGGCGTGTATACATTGATGATGTGAATGTAGAAGAAATGCCTAGTTGTTTACCTGTAACCACAGTAGCGTCTAATAATGTTACTGATTCATCAGCAACGTTAAGTTGGACGGATCTGAATTCTGCTACAAGCTGGCAAATAGAATATGGAGTAACTGGATTTACACCTGGATCGGGGACCACGCTTGTGGTTAGCGCAAATCCTTATACGTTGAACGGTTTAATGGATAGCGAATCATACGATGTATATGTGCAGGCAATATGTGGTGTAGGTGATTCAAGTACATGGGCGGCATCTATATCATTTACTACTGCGTGTCCATCCTATAGTGTGCCATGGGAAGAAGGATTTGAGACTATTAGTGGAGGAGGAAACTGGCCTGATTGTGTATTAGAGACAGGAGATTTTACAACGTCGACTACTTCAACTACCTATAATAGAGCTCCTCGAACTGGATCAAATTTTATGTATACAGCTTGGGGTGCAGATGATTGGTTCTTTTCGCCAGGAATAAATTTAGTAGCAGGTGTTACTTATGATTTTACAGCATGGTACGTAACGGACGAAAATACAGGTTGGGACAGCATCTCAATTTGGGCCGGAACAGGACAATCTTCAGCTGATATGAGTACTAAGGTAGTGGTGGTTTCAGGTGTGTTAGATTCTATATATACTGAATTGACAGGGCAGTTTACGCCGTCTGCATCGGGAGCGTATAATTTAGGCATTCATGTAGAAGCGAATTCAAATCCATGGTATTTATCATTTGATGATATCTCGGTAAGAGAGACTGTAACTTGTTTACCTGTTTCAGGTATTACGGAAGATGGAATTTCATCGACGTCCATAAATGTTGCATGGACTGGCGGAGGAACTGCAACTGATTGGGATATTGAGTACGGTGTAACAGGATTTACAGTAGGATCAGGAACTACGGTTACGACATCTACCAATCCAACTTTGATTACAGGATTAAATTCGAATCAAGCATATGATTTTTATGTGACAAGTGATTGTGGTCCTTCAAGTTCTGCATTTGGTCCGGTAAGCATTTCGACAGGAATTCTGTCTGTGGACAATCTTTTAAATAATCAGTTCCACGTTTATCCGAATCCTGCTAAAGACATTTTGAATATTGAATTTGATCAGATTCAAAATGATCGATCAGTACAATTGATTTCTGTAACAGGTAAAATCGTTCGTGAAATGAAAACAAGTTCTCTTAACAATAAACTTGATGTTAGAGGATTGTCGAAGGGGATTTATATGTTGAAATTAGTGAATACTACAAATGTGGAGTATACACGAATTGTATTAGAATAAAGCTTATGAAGAAAAGGCCATAGAATACGGTTGTAAGAATAAGTCGTATTTAGGTTAATTTAAATTAAAGAACTTCAACAGGGAGGCGTAACATTATAAACGTCTATTCTGTTGAAGTTTTTTTTTTGATTGCCTCCGAAAAAAAAAGAGCGGAGTGAATCCAATAAAGTAGTGTTGGATTCGTTTGTATGTTAGCTAATGTTCAACCAATTGCTAACTAATTGTGAAACCTCAAATTAGAATTGACAATCCCTGTGATGCTTCATGGGAAAAAATGAATCCTACGGAAGCGGGCAAATTTTGCAAAGCTTGTGAAAAGGAAGTAACGGATTTCACCAAATTTACGGATCAGGAGTTAAAAGATTATTTTAAAACCAGTGGCAGAGTTAAATCCAAACCATGTGGTCGGTTTAGATTGAATCAATTATCTCCCATGATGGTAGAAATTCCCGTTTCATTAATGCATCAATCCTTTTCAACCAGACAAATTGTAATCCTTTCAATTCTAATTTGCTTTGGTGTTACTTTCTCATCATGTAAGGTGAGTAATCCATTTGGAAAAAATCGGAATGTAGAAACAAAACTTGTCGCAAAGCTGGATTCAAATGCAAGCACACAATTACAATCGGACTCGGCACAATTGGATTCAAATCGTGCAATTGCTGGTAATACATTAAGTGAGAAAATAGGTGTGGGAGATAGTAATGCCTCGCAAGAAATTGATTCTTCCGACTCATCGTTTAAAATTGATGTTGAAAACTTAAACCATTTATTTCCAGAATTAATAAGGATTGATTTGGAAAATTACCCCATGACGGGAATGATAAATGTTGTTTATGGAGATATAAATGGTGGATTCGGAGTTAATCCAGAAAAACCATTGTTTCCACAATTACCTATCCAAATTGGAAATTTGAATGAGCCATTGATTGTAGTGGATCAATATCCAATGTTCGCTGGTGGTGTAGAAAATCTAAATTTATATTATCAGAATAACCTGGTATTTCCTAAAGCGGCACGAAAACAACGAATTTGTGGAACCGCATATATCCAGTTTACTGTGGACGAGAAAGGCGCTATTCATAATCCGATTATTGTAAAATCGTTGGGTAAAGACATTGATGAAGAGGTTGTACGTTTGGTTTCCAATATGCCCAATTGGATTCCAGGAGAGGACGATGGCAAAGCGGTCTGCGTATCTGTTATTTTACCAATTGATTTCAAATGTGACCCCTCTTGGCAGAGAATCCAATAAAAAGAATTTTATAACGTTTTGTTCATATCCGTTCTAACCAATCTTCTTAATTAGGAGATATGGAATTTAGAACAAATACGCATCCATATACTTTCTAACTAACCATTGAATTAATCTTTGAGTAAGAAGCTTATGAAGAAGAATGTGCGTATAAATAATCCCTGCGATCAGGACTGGAATAAAATGCTTCCGGAAAAAACAGGAAGGCATTGTGAGAAATGTCAAAAAAGTGTGACGGATTTCACTGAATTTTCTCTTAAGGAAATTCAAAATTTCTTTAAACAATCTAGACATTCCAATAAAGCCATTTGTGGTAGATTTCGGGTAGATCAGTTGGCTCCAACTCCAATTCAGATTCCAATTTCTGTAGCTAAATCCGGATTGAATTCGCGGCAAATTGTATTCCTTGCTATTTTGATAACGTTCGGGATAACATTTAGTTCATGTACCGATATGTCAGAGAATTCAAAACAGCCAACATATCAGCTGGTTATGATGGATGATGCAGCTGTTGATACGGTTGCGGTTGATCAAGAAAGGGTAGAAGAGGATCAATTAGATTCGATATATAGCAGTACTCGAAATGCCTTTCAAGAGGCACTGTTTTTTGGAGTCAAAGAAGAATTAGTACCCATATTTGAAATAATAGAGGAAGAACCTCCTTTGATTAGTGGGATGATTATGATGGGAGATATTGAGCCAATGGAAGAAATTGAAGATTCGACGCTAGGCAGCAGAGAAAATCCCACAAGAGTATTTGATGAAAACCCTGAGTTTCCCGGTGGTCATGAGAAATTAACCCAATATATTCAGGAAAATGTGATTGTACCTAGTGATACCTCTTTTGAAAAAGAACAGGTTTCTATCAGTTATGTTGAGTTTGTAATCGATTCGACGGGGGAAATTCAAAAAGAAGAAATGAGGCTACTTAAGTCCTGTGGTAATGAGGAGTTGGACCAAGAGGCGAAGCGATTATTAGTGAATTCACCCAAATGGATTCCTGGGATGTACAATAATCGTAAGGCATGGGGCAAATTTATCCTACCGGTTCGTTTCAATATTTCCGTAAAACGAAAATCTAATTAATTCATACAGTTAGGTATTACAAAATTAGAATAAATTGTTTCTTTGCATGTAAACTCATTTCGTGTTTAGAGAAATGAATTATTAGATAGAGTAGAGTACTGTATGGCTCGTATAAATAAGATTTTATTCGTTTTGGCTTTTGGTGTGGTGTTTATTTTCATCGCCTACAAAGTGGTGCATGTACCTATTACCCATGACGAAACGGCAACGACTATACATTATAGTCATTTTTCCGTTTGGGAAATCATGATGTATCCTGATAACTGGCCGAATAATCACATCTTAAATACCTTATGTGTAAAGTTTTTGATCTGGATTGCGGGACCGGAACAGTGGGTGGTTC
>CBDICC010000057.1:0-55558 GCA_965277185.1 Cytophagales bacterium | reverse complement strand
GGAACAGAAGTTAAACTAGTGGTCACAAATGATCCAGATAATGAACTTCCAGATACGATTTGGCTGTTACGAGTGAAATTTAATAGGGATTCTGATAATCAAGATGTAGAAGTAGAAAAAGAACTGCCTCTGTTTAAAATTAAATCACAAGAAGATAATTAAGGTTATGGGCTATATAAGAATATTGATGTATATGTGCATGGGCGGTTTGTGTTTGCCTAGTGCTTTTGGTCAATCAACCTCATTAGATCAAGAATGTAATGATTCAGTGTTTTATTTAATAGATGATGTTTCCAATAAAATTTCAATAAAAGGAGTTAAGGTAGGAGGCGAATTTGTAGGTCAAATAAATACGTTCTATGCTAATCAAAAATTAATGTTTAATTTTAGATTTAAAGGGGCGAAATTAAGCGGAATATGTAGATATAACGGAAAAAAAAACGCTTGCAATTGCAAAATTTGATAACGATGTTCTTATTGATACGGCATATTATTATTCCAGTGATGGTAATAAATTGATTGAGTTTAGGGGATTCGGCAGGTGTTATTATTGATCAAAGAAAAATATATGATAAGAAGGGAAGGTTAATTGGCGCTTATGATTTTGATATTAATCGGAATGTCTATACGGATTATGTTGAGTACGATAAAGATGGATCAATTAAAGAAAAAATTGGAAGCTCATATTCCTTTTCAAATTTTACTATCTTCACTAAGCAAAAGGAGGTTATATTGTATAAGGCAAATTCGATCATTCGTAAATTTAGGGAGAATGGGTAAGGGGGTCGTGAGTCAAACAGCAGGGTGGTGTACCAGAATAGAGCTATTAATTATGATAAGGATTGAGAACATCTCAAGCCTTATTTTTTTGTGTAAAAGGAAAAAGCTTGTTGGATATTACTTAGTCGATCCTTACCAAGTGTGTAATATGCTGATTGTTAGCGGTTAATTGACTAAAAATAATCTTTTAAGAGGACATAAATTGAGAGGTTTTTGCTTGTAGAGTATTAAAAACGGTAGTGTATCAGAATACAGCTTTTTTAGTATTGATAAGGCTTGAGAAACTCTCAAGCCTTATTTTTTTGAGTGAAGTGCAAAAAGTGAAACAATCTCGGTATTTTTGGAATAAGATTTTGGTTCTTAAAACGGCTTAAAAATAAAGAATGTGGGTTTAGGTGTTATCAATTACAGCTTTTTAGGAAATGCTAACATTATGAAATGTAGATATTGCTACAATTTATGTATAAAACGAGGAATAAATAAGAATGGTAAACAACAATTTCAATGTAAGAAATGTGGAAAATAGCAACAGGAGAGTTATGTCTATAAATCGTATGAAGTAAGTAATTATGAAATAAAACGATTTGTAAAAGAAGGAGTAGGCATACGTAGTATGAGTAGGTTGTTGAAAATATCCCCAACAACTGTTTTGAGGAGGATTTTAAAAGTAGCTTCACTAATAAAAAGACCAATGGTAACGATGGGAAAGGAGTTCGAATTGGATGAAATGCGCACCTACATCGGAAGAAAGAAGAATTTGTATTGGATCGTATATGGACTACAAAGAGGGACGAATTTAATAGCGAACTTCAATGTTGGGAAACGAAGTAACCGAACATTAAGAGTTGTATCAGATACATTGATTTTGTCCAATCCGAAACGAATATTTAAAGATAAATGGCGAGGATATTTGTCATTGTTCCCAAAGGAGATTCATTTTACAAAGCAACATTCAATCAATCATATTGAACGAATGAACTTATCGGTTCGAACTCATCTAAAAAGGTTAAATCGAAGAACAATTTGTTACTCAAAAAGTATAGCAATGCTAATGGCATGTTTAAACGATTTACTTTTGGGTATAATGTAGATAAATTGTATATTTAAACATAAAGAAAGAAGTTCTTTAATAGAATTGAAATTATTGTAAGAGTTAAAAGTTACAAAGCTAGGTACTTGCCGAAGGCAGCTCTGTATTCTGTATTCTGAATTCTTACCTTCTCTCTTTGCATGAGGGATGGAGCGCATGTTTGAGCAGGCGATGGGATAATGTGTTGGTGCGAGTAGCGAGAGCCCGACCCGTAGAGGAACGAAGGGGCATGCCCTTAAAAGAAGGGAATTATATTTACTTTATAAAGAATCGTCCAATACAATCCAACAGTAATGGGAACGGCAACAATGTGTTAATTGTATCCCGGACAACCAAGGATGGATTTGACGATTGACAGAATAGAAGTCAAGTCAGATAAAACGAAGACATATAGTCAATTGAAAGGAAACAATCCGATATTGTTTGAATCGCCCGCAGGTCAATTTATAGCGGATGCAGCCTTAACTAGAGGAAAGGACGGCATTTATGTAAGTTACGACTACGTGGACTTTGGACAAGATTGTAACATTTTCAAAACCGGAATTCGGATAGCCGATTTAAGCAATGAAAATGACATCCGCAACGGAGGCATAAGTAATTCCGGTATTGAAGGAGACTTCCCAATTCAGACCTATAGAAATTACCAACAACAAGAAACAGTAGGAGAAGGAATGGTAACCACGCCGATAAGTTGTTTCCAACGAACGCTGGGAGAACGTATTTATGAATGTTCCGACCACCTCGGCAATGTGAGGGTTGTGATTGGAGATAAGCGAATGATTGAAGAGGAGACGATAGCCTATGAAAACGACTTTAGCACGCCATTAGGAAGTGAGATAGTAGCAAACGAAGCAGGAACATTCCAATTAGTAAATGATTAATTGGAAGTTACTACAACAGCCATAAACGATGGAGTAACGTTTAATATCACAGGATTAGAAGATCACCAAGAATATGTTCTTACATATGATCTGGATGAAAGCGGAATGGATGTAACGGGATTGAATAGTTTAGGAGAGTTAGTAGACGCAAATCAAGGATTGAATACGTATGCTTTTACCGCCAATGGACAAAGTATAACGTTTGAGTTTATAAGTGCTACAGGAGCAGGTGTGTTCTTAATGGATAATGTGAAGTTGGTTACACCTGAGTTGGCTAAGGCAGAGATGATGGCTTATAATGATTATTATCCTTTTGGCATGCTACAACCTGGACGAAATCAACAGTCCGATGCTTATAGATATGGGTTCAATGGGATGGAGAAGGATGATGAGGTGAAAGGTAAGGAAGGGACGAGTTATGATTTTGGGGCGAGGATGTATGATCCTAGAGTTGGGAGGTGGTTGAGTACTGATGCTTATGAATCAGAGTATGTTCCTATTTCACCATATTCGTTTGGTTTGTCTAACCCTATTTATTTTATTGATAAAGATGGCAATAAAATAATGGATCCTTTTTCTAAAGGAGGTAATGTTGAGGTAGTTGTGGTTATGGAAGGGGATAATGTTTCTTTTAAGGCTTATAAAATCAATTCGAAAGGGAAACGTTTAAAAGAAGTAGAGCCATCAGAAAAATTTAATGAAATGGTAAAACCTATTTTAGAAAAAACTGCAAGTAGAGAACCGGGAAGGGAAGTGATAAGAAACATAATAGATAGTCCTAGCAGGATTACAATTAAAGAGAATCAAGATAAAGATGATAATCGAAATTCAACTTTGTCTTATTCGCCTGAGGCTGTAGTAATAAATGAAGACGAAGGTACTGGTTATATACAATATGTTTCTTTTACATTACATAGAGGTAATTATAATGGGACACTTGCTGCAAGTGAGGCGGAGTGGTATGCAGAAACATTATACGGAGAATCATATCATTTACGTTCTAAGGTTGTGCCTATGGAATATGCATTAATTTATAACGAGAAAAAATATTTAGCTGCACAAAAGCGAGGAACCAAGGAATGGTGGGAGGTTTATGGCGATCATGTCATTAGTAAGATGTTTTTCATTTATAGATGGCGCACGAACAGTGGAGTACCAGTATTCCATGAGGAACTAAGAGAAAATGTTGATGATACAGGGTTAATTGTAATGGAAAATAAGAATGAAGATACCGAAGAAAATAATTCAGAAGGTGGTGGCTCGGACAAGGAGGGTTCGGAAAATGGAGAGTAAGAAAAGTGTAATGTTGGTAAAAATTGTTATCCCATTTTGTTTAATTACATTATTTGCTTCTTGCAGCCCTAGGGCACTTAAAAAGATGTATAGAGGGAAAAATAAATCGTTTGTGTTTAGAAAAACTGATCATTTACCAATAATTAAAGGGGATACACTGGAAATTCTAAATTCTGTAGTATTGGTAATGAATGAAGGAGATGTCTCTTTAATAGAAAATAAGAAGAAAAATCAAAAAGTGGAAATTGATGAATATGGAGGAGTGACTATATTGAATTATAAAAAAGGAAAACGTCATGGCTATTGGCAGTATATTAATGGAAGTAAGGTAGTGACTTCGACAAGGTATTATAAAAAAGGAAAGTTAATATTTATTGAACAGAGAGCCTCCCCTAATAGTAGTTTGTAAAAATAAATTGAGTTGCTAGGGTCGTGGGTCAAACGGCAGCATTTAAAATTGTATAGGTCTTGAGTAATTCTCAGGACCTATTTTTTTGGGTAGTGTTACCGTTTGCAGCTTTTTAATATTGATAAGGCTTGAGCGATTCTCAAGCCTTATTTTTTTGTCTAAAAGGAAAAAGATTCTTGGACATTATTTATGTTTAAACAAAAAGAAAGATCTAAAAACGGCTTAAAATAAAGAATGTGGGTTTAGGTGTTATCAATTGTGGCTATTTACTTTTGGGTATAATGTAGATAAATTGTATATTTAAGCATAAAGAAAGAAGTTCTTTATTAGAATTGAAATGATTGTAATAGTTAAGAAGTACAAGGGTAGGCACTGCCGAAGGCAGCTTCTGAATTCTGTATTCTGTATTCTTACCTTCTCTCTTGCATGAGGGATGGAGCGCATGTTTGAGCATGCGATGGAATAAGGTGTTGGTGCGAGTAGCGAGAGCCCGACCCGTAGAGGAACGAAGGGGCATGCCCTTAAAAGAAGGGAATTATATTTACTTTATAAAGAACCGTCGGATACAATCTAATGGGAATGGTAATGGGAACGGCAACAATGTGTTAAATCTAGCCGGACAACCAAGAATGGATTTGACCATTGACAGAATAGAAGTCAAGTCCGATAAAACGAAGACATATAGTCAATTGAAAGGAAACAATCCGATATTGTTTGAATCGCCCGCAGGTCAATTTATAGCGGATGCAGCCTTAACTAGAGGAAAGGACGGCATTTATGTAAGTTACGACTACGTGGACTTTGGACAAGATTGTAACATTTTCAAAACCGGAATTCGGATAGCCGATTTAAGCAATGAAAATGACATCCGCAACGGAGGCATAAGTAATTCCGGTATTGAAGGAACATTCCCAATTCAGACCTACCGAAATTACCAACAACAAGAAACAGTAGGAGAAGGAACGGTAACCACCCCGATAAGCTGTTTCCAACGAACGCTGGGAGAACGTATTTATGAATGTTCCGACCACCTCGGCAATGTGAGGGTTGTGATTGGAGATAAGCGAATGATTGAAGAGGAGACGATTGCCTATGAAAACGACTTTAGCACGCCATTAGGAAGTGAGATAGTAGCAAACGAAGCAGGTACATTCCAATTAGTAAATGATCAATTGGAAGTTACTACAACAGCCATAAACGATGGAGTAACGTTTAATATCACAGGATTAGAAGATCACCAAGAATACATTCTTACGTATGAACTGGATGAAACCGGAATGGATGTAACGGGATTGAATAGTTTAGGAGAGTTAGTAGACGCAAATCAAGGATTGAATGCGTATACTTTTACATCTAATGGACAAAGTATAACATTTGAGTTTATAAGTGCTACCGGAGCAGGTGTATTCTTAATGAATAATGTGAAGTTGGCTACTCCAGAGTTGGCTAAGGCAGAGATGATGGCTTATAATGATTATTATCCTTTTGGCATGCTGCAACCTGGCAGAAATCAACAGTCCGATGCTTATCGTTATGGGTATCAGGGTTCTGAAAAGGATGATGAGGTTAAAGGAGAAGGGAATAGTTATACTACTTATTATAGAATGCTTGATCCACGATTAGGTAGATGGTTTAGTGTTGATCCAAAGGCAACTTCATGGGAAAGTCCGTACGTTAGTATGGGTAATAATCCAGTTAGGTACAATGATGTTATGGGAGATAGTATTCCTACCGTGTTTAAAGGTGAAGATGGTAAAGTATTGAATTCGGTGCCTGATGATATTCAAAAGATGTATAATCAAGAGTATGGTATTGAAGTTGCTTATAATTCAAAAACCAAACAGCTGTATTATAAAAAAGAGGTATATACTGAATTACGTGTTTCTAAGTCAGCTAAGAAAAAGATGGTTAGGCGCTTGAAATCAAGCAGAAATAAGGGGGTTGGAATGGTATTTGGGTATGATTTGACCTTTACAGATATAAGGGATGGTAACACAAAGGAAGTGATTGTCGGGCAATACGCTCCAAAAGAAATCGATGGTTCAAAATATGGAACGGTATATTTGGATATGGCAGACCATGTGAACGGTACTGGTATGACAAAAGTTAAAGACAATACTGGGGTGGAAGCTAGAACTTTAAATTTAGCAAGGACTATTGAGCATGAGTATTTAGGTCATGCTATTAAGGGACTTAATGATACAGAATTTCAGGATGATTGGTGGCATGAAGGAGGAGTTGTCAAATTAGTTAATCGTTTCAGAAAACAAATGGACTTGCAAACAAGATTGCATTATAAGGTTTATCAGAATGATGGTTCGGTTGAAGTCTTCTTTGGAAAAAGAGGTAGAATGAAAGCTAAATATTTGAAAAATCCAGGTCTTACCCCTTCTGTAGTGTATGATAAATAAAATGAATTTTAGAAGCGTATTAATAGTCATTTTTTTGGCTTTACTGTTTGTGTCGTGTAGCACTCGATCTGTTTTAGGAACCTATAGTTGTTGTGTAACTAGGAACATGACGTATTCTTCTAAAACTGATGTAAAAGTAATTGAAGTAAAAAAAGATTCTTTAATTAAGATTCTTTATTACTCGGTGAACAAACCTTGCCACAATTATTTAGATTGTTTGGATTCAGCTTCACTGAAAAGAATTGTGATAGGTAAATGGTATAGGGATAAGAATGCCGTTTTTGTAAATTTTAAAAGTGATACAGCAAAGAGAGAAGTTTGGAAAGTCATATCAGCCAATAAAATTTGCCACAAAGATGAACTTTTTGGTAAAATATGTTTCATAAGTTCAATTAGAAAGAAACACAATATTAAAAGTAAGTGTTATGTATATTAAGTGGTAATGTACGTCTAGCTGTCTGGGTAGTGTATCAGAATACAGCTTTTTAATCTTGGTAAGGCTTGAGAAACTCTCAAGCCTTATTTTTTTGAGTGAAGTGCAAAAAGTGAAACAATCTCGGTATTTTTGGAATAAGATTTTGGTTCTTAAAACGGCTTAAAATAAAGAATGTGGGTTTAGGTGTTATCAATTGTGGCTATTTACTTTTGGGTATAATGTAGATAAATTGTATATTTAAAGATAAAGGAAGAAGTTCTTTAATAGAATTGAAATGATTGTAATAGTTAAGGAGTACAAAGATGGAAACTGCCGAAGGCAGGCTTTAACTTCTTTAACTCCTGAATTCTTTATCTTCCGCGCAAAGGATGGAACGGCTCTGTCCGGAACCGAAGGTGGAGGTTAGAGATTGTTTGAGCAAGCGATGGTAAGTGGTGTTGGAGCGAGTAGTGAGAGCCTGGTCTTTGCTTCTCTAAAATAAGGAAAAAAGGAGTAAAAATGTTTACTGGGTTTAGATAAGAAAAGAAGCAAAGATGTGCCCAACATTTTCAAAACTGGAATTCGGATAGCCGATTTAAGCAATGAAAATGACATCCGCAACGGAGGCATAAGTAATTCCGGTATTGAAGGAACATTCCCAATTCAGACCTACCGAAATTACCAACAACAAGAAACAGTAGGAGAAGGAACGGTAACCACCCCGATAAGCTGTTTCCAACGAACGCTGGGAGAACGTATTTACGAATGTTCCGACCACCTCGGCAATGTACGTGTAGTCATCGGAGACAAGAGATTAATAGAGGAAGAAACCATTGCGTATGAGAACGACTTTAGCACGCCATTAGGAAGTGAGATAGTAGCAAATGAAGCAGGTACATTCCAATTAGCAAATGATCAATTGGAAGTGACTACAACAGCCATAAACGATGGAATTACATTTAATATTACCGGTTTAGAAGATCATCAGGAATATGTTCTTACGTATGAACTGGATGAAACCGGAATGGATGTAACGGGATTGAATAGCTTAGGAGAGTTAGTAGACGCAAATCAAGGATTGAATACGTATATTTTTACATCTAATGGACAAAGTATAACGTTTGAGTTTATAAGTGCTACCGGAGCAGGTGTGTTTTTAATGGATAATGTGAAGTTGGCTACACCTGAGTTGGCGAAAGCTGAGATGATGGCTTATAACGATTATTATCCTTTTGGCATGCTGCAACCTGGCAGAAATCAACAGTCCGATGCTTATCGTTATGGGTTCAATGGAATGGAGAAGGATGATGAGGTGAAGGGGAGTGGGAATAGTTATACAGCAGAGTTTTGGCAGTACGATAGTAGATTAGGACGAAGATGGAATATGGACCCAGTAGTTAAGACTTTTAGGAGTTCGTATGATGCATTTAGCAATAATCCAATAATACGAATTGACCCTAATGGTGATGATGATGTATTTGATTTAGAAGGAAATTTCCTTAGGTCTACCGCCTCTGGCACTGAAATAAAAATACAGTTGTCAGATAATGAAACTGTTTTATTGTCCGAAGTACGTTGGGAGACTGTCCTTGTTAAGGATGAAAACGGGGAGATACGCAATTTTGGAAATGCGTCATCTAATGCTATAATTAGTGAAATTGTAAAATACAACTCGCCTGTGACTGCGGATATTATTTTGGAAAAAGATAGAAATTTTTTGGCAGCTAGCTATGTTGGTTCTAATACTATTGGGATCGGATTGAACAAGGCAGGAAGTATTCGTAGTCTCTTAAATGACTACCATAATTTGGGTAATGAGGTCAAAAATGGTTGGTGACTTTTATGAAAATATTGGATAATATTAAGAATTCAACTTGAAGAGGACGTAGGCTCTGCTGAGGAGCAACCTACTAGCAATAAAGTTGAATCAATTACGGTAAGGGAGCAGTCAAATTTTGGCTGCTCTTTTTCTTTACCGGGTTGTTTTATGGCTAAAGAAAACCTATTTACTACTTTGGTTTTTATAATGAAGATACCATAGGATAAAAGCTTTTCTGTTGGCAAAAGAGAGGCCTCTATGTATACTTAAATTATCCTTTAAATGACCAAAGAAGGATTCCAATCCATTGGTTGACTTAGGTATTTTGGGGTTATCCAGATAATGAAAAAGATTTGGCATAGCTTTTCGGATCATAATAGCCGCTCTCCTTATATTTTTATGTCTATACCACCATCTTCCAGTTTGCGGATTTATTTTCTTCTCGTTGACATAGATTTTATGTTGCTTGTACCAAGTATTGAATACTTTGGTAAAGTAGATACGATCATTGTGAGTTTTGACTCTTGGAAGTAGATTGATAATGCTTTTTAATTCTATTGAAGCAGTAATTTTAGGCTTTTGTCTTAGCCAAATATTAGCCATCCTATGTACATGAACAACGCATCTTTGAACAATGATCTCTGGATACACATCTTTGATTGCCTTCAAAACAGCTCTATGTCCATCACAAGTAATTGACTCAATCTCAACTCCCAGAACCACAAGGTTAGCTAGGTCTTCACATATCTGTTCATACCGTTCACCATCCGAAAAACGGTATAGTTGGGTGTACTTTATATCGTTATCACGATATAATACTAAACACAAATCATTACTAAAATAAGTCCCATCAATCAACAAATGAGCTTTGGTTCTTCGCTTGATCAGGAAGGTTGGTGGTTGATTGAGATAAACTTTAAACAATCGTTTCAGAGTAGAGATGCTTAATCCACTATCTTTTTCTAAATAACGATAAGTCAGTCTCTCCAACACCCATTTTCGAAACCAGATCTCTTGATTAGCTTTAGCTCTTCCAGGATTAGAAGCGGTAAAAAGAACACCACAGTTATTGCATTTATATCGTTGCTTACCATCTCGTTTACCCCATTTAATTGAATCCAAGAAGCCACAAGCCCAGCATCGTTTTTTTTGTACTATTCATATACAAAAAAAAGTTTATTGAAACACGTTTCAATAAACTTTTTAAAATCTCGTGTAACTAACAGATTATCTGTAAATTAAGCAGATCTCAGTCCCGTTTTACCAACCATTTTTGACCATTATATCATAATTTGCGGTCAGCTTTATTTCATGAAGATATTCACAGGACTCTTGGAGAAGAAGATAAATCATCAGAAGACTTAAATAGTGTGAAGGGGGTAAAAGATCATCTATTTGTATATCAGCAGGAAATTAGTAATCCATTTTTTAAATATACAACGGAAGATTATAAAAAGCATATTTATCAAAATTATGAGCATTTGTTGTTGCAACTTAATTTTTTTCAAAATGAGGGGGGGAAGGATACTGTTGATAGCGAGGATTCAAAACAGTACAGAGCGCAACTGGAAGAACTTAAGAAAGAAGTGAGTAAAGATGAATAAATTCAGTTTTTATATATTGACTACTTTGATTTTTTTTAGCTGTAAAAAGAGAAATGAAGGATTGTTTGTTACTTCAAACTTAACAGATGTTGTTTGCCAAACAATATCTAGCCAAGTAACTGATGAGACGTTATATACTGAAATTCGATTAGTTCTAATTAATAGTGGGTATAATAAATTAAAAATTGATGAAAATTTTCTGGAGAAAGGTTTTATAGTTGTTGATCAGGACTCCATTTATAAAGTGCTAGAGTTGGAATATATGGGATACAATATATTGAGTAAGGAAAATAACAATGAAAGAAAAGGAGCCTATTTTTTGGATCAAAAAGAACTAAATCAATTGGATTCAATGGAGGTTTATTATAGCTTGAAGAATATTGATGATTTTTTTAAAAGTGAAATAGAAGGAAAAAGTCTTAAAGATGCCTATTTTGAATATAATAAATTGCTATTTCAGAATGACGTCTATATAAATTGCAAGTTAAATAAGGATATGCACGTTTGCACGTATGGAAAAAAAGGAATTAATATGGTGAGTTCAGACTAGGATGAAAAGCAGTGACTTGGTCACGGTGAATAGGATTAGAGAAGCTACTTGGAAAGATCTGAGTAGCTTTTTTTTTGTTTTAGGAGTAAGCCGAACCCCTAGCTGTCTGAAGTGTTCCAGAGGACAACTTCAGACTAGAGATTAAAAGCAGTGACTTAGTCATGGTGAATAGGATTAGAGAAGCTACTTGGTAAGGTCTGAGTAGCTTTTTTTGTTGTTAGTGAATGCTAAAGAAACCCTAGCTGTCTGAAGTGTTCCAGAGGACAACTTCAGACTAGAGATGAAAAGCAGTGACTTGGTCACGGTAAATGATATTAGAGAAGCTACTTGGTAAGACCTGAGTAGCTTTTTTTGTTGTTTTAGGAGTAAGCTTGTTTAGCTTTAAAGTCTCTTAGAAAGGCATCAAGTAGTTTAAAAACGGTATCCTTATCGTTTTGTGGTAGTTTTTGGATATCATTAACGCGATTGACTAAATCAAGGTCAATAATCACATCTGAGTTGCCCACTAGGTAGTCAAGGGACACATCAAGAACTTCAGCGATTTTACAAGCCACTTCAATAGAGGGAGTGGCTTTTTTATTTTAAACCCTGTCCAACAGCATATAAAAAAAGACCCTAAACATAGAGATCGAATGCAATTGATTCTAATCTATGCTTAGGGGCCTATATAGGTTTTAATTCCTTTATTAATTCTTGATCAATTGGAAGCTCTTTTCATAGCCATCTGCAATGATTCGTAAATAATAAACTCCTGCTGCACCGTTCAATGGAACACTGTAATTGTTTAGATCAACGACACGCTCTTGCAATACTATCTGGCCATAAATATTGAATATAGCAATCGATGCTTCCGAAGCGGCTCCAAAATTTATATGGACTAGTCCTTTGTTCGGGTTAGGAGACACCGATAATTGGTTGGATAGATCGTTATCCTCAATTGAGTTTGGATCTTCCACAACAATACCCACACATCTTGAAGTATCCATGCAATTGTTTGTTTCAATAATCACAGAATAGGTTCCCGAAGTTGATGCTATAAACGTTTGATTGGTTTCGTTCGTAATAAATACGTTCCCACTATCACAATCCAACCATTGGTAAGTACCAGTAGCATTTGCAACGATCGTATCGTTATACACAGCAATGCTGGTATCTACATTATTTATAACTAAATCAAATATAACTACAGAGTCACAGCCTGTTAAAGTTGAAACGGTATCCATGTAAATATTCGAAGAATCCCATATTTTTCCAGTTGGAGAAGTGAAACTATGACAAACGGTATCATAAATTATTGGAGAAAACAGTTGACAATTTACAGAGTGCATGATAATATCTCTGGCAACGGTCCCTATTAATGAGTCATCTCTGTATTCGTCTACGCAAACGGCAATTACATATTCATTCGTTGCTCCAGGCAGAACTGCGGGCATGTATCCTGATAAAACTCCCGTCATTGAATCAATCGCCAAAAAAGAATTAATGTCAATTGAATCGTTTCCAAATGGTTCTAAAGCAGAATAACCGATCTGATAATAATTGGTTAAATCTTCAAGTATTGGATTGCCATTAGGGCCAAAATTAGGAGGATCATTATCATTTGTTTGCCATGGAGTTGTATTCCAGCTATTATAAGGTGTACAAATACGATAAACAAGACTATCACCATCAGTATCTAATGCACTATGGTCATGAGTGAATACTTGTCCAGCACACTCTACAACGGTTGGAGGATTAATAAAATAAGCAGAACTGTTGGGTGTGCCAGATACCATATGAGTAGTGTCGGCAATTACTCGAGAATCAGATGTTGACTGAACATGGACGCCATTTATATAATGCGTTTCAGTGCTTGCGTTGTTATCGAAATCAATTCGTATGATCACGCTGTCTGCTCCATATAAACCAAGTACATAGGCGGTATCTGAGTCGAAATCATCGTATATACTTGAATTAATATCGAAGTAAATCCAAGTATTCCCACCGTCAAGACTGTAATTGGATTTAACGTAATCGTCGCTTTCTAAATCACCCGATTCCTCTAAAAAGACGGAAATATTGAATGTATCACCTGTAACTTGAATAAAATCAGAGTACCACTGACCTAATCCGTCCATGTCATTGGCGACAAACTGACCGGTCATTGTTTCAAATTGAGCAGGACCTCCAAAGACTTGGGTTGACCAACTTGTGCTGCCACTGTCTACATTTAATCCATCTACAAGATCAAAATCTTCATACCATAGTTCATTTGGATCCATTGGACAAGGGACGCTTACGGTTATGTTATCGATAAAATATTCTTCGTCATTAGCGTTATTTGTTGCTTCAATTACGATGCGGATGCTATCTCCAGATACGCAGTCCGTTGTAGCTACGGCAGAAGTAAAATCATTTGCCAAAGCCCCATTTACCGTAAAAGGAATTAAACCTGCACCAGTGTCATAATAAAAGTGAATGTAATCGGATACTTCAAGCGTATTTGTGGACAATTCACGCACATCTACACTAAGATTAACACAAGTTTCATTGGAAATGTCAATCCATTCTGAAGTCCAAGTTCCTATCGTATCAATATCATCCATTTCAAATTCTCCTGCAGCATTTACGTCAAAGTTGTCCGAAGCAGACCCTGAAATACTGCTCCATGCAGTTACACCATTGTCTAGAGTGGTTCCTATCCCAAGTCCTGTGAAATCTTCTAACCATATGGCAGTATCAATGCAATAAGGAGCAGGTATCGACGGTAGAGTGTATGAAATCAATTCGTCATTTGGTATGAAAGCATATAAACCTATTCCGACGTTTAATGGATCTAGCAGGTTGTCAATAGTTGCACTTCTATTTCCATTGTCATAGGTTAAATGCCAGCCACCTTCTACTGGAGGTAAATTCATCACTCCTTCAAATACATATTCTTCCACACATACATTACCGACATTTTTAACACATGTACCAATTGAAGTCAATGGAGCAGGAGGAACTACTACTGGAACAAATACTCGTACAGTATTGTTTCCAAAATTAGATGATGCAACCAAGTATACATCCCCCATCGTTACACCGTCATAACAATTTCTATATAATTTTAATGTGACCTTATAATCATATTTATCTTGCCCGGCAAGATCACCAATGTGCTGATAGGTTAATTCTCCACCTTCGACATGGGTTGCAAAAACATTCTGGGTTCCAATTAGCGTTGCGAAAAAAAGCAAACAGGAGTAAAAAATAAAATTTCGATTCATAGTTGTTGGTTTAGTTGAACGGTCTCCAGCTTAGTTGATGGAGATAGTAGTTTATTAGATTTTATTAATTTTGCTTGAAAAAAATAAGCAGTCTCAAGGTACTGATTTTATTTTTTAAATAAAAAATTAGATGTTTAGTGGGACTGAAATAAATGTAAAACAAATGTAAGATTAGGCTGTTTACTGCCGCAGACCCTTCTAATGTCTAGATTCTTTAACTTCTCGCCCCCAACAGTCTGAAGTGTTCCTATTTTGAATCTACGAAGCATTAGCAAATTAGATAGGACAACTTCAGAATTAGAGATGAAAAGCAGTGACTTAGTCACGTTAAATTGGATTAGAGAAGCTACTTGGTAAGATCTGAGTAGCTTTTTTGTTGTTTTAGGAGTAAGTATGTTTAGTTTTAAATACTATATTATTACTTTTTATCTTTTTTTAAGGATAGCAATGCTAATGGCATGATTGACGATATACATTTGGGTGTAATACAGATAAAGGAGGGAATTTCTTCTCAGTTGATCCCTTAGCGCGTAAATATCCCCATAATGCACCATGTAATTTTAGTGAGAATAGGTTGATCGATGGTGTGGAACTGGAAGGACTTGAGGTTTGTTTGTTAGTAGATAATGAAAGTAATGGTCACGTTGGCATAGTTATAATAACAGAAGATGATCGTGCGGAACCTATTGTATGGGGTTTTGGAAGGTATGACGGTAATTCAATTTTGGATCTTCCTGGAACCGGTCTAGGTATCTTATATAAACATACTAGCCAAAAAGCAATATCTTATATCAAGGGAAAAATTGAAAACGGAAAGACAAAAGTATATGAAGTAACTGATGCTGACAAAATTCTGGTAAATGAATATTTTTAGAAATTATTTAATTCTAGCCAAGAAGAGCCTAAAAATGAGGAACATGGTGAAGAAGGAACTGGTAGGGTTGTTGATACATATTCTATCTACTCTAATACCTGTGTAACAAAATGCATGGAGGCGATTAATCAGGCCGGAGGGAGTGGAGTTGCAAAAGACAGGAAGGATGAAAATATGTACCCTAGTGATTTAAATAAGTACATTGAAGACAATGATCTGGAAAACTTGGAAGACAAGACAGATCAGATTGAAACAGATATTAATATGGAAGACAAAAGTGGAGAAAAAGTGGAGGATCAAAGATCGTCGTATTAAATAGAAAATTATATGAAAATTGTGAGATTTATAATTTTGGTTGCATTATTGTATATTTGGATATACTGTCTAATCGATGTTCCTATTTCATTAAAATATCAATATGAGGATGAAATTTCTAGCTATATGTCCCTTGATTTATTTTATCTATTATATAAGATTTTCATATGGTTATTTGCAATTGGTATTGTGTTGTACAGTGTAAGATATATTTTTTTTAAACAGAAAATAGATTTGATTAGAGGAAAATCAAATAATTAGTATTTCGGGGTAGTGGATAGTGTATCAGAATACAGCTTTTTAATATTGATAAGTGAGATTATCTCAAGCCTTATTTTTTTGTGTAAAAGAAAAAAGCGGAACGGTGCATGATCCAAATCAAAGTAAAATATAAAAGTGTACATTAATATTTGATCCGATGAGAGGTTTAATGAGTTGTTTTGACAGGATAGTAGTTTTTATTCCATTATGCCTATTGTGTGTATGTTGTGATTATCAGCCAATTGTTAATTCTGAAAAAGGAGAGGATAATAAAGACTTAGTTTCTGAAATTCAGTGCTGGGAGCCAGTTTCAAATTATATTAGTTATTGTGATGTTGAAGATACCATGTTATTTGAAAGTATTGATGATTCTATCGGGATTACTCTGATTAGAATTGAAGGGCCTTTAGCTGAAGAATTAGAATCAGAAACGGTATTGTCAAATTTCCCTGATTTTAAGTTAGATAATTTGGTGAATGTAGATTCTCTTCTTGATCAAAAGAAACGGAGCGAAATGTTATTAAAAATAAAAACAGATTATTTTGTCGATTTAAGAACAGATATACTTAAAATAGTGACAATTTTTCTTCAAAAAAGAATATCACAAGTTGAATCATTTAAACTACAAAAAGAAATTAATGAAAAGAAGTATTTTGAATCTTCACGACTCTTGAAATATTCAGATCCTTTTGACTATGATCACTCTAAAGACTCACTTAGTTTAATCGAAATTCAATTAATAGAAAATTATCGCAATATTGATTCGATTGAACAGATTGTAACGGAGCTAGGTACATTGGATGGAATAAAGAAAGTAACTTACAATGATTTACTGGAGGAAATAAGAGGTCATTATTTAATATTTAGAGTAAAAAAACGATGAAAAGAACTTGAATTAATTGGTTGGAGTCTTTTTAACTGGCTTTATGCTCCCCCAACTATCTGAAGTGTTCCGTTTTGAATCTACGCAGCTTTAGCGAAGTAGAGTAAGACAAGACAACTTCGGACTATAAATGAAAAGCAGTGACTTCGTCACGCTAAATAATACTAAAGAAGCTACTTGGTGATACTGAGTAGCTTCTTTGCATATTTAAGCATAAAGAAAAGAAAGATGTTCTTTAATAGAATTGAAATGATTGTAATAGTTAAAAAGTACAAGGTTAGCTACCGCCGAAGGCAGCTTCTAAATTCTAAATTCTAAATTCTGTATTCTGTATTCTGTATCCTGTATTCTAATTCCTAATTCCCGCGTGAGGGATGGTAAGGGCAGCCCCGAAGGATCGGGGCTGGTGCAACGCACCGAAGCGAAAGCGAAGTCCTGGACACGCCCGGTCTACACCGGAGTCCTGTAAGGACGTAGATGGAGGCGCGCCCAACCAAATAACTAAATAACCAACATACTGAGAAATTGAAAAACGAACTTTGGCACGTTTATTTGTTGTATCTTAGTAAGACATTGTTAGATTTGTTAATAGTATTCAACTCAACTGAACCTACTTTGAATCACCTGATTGTAAATTCATATAACGCTTTATTCAACAAAATAGGAAAAGGCCGTAGAATAAGTCTTTACCTCCTTTGTCTTTGCCTGTTACCTTTCTTAACGTCTTGTTTTGAAGTAATTGAGGAGGTGAACGTAAATCAAGATGGCTCTGGAACACTAACGTATACGTTCAACTTGAGTCAAAGTAGAACGAAGATCAACTCAGTATTGCTTTTGGATAGTATAAACGGGTATAAGGTGCCTTCTAAGGATGAAATAAAAAAGGAGTTTAATGTAATCGTAGCAAAAGTAAAGGAGATTGAAGGAGTTTCTAATGTGAAAAACACCATCAACTTAGACGAATTTATTTTTTCAATTACCGCGGATTTTTCAAATGTTGATGTGCTTAATAAGGCCATTATCGAGTATAGTTCGAAAAAAGATGCCGAGAAGATGAAAAATGAGAAACACTTCACCTATGATAAAGATAATGGCATGTTCACCAGAAGTTATCATTATAAACTGGATAAAGAATATCAGAACATGAGTCCAAAAGATAAAGATATTCTGGAAAAAGCATACTATACTACGATCTATCGGTTTGATCAATCCATCGTTTACGCACAAAATTCAGCTGCCAAAATAGCTGGAAACAAAAAGGCTATTATGTTGAAAGTAAATATGATGGACATGATTATGGATCGAGAAACGATCAAGAATCAAATAAAACTAGAGTAAATTCTTACTTTTTTTTAGTTTTAATAAAAGCAAACTCCAAGAAAATCAGTAGGTTTGACTAGTAGGAAAAGAGACCTACTTTACTAGTCCATTCAAGCGTATAAGACGACATGATCCTCTTTTATGCAGTTATACAGATTAGTCAAATGAAACGAAATGAAATGAAATGAAACTAGTCTAAGAAGCCTATGAAGATCAACAATCTCCGAATCACCCTCGAAAATGGATCAAAAAACCTATGCAAATGGATGGCAACATCAATTGGCATTCTATTGATTTCGATTTCTACGAATGCCTTTGCACAACGTAATTTAGTGGAAGAACACGTTCCGGAATCGGCGCGTTTAGTGGTCTCTGCCAGTGGAAACAATCTTTTGAAGTTGGTTAGTTTGCGAGAAATGGAAAGCTTCACTTTTGTAAAAAAAATGCTTTCCAAAGTAAATAGCAGAGAGGGTTTTGGAGCAGAAATTCAAAGCTTCTCAGAATTAGGATTTGATCTGAATTCCAAGGGAGTTTACTTCTATGAACCTCAAAAGAATACGTTGTATAATACGTTTTTGTTTAAAATGGACAATAAAACGAATCTGGAAAAGAATCTTCTTTCTCAGGAAAAGTTGGATAGCGTAAAAATGGTAGATGGATTAAATGTATTGACAAAGGAGGAGGACATAATAACAATTGCAGCATGGAATGAGTCCTTGTTTGCATTAACAGTAGTATACAATGCAAAAGAAGAAAAGAATGCGTTGGATTTTGCTAATTTAATGAAGACGGATACGGTAAATACCATTGATTCTTTTTTGGTTGATATGGAAAAGAAACAGAAAATAGCCGAAAGAGAGAAGGCGCTTAGTTATGTGAAAAGAATCTTCAATAAGAAATTTAAATCAATTTCTGAAAATCAAAGTTATCAACGTGGAAAAGATGATGATGCAGCTATGTATGCTTGGGTTGGAAATTATGGGGAATTGGCAGATGGAATGATTGAAATCATTAAAGATGAATTGCCCGGATACGATGAGTTTTCCAAAGCACAACTTACCAAAGCTTACGGGACGATTTATGCAAAAGTATATTTCGAAGAAACGTCGATTCGAATGGAAACCAGTATGGAATTCAATAATAAGTTTGGCAAAGAAGCAATGGAGATGTATGATTCTAAACTGGATAAACGCTTTTTTAAATATTTTGATGGAAACAATGCGTTGGCATATCTAACCACTTCTACAAATATGGAGGCGCTTTGGAATTCATATCCAAATATGATCAAAAATGGCTATGCACAAGCGATGCCTAACTTTAAAGAAGAAATAGAGCTTGGAGCGGATTTGATTGAAATATTATTAGATGAAAAAGCAATTGGGGAGTTGATAACAGGGGATATGATGTTTGTTTTGCATGATTTAAGACAGAAAGAAGTTCCTTATACTACGTATGAGTACGATGAAAATTTCGAAAGCAAGGTAGTGACCAAGATGAAGAAAGAATTAAGCCCGGATTTTTCTTGTATGCTTGGATGTGAAAATAAAGAGTTCCTGGAGCGTTTGATGAGGATTGGAGTGAAGCATAAGGTGGTAGATAAGGAAGCCAACTATTATAAAATTAATACGCCAAAATCAGTGCCAATGGATGTTTATGCGGTAATTGTAGATGGAATGCTGATCATTTCCAGTTCACCTGAAATGGTAGCAGGGGAATTTAAATCTAAGGGATCTAAGCACAATAAGTTTATTGCTGGAAGTAACATGACCATTTATATTAATGGTAAAAAAATGATGGACAATTTGTCTGGTGAATTGGTGACGGAAAGTAATCCAGTATTAGATTTTTATCAACAAGCGCCAATCGGAGATATCAAATCTTCGTATTCATTGAAGGGCAATAAACTAACCTCTGTTACCGAATTGCAAACACCAGCAGGTCAAAATAATTCACTTAGTTATTTTCTGATCTTAATGGATAAAATAGCTGGATTATAAAATGAAATATATAAGTAATTAATTCTAGTTGAGATCAGTCATGTTCATTAATTAGATCTTTAGAGTTAATTCAATTCAATCCAATTCAGTTCAGTTCAAATCAACAATATTTTGTATCCCAACGAAGAGTATGGCTAGCAATAGAAAGAAAAAAGCGATGTATGTTCTATTGGGACTAGTTACGCTTGTTTTGTCCTTTTATTTCATTAGATACCACCTTCCTGCAGATCTAAATAATAAAGTCCCGGCAGATGCGGATGCTGTGGTGTATATAGATGCTCGACAACTAGAGCATTATTTTCTTGCAGATTTTATTCTTCATCCTTTTGCAGAGCGAGGTGGGAGCAAGGAGGATATAATCGATCAGGACACATTAGTCAATGGGGGCAATATCTTTGGCGACTTGATGGCGCAAGTAGAAGTTCCAAAAGACATTCTTTTATATCGTAGTAGCAAATTAGAAAGCGCTTGGTTTACGACAGTATTGGGTTTGAAAGACCAATCAGAATTTGCGCAATGCATGGATGAATTGTCATTCAGAAAGCGACAGATTGGAATGAGCCCAACGATGATCTATGTATATCAAAAAGGAAACATAGGATTATTTAATTTGCGCGGGGAATTAGTGTTGGGCTATTTCGAAAATGATTCTATTCCGGATGATTTTGTACGAACTATTTTTGATAATAAAGACTTTTTGCAAGAAGAGTCTGTCTTGTTGAAACCAATTTTAAAGGGTGGTAATGACGTAGTCTTCAATGATTCGAAGGGACGATGGGCAGGCCTTCAATTGAAAGATGGGAAAGTCCTATTTGAAGGTGATTTAGGACCAGAATTAGATTTGTTTTTGCCATTAAATGCATATTCGGATATAAAAGAAGTCGAGGAAGGGGATGGGAAGGTTTCTCCAATATTCACATTGGCCACTTGCATCAATTTAAAAGGAAAAGATCTGCGAAGCATACTGGAGAAAGTTCAAGAATCGGGCATGCTTCCGGGGGGAGCCCTTTCCGCAATGCTTTCTTCTATAATGGAGTATTCATCTGGGCATGTTAATCTTAAAATAAATGAATTGAGCTATCAATCAGATACGATCGTGTCGTATGAATATGATGATGATTTCAATAAAAAAGAGGTGAAAAAAGTACAACAGTCTATAATTCCTGATTTTAATTTAGTCCTAGGTAAGGCCGTTCCTGACACAATCAAATTAGACAGTCAATACATTAATAGAGGCATAGTGATATTGGAAGACAATCGAATGCTGCTCAAAGCATTTCCATTGTTCAAAACATACGTTCAAACAAATTCAAATAGCGTTCAACTTTACACCGGAAATAAGGCGGACAATTTAGTTCTAAGGAAAGAAGAGAAAAGTGTTTTAACGTCCGTATTGCATTTTGAAAAAATAACGGATGAACCGTTAGTATTACTTGGGATGGAAACAAATAATCAAATACTTCCAAAGTTAAAAGATGCCACGCTCCATGTTAACAGCGAAAACAAGTTTATTTTCCAGTTAACCTTAAAAGATTCAACCCGAAACTCCTTTGTTCAGTTGCTAGTTAAGGAATAATAATAGGAAACGGAAAAACCGAAGAATTGTAAAAAGAAAAGAGTTATTCAGTTGATCCGTTATTCAGTTGCTAGTTAAGGAAGAAGAACCGAAGAATTGTAAAAAAAGGGTTATTCAGTTGATCCGTTATTCAGTTGATAGTTAAGGAAGAAGAACTGAAGAATTGTAAAGAAAAGGTTATTCAGTTGATCCGTTATTCAGTTGATAGTTAAGGAAGAAGAACCGAAGAATTGTAAAAAAAGGGTTATTCAGTTGATCCGTTATTCAGTTGATAGTTAAGGAAGAAGAACTGAAGAATTGTAAAAAGAGGGTTATTCAGTTGATCCGTTATTCAGTTGATAGTTAAGGAAGAAGAACTGAAGAATTGTAAAAAAAGGGTTATTCAGTTGATCCGTTATTCAGTTGATAGTTAAGGAAGAAGAACTGAAGAATTGTAAAAAGAGGGTTATTCAGTTGATCCGTTATTCAGTTGATAGTTAAGGAAGAAGAACTGAAGAATTGTAAAAAAAGGGTTATTCAGTTGATCCGTTATTCAGTTGATAGTTAAGGAAGAAGAACTGAAGAATTGTAAAAAAAAAGAGTTATTCAGTTGATAGTTAAGGAAGAAGAACTGAAAAACTGAGAAACCGAAAAACCGAAGAACCGAAGAACTGAGAAACTGAGGAACCGAAAAACCGAAGAACCGAAGAACTGAGAAACTGAGGAACCGAAAAACCGAAGAACTGAAGAACCGAAGAACCGAAGAACTGAGAAACCGAAGAACTGAGAAACCGAAGAACTGAGAAACCGAAAAACCGAAGAACCGAAAAACCGAAGAACCGAAGAACCGAAAAACTGAAGAACCGAAAAACCGAAAAACTGAAGAACTGAATAACCGAAAAACTGAAAAACTGAAAAACTGAGGAACTGAGTAACCGAAGAACTGAGTAACTGAAAAACCTTAAAGACTAATTCCAACAACCATAATGTCATCGACCTGAGATCGATCCTGTTTCCACGCATCAATAGAAGTATTCAAAAGTTGCGATTGTTCCGACATTGATTTCCCTTGGATCTGCTCTATTAATTCTTTAAACTGTTTAGAGCTAAACTTTCGATCATACTCACCGCCAAATTGATCAAAATAACCATCACTAGACATGTAAATATGTTCTATTTGATCCAGTGATAAACTGGTTGTTTCGAAATTATTGTTTGATATTCGAGTATCACCAATGGACCATCGATTTGCTACTAATTCAACCAATTTGCCTTCTTTAATATAGTAAAGTGTGTTTACTGCTCCGGAAAAATGCAGTTTATTATTTTTCCGATCGATACAACAAAGTGCCATATCCATGCCATCTCTTAATCCGGTGTTTTCTTGTTTTAAAACACGGTTAACGCCTTCATCCAATTTATTAAGAATAGTACCTGGATCGGTCTCTCGATTGATCATGACAACGTCATTGAGCAGGTCATTCCCAATAATACTCATAAGTGCCCCTGGAACGCCATGTCCTGTACAATCCGTAACGGCAATAATATAATTGCCATCCACCTCAGCACACCAGAAAAAATCACCACTTAACAAATCCAATGGACGATGAAGTAAAAACGAATCAGGAAAAGAATCTTCTATTATTTGAAAGTCAGGAAGAATTCCATCTTGTATTTTCTTTGCATATCGAATTCCCGATAATATTTCATCATTTTTTTCTTCTAGTTGGCGGGTACGTTCTAGTACTTTTCTCTCTAAATCTTGATTTAATGTAACCAACTCTTTTTGTTGGTTTTCAACCATGATCTCTCCGTCATAGGCTCTCAATGCTTCTTTAACAGTGATATTCAAATCCACATTGTCCCATGGTTTTTCAATATAGCGATACAGCGATGTACTATTGATTATTTTGATTAAATCTTCCTTATCTGCTTGACCGGTTAATAAAATTTTCTTGGCACGAGGGTGTTCCTCGTTAATAATGGATAGTACCTCGTCTCCCTTCATTTGAGGCATAATCTGATCTGAAATAATAAGATGAGGCTCTTGTTGAAATTCATCCATATATTCTGAAATAACCTCCAATGCTTCTTCACCGCTTTCGACAGCTTCCACAATGACTTGATCACCGAAATAGTTTTTCAACTGACCAATCAAACTATTCAAAACGATTTTTTCATCGTCTATGCAAATTATGTAAGGTTTTCTCATAATGAATCTATTTGATGTGGTGTGTTATACCAAAGTTCGTTTTACAGTTGAACGACTATTAATTCAACTAAATTTAATAATACTAAATTAGACCGCAGCCATCTCCATATTTAAAGGAAGTTCTACGAAAAAGGAAGTCCCAACTCCCTCCTTAGAGGTAAAGTAAATTTTACCTCCATGTTTATCAACAATTTTCCGAACAATATCAAGTCCGAGCCCCGTTCCTTCATGATCTTTTTTTGTAGTAAATAAAGGTTCAAAAACTTGATTTTGAATTGCTTGTGGAATCCCACTTCCGTTATCCTTCACACAAATTAACACGCTGTCTTCGCGTTCTTCATATGCAATTTCTAATTTTCCATTATTGCCCATGGCATGGATGGCATTGTGAATCAAATTCGTCCAGATTTGGCCAAGTTCATCTGCATAAGCATATAAAGGTTTACTCAGATTAGGAAGCGTCTTTTTGACAACGTAATTCTTAAGCTGATTATGATATATAATCAAAACCGTAAGAATATTCTCCTTTAAATTGACTTGTTCTTTATAGTCTATTTTATCTTTACGCGCATAGGTCTTTAGCGTAACAATAATCTTGGAAGCTCGTTGTACCGCGGCGATTATATTTCGACTACTCAATAAAAGTTGTTTTGCGTTATTGGCAGATTTGAAAATAAAATCATGGTCCTTAGAATCGATGAGAGGGCGATACTTCTCGACCTCTTCAAAAATCCCTAAATCAACAATATATTCGGCCATTTCCATCGGTTTAGGATGATTTGAAGATTCCAACTCAGCGGCGATACGTTTTCTTATTTGACGTAATTCTCGAGTGGACAAATCAACTTTGTCGGCTGGTTTGGACATGACCATATCAAAATACATTGGCAATAGATCTTGCTCAACCGTATTCAACATTTGCAAGAATGTTCTTGCATACTCATGATAATAATTGATGATGTTTTCTGCGGAGGAATTGATCGCACCTAGTGGTGTATTGATTTCATGAGCGATCCCAGCAGCGGTTTGTCCAAGCATGGCCATTTTTTCCGCCAAAACCAATTGACTTTGAGTAGTCCGAAGTTCATCTAAAGTCTGCTGAAGTTCCGTTTTCTGTAAATTTATTTGTTCGTTAATGGCGGTCAATTCTTCTGCCTGAGACTGAAGTTGAGCTCGCTGTTCCAATATTTCAGCGTTCTTTGCTTTTAATTTAGTGAAGGCGATTTCCTTTAATTTGGAAGCACGTAAAACCAGAAATATTAATCCAGAAATAATTAACACCGCAGCAATCGAAACAAACACAATCATTCGCTGTTTGGCGATTGTAACATCTTTTTCCTTTACTTGTTGAGTGCTCAGATCGATCTTCCCTTTCTGGTCTTTTATCGTAGACTGTTGTGTTTTTAAGATTTCATCATTCTTTGCAATCGCTTCCATCGTTTTATTGACCTTGGCTTGAAGCTGATTAATTTTCTGATCTTCCAGTGCAATCTCTTCCTGTTTTTGAATAAGAGCACTTTGATTTGCATCTAAATCTTTCCCGATTTGTAGCAGTTTGGATTCCTGACTACCAATAGTTGTTTCAAGATTTGCAATAACCTCATTACTGCTTTCAACCTCTTTTTGTTTTCTGTCTAGTGTATCTTGCGTAGTCTGTATCTCAGATTTCAATGTGGAAATTTCCTTTTCAAATGCTTTAGCCTTAGAACGCTCATTTTCTAGTGAATCTAAGGCCAGATTAAGTGATTTCTTCCATTCTTGGTAAATCTTTGCTCGATCAATTTCATTTCCTCCATAGATCATTAAGTCCGAATTGGCAATCAACTTCTTACGAACCAAGTTTTCATTCTTTATGCGAATTTTAAGTTTATTCCCACCATTCGTTAAAAAATTAACCATGACTAAATTGTCGTCCGGATAATCTTGTGTTACGATTAATACATTTTTATTTTTATATTCTTCAAAAAGCGATTTTAATTGGGAATTGAAAATAGGATCAATAAAAAGAATGTGACACTCAGGAATAGAATAAATTTGATTCCCATGGGCAACTTTGATTGGCTTTGATTTGATTGTTTTGTGTTCACTTAAGGCTTTCAAGCCATTGATTACTTCAGGATTTTCGCCCACATAATAAATTTCATATGCCTTAAAGTTGGCTTGATTTTCCCATTCAATGTTTTCTCCAAAATGATATAAGAAAGCAGTTTCCAGTTTGCCAACTGAATTTACCTGACCTTTGACCGATATACACCATATAAAAAATAAGAAGAAATATAAAAAGTGTATTGGTTGCTTTAGCATTCAGAACTATGTTGGTACATTTAAATGGATTCTAGTCAAAAATAACTAGAAATATTCATATATCCAATTACTATGATACACATAGTATTTTACTGTTTTTTTACGATAAAAGGACATTTTGGGGCACTATTCAGTTATTCATTATAAATTTGCAGTAGATGTTGCACTCTCTAACTATTGAATGGACTTAATATTAACGCATATGAAAATTAAGATTAAAGATCAAAGATATAGCCTTTTAAGGATGTCTTATTGCATAAGCATCTGTCTTATCGTGCTATTCATCCCAGCAGTAATCAAAGCTCAATCATTGATTTCTCCTTCTTTACAAAAACGTATGAACCAATTAGTACAAGATGGAAATACGAATGAAATGATTCAAATACGAATTGAATTCCAATCAAATGTGGATTGTTATGCCTTAAATCAAACGTTTAAAGCAAATAATACCCCTTTGGAAGAACGCCCTAAAATTGTAATTGAGCAATTGCAAATGCAATCGGAAATGTCACAACGAAAAGTAATGGAACAGGTCCGATCTGGTTTATTAGGTGAAGTGGATTATGTGTATTCTTTTTGGTTGACAAATCTCATGGTACTAAAGGCATCACCAAAAGCGATTGTAGAATTGGCATCTATGACTTCTTCCGACATCGCCTTGATCGAGGATGAATATAATGAATTAATCATGCATGATCCAGTTATTCAAGGTCAAGCAGTATCTAGCGGAAGTAGGTCGCCAGGAGGAGCAGAGCCCGGATTGATAGCGATTAATGCACGACCAATGTGGGCATTAGGCTATACAGGAAGAGGAAAGTTGATCTATAATTATGACACAGGTGTTTGGCCAACTCATCCAGCTTTTGCGGATCGATTTATAGCAAACAATTTCCCAAAGAAACAGTCGTGGATTGGTTTTTTTAGTGAAACTCCAAATGGAACAATTAGTGATCATGGAACACATACATTAGGTACAGCAGCAGGTTTGATCGAGTCCACTAATGATACCATTGGAGTGGCTTTTAAATCCTATTGGATAGCAAATGATTATGTGACAAGTACAGTAGAGGGATTACCACCATTGGCAGATATGATTTTGGCTTTTGAATGGGCGTTGAATCCAGATGGAGATCTTAACACGACCCACGATATTCCGGATGTAATAAACAATAGTTGGAGATGGAGAGATGATCCGGATACCGTTGAATGCGGAGGCCATATAGTGAATTTAATGAATGCAATTGAAGCAGCAGGGATCGCAAATGTATTTTCGGGGGGGAACTCTGGACCTGTAAATGCGACGGTCAATTCACCCCAACGAATTAATACAAGTGAAGTAAATACTTTTTGTGTCGGAAGTGTAGACGGGAATCAGACGTATCCATATCCAATAAGTGGTTTTTCAACAAGAGGACCAACACAATGTGACGGTGTAGGAGCATTGCTAATTCATCCGGAGGTGGTGGCTCCTGGTCAAAATGTACGTTCTGCATGGGGAGTGGATGGTTTTAATGTGATTTCGGGAACAAGTATGGCAGCACCGCATGTATCTGGAGCCGTCTTATTATTAAAAGAAGCATTCCCATATTTATCCGGAGAAGATTTACTGAGAGCATTATATAATACAGCCATAGATTTTGGTGATCCAGGGGAGGATAATACCTATGGGAATGGTTTAATTGATGTGTACGCAGCATATCAGCAGTTAGCATTGACCAATACTCCTGTAGACCCTCTTAATGTAAAAACAGATTTGCATGTAACTCGAATTGCGAGTCCGGTAAATGACATGTTGACCTGTGACAGTACATTTACGCCAGTATTTGTAGTTCAAAATGTGGGTGATAGTTCGATGCATGGATTAAATATTGAATATTATATAGAAGGGGGGAGCAGTTTGTTTCACAATGTAGGAGATACCTTGATGTCGGGAGATTCATTAATGATAACATTACCGGCAATTACAGCGCATTCATATGGAGAGCAAGAATTAGTAATTATAGCTGAAAGTGCCAGTGATACGTCCGATTACGATTTATATAACAATCAAAAAGTTGTTCGGTTTCATAGGATGAAAACTGTAGAAACTCCATTTAAGGAAAATTTTGAGAATGGATTAGAAGCAAACAATTGGTATGTAGAGAACCCAGATGCATCTGTAACATGGGAAGTGGATAGTACATGGGGACTTCCTTTTAATGCACATTCCGTTTCAATGAAATTATATGATTATAGTCCGGCAGATTTACAATTGGACGGTTTGATTAGCCCAAACATTGAAATCCCTAATGTAAGTTCAGCATCACTTCGATTTGATATTTCGTATCAATTAATTCACGCATCAATAGCAGATTATTTGACGATTTATGCCTCTACAGATTGCGGAGCTACATTTACACAAATATTTAGCGAAGGTCCGGAATTGAGTACACATGATACGATTACGGCCAACTATGTCCCGTTATATGATTTTCAATGGAAAACAATGTATGTAGATCTATCAACTTATGCAGGAACCGATGTAATGTTGAAATTTGAAACAGAAAATAAAAGTGGAAACAATATGTATTTGGACAATATTTGGATTTACGATGGAGAAGAGCCGTTGGCAGTAAATTCCAATGCAGATATGAAAATTAAGTTGTTTCCGAATCCAACGACTGGAATTGTTACACTACTAATGGAAAATGGCGATAAAAGACAAAAAGTAGGGGTGAAGCTTCAAAATATTCTAGGACAAACATTAAACGAGTTTAACGTGGACGCATCAGTTAAAGCGACACAATTGGATTTATCGTTGCTCGAATCGGGAATTTATTTTGTAAAAGTAAACACAGGACAACGACACCAAACATATAAAATCATCAAAAATTAAAGTAAAAGAATAGGTGCTTACTCATGACTTGGTGAGATTAAGTGTATTTAGGAATCTTTTAATATTTGAAATAATCAACACTCGTGTTTTGAGTGATTAGAGACCAAATCTGGAATTGGTCTAAATGGGAATCTATTGATTTAAATGACTTCTCCAGGAATTACACCCCAGGGTTTATCAGAATCGTAAGAAATCGTACCGTCAGAAACTGTAAGAGGAGAATCGATATTGTTAGTATATAGAGAACCTGTTCCTAGTCCTTGTGGGAGAGAGGGATTGTAGGAACTGGTGAATTGACAAATTGCATTTAAACCAATATTTGATTCCAAAGCTGAAGTGATCCACCACTTAATATTTCGACTTTCTGCCAATTCAATCCACTCGGCAGTGTGATGAAGCCCTCCCAATAAGGTAGGTTTTAATATAATATATGGTGGTTGTATATAATCCAGTAAACGTTCCTTTTCAGTACGTTTTGAAACGCCAATTAATTCTTCATCTAAGGCAATCGGAAGGATGTTTTTTTGAACTAAATCAGCCATTAAATCCCATTGGCCAGGTTGAACAGGTTGTTCAATAGAGTGCAGATCAAATTGAGCATAACATTCCATGAGCTCAATTGCATTGTCTTTCGTAAATGCACCATTAGCATCTACTCTTAATTCAATTTTCGTATCAAGTGTTTTGGAACGAATATAATCCAAAACTCGAATTTCATCTTCAAGTTGAATCGCACCGACTTTCATTTTTATACAGTCGAAGCCAAGTTTAATTTTATTGTCCGCTTGTTTCAACATGTCTTCACCATCTCCCATCCATATGAGTCCATTAATAGGAATAGCTTCACCTTCTACAAAAGAATTAGAGAAAACCATTTTTTGTCCAGTGTTGGATAAATCTAATAAAGCAGTTTCCAAAGCAAATCGAATGGATGGAAATGGATCAAGTGCTAACGTATCTAAGATTTTGGTAATTTGATCAAGTCCATTTGGGATTGCAGTTATTTTATCGAAAAAAGCAATTATACGTTGTAAATGTTGCTCAAAGTCTGGAATGAAGTCAATGCTAAGTCCTTTCAAAGGGGACGCCTCTCCAATTCCCACCATTCCATTATGCTCTAAAAGAAGGTAATAAGTGGCGCGATTTTTTAAAATTCCGCGTGAAGTACCTGCTTCAAAATTAAAGTTCAGAATATGTTTTGAAATCCTTGTAGTCAAACTTATTTATTTTATTATTCCACGAATAAAGGCATTTTTATTATCTTGCCGAAATAGTCGCATGATAAGATTTTAAGGGATTGGTTGGATAGCAATTGATACCGTAAGCAGAATAATAGATTAACCAGGTCAATCGGGTTGATCCACAAGGAAAGAAACTATGAAATTAAATCCGGAAGTATATAAGCCGCGTATTGTTGAGAAACCATTTGAAATTGAAGGAACAGTTCTTTCAGATCAAACGGTAATCGTGAGCAGAAAGAGGGACGGAAAGCATAAAACACCTTATAAGTACGCATTCATACATAAAGAAACTGTGTATGATTGGATTAAAGAAGGAAAAGCAGTCAATCTAGATCATTGTTACGTCGCAGACTTTTCTCTTGAAGAATATCGGAAGAGAGAAGGAATGGGAGATCGTGACTTTGTAGATATCGTAGAATGGTCTTCAAAAGAAGCATTTTTTGATAGTGATCAAGGAACCAATTTTACATTTGGTCGTTTTGGAAATACAAAAGTGGATTTTTCAAAAGCGATTTTTACGCAGGGACACACTACTTTTAACAAAGCTAAATTCTCCGGAGGAGATATTAGTTTCATGAAAGCCAATTTTGGAACTGGAAATGTAATTTTTCAGTTTACAGAAATTGGAGATGGAAGTATTACATTTCAAGGAGCCAGATTTTTTGGAGAACTACTTTCTTTTGTAAACATCAACTTTGGAGATGGAAACGTAGACTTTAAAGAAGCCTATTTTGGACAAAGTATTCTGAATTTTCACTTTGCCAAATTTGGAAAAGGAAAAATTACATTTGAAAAATCAGTTTTAGAAGGTTCACTTGCGGATTTCAGGAGAGTTGAATTTGGAGAAGGAAAAGTCGATTTTAGACGTATTGATTTTGGAGATGCAGAAGTAGACTTTGAAGAATCTATTTTTATAAAAGGAAAAATCACCTTTAGATCCGCTCGATTTGGAGCAGGTCCGAAGAATTTTAAAATGGTAGATTTCGGTAGTGACGAAGTTTCCTTTGAAGGAGTAAACTTTGGAACAGGAGATTTAAATTTCTTCAATGCGAAGATGAATGATCTTATTCTTAAAAAATCACACTTTGATTGCCATTTGGATTTAAGAGTAGATCATGCAAAACTGATTGATTTATCAGATACCGTAATGCGAGATATTGTCGATTTTATGACATCATCTTCTAAAGTGGACATTGAGCAATTGAATCTGACAGGGATGCGTAATCTGGGTAAGATCTTGATTGATTGGCATAAAAATGATGTTTATGGAATTATTTCCAATCAGGAAGGCACTTCACTAGCTGACAAAGCAGAACAATTTAATACGCTTAAGAATAGTTTTAACTCCACAGGTCAATATAATGATGAAGATTACGCCTATGTAGAGTTTAAACGTTATGAATTAAAGGCTGAATTGGAAGCGTTGAAAGATGCTCCACCCTTTAAGCGTATCACAGGTCAAGTTTTTGGATTTTTACAATGGCTCCTATTTGATATAATGGGATTATATGCAACTGCTCCGCTGCGAGTACTGCAAAGTATGTTCACTGTATTTGGAGTCTATACATTTGTGTATACGATTGTACCCTATTTGAGTGAGTCGGTCGTCGCCTGTCCCGGAGACGAAGAATTTGGCTTTTGGGGCCATCTAGGAAATAATTTTTATTTCAGTGCTATAACATTCCTGACCGTAGGGTATGGAGATTGTTTGCCTCAAGGTGTATTCAAAACATTTGCGCCCCTCGAAGGATGGATGGGAGTGTTTATGATGTCATACTTTACAGTTGCATTTGTACGTAAAATTCTGAGATAATCCGTTTTCACCTCTTAAGACAATAATTCAATTGTTTAAGAGATTGGATTTAATAGTAAAGTAATAGCAAGAAAGACGAAAGAAACAAAAATCCTGTGTTATGACGCTTAATTACATTTGGATTGCTTTTATTTTGATCGCCTTTGTAGTGGCATTGATTCGGCTTCTCGGATACGTTTTTAGAGAATACTTATTAGATGCATTCGGTTGGGTTTTTGACCAGACTGATCTTAATGTCTTTGCGGATATTATGCAAAGTACTTTTGATATGGCCAAACTAGGTTTTGAATTATCACTGGGATTAGCAGGGGTAATGACGCTTTGGCTTGGGATCATGAAAATAGGGGAAAACGGAGGAATGGTTCAAATTCTATCGAAACTGGTAGGACCATTTTTTCGAAAATTATTCCCTGAAATTCCTGAAAATCATCCAGTATTTGGTTCAATTATCATGAATTTCTCTGCAAACATGCTGGGATTAGATAATGCAGCTACTCCACTTGGTTTGAAAGCAATGAAACAATTGCAGGAACTGAATCCAAACAAGGAAGTAGCTTCCAATTCCCAAATAATGTTTTTGGTGTTGAATACATCAGGGTTGACATTGATACCTGTCGCCATTATGGCGGATAGAGCAGTTCTTGGCGCATCGAATCCCGCAGATGTGTTTATCCCTATTCTATTAACTACTTTTTGCTCAAGTTTTGTAGGACTACTTGCAACATCATTGATTCAGCGAATAAATTTATTTAATAAGACCGTTTTAATTTATCTGGGAATTACCTGCGCAATTATTTCTTTTATCATTTATCATTTCATTGGATTAACGAAGGATGCATCTGAATCTCACTCAGCATTCTTGAGTGGCTTCATCCTCTTTGCAATCATAGCAAGCTTTGTAGGGATGGCCTTCTACAAAAAAGTAAATGTATATGAATCATTTATTGATGGCGCAAAGGAAGGATTTGAGGTCGCAATTAAAATTGTCCCGTTTCTCATTGGAATATTGGTGGCAATAGGGATTTTCCGTGCCTCAGGTGCATTTGATTATATTATGGATGCAATCCGTTGGGTTGTGTTATTATTTACCGAAGACACGCGATTCGTAGACGCATTACCTACCGGCATGATCAAGCCATTGTCTGGAGGAGGGGCTAGAGGAATGATGAGTGAATTATTCGAACAAAAAAAGACATTGATGGAAGTATCAGGATCCACTGTAAATCCGGCTGATACATTTGCAGTTCGTTTATCTGGGATTTTCAGAGGATCAACGGAGACAACTTTTTACGTATTAGCAGTTTATTTTGGTTCGGTTGGAATAAAAAATACACGGTATGCAGTTGGCGCAGGATTGATTGCTGATTTTACGGGTATAATAGCTGCAATCGTATTTTCTTATCTCTTTTTTGGTTAGCTTAATTGGTTGAATTCCAGAAGGTCCAATCGTATTAAGCGCATTGTCATACAATAAATAACTTATTCTTCGTTTTAAATAAAGGAAAGCAAACAAAACAATCAGTTTAATTTATACTAGACGAAACTCCCAATTTACGTTAGTTAAGTTTAGTTGAACCTTTATCTTATTACGCATGAAACCAAGTCCTGTTAAAACCTGGATTACCGGGTTATCCAATGTCGTTGTTCTATTTCTATTTTCTTGTTCAAACGAGTTTGAATATCAAATGACCAATCTCTGCGATGCACAGATTACCAATTTGAGAACAAATGTCCGTGATCCACTTATTGGAGTAGATTCACTACATTCGGATACATCAAACGGAAAGATCTTAAAAACGATTGAATGTTTCTTTGACTATCATGGTGAATGCCTTGATTCCAACACGTATTTTGTAGTTGAATTGAAACAAACTTCTCAAGTCATCAAGCCTGAATTTATAAACAAGGAAGAAGTGGATTTTGAAAACACGTCCATTTACCGAACCATATCGTATGGAGATTTGCTTGTATTGGATTCTAAAATAAGGTTGAACTTGTCACTTGAGCTCCCTCCTGAATATACCTTCACCTACGACTTGTCTATTCTGGGGAATTATGGAGGATACACTACAAGTGAAAATCAGCCAATTAGATCTACCAATAGCTTACAGGCAGAAGTGATGCTGTAAGAAGTAGATTCTTAATTAATCAAAACGTATCTTATCAATTCATAAAATCACTCTAAACATAGAGTGAAATTCCCAACAATAGAATAACATAATGGGTTTGCGGAAGCTTGATTGTAATCAATACTTGATCAATCACGGTTTCAAAGTTGACTTTATCCATTATTATAAATTCCAAAAATGGTCTAGTTATTAGGAGGCAGTATAATTTGAAAACTAGTTCTATCAATTTCACTGATTTACCTATTTGAAAATAGAAATGGGTTGATCAATAAAAAATGATCTTATGAAGAGGAGTATCTTATCTATAACTACGTTATGTTGGATTGCACAATTCATGTTAACGGTATCAAAAACGAAAGCACAATCCATATCTAATTCACAGTATTTTTATTCCGTGTCTGGATGGATTAATCAAAATATAGCTGAAATCAATGCATTGGAATCGACCAATAGCATAAAACCTAGGCAACGTCTTAATCTTAAATCACGAGGGGTCGCGTTCTCCGCTGGATTTCGATTAAATCATGCACTTAGTGTGGAAGGAAATGTAGCTCTGCACCAACAAAATTGGATTTTCAGAGATGAAACGCTAGCCAATTATACCAATGGAATGGAGCGCAATGACTTTAAGCTTGGTATGCAAACCATGCATATGGAATTGGCTACAAAATATTATTTCGGACACAATAAAAAGAAACTTGGATACGTCCATACAGGGATTCAAATGAACTTTGTAAATACGAAACAAACGGATTATAATTACTTCGATGATACAGGTCTTGGACCAGCAAGATATTACCAGTACAGCATAACACAAGAGCCCGTATACACTGCAAATTTAGAATTAGGTTGCTTTTTGTATGAAAGTCCAACATCAGAATTTAGCTTTTTTATGGGATATAAACGAGGCCTTGAATCCCTTTATACCTTGAATTATTCATTATTAAGCCCAGCAAATAAGTCTTACCAGATAAAAGGAAGCCCGAATGCCTTTCAAATAGGGATACGATATACAAGAAAATCAGCTAGTTTGAGAAATCGATGGATAGACCAACAAGAAGTAAAAATGATGGCTATAGTTCAGGAAAAGGAACAATATAGAATTCCTGAGACCAAAGTTGACCAAGTGAAAGTTTCTTCTGTGGATGGGAAAGAAGAGTATTTTTCAATAGATGAAAAAGACATTTGTATCAAAAAGACGATCGCCGTTCGAAGTCGGAAGCTAGATATATCTGTTTGGGATGATGGTTCAGCAGATGGAGATTCCATCTCAGTGAACGTAAATGGAAATTGGGTGCTAGAAAATCATTTGCTTAGAAATTACAAATACACATTTAATACTGTGATTAATTCAGATCAGGAAAATGTATTATTGATTAACCCACACAATGAAGGAACATCCGCACCTAATACTGCTGCTATATCGATATGGGATGGATATAGAAGAACAGAGGTTAGCGTAAATTCTCACGAGATGTCTTGCTCTGCTATTTACATTATATGTCATGACCTAGATAAGGAAATAGCAAAAATGAAGAAAGGGAAAAAGGATAAGCCAAAGAATAAAAAAGAATTGAAATTGGATCGTTTTGGAGTGCCAAAATCATTAAAAAGTAGAAAAGTAGTCAAGGCTAAAGCCATCAAAGTGCGGAGCAAAGAACTTACGTTTAAATATTGGGACAATGGAAAAGAAGTAGATGGGGATACCATATCGCTGAATTTGAACGGACAATGGATTGTGAAAGATCAAGGACTTACAAGGGAACCAATAGAAGTAAAAGCTACGATCACTGAAGGTGATGCAAATTACATAATGTTGTACGCGATGAACTTAGGGAAATACCCACCAAATACTGCAGCAATTACAGTTTGGGATGGAATAAAAGAGCAACGAGTAGAATTACGATCAGATTTAAGAACCTGTGGAGCATTGAATATTATTTTTGAACCTTAAAAGGAACAAGGTTTGAGTTGAGAGCAGAATAATTTAGTATGAAAATTAAAATTCGAATGAAGATGAAAAAGCAAAATCTTATTAAAATTATAACAAGCTTCACGTTGATCTTATGTTTAACAGGAGCGACTAATTTGTTTGGTCAAACAGTTTATGCTGGATTAAGTTACACCGGTATGCATTACCTTGGAAATAATGAGAATATTCAACACGAAATTTTAACCAGACCAGAGATAGGTATTCAGACCAACCGAACTCCAATCGAAAATGATTTTGGATTCGACGTAACCTTCTTAATGAGTTGGAAAGGAGGTAAATATCATTATTTTAAACATTACGAAGCACTGTCAGAACAATCCAATGCTACTACGGTGAAATCAGACGTAGATATACGGTTAACCTATATTGAAATTCCAATAATCTTTGATTATGAAAAAGGGATTTTCCGACTAGAGGCAGGGCCGTCATTGGCATTTAGGATTGGATCAAAACGAGTAGGAGAGACAATAATAACATCCTTTTCTCAAGACGGTCAATTGATTGAAAACCAATCTGTAATATCAGAAACAGCTCGATACGGTTGGGATCAATTCTTTCCAGAAGGAGTCAATGCGAAAAACCCAATTCGTTTTTTTGATTTTGGTTTAAATGTTGGAGGCAGTGTAAAAGTTGCAAAAAACGTCCGTTTAAATGTCCGTTATCACCAAGGAGTGTTGGATGTTTTGCGAAACAACTATCCCGTTAAAAATTCTTCAACAGGGTATCAAGCAAATTATGCTATAAAACTAGGTGTTCAATATGAATTTGGAAATTAATCTTAATCAGAGTGTGGCTGTTTTGCCTTAGCAAGATTAAAAACTACGACATTTGACGTAGTTTGAAAATTAATTTGGAAAAAAAGGGATATAGGCGGTAATTTACGATTGTATTAGAGCTCAAAAATGAGCGGTTTCGTAATTATGAAAAGAATATTTCGTCCATTATTTTTTGCATTTATTGTTAGCCTCATCCCACTTTTTTCCGGTTGTTCAAATAGTATTGATTTTGAAGTTGAATCGGAAAGTTGCGAAGTAGCAATTACCAATCTTCGATATGATATCACTCGGATGAATACCAAAATCCCCTTGGTGAATGGGGATACCATGCAAAATTGGAGTCTTATAGATATATACTTTGATTACCATGGAGATTGCTTGGATACCAACGCTTATTTTACCTTAGACTTCGAAGGGTTTTATGTGCCAGAATTCGGTACAGAATATGAAACTCTTGGGGCAGGACAAATCCGATATGAATTTTACAAAGAGCGTATTATAGGTGATAAAATACACCTTGGAATGGCGTTTATCTTCAATAGCAGTGATTATCAAAAAATCACTATAACGGGACATTACCGAGGGTATGAACCTGCCACAGGGTACGCTATAAAAGAGACTAACTCGCTTGTTTCTGCCTTGGAGAAATTAGATGACATGTATTGAAAATGAACGTGTTGAAATCCAAAACTATACATAAGGCAATTATAATTATTAATTCAGCTATGGGATTAAAAACTACACATTGTGCACAGAAAATTAGAAGAAACGCATTAATTACTGCGTTGATTTTGGGAATAGGATTACTGTCTCCAGCATTTGCACAACAGAATAGTCTCTTATTTTCCGTAGAAGGTTGGACGAATAACAATTCCTCTCAAATATCTGAAACAACCAACTTTGGAATGTTGACTGAACAGCATAAACTTAATTCCTATGGAATTATGGCAGGAACAGGAATGCGATTAAGCAACAACATAGGAATTGAAGTTTTTGGTGGATATTTGGCGCAAAAATGGAATTACACCGATGCAACATTGACTAATTTGACCAATGGCATTGAAACGAATTATTTCCGAAATAAAATGAATTTAGCCAATTTTCATGTCGGGCTACACAAAGTATTTAAGAAGAACGGAGCTAATTTTATTTATTTTAAAACAGGATTAGACGTAAACTTTATTAAAACCGGAGATTATTGGAACGATGATCCATCTGGTATTGGGCCACAGCGTATTTATAACGTGACATATCGTTCTGCCTTTGCGATGTATGCAAGTCCTGAGTTCGGATTGTTTCTTTCGGCAACAGAAAAATCAGAGTTAAGTATATGGACAAGTTATAAAATCGGACTGAATTCTATGTTTGATTTTAATTATCAGCTGGATGGCCTTGGGGATTATGCGAATTACAACATAGATGGAACAGGAAATCAACTATCGATAGGATTAAAGTATACTATTCTCAAGCCGTTATTAACAGATAAAAAACCAAAAGAGAAAAAGGAGAAACCAGTAAAAGAGCCTAAGGAAAAGAAAGAAAAAGAACCAAAACCGGAAAAGGAGAAAAAAGAAAAGGAATTGAAGGTAGATAAAGACGGTATTCCAAAAACGTTGAAGGATCGAGATGTGGTTAAGAACAAAACGATTTATGTTAAAAGCACAAATATTACATTCCGGGTTTGGGATAGTGGAAAGGAAGTAGATGGTGATACAATCTCACTTAATTTGAATGGAGAGTGGATTTTAGAAAGTTTTGGTTTGTCGAGAGAGAAAAAAGGAGTAAGTGTGACGATCTCGGAAGACGGTAAGAACTTCTTAATGCTCTACGCAATCAATATGGGTAAATTTCCGCCTAATACGGCAGCAGTGTCAGTTTGGGATGGAGAAAGAGAGCAGATTCTGGAATTGAAGTCCGATTTGAAATCTTGTGGTGCATTAAACATTGTTTATAGACCTAAGTAAGACGAATTAGACACAAGTTAAAGTAATTGAAAAGTACTGAATTGAATAGAACTGAATAATTTTGAAAACGAATAACATGAATCAAAAGAGTCAATTAAATAGAAGCATTTTGTTCTGTGTAATACTAATGTTAACAAGTTTTATACAAGTTTCTGCACAACAATTAAAGTTTGGGTTAAACGCAGCAAATATGCATGTGAATTCATCAGCTTATGCTTCCAGTGGAATGTTAGTGAGACCAGAATTAGGGTTTGTAACAAGCGAGAGTGAAATAAGTGACAACTTATCGATGCATTGGGAGTTTTTGCTTAGTTGGAGAGGAATGAATTATAAGTATTATAAACGAATTGATAATTATTATACCACACTAGATTATGTAGTGGATACTAAATATAAAGTGAAGTTAACCTATCTAGAAGTTCCATTGATTTTATCAACAGATGTAGGGCCAGCGCAATTAAATTTTGGTCCATCTCTAGCATTTCAAATGGGAGGGAAGCGTGTAGGAGAAACAGTAATTACAAAAGATTATACAACAATTGATGATGAGATTCTGACTTTTTCTGAAGATGGAAATTATGGAAATAAGGAAATTTTTCCAAAGGGGAATAAATCAAATCGGCCAATAAATTTTTTTGATTTAGGTCTTAATATTGGATTAGCGTATCCAATATCAGATGGACTGGAATTGAATGTTCGATACTATTACGGATTAGTTGATGTAATGCAAAAAAACTATCCAGTTCAGAATACTTCGGTAGATCGAAACAATCATTCAGTTATTAAATTTAGCGTAGCGGTTAGTTTATAGACGTAATGAGTTAGGAAGCGAGCGGAGTTAAATCCCCTTGTTGGAATGATCCCATTTTAAACCTTATTTTATGCTGGTGTGATTACGAACAAGCCATTTCAATGAATGTTTTACGTATCGTAAATAAGAAAAGGAGAATATCCCTTAGTACTTCCCAATTAATAACAAAATCCAGCGATTTAAGAGGTCATAATCTGTAGGTTACAGATGCCTGAATTCATCGGGTGCAGATAAGAGATTAAGAATCACGCTTTACCAGAGCGTAATATCCACCTTCCAGTTCCAAGTATCCTTGGTCATAACAGAAATAGTAAACATTCCCTGTTTTAGTAGTGTAAATAGAGGTGAAATGGCTAAAGTCAAATCCGAGATCAATCATTTTACTTTTTACCACCTTACATTTATCATTTGGATTCAACTGAGTCAGGATCCTCCAATTTTTCCTTAATCGATTGTTTACGTTTCGAATTAAATTGGTGTTGTCTTTATTGATTTTGTTATTAAATGCATTTCGACAATAATCCGAACAGAATTTTTTATCAATTCTACCAGCAAACATATCTTCACATTCTAAGCAAGCTCTCTTTTCCATCTCAATCTCAATATAACATATATATATAATAAATAGAATATCTTGGGTTCGGTTCAGCCCGTTAATTTGTACTGAAACATTTCATTCCAATACTCTTTCGTTTTACCCGGAACGCGATTTCATCAATTTTGCATGATTCCACAATGCGTTTGATTCGCTTACTTTCTTCCTGAGAAAGTTCGTCTTCTCCATCTTCAAAATCTTGGTCCGCCATGGTCTCCATGTAAAAATAAACTTTCAGTTTGACCTCTTCTGAACAGGAGACCAATACATCACTAACAGCTCGCTCCCAATCCATAATAGAAGGATAATGTTGTACCAACAGTGTATCCAAATTACGATTATGATCGTTGATTTGTTCATAATCCGCAATACCTCTCAGATACGAACGTTCTTTAGCGCTAATCCATTGACCAGTAAGACGATCTTTAGAAGTAATCGCGATTAAATTGGCAGCAGCATAATAAATATTGTCCTTGGTAACCATTTTATCTTAGGTTTTAATAAAGTAAATTCGTTAAGTATAAATGATATTAAATCGCCGTTAATTTTCGGTAAGCAGTGATGTAGCGATTCAGTCGTTCCACATCTTTATCTTTTATTTCGCTTAGACGTCTAATATCCATATTGTCCGTCAAATCATTTAATTTTATTCGAATAGCCAACGGGTTTTGTGCCACACGATCAATAAAAGATGTGTACGATTCGTTTCGATCCAATTTTGTTACACATTGGATCGCTTCAATTACATTGGACGAAAAACCTTCATTGCGTAAATCATCAAAAGACCAGCTAGTATCTTCCACCAGATCATGAAGAACACCACAAATTTTCTCCTCCTCAGTTTTGCCCATATTCATAACCCGATACAAATGCAATACATATGGTTCACCAGCTTTATCAGTTTGATCAACATGCGCCTTATTGGCAATTTCTATAGCGTGTTTTAGGGTTGACATAATTTTAACATTAATTTGAAAGGTGTATAACTTAAAGAAATATATACATCTGCTAATTTAATTTTCCAATTCGTAATAACATAGGAAATTCAATTTCAATTTTGTTTTGCTCCGTCCAATGCTTCGTAAGTTCAGTTCTTAAGGAATCAATAGGATTAACTCCTTTGGCTCGAATATAGTGCTGAACGGCAGACCAAGTACCAATATAGCCCACCAATTGGTCAATATTCCAATCGGTATGCCAGGAAACGGGTTTGCTATTTATCTCTGAAAGAGGAAAAGGAATTGTTTGGTAATGTTGATCAATATAAGCACGTTCAGAATCCCAGTATTTTCCAATGGTTTCATAATAGAATCGGTATATGATTTCTTGTATTGGATTGGAGGTTTTCATTAACCCATATCCCGTTAAAGCCAAAATCCCATTTGGTTTCAATAATTGTCTGACTTTTGCATAAAAGCATTCAAAGTTGAACCAATGAATTGCTTGTCCAACGGTGATAAGATCTATAGTTTGTGAAGGTAATGTAAGGGCTTCCGCTTCTCCCAATACATATGTGATATTTGATTTCTGAACTGCATTTTTAAGTTGGTTTTGACTTATATCACAAGCTACAACCTTCTTAAAACGAGCAGATAATAACTGAGCAAGTTGACCATTGCCCGTACCACAATCAAGACAAATGTTGAAATGTGAAACATGCTGGCAAATTTCATCCAACAATGAACTGGGATACACTGGACGAAACGAAGCATAATTCAACGCTTGCTCTGAAAAGTTATCCTTGGGTTTGTTCATTTTAATTTATGTTAGATCATTAACGAATATAATGAAAATTAAATCTTTGAAAACCAATATTAAATAAAGTTACAAACGACAACAAATGAATTTAAGTGCCTACAAGTATTTATAAACCGAATGGTAGGTTCACCATGTACCATCTTTGCTTCACGATGTTACACAATCATTCATTCCATTCTATAAAATGATAATTATAGAGAAATATATAATGATATTTTGAATGAAATGAATGATCTCTTAGTAAAAGTAATATCGGTTAGATCTAACCAGTGTAGTAAGTAAATTAATGTTAACCCAAACTAAATTTTAATCACATGAATTTAAGAAACAAAGTACAATTGATCGGTTACTTAGGAGCCAATCCAGAAGTAGTAACATTGGAGTCGGGGAAGAAATTGGTAAAGTTTTCTTTGGCGACGAACGAACGCTATCGAAATGCGAAAGGAGATCGAGTTCAGGAAACACAGTGGCACAGCATAGTAGCTTGGAATAAAACGGCAGACATTGTGGAGAAGTACTTGATCAAAGGAAGTGAAATAGCGATTCAAGGTAAACTGGTTAATCGAAAATTTGAAGACCAAGCCGGAGTAGAAAAGCAAGTGACAGAAATTATTGTTGCCGACTTGTTAATGCTTGGAAGTAAACCAAAATAAGAAAACAGGCTCATTTATTTTAAAACCGTAAAGTGTTGTAATTCAATGTCAAATCCGACAACAAACAATTTCAATCGTACTCAATTAGTTAACAACCGACTTGTGTTTTTTGATTGCTTCAACTTTGCAGCGTCGACTTTAAACAAGATGTGTTTTGAGTTAGATAGCAAATATTTTTTTAACCTAAATTATTAAGTAGTATGAACAATCTTAGAAACAAAGTTCAATTAATTGGAAATCTTGGTGGTGCACCTGAAATTATTAATCTTGACTCGGGCAAGAAATTGGCGAAATTTTCCCTTGCAACAAACGAGTCGTATAAGAACTCGAGCGGTGAAAGAATCGTGGATACTCAATGGCATAATATAGTTGCCTGGAATAACACGGCCAACATAATTGAAATGTACGTGTCAAAAGGGAGTGAAATAGCGATTGAAGGGAAATTGGTTTCCAGAAGTTACGAGGATCCAGCAGGCAACAAACGATTCATTACCGAAATTGTAGTGAATGAATTGTTGATGTTAGGAAGCAAAGATAAGTGAGCAACTTTTTGGCTTCGGAAAGGAATATATTTCTAATCCGACCAAGTGAGTAGTGTCTTCAGAAAAATAGAATAATATAATATAAAATAAAATAAAAGTTCAACCTAAGTCTCGGTGTTTGCAAAAGCATCGGGACTTTTTTATTTTAATTAATTATTTATCTCAAATTAAATTTTGGGTTGACGAGGAATAGGAGTACAGATGTTCTTTAAATTGAGTTCGAGGTATTTCAACCGCACCTAGAGAAGCTAAATGATTTGTATGAACCTGACAATCGATTAATTTGCCACCTTCCTCTTTGAACTTTCGTACGAAATGAATAAAAGCAAATTTGGAAGCATTACTTTGTTTTGAAAACATTGATTCTCCACAAAAAACACCTCCTAGGTCAACTCCATAAAACCCGCCAACAAGAATTCCATCCATCCATACTTCGACAGATTTAGCGATGCCTCTTTTATGTAGTTCAATGTAGGCTAGTTTCATATCATCTGTGATCCACGTGCTTTCTTGCCCTGGTCTGGCGGTTTGCTTGCATTGATCGATTACGGATTCAAATGCGGTATTGTACGTTATTTGATAGGTGTTTTTGTTAAATAGCGAACGCATACTTTTCGCTACTTTTAATTGTTCAGGGTAGAGTACAAATCGTGGGTCAGGCGACCACCACAATATTGGATCATCTTCTGAAAACCATGGGAATATTCCAGATTGATAGGCGAGCAACAATCGTTCAGCAGATAAGTCACCACCAACTGCAAGTAGTCCATCTTCTGCCTCTTCAACCGGAGGGAAGAGAAGCTGTTCATTTAACGCATATACAGGCACGTATTTGAAAGATTATCTAAGTAAGTATCAGGAAAGTTTAAATTTATTACCGGGTAGGCATTCTACGTGAAGGTTGAATTCCAGATTGAGCAAGTTGGTAGATAAGGTATGCATAGGAATTTCTAACTCTAAAAATAGCTCATCTTTTGAAATCAATTGACGTTTCTCTAGTAGTTGCAAGATCCGAATTTCATCCTTTGAAAAATCAGCAGGATTTAAAGGGGTCTTGTTAGGTTTGGATTTAATTGCGGACTCATCTAAATCCCAATTCATCATGTTAAGAATGTCTTCGGGCTCAGTAACTAAATGAGCCTTATGTTCCTTAATTAAGTTGTTACATCCTTTCGAAAATCGACTGTTGATATTACCTGGAACAGCAAATATTTCTTTATCATAATCAAATGCTAAATTAGCGGTAATTAATGATCCTCCTTTTTCTGCTGATTCAACTACTAATATAGCGTCACACAAGCCGGCCACAATTCGATTTCGCGCCGGAAACCTTGGAGCAGATGGTTTGGTTCCAAATGGTTCTTCGGTCAATAAACCTCCGTTTAAAATCATTTGCTCACTGGTTTTTTTATGTTGCCAAGGGTACATTTGATCTATTCCATTGGCCATTACGCCTATCGTGGGAAGATTATTTTTTAATGCGGCTCGATGTGCACATATATCTATGCCATAAGCAAGTCCACTAACAATGATAACACCAGATTCATTTAGTCCAGAAATGAGTTTATCAACCATTTGTCTGCCATAGTCGGTAACATTACGCGTACCAACAACAGCTATCATGCGACTGGAGTCAAGAGAGGTGTTACCTTTATAGTATATTAAGGGCGGAGCGTTATAAACGTGTCGAAGGCGTTTTGGATAATCATCATCGGACAAAAATAGAATTTGCACGCCTTCTTTTTGAGCACGTTCAATTTCTTGCTCAGCATTTAGTAAGGTGTCTTTTTGCAAAATGGAATTGGTAATCACTTCTCCAATACCTGGAATCTTAAGTAATTTTCGTTTTGGAGTACGAAATACTTGTTTGGCAGATCCACAATATGCCAACAATGATTGGGAGTTTTTATTTCCTACATTTGGGAGGTTCCCAAGTGCCACCTTATATAACTTTTCTTCCACACCCTAATTTACAATTTTTCCTTCTGTTTGAAAAATCATTCTCCAACTTTATCCCTCAATTCTTCCAAAAATTTCTTAGTCTCCTCCAACGCTCGAATAATTTCTAAGCGATCTTTTGTAGTTGTAGCATTAAGTTTGAGGTAGTCGTTCGCTCCTTGAAGAGTGTACCCTTTCTCTTTAACTAAATGGTAGATAAGTTTCAGGTTTTCAAGGTCTTTGGCAGTAAATAGACGATTTCCTTTTGAGTTTTTCTTAGGACTTAGAATCGAAAATTCTCTTTCCCAAAAACGAATCAATGAAGCGTTTTCTCCTATAATTTTTGATACTTCACCCATTGAGTAATACATCTTTTCAACGGGTTTGTCTTTGTAAGGCATAAGTTAAAATGTCATCGGATGGATTAAAGGTACGAATGTCGTAACCATACAAAGTAAAACACTATTCTTCATAGTTGGAAACAAGATGACAAAAACATTTTTTCTCGAGAAAGAATAATTACTTTTTCAGGATGTTTCCTTTTGCATCAATTTTGATTTTGGTCGTTGGGAAATCCTGGGTAGTTAGATTTCTGATTACGGTTATTGCTTGTTTGGCTGGGTCAACAAAAGCGACACCTGGTTTACGCTGCTTAGTTGGTACGATTTTGCCTGACTTGAAATCACCTGTAGTTTGATCTAATTCAACTTCTACAATCGCACCTAATCCTTTAACGCCGGTAAGACTTACGTTACCATGTGTTAGGAAGTTCCCTAAGCTATAACAGATTAATTTGTTATTATAAAGTTCCAAAGCACGTAATACATGTGGTCCATGTCCTAGAATTAAATCGGCACCGGCGTCAATTGCTGCGTGCGCGAATTTGATAAGATTACCTCGGTTCTCTCCGTAATACTTTTCAACCGAATTGGGAACGTGTTGCGCATTACTACCTTCTGCACCGCCATGAAACGATACTACCACAATGTCACATTTCTTATCAAGTTCCGAAATGACTTTCTTAGTATTTTCTATGTTCGCAACATGATAGGATATACTGGAATGACCAAATGCAATAAACCCGTATTTGACACCATTCTTTTCAATGATGATTGGAGTCTTTTTGGCAGCGTACTTAATCCCAAGTCCATCAAGGGTCTTTTTCGTGTGCAATACACCCTCAGAACCATAATCTGAGTTGTGATTGTTATCCATGCTTAACACATCAAAGCCAAGCTTTTGTAGAACAGGTGCAAGACGATCCGGCATACCAAATTCATAGCATCTCCCAGCCTTTCTAGAAGCTTCACTACATTTTCGAGGACGAACACCTTCAGTCACAAATACACCTTCAAGGTTCCCAAATACAAAGTCAACCGAATCAAATTTGCCAGACAAGGAGTCCACAAATACTTGACCGTTATTGGCAGGCAAATTAGGATAAGGAGTTTTAGATCCAAGCATGATGTCTCCAACTGCTTTGAATTTTACTTGAGACATAACCGTCCCAATACTGATACAAAATATCAGTAGGAAAGAATAGATTCGATTCATTTGAAATTTTTGACTAGTAACCAAGAGACTGTGTATCGCGCGAGGCAAGTTCAAGTATCTCTTCGTATTGTTCAGATGTAAGATCATTAAAGAAGTAATGTACCGGGTTTACTTTTTTACCCTTATATATTACTTCGTAATGCAAATGTGGTGCCGTAGATCTTCCTGTTGATCCAACAAAACCAATAATCTCCCCTCGTTTAACCTTCTGGCCTTGTTTTACACTAAATTTACTCATGTGCGCATATTTTGTAACATACCCAAATCCATGATCAATTTCAACTTGGTTACCATAACCACTACTCAATTTTGCATCAGCCTTTTTAATTATTCCATCGCCCGTTGCATAGATTGGAGTTCCGGTAGGAGCAGTTAAATCAATCCCTGTATGCATTTTATATACTTTATATATTGGATGCAGTCTCCATCCAAATCCGGAAGCAAGACGTGTCAACTTCTCATTGGAAACAGGTTGAATAGCAGGAATTGAAGCCCACATTTTTTCTTTTTCTTTTGCTAAATCAGCAATTTCATCATATGATTTAGATTGAATGTACATCTGTTTTTTGATGCCGTCTATCTTTTTAGAAGTATTAAGGATTAGTGCTTCTTCTTGTAATCCTTCTAAATCAAGATAAGGATTTGTTCCTCCTACACCAGCTTTCCTGATAGAATTAGGAATAGGATCCGTCCCGAAAATCACTCTATAGATATTATCATCACGTGTTTGCAATGCCTCCACCATGGAATTCAATTCCTTGAGTTCCTTATTGTGTTGAGTATTGTAATATTTTAATTCGTCAATAGTTTCCTTTTGAGCAGCTTCTTTTGGAGATTCAAAATAGTTGAGATATCCAAATGCGATTCCTGCAGAGATAACAACCGAAACAACAATAAATCCTAAAGCGTTTAAGATTACATCTCCGGTCGAGACACGAATCCGCTCGTATTTACACGAATCAGTATCATAATAATATTTTATTCTAGCCATACGTTAAGACCTTATTTTTTATTATTTTTGCCCCAAATTAGCGTGTATTCACGAGTCTAATATTTTGTGCAAGCTGCAAATTTTAGGACATTTTTGATATAAAACAAGATATAAACGCTTTTTTTGACATTTAATTGCACTTTTAAGAGACCAGAATCGAATGAACGCATCGGAGATCCGGCAACAATTTTTAGATTTTTTCAAGTCAAAAAATCATGTTTATGTTAAATCAGCACCTTTAGTAGTAAAGGATGATCCAACCCTCATGTTTATAAACGCAGGGATGAATCAGTTCAAAGACTATTTTCTTGGAAATAGAATTCCGGGACATCCAATGGTTGCCAATACACAGAAATGCTTAAGAGTTTCTGGAAAGCACAATGATTTGGAAGAAGTTGGTCATGATACCTATCATCATACAATGTTTGAGATGTTAGGGAACTGGTCTTTCGGGAATCCCTCAGATCCAAATGCAGGTTATTTCAAAAAAGAAGCTATTGCTTGGGCATGGGAACTATTAACGGAGGTTTACAAGTTGCCAAAAGATCGATTGTACGTCTCGATCTTTGAAGGTGACAAAGGAGATGATTTAGAGATAGACCAAGAAGCATATGATTTATGGAAAGGATTGATTGACGAAGATCGAATTATTCCGGCTTCCAAAAAAGACAATTTTTGGGAAATGGGTGATACAGGTCCGTGTGGTCCATGTTCGGAGATACACGTGGATTTAAGATCGGAAGAAGATCGTAAAAAGCAAAATGGTCTTGATCTGGTAAATGAGGATCATCCATTGGTAGTAGAAATTTGGAATCTGGTATTTATTCAATACGAACGAAGATGGAATGCAAATGCAGGAGGAAATAAAGCGATGTTGGATTGGGAGCGAATGCAGGATCGAGGTAGTAAGGAATTTGGAGCCAATAGAGTTCGAAAACTTGCTGAGCTAACAGATTTGACAAATTTGCCTGCAAAGCACATTGATACTGGAATGGGATTTGAACGTTTGTGCATGGCTATGCAACAAAAGGAATCCAATTATGATACAGACGTCTTTACCCCACTTATTGAAGAAATAGAGAAGCTTACTGAGGTTAGCTACGAGGCAAGTGAAGAAGTAGCAATTGCTATGAGAGTAATTGCGGATCATATTAGAGCGGTATCCTTCGCGATAGCAGACGGACAATTACCATCTAGTAATAAGGCTGGATATGTAATTCGACGAATTTTGAGGAGAGCTGTTCGATATGCTTTTACATTTTTGAAAACGGAAAAACCTTTTGTGTTTGAACTTGTGTCTATTTTGGCAGATCAGTTTAAATCTATATTTCCTGAATTAGGAGAGCAGAAGGATTTTATATCTAAAGTGATTAGAGAGGAAGAAGCTAGTTTCTTGAAAACACTGGCGATAGGCATTAAAATGTTCTCAGAATTTGATGGAAAAAAGATTACTGGCGAATTAGCCTTTGAATTATATGATAGGTTTGGATTCCCAATTGACTTAACCCAATTAATGGCTAAAGAAAGTGGGAAAACGGTAGACATGGATGGATTTGAAGCATGTCTACAAGAGCAAAGAAACCGATCCAAAGATGATTCCATGGAAGCCAAGTCCGAATGGACGGTTTTGCTAATGGATGATGTGGAAGAGTTTGTCGGATACGATTATTTAGAAACGGAAGTACAAATAACCAGATATCGTAAAGTAGAAACTAAAAAAGGAGAAAAGTATCATTTGGTGTTTAACGTTACACCGTTTTATGCGGAAAGTGGAGGCCAGGTTGGGGATACCGGATACATTGAAGTAGGTGGGCAAAAAACATATATTTTAGATACAAAAAAAGAAGGGGACGTTTTTGTGCATTTGGCAGACAAACTACCAGAATACGCAAATTTGAAGTTTAATGCGGTCGTTGATCGAAACAAACGAAAATTAACGGAGAAGAATCATTCAGCAACGCATTTATTGCATGCCGCTTTGAAACAGGTATTGGGTGATCACGTGCAACAAAAAGGATCTTTGGTTGACCCAAGGCATTTACGTTTTGATTTTTCTCATTTTCAAAAAATTTCGGAAGAGGAATTAAAGGAGGTAGAGGAAATTGTAAATCAAAAAGTGAGACAAGGTATATCCCTCGATGAACGCAAAAATGTGCCAATCGCAAAAGCGCAGGAAATGGGAGCGACAGCCTTGTTTGGTGAAAAGTATGGAGACACGGTAAGAGTTATTACGTTTGATCCAGATTTTTCAATGGAATTATGTGGAGGAACCCACGTGGCTTCAACTTCAGAAATTGGAATGTTTAAGATCATTTCAGAAGCGTCGACTGCTGCAGGTGTGAGAAGAATTGAAGCATTAACTTCGGAAAAAGCAGAAGAGTACTATCATAAAGAAGTACATACGCTAAATGAAGTAAGAGATTTGTTGAAGCATCCTAAAGATTTAGTTAAAACGCTTGAATCTGTTTTAAATGAAAACTCAAGTCTTAAAAAAGAGATTGAGAAATTAGAAAATGCTCAAATGGGTAATTTGAAATCCGAATTATTAACAACCATAGAGGCAGTAGATGGATTAAACTTTATTAGTGCAAAGGTAAAGGCACCATCGGCGAATGCGTTGCGGCAGTTGGCATTTGATATTAAAAAGGATACTGAGGATTTATTTATGGTAATTGCAGCTGACATTAAAGGTAAACCTCAAATTTTGGTAATGTTATCTGAATCCTTGGTAGAAAAAGGATATAACGCAAATGTGATTATTAAACAACTAAGTCCTTTGATTAAAGGTGGAGGTGGTGGTCAGCCGTTTTTTGCCACAGCTGGAGGTAAAGATGTTTCTGGTTTGGAAGCAGTAGTTTCTAAATCAAAAGAATTGCGTACTTTAGAAATAAGTAAGTAATCTTTGTAAAGAATCGTTCTGAATAGAGAGTGGTAGATAGATGCCACAAATAAATTGTAGAAGAAAATACGGAATAGAGTAGAAGATGATGAATTCTGAAATTAGAAATAAATATACGGCGATTATAGGTCTGGAAGTGCACGCACAATTGTTGACGGAGAGTAAGGCGTATTCTTCCGATTCAACCGAATACGGATCAATGCCGAATACCAATATTAGTGCGATAACCTTAGGTTTACCGGGGACATTACCTAGAATAAACAATGAGGTAGTGAACAAGGCAATCAAAATGGGAATTGCTTGTGGTTCTGATATTGAGCGTAATAACATCTATGCACGAAAAAATTATTTCTATCCTGATATGCCTAAAGGGTATCAGATTACACAGGATAAAACGCCCCTTTGTACAGGTGGAGAAATCATTATTGACACAGATGAAGGGGATACTAAAGGAATTCGGATTACTCGAATTCACATGGAGGAAGATTCAGGAAAGTCCATGCACTTGGATGGAGATGTTGATACAAAAGTAGATTTTAATCGAGCAGGAGTAGCGCTTATTGAAATTGTGTCGGATCCAGATATTAGAACTTCTGATGAGGCGTATAAATACCTTTTTGAAATCAGAAAAATGGTAAGGTATTTGGAAATTTGCGATGGAAATATGGAAGAGGGTTCCCTGAGATGTGATGCAAACATTTCGGTAATGCTTAATGACGCAAAAGAATTTGGTACAAAAGTGGAGGTGAAAAATATGAACTCCTTTCGAAATGTACAGCGCGCCATTGAACATGAAATTGTAAGACAGATTGAAGAGGTGGAGAAAGGAATTCACATTCCCTCTGAAACAAGGCAATTTGATGCAACAAATGGGACAACCAAAGCCATGCGTACAAAAGAGGAAATGAATGATTATCGTTATTTCCCAGAACCTGATTTGCCTTTATTGAAAGTATCGGAAGAATGGATCGAAGAAATGAAGCAAGAAATGCCTCCTTTACCTCGATTCTTGAAAAATAAATTCATAGAGGATTATGGATTGACAAAATATGATGCAATCAACCTTACCGATTCAAAGGAAATCGCGTTGTTTTTTGAAAAGGTATGTGAAGAGACCTCCAATTATAAAGGCGTAGCCAATTGGATTATGGGAGCGATAAAATCCCATCTAAATGAACTAACCTTAGAAATCACACAATTTCCAATACCCACAAAACACATTGCAGCATTAATCAATTTGATTGACGAAGGGTTGGTCAGTAATCACATTGCGCAACAGAAAATATTTCCAGCGATGCTTGCTTCTCCAAATGAAGCACCAAAAACCATTGCTGAGCAAAATGATTGGATTCAGGATACAAACGAAGATGACTTGAAAAATACGATCATGGAAGTCTTAGAACGTAATTCAGTTAAAGTGCAGGAATATAAAGATGGCAATAAAAACTTATTGGGAATGTTTATGGGACAGGTTATGAAAGCAACCGGAGGTAAGGCAGATCCCAAGAAAACAAATCAAATGTTAGCTCAACTTTTAGAGCAATAATAAAATCAATTAATTAGTCTACTGAATCATCGTAGAGAAAAAGAAATAGATCAATATGAATTTTAAAAAATATATGTTTCTAATGGTACTTGCTTTAGGAGTAGGTATGTTTTCGGGCTGTAAAGAGAAAAATAACGGATCAGAGGGGAATGGAACGACAACGTTAGGCGAAACTACCGATAGTGATTCCGACAATGGTCTTGGGGCACTTAATGGATCCAACTTTAGTACGAACGAAGGGGGATACGTAATAAAAGGGAAATTGGATAATTATAAAGATTTAAAACAAACCGTTTTTTTAAATCAACTTATTCAAAAAAATGTAATTCGTAAAGATACGGCTACGATTAGTGAGAATGGGGAATTTATATTTGAAGGAAGGGTTGAAGTTCCGGATTTTTACCAAATTGTTTTTAGCAATGGGAAATTTTTGGTGATGGTTTTGGATAATCAAGAGGTGAAGTTTTACGCAGATATCAACAAGTTTGATGAAACTAAGAAAATATCAGGATCAAGAGATCAGGATGTTTTTGTAGCCATTACAACAGCTGCTAATGAGAGAAATTCGAATCGAACCCGCCTCAATGGATTGATGCAAGAAGCGAGTAAAAATCAGAATCAGCAGGAAATGGATCGAATTACAGCGGAGTATATGGCTAAAGAAGAAGAGGCCATAAAAAAAATGAAATCTGTGTTGGCCAATAGTACGGATTCGTATGTAGCAGCAATGGGAGCTACGCAATTTTTAGATCCAAATACAGATTTTGAATTTATGGACAGCTTGTCGAATGTTTTAAATGAAAAGTTTCCTGATTCACGCTACGCCATGGAACTATTCAAAAGTGTAAACGGGTTAAGAAATGTTTCTATTGGGGCTTTAGCGCCAAATATAATTCTTTCCGATCCGGAGGGTAAGAATCGTTCTTTAAAGGATTTAAGAGGAAAGTATGTATTAATTGACTTTTGGGCATCTTGGTGTAGACCTTGCCGAGCTGAAAATCCAAATGTGGTTAAAATGTATGCCGATTATAAAAACAAAAATTTTGAAATATTCGGTGTTTCACTAGATAAAAGTGAGGTGTGTATCAAACCAGACATGTCGGTAGTGAGCTATCAACATAGTAAAGTGCATTTCAAATTGAAACGTTCACTGTGCTCAAATCCAGGAGAACCCGCCATAGCACCAACCACAGGGCTTCCTTTGTCTTCAGAATGCCTGAACTTTCCACAATGACCACTATTGTTGCTTCACTGTGTTGTGTGGATCGATGTGCACTGCACAATGCTACATTGCACCAATAAAGTACGCCACATAAAAGCTGCTACTGTGAATCGACACATCTTCGGTGATTTTTGGCCGCACCACCGGAGCCAAGTACGTACAGCGGTAGACAAGCTGATGCCATGACAATCTTGTGGCATAACAAGAAAAACGCATATGCTACTGGCAAAATACCATGCAGCTAAAGGATGTTTGCATTTGGTCCGAGACTAGATTGTACTAAAAAGTTGAAGATTTTCAGTTCGCGAACAAGGCACATGATACGCAAAGTAGAAAGAGCTGTTATACTATTTTTTTGAAGTTGTAGCTACTTACAGCTTCCATGCGAGTTGCCTGTATCTCGTCATAAGTGACATACTTTCCAGGAATTATTACTTTGACATTGTCATCGTCGCTGAACCAGTAACCGGGACGAGGCTATAGCATAGAGTGAGGGCAGAAAGCAAGGCCAAGGCATAGTTTCAGCTATGTATGCTAACACTCCTTACTGGTATGTTATGACGAGCAATGCGTGAATGTCCATACCACCAATAGAACCAGCATGACATGCAATGTTGTCTCTGGCACAGGATAGAAATGACATTAATTTAGGAGACACCATGAGCTGATACAACCACCACCATCACCAAAGACAGGCTCAAAAGTGAGCTTCATTCCGGGGGTCTTGCTGATATCCACGACTTACCATTTGTGTGGCTGCATCGCTAGTTGTCTGGACCGAGCGGTTGACGATTTTTGAAGTCTGAGTTGCACGTGTGTACTTGGTGGTCTACATGCAATGCGTACACATAGTCAGAAAGAGAACAGGGAAGAAAGTTATGTTTATACTTGATACCCAGTTGGTTAATAGCTGCACTGCGATTCAGGCGTTGCACGAGAAGCTATAACTTATACCAGTAGTAAGTATTCATGCCTAGATTGAATAGACTGCTAGGGTAGTGAGGGTATTGCAACCTCTTTCAACAGACCTTCTTGATCAGTTACAATATCCAATTGATGCTTGACTGGAAAGCAAGTTCATCTCGCCAACAATGCCTCCATGGCTCACCACATAGTTTTACTGGAAGCAAAATTGGCCAAAAACATGGCAGCAAGTATTCTGGACAAGCCATCTGAAAGCAAGATGGTTGCTGTAAAGTCCCCAGTAAGACTCAAAGAGTCAGCACACGCACAACAACTAGTAACAGAAGTTAGTCCAACAATAGGAACATTACATAATTTATATCTTGGAAAGCAAGTGAAAAATGTAGAATCAACAACAACTAGAAAATGTCAGTGCTGGGCTTCCTCTAACCCACACCGCGCATGCGTACCAGTCATTCAAGTACGCGTACACGTGACGCAGACTATACTCAGGACATCACAGTTGCTATCCAGGCCAGTACCAGTATAACTCACGTTAGACTTCTGTTTGTAGTTGGGCCGGGTTTGAGCGGTGGCGTTGTGGTACTCAACACCAGTACGCCGATCCACAAAGCCTCCAATGAATGGCTTCGCTGGGTTGAGACGTACCACTTCAACAGCAACATCTCGCCTTGTGCCATCTATGTGGAGGGATGGGAAAAAGCCAAGTGTGATGGAAAGGGACTAGGCTAAAGATCACACCACATCAGTTGCATCCATTCCATCCTGAGTCGCCAGCCCTTGAGTCTACAGTATAGCCTTGATCGGCTAGTATCAATACTTTTATGGAATTCGAACGAGTGTTCATTGTTTGGTCTTCTTTTCAAGAGTGCCTAACCGGCATTGCTCTGTATGGTATATGCGGTGTGTCGCTGTGTACTCGTACGGTACATCATGTAGGTGAGTTCAGCCTGCATATGTCCTGTCATAATGGTAGCGCACAGACGTGGAGGCTAACAAGTGTGGGCATCGCCGGACAGGACCAGCTAGTTATATATATATATATATATATATCAGCCTGTAACTCATGCCACTAGGGCTCTGTTTATCATAAGCAATATACTATAACTGCAG
>CBDICC010000056.1:0-70128 GCA_965277185.1 Cytophagales bacterium | reverse complement strand
TTCCGTACACCACGGCACATTATTAAAATGATGGTGGATATGGTACAACCAACTAAGGAAGATACTATATGTGACCCTTCCTGTGGTAGCGCTGGATTCCTAGTAGCAGCTGGCGATTACTTCCACGAGAACAAAGCAGACTTATTCCTTGATCAAGAATTCAGAGCGCATTACCATAACAAGATGTTTACTGGTGTAGAGTTTGACAGTACCATGTTGCGTATTGGAGCCATGAACCTACAGTTGCATGGAATAGAAAACCCCAACCTGATTGGTAAAGATGCATTAAGTGAAGGAAATGGTGATATTAGAGGTGAGTTCTCTTTGATCTTGGCTAATCCACCATTTAAAGGAAGCTTGGATTATGACAGCGTGGAAAGCTCCATCCTGAAGACCGTAAAAACAAAAAAGACAGAGCTGCTCTTCCTTGGATTAATGCTGAGGATGCTAAAAACTGGTGGGCGTTGTGCCGTGATTATACCAGACGGCGTATTATTTGGCAGCTCCAATGCACACAAGCAGATCCGGAAGGAAATTATAGAAGGACAAAAGTTGGAAGCAGTGATCTCCATGCCTAGCGGAGTGTTTAAACCCTATGCAGGAGTAAGTACGGCGGTGTTGATCTTTACTAAAACTACTTCAGGAGGAACAGATAACGTATGGTTCTATGACATGACAGCTGATGGATTTAGTTTGGATGACAAACGTAGTGAAATTAAGGAGAATGACATACCAGACATATTGGAGCGTTTCCAAAGTTTAGATAAAGAAAATTATAGGAAAAGGACGGATAAGAGTTTCTTAGTGCCTTTGATGAGATTAAGGATAATGATTGGGATTTATCCATCAACAGGTACAAAGAGATAGTGTATGAAGAAATTGAGTATGCTGCTCCTGCAGATATTATTAAAGATATTGAAACTTTGGATAAGGAAAGGAATAAGGCTTTGGATGTTTTAAAGAAGATGCTAACATGATCTGGGAATCCAAAACATGGGAAGAGGTTCTGACCATAAAAAATGGTAAGAACCAAAAGAAAGTGGTCAATCCTGATGGGAAATACCCTATTTATGGTAGTGGTGGAGTAATGGGATATGCGGATGATTATTTATGTGATGAAGACACCACAATTATTGGGAGAAAAGGTTCAATTAATAACCCAATATATGTAGAAGAGAAATTTTGGAATGTTGACACAGCATTTGGCCTAATGCCTGGTGCTGAATTGGACAACAAGTTCTTTTATTATTACTGTACCACTTATAACTTCATGAAGCATAACAAGGCAACAACCTTGCCTAGCCTTACTAAAGCTGACTTGCTTAAAATCAAAATCCCTCTCCCACCACTAGACCAACAAAAAACGATAGCAGCCATCTTGGATGCAGCAGATACCTACAGGCAAAAAACAAAAGCACTCGTGGCAAAGTATGATGAGCTTACTCAAAGTCTGTTTCTGGATATGTTTGGGGATCCTGTTACTAATCCTAAGGGGTGGGAAGTAAAAACCGTTTATCAAGTTTGTGCTAAAATATATGGTGGAGGAACGCCTTCCAAAGCTCATCCTGAATACTATAAGGGAGAGATTCCATGGGTAACTCCAAAAGACATGAAAAGCGAATATATAAGTAATTCTATGGATCATGTTAATCAAGATGGGGTTGACAATAGTTCTGCAAAGCTTATTCCTGTAAACAGTGTTTTGATGGTAATTAGAAGTGGAATTTTGAATCATACCTTACCCGTAGCAATTAATACTACTGTGGTAACTGTAAATCAAGATATGAAAGCTTACATACCTGAATCTTCTTTGACTAATAGTATTTACTTGAAAATCATTCTTTCAAGCTGTTTCAAGCTATTTACTCAGTAAGGTTAGAGCGGTTACTGCAGACAATATTGAGTTTAGGCAGATAAAAGAATTACCATTCATTTGTCCTCCTATAGAATATCAAAACCAATTTGCAGAAAAAGTTCAGGCTTTAGTCGCGCAAAAAGCACAGGCACAAGCAAGCTTGGATAAAGCAGAAGATTTGTTTAACAGTCTTCTTCAGAGGGCATTTAAAGGGGAGTTAACGTAATAATTATGGATGAGGAATTGGAACGTGTGTCAAGGGCACTTGCTTTAGCAATAAGAACATTACTAAAGTCAAGAAATGAATTTGACAGAAACTATCGTATTGATTTTAACTTGGGCAGATATCCATATATCTTACACAAGAACAAGTGGTAGAGAAAATGAAGTCATAGACCTTCCGGATGATCTACTAGAAAATCTTTAGAAACTGCATTATAGAGCTTGATCAAATATGGTTTGAGCTTGGTAGAAGAGGAAGAGTGGATTGAACCACATATGAATAATGAAATGCATCTAAACATATTAATAGAAGGAGTACCAATAAAGACAATAAACCAAGACATGTTGAAAGAAGCCCTGGCAAACTTAGAAGAAAAACTAAAGCAAAGTTTGGCAAACCAAAATTATGAAGTTTGTGATAAGCTACATGCCCAAATTAAGTTTTGTAAGAAAAGACTGGTGAAATGAAAAGTGTCAAAGAATTATTAAAAGAGTTAAATGAGGTAGACGAATCTATCTTGATTGAAGCTAAAAAAGGCAGTGCTATTGACAAATCCATTTTGGAAACCGTGTGCGCATATAGTAATGAGCCTAATCTTGGAGGTGGTTACATATTGTTAGGCGTGGAATTATTGGAAAACACCCTATTTCCAGAATATGAAGTGACAGGTATATCAAATTCTGATAAACTTCAACTTGATCTCAGTTCACAATGTGCTTCTGTTTTTTCTCAGCCAATACGTCCTATTATTGTACCGGGAAAAAGTTGGAGACCACGTAGTCTTGAAAGTTTTCATAGATGAGCTACCTGCCGCTCAGAAACCCGTATATTTTAAGAAAGACGGGTTACCTAAAGGCGCTTTGAGGAGGATTGGGTCTTCTGATCAGCGTTGTACGGATGATGATTTAAGCGTTTTTTATAACCACAATGAAACTTTTGATGGATCTATTGTCAGAGATTCAAATTGGGAAGATGTAGATGAAAACGCAATCTCCTTATACCGGAAACTACGCGCTTCTGTCAATGAAAATGCAGAGGAATTAGACTATTCAGATAGGGACTTATTGTATTCCTTAAATTGTATAAAGAAGGGAAGGAAAAAAGGTATTTCTAACCCGTATCTGGATTACATTTGTTTGGTACCAAAATGGCCTTAAGAAGATTGTCACCTGCAACCAGAGTAGATTATATTAGGGTTCCAGGCAATGAATGGGTTGGAAAACCCTGATGAAAGGTTTATCACCTATAGATTTAAGAGGATCTTTACTTCATTCGGTTACTAGAGCTATTAATGCCATAGTAGATGATCTTCCAAAAGGGTTTGTACTTGCTGAAGGTGAAATTCAAGCTAAGTCTGACATTGGCTTGCCTAGCAAAGTATTAAGGGAGGCGTTGGTTAATGCCCTGATGCATAGAAGCTATAAGGTAAATCAGCCAATTCAGATTATAAGGTATAGTAACCGCATAGAAATTAAAAACCCAGGATATTCATTGAAGCCAGAAGATTCTTTAGGTGAGCCAGGATCACAGATGAGAAATCCTTTCATATCCGCTGTATTTCATGAAACTAATTTAGCTGAAACAAAAGGAAGTGGAATTAGATCAATGAGAAAGTTGATGGATAGGTCTGGAATGATTCCTCCTACATTTGAATCTAAACATTCTGACAACTTATTTACGGTAAGGCTGTTACTTCATCATTTCTTAAGTGAAGATGATATTATATGGTTAGCAAATTTTAAGAAACTAGGTTTAAATGAGGAGCAGCAAAAAGCTATCATTTTTGTGAGAGAGGTTTGGTGCTATTGATAATGCGGCATATCGTCAACTTAATGGAGTAGATATTCTTTAAAGCAAGTACTGAACTAAGAGGACTTAAAAAAGTAGATCTTTTAGAAGCTAAAGGCAAAGGTAAATCAACTTATTATATTCCAGGGGATATGCTTCAAGTTGCACTAGTTATAGATGGGCAGGAACCTGTTGATACTGAAAAGTATAACAATCAAAGTGCACCAGTTAAAGATCAAAGTGCACCAGTTAAAAATCAAAGTGCACCACCTGTTCCAGATACAATTCAAAGTGCACTAGTTAACTTAGGTGCTAAAGCAGATAAAGAAAAAGTTAAAGATATAGTTATAGCTCTATGTGAATGGAGAGAAATCAGTTTAATTGAAATAGCAAAAAATACTAGGTAAAACAGATAAGTATGTGCTAAGAGAGTTTGTTACACCATTGCGTAAAGAAGGAAAGATTGCATATACCATTCCTGACATGGAAAACCACCCTAACCAAGCGTACACTGTAACATGATGTCCAACTTCCAATTCCTACATACAGAATGGCAGTCCATCTTCAAAGAAGCTACAGAAGCAGAGTCCCTCACTTTTGTCTCTCCTAAAGCCTGTGCCATTATTTGTAGGAGTGCAATGGAAAAGACCGTTCAATGGTTGTATGCCAATGATCCTGATCTGGAAGAACCCTATGATACTCGTTTATCATCCCTGATCCATGAACAATGCTTTAAAGACATCCTTAAACCTTCTATGTTCAGGGAAATCAACCTGATCCGTAAGTTTGGAAACAATGCTGCTCACGGAAGTTCTATCAGAAAGGATGAGTCACTCATTGCTATAAAGAACCTGTTCCGCTTCCTCTCTTTCCTTGCAATCTATTACTCAGAAGATGAGCCAGAGGTATTGCCTTTTGATGAAAGTGTCATCCCTACTGGTGAAGAAAAAGACCTCAAACTTGCTGAGCTTAAAAAACTAGAAGAAAAGCTGGAAGTTCAGAATGAACAAGTCAAAGCAGAAAGAAAAAGAACGGGAAGAACAAGCTGCTCTTATTGAATCTCTTAAAAAACAACTGGAGGAGCAGAAAGAAGAGGTAAAAGAGCGTAAGGAAGAGCGTGAAAAAGTGGTGGAGTATGAAAGAGCCATTCCTATTCTTATTCCGGAACATGTTACGCGCAAGATTTACATAGATCAATCTCTAAAGGAAGCAGGTTGGCAGGATCTAAGAGAGGGATATGAATTAGAATATGAGGTAACAGGCATGCCACTTGTAACAAATCCTTCAGGAAAGGGCTACGTGGATTATGTGCTTTGGGGAGACAACGGAAAACCATTAGCAGTCATAGAAGCAAAGAAAACTATGGCGGATGCCCGTAAGGGGAAACATCAGGCAGTCTTATATGCTAATTGCATGGAAGAAATGCAAGGTCAAAGACCAGTAATCTTCTATACCAATGGTTTTGAAACCTATCTCTGGGATGATACTTTCTATCCAGAGAGAACCATCTATGGCTTTTACACCAAAGATGAACTGCAGTTGATGGTGGACAGAAGAACCACCCGGAAAGACTTAAGAGAGTTCAAGGTAAATGAAGCCATAGCAGGAAGATATTACCAAAAAGAGGCCATTAAACGGGTGTCAGAACACTTCACCAATTCTGGCAAGGATGGAACTTTAAAAGCTGGTGCTAGAAAAGCCTTATTGGTTATGGCAACTGGGTCTGGTAAAACCAGAACATCCGCAGCAATAGTTGACATGCTTACTAAATGCAATTGGGCTAAGAGAGTCCTTTTCCTGGCGGATCGTAATGCATTGGTAAGGCAAGCCAAGAATGCTTTTGGAGAGCATTTACCTCATTTGAGTTCCATAAACCTAACCCAAGAAAAGGAAGATTCAGGTACGCGGTTGGTATTCAGTACCTATCCTACCATCATGAACAAGATAGATACGGTAAAAACTAATGATGACCGTTTTCTATGGTGTTGGTCACTTTGATCTGATCATTATAGATGAAGCACACCGCTCAGTTTACCAAAAGTACAGAGCCATCTTTGAGTACTTTGATGCGCTGTTGATAGGTCTTACTGCAACACCTAAAAAAGAGATTGATAGAAATACTTATGGCCTGTTTGAGATTGAGGATGATAATCCTACTTATGCCTATGAACTAGATACAGCAGTAACGGATAAGTTTTTAGTGCCACCAAAAGCCATGTCTGTTCCGGTGAAGTTTATCAGGGAAGGTATCAAATACCATGAGCTTTCTGAACGGGAACGAGAAGAGTATGAAGAAAAGTTTGGCGATCCTACAATGGAAGATGAGGTGCCAGATGAAATTTCCAGTACAGCGTTAAATAGCTGGCTTTTCAATACAGGCACGGTGGACTCTGTGCTAAATCATTTGATGACTAATGGTATTAAAGTACAGGGTGGAGATGTACTTGGAAAGACCATCATCTTTGCCAAAAACCATTCTCATGCCATCTTTATAGAAGAACGCTTTAATAAAAACTACCCTGAATATGCAGGTAAGTTCCTTAGAGTTATTAGACAACTATGAAAGCAAAGCTCAGCACATGCTTGAACAGTTTGTGGATCCATTAAAGGAAGTGGATCCTCAGATAGCGGTAAGCGTGGACATGATGGACACAGGTGTGGATGCTCCAAGAGTGGTGAACCTTGTATTCTTTAAACTAGTTAAGTCTTATTCTAAGTTCTGGCAGATGATAGGAAGAGGTACACGATTATGTGAAGATCTATTTGAGCCAGGAAAAGATAAGGAGCACTTTGTAATCTTTGATTACTGCGAGAATTTTGAGTACTTCAATGAGAATCCAGATGGTATCAGTGGCAATACTATTATGAGTCTTACTCAAAGAATATTTGACCTGAAAGTAGATATCATAGTAGCTACCAAGAATAAAAATAGCTCTACAGGAGAGGAAGCCGCCCTTGAAAAACACTGTACGGAGCAGCTGTATAACGCGGTAAAAGGTCTGGACAAGGAACGGTTCATGGTTAAGATGAGTTTACGGTATGTAAACCGTTTCTGTCATGAATCCAGTTGGAACAACCTAGCTCAGGTAGATGTCTTGGAACTAAAGGAACACGTGTCTAAACTCATGCTTCCTGAAAAAGATGATCATGAGTTGGCGAGAAGGTTTGATATCCTCATACTTAACTTGCAGTTGGCTATGTTAGTGGCCAAAGATGGGTCAAATTTTGTCACCAAGATAGCTTCCATTGCCCAGCAACTCAGTAAAGTAAATGTTCCGGATGTTAAAGCAAACATGGCTCTCTTGCAGGAATTACAAACAGAACCGTTTTGGAAACATGTCAATGTAAAACGTCTGAACGAGGTACGCGTAGCAATAAGAGAGCTAATGAAGTATCTGGAGAGCCGTCCACAGGAAGCCATTTATACCAATTGGCAAGATGACATAGATTTAACAATGGTTGAAGAAGTATCACTGATTGAATACTCAACCAAACTTCAATCGTATAAAGACCGTGTGGAGTCCTATATCCGTAAGAACAAGCATCATGTAACCATTCAGAAGTTAAGAGGTAACACGCCTATTACTGCCGATGAGCTTCAGGAACTGGAGAAGATGCTCTTTGAAGGTGATGCAGTAGGTACCAGAAAAGAATATGAGCAAGAGTATGGCGAACAACCACTTGGAAAGTTCATCCGTTCCATTGTAGGGCTAGATATCAAAGCTGCCAATGAAGCATTCTCAGGCTTCATTCAAGATGGAACGTTGAGAGCTGATCAGATGACGTTCATTAAAAATATCATCTCCTTCCTGGAGAAGAACGGAACCATAGATAAAGCCTTACTCTTTGAAGCACCATTTACGGATATGCATGATCAAGGCCTAATGGGTCTCTTTGATGATGCAGATGCGCGCAAGGTGATTAGTATTGTTGACAGTATAAATGAAAATGCCGGAGTGGCGTAAAAGAGCTTCTAAAGAACTTGTTATAAAATAAATCTAAAAAGGCCTACAGAAGATCTTGTTGCTCAATTGTGATGATGAAAATCTAGAAGAGGCTTCTACGACCATCGTTGCTATTCCCTATACGCTATGTATACATTGATGTTAACGGAACGGTGCATAAGGGTTGCTTAACTTCAAGAGGCAGAAGGGTGCAGAATCCCCTGTAGAGGTTTCATTCCCTTCATCACTCTCCCTACAGTTTCTAGTTGCTTGAACTCCTGTCAGCTTTGGCTGAGGTGGAACATTGGTGCCCCTCAACTTGGAAGTAACTCATGGTGAACCAACCACCTGCCATACCTGAAACTCCTTCCTTAGTGCCATTCCTGAGCTTTGTATGGATCCCGCAGTAGCTCAAAAAACAATTCCGCTGCCGTTAATCTTATTCCGTCCAGAATTGAATATGTTTTATTATCTAAAACACATTACAAATATAAGGTTCAGCCTTCATCCAATCAAGTGCATAAGATGTAATTATAAATGGTACTATTAACTTTCCAGCATTATATAGCTACAATATTAAAAAACAAAAGACTTCACCAGGGAATACGTTCCCTAGTAGAAGTCTTTCATCTAAATTTTAGTGCTCACTTGGTAAATACGCTACGCCATTTGCAACATATATGGTAAAGCTGTTCAGAGGGAAATCTGTATATTCTACAGCTTGACTTACCAGTAGGTTGTCATTTCCGTCAGTGGCGTAGACAACTGCGGTTTTATCCTCCTTCACCTTTAGCTTCCAATTCTGAAACTGATATATGGCAAGTTGTTTCTGGTATGAGATAATAATCTCTATAAGCCAGTTAGCCTTTCCTTTATCCCTAATGTAACGTGATCCATCTGTCAAAACAATTGATCCAAATGGTGTGGAGCATAAATAATACTGAGATGTCCCCGTAAAATATGGGAGTGTACTGTTAATTTGTTGTGCTGTTGCTGTGTTCATAATTCTATTATTTTAGGTAATACATTCAGCAACAGAAAGGGTTGGAAAAGAAGAACGGGAGGCTCACCTTTGCGAACTGAGGGTCACGTGGTACAATGAGAGGCGTCCATAGACGGTGCATTGGAGCTATGTTGGAAACATAGGCACGCCTACCTGCCGGAGGCTTATCATCAACAATTCCGTGCCGTTACGTGATCCGACGCAGCGGTGAGCAGTAATACAGGAAACCGGGTGGATTAGTATTGCTAACTAAGTGAGGAAGTTCTTTTAGACCATTCTCAAACCACTATTATCATTTACTTTGCCCTGAGAATTGTCTAAAAAATGACCTGAACGCAGGAAGCTATTGAGAATACAGAGGAGGTTTAGCCGAATGGCATGACAACCGTGTGAATGAATAGCAAGTGTAGTTGACTCTCCCATAATGTAATGGAGGGTGTGTTAACGGAACGTCTAAGCCAAATCCCTGATTTGGTGTGTGGATTCAGTAACAAAGGGCGGAAAGAATGAGCGCCTTATATCCGGTGTGCTGGGATGCGCGGAGGGTGCTGCAAAAAAAAGTGTGTTGATCCATACAGATAAGTACCAACTCATCCATACAGATCAAACACAGCTACCTACCTGGCACCAATGAGTGCTAGGAATAAAATGTAAGGAGAAACCGTTTGCTTCTCCCAATATGTGAAACATAGTACACCCATCAATGCGGTTGCCAATACCGTAATTGATTTAGTTAACTACGGTAGTCAGTAAGGGTTGGGTAAAATAATGAATGTGTCTGTTGCTTAATGATAGTATCTTAGACGCACAGCTTGTCAATTCTAAAAGGAGCTTCTATGCATCTCATAGCAACATCTTACTGTTGACACAGAACCATATATTTCACTGCAACTTTACCCTATATATAGGTATGCCTACACTAGATTTTATTGATTCTAGACCTGCAGTTTAAACGGGCCTTCCTTGGCTTCTGTTATCACTTATCTAAAAGGAGCTTCCTTGGGTCTTGTAGCTATATATTTAAAAGTAGATAAGGAAGCTCTGGTTGGATCAAGATTGCGTTGCTTGAAGAAATCCCAATCATTGGAATAACCTTTTTCAAACTCACATTCATCTTCTGGTTGGATTGTACTGGAAGTTCATAGTCAAAGTGTTCCAATATTTCTTTTGATTTTGCTAATAGCGGAACAATATAACTTTTTCCCGTCTTAACACGGTTAATATTAATGTACTCCACTTTGTACTGGCTTTCAATATCAGATTTCGTAAAATTCTTTAATTCTGAATAGCCCATTCCTGTATAACAAATAAAGACCAACACCTTACGAACGGATTCTAAATGTCCATCCAGTTCAATTTCTTCCAATCGTTGAAGCTCTGATTCACTTAAATGAATGATCTCCTTTTCATATTTGGGAAAGGAATAATTGGCAAAAGGATTTTTCTCAATGATTTCCTGCTTTAAGAAATAACCAATCACCGTACGAAATCGTTGCATCGCCTTGTGCGTAGTCTGATCCTTGTATTTCATCACCGTTTTGAAATAGTGTTCCAAATCCAACAAGAATTTGCGATCTACATCTTTTACTGGGAGGTCAATAGCACGATGGGTCTCTTTCAAAAAGGCTTCTATTTGCTTCTCTATGAAGCTGTATTTATCATAGGTGGACTTAGTATAGTCAATGCCAATTAGGCTTTGCACATGGGCTAAAAAGTCTCTTATCCCTACAAGTAAGGTGTAAGAATTGAGGTCGGTACGATACCGTTTATAAACCTCCTCCACGGATGGCTTGCCCTCCATGTGGGAATTAATAATTTCCGCTTCAACCTTGGCTCTGATTTGAAGGAGTAAATTATTATAAACGCTTTTATTTAAGCGTTGTGCTTTGGCATTCCAATTGGATGGATTAATAAAAATGTTCGCAGAAAACTGTTTTCGTTTTCGACCATCTGTGATGCGTCCGTAAATTGGAGACTTACCGTCTTTTCTAGTTCTGGACTTGTAGAGGAAAAAATAAAAATTGATATAAAGCAAAACAACGTGTTAAGGATACTACAAATTGACACCTGTAGTGATACCTGAACACATGAAGGAAAGGATTACTTCATGATCCCCTGCTACTCCCGTAGTCTAAATCAACGCTCAATACCGCTTCGCGCTATTTGGACTTTTTTTTGTTTCCAAACTCACTTGAACGTTGTTCGGCTCGCTAGTAAACAAAAAAAGCCCAGTGTTTTCACACTGAGCTTTGATTCTTATGTGGAGAGAGGGGGATTCGAACCCCCGGTACGGTTTCCCGCACGCATGTTTAGCAAACATGTGGATTCAGCCACTCTCCCACCTCTCCAGCGGTACTTACCTGTTTGCCCCCCGCTTTCACAAGGGAGTGCAAATATAATAGAAGTGAATTTACTTATCCTAATAGAAAATTAATAATATTTCGTTGATTCGATTTCTACGTTTTTTACATTTGCATTTCAAACCATGACTTGGGGTAAAGAAATAGAATCAATTGAAATTTGGCTGATCGCCGGATTTATCGTCTTATACGCGATCTATCTTTTTGGTATTCAGCGCAAAAGTAAATTTCTTAACGGTGGGTTACTCTACACAATTCCCAAATTCATCCTCCGATCTGGCTATTTTTCCCTACTCATTATCTCCCTTATGGGTCCTTCTTTTGGTACAAAAGAAAAAGAAGTAAAAGCCATCGCCAAAGATATTTTTATCGCAATTGACCTTTCTTTGTCCATGGATGCCATCGATGTGCAACCTAGTCGACTCGGAAAAATCAAGTTTGAACTCAAACGAATCATCAAAGAATTTACCGGTGAACGCATCGGACTTGTTACCTTTTCATCGGAAGCATTTGTGCAATGCCCTATGACCTACGATCGAAATGCACTTAATATGTTCACCGAAACATTGAACACCGGCCTAGTCCCTAAAGCTGGTACCAACCTGGCCGCTCCTCTAGAAATGGCGCTCAACAAACATATGGAAGAAGAGGAAAACAAAGAAAAAAATGCGATAGCCAAAATCAAACCGTCTTCCAAAATCATTATTCTAATCAGCGATGGAGAAGATTTTTCAGAAAATGCATTAGAACAAGCCGAAGAAATCAAAGCTCAGGGTATCAAACTCTTTGCCCTTGGAATTGGAACAGCTAAAGGAAGTAAAATCCCCAAAGGAAATTCCTTTATTAGAGATCAAAGTGGTACGGAGATCATATCCAAGCTCAATCGAAGCGGTTTAAAACAACTTGCTTCTGTTACAGGTGGTCGTTATTATGAAATTAATCGCTCCGTTAACGAAGTGGAGAAAATGATCCATGACATCCAAGCCATCAAAGGAGAAACACGAGATAAACGTAAAATGGACGTGGCTACAAATAAGTATATCTATTTTTTACTCGCAGCAGTAGCATTAATCGGGTTGGATGTGCTTATTACTATTAATGTCTTTCGATTTAAATAATTAGCAAGTAAAACAATAAATCAATCAATAAGCTTACGTAATTTCGCCTTTAACTAAGCATTTGATAAGATAAAAGACCGGATAGAACAGGATGGATTGGGCAGGATCTAATTTGATCCTTCTTTTTTAGCGTATTTTAAAAAAAAAGGAAACCGAAGGCAATCATCCTACAGAACTAATTTAATACATAAATACATAAATTAATTAATTGATATGGCTACAACCAACATGAATGTCCGCTTTGAAAAAAGTAGTTCCGATGTTTCGCAATGTCCGGAGCCAAACAAACCTGAATATGCGTTCATCGGTCGTTCCAATGTGGGAAAGTCTTCTTTGATTAATATGTTGTGTAATCGCAACAGCCTTGCCAAAATCTCTTCTAAACCAGGAAAAACACAGTTAGTAAATCATTTCATCATAGATGAGTCTTGGTTTCTAGTAGATTTACCCGGATATGGTTGGGCTAAAGCCAGCAAAAAGAATAAGGCTGAATGGGGACAAATGAATCAAAACTATTTTCTTCAAAGAGAAAATTTAGCCTGTGTATTTCAATTAATTGATTCTCGAATTGACGCACAGAAAATTGACATTGAATTTATGAATTGGATTGGTGAAAATCAAATCCCGTTGATTCTAGTTTTTACAAAAACGGATAAAATGTCTAAAAACAAGATCCATAGCCAAATTACGAAAATTAAAAAAGCGTTTTTAAGCTACTGGGAAGAACTTCCAATCTGCTTTGAAACATCCGCTGTTACTGGAAAAGGGCGAGATGAAATTCTTAATTACATCGAAGAAACGAATAAATTATTCCGGAAAAAATAAACGTTCCGTTTGGTTTATCCCCCTTGGATTTTGAATGATCAAATAATCGAGAATCATAAAGTTTTGGGATTTAAATTGTATTTGCATCAAAACATTAAAAAAAGTACTATTTTTGACGCGCAATACATGGATAAGTTATGCTTATTTATGATAGATAAGGTTACTAAACAATAATAAGAAAAGAGTTAATAAGATGGTCGTATACGATTTGAAGGATGTTGCAACGGTAAGTGGAAAACCTGGGTTATTTTTGGTAGTAAAGCCAACTAGGAATGGAGTGATTATTGAAACGATGGATGATTCCAAGCGCAGAATGATGATTCAGACCAGACATAAGATTTCCCTTTTACAGGAAATAAGTATTTTCACTACCGATGAAGATGGATCTATTCCATTGGATCAGGTTTTTTCTGCCATTCATGAAAATTACGGAACGGAAGTAGCAGTTGATCAAGATTCAAACGACGATGACTTACGTGATTTCATCCAAGAAGTAGTAGCAAACTATGACGAAGAACGTGTGTATACTTCGGATGTGAAAAAATTACTTTCTTGGTATAGTATTGTAAACACCCACCTTCCTCCAGTAGAGAAAAAGGAAGAAAAGAAAGAAAAAGCAAAACCTAAAGCAAAGGCTAAGAAAACTCCAGCCAAAAAAGAACCTAAAAAGGAATCTGAAGCAAAACCTGCTGCTGCAAAAGCAAAAAAGGCCAAACCTGCTGCTAAAAAGAAGTAAGGAATAGCGAAGAAACCAAACTTCTTGATCTGTCTATATGAATTAACAGAATCAAAACCTATTCTAAAATGGAGATGATTCCCTGCAGATCGTTCGATTAAACGAACTAGTTTTAGTCACTCCTATTGTAGTGCCCGGTTTCCCCAAGATTAAGTAAGGAATTAATCAGAAATGGATCTTAAAAAAGTAAGATTAGATAGTAAAATCTATCTAAACTTATCTAATTGATTTCTACAAATGATACCGCAACGTAGCCGCGATGCTGTTGTGATGAAATGGCCATCTCAAAGTTGAGGAACTTAAAACCGAATATAAAACTCGGACGTTCGCCTCTAAATTTTCATTGAGCATATATCCCATTCCTAAGTTCGCAGCCACATCAAATGGCTTAGCTTCTGTAAGTTCAGTCGTTCCAAATCCTGCAGCACGAGCAGACATTAAAGCTCCAACCGTTGGTCCAAATTGAACAAACATATCTTCCGTTAAGTAGTAGTTTGCCAATAAACTGACATCCAAGTAATTCATTCGAAGACTCCAGGCAAAAACTTCTTTTGGAGAGCTATGGCTTCCACGCATATGAAAAGCCAACTCTTGTTGAAACGATAAACGCTCATTTGAAGGCATATAAAAATTGGTAGCGGCACCAAAAGTGAATCCAAATTTATTATACCCTGCTACCCCATCGCCATTTATCTGCGACGTGGTAAGTCCTCCAATCAATTTTCCTTCAAAATTTTGTGCTGACAACGAACTAACTGCAAAAATGCACATAAACGTTGCAATAAGAAATGACGGTTTCATAGTTTCATTCATTAATTGATTCATTATTTCATTAATTGATTGATTGATATTGTTTCGCTGGTTACTCACTTGATAAATGCCTCGTTTTTGCCCAGTATTTGCTTCTCTTATCAAAATTAACTTCAATTTATTCTAAATTAACTTTTTGACGCAATTAAAATGAAGCTTGCATTCAATAATTTTATACCTTTCCGACTCATCACAAAAGATCGTCTCTAAAAATGACTTCAAATCCCGATTCAAATGATATAAAACAGAGCGCTGCGCTAATATCCAAACATTTTGGAATAGCACAAAGCGAATTTTCCAATGAATCTGATTTAAATCCTGAATTTGAAACATTATTAAAAAACTTAACTCGTGTCATCTCTTGGTTACTGGAGAAAGATATGGAACGTTTACTAAATGGTTTATACCGCATTGACGTAGATGAAGAGCGATTTAAAACCATTCTTTTTCAATCTCCTCCGGATCAAGTGGCGACAGAAGTTGCGAAACTCATCATTGAACGCGAACTCAAAAAAGTAGAATACCGCAAAAAATACAGCTCCTGATCTTTTATTGATCCGACCTAAATTCACCTCGTCTATTCAATCATCATTTCAACCATCATTCGTAAATCAAAGGATTTGCTGTAACAATTCGTTGATCTTTCCGTCTAATAGTTATGATGAAGTTCTAAATTCTAACAACGTCAAATTGTCACTTTACACAACTTGGAATGATTTTTTCTAGGTAATTACAATATTGACCATAAATGGATCGTTGAACTATTAAATAAAAAAACACATGAAATCAATGATGAAAGAACACAACAAGAAAAATAAAAATGAAGGAAAGCGAAATCAATTCCTTGGCTTGCTGTTGGCTTCTGTTTTTGGCGGAAGTATAGCGCTTGGGGGATTTTTGTTTTTTAGTAGTAAACCAACTGTTTATCAAACAGTACAACAAACAGCCCCAGCGGCTCAACAATCTAAATACACTGCAGTCGGAAATTCAAATCAAGGAATCAATTTTGTAGAAGCGGCAGCTGTAACAAGACCAGCAGTAGTGCACGTCAAGACGTATAAAGAAATCGAATATTCTTCCCGTCAATATGTTGACCCAATGGAGTTTTTCTTTAGAGATTTCTTCGGACAACAACAGCGACCTCAACAACAAAAACCCAAAGAAGAAACAAAAAAAGCACCAGAAGAGCGTCCAATGGGATTTGGATCAGGTGTAATCATTTCTCAAGATGGATATATCGTCACCAACAATCATGTTATTGATAATGCCGACAAAATTGAAGTCGTTTTGGATGACAAACGAACATTCATCGCAGATGTGATCGGAACGGACCCTACTACAGATCTCGCTTTATTAAAAGTAGGTGAAAATGATCTGCCATTCGTAAACTTTGGTAAATCAGACGACATCCAGATTGGAGAATGGGTATTGGCCGTAGGAAACCCATTTAATTTAACATCCACTGTAACAGCAGGAATTGTAAGTGCGAAAGCGCGGAACATTAATATCATTCAAGACAAAAACGGATTGGGCATTGAATCCTTTATTCAAACAGACGCCGCAGTAAATCCAGGTAATAGTGGAGGCGCCTTAGTCAACTTAAAGGGTGATTTAATTGGAATCAATACCGCAATCCAATCCCAAACTGGATCGTTTGCTGGATATGCATTTGCCATCCCTTCGACACTTGCTCAAAAGGTTGTGGGAGATTTAAAAGAATTTGGAATGGTACAGCGCGGTTTATTAGGTGTAAGTATTCTACCACTCACATCTGAACTTGCCGAAGAAAAAGGCATTGATAATCTTTCAGGTGTATACGTAAAAGGTGTGGGAGAGAAAAGTGCCGCTGCAGAAGCTGATTTAGAAGAGGGCGACGTGATTACTAAAATCAATAACGTAAAGGTAAATTCACCGTCTCAACTACAAGAGCAAGTAGCACGTTATCGTCCTGGAAATGAAATAGCTGTAACCTATATGCGAGACGCCAAGGAAGCAACTACCAATGTGACTTTGAAAAACAAACAAGGAAGCACAGCCATGATTAGCAAGGAATACGCAGAATTCACTTCCCGATTAGGAGCTACGCTTGTGGCAGCCGGAGAAGACGTATTAGAAGAATTAGACATTGAAAATGGCGTAGTCGTTTCAAACCTAACTTATGGCAAATTACGAAATGCCGGAATTCGAGAAGGATTCATTATTACCGGTGTAGATAAAACACAAGTTAAAAAACCAGAGGATGTATACGAAATTCTCAAAAAGAAGACCGGAGGTGTAATGTTTGAAGGATTTTATTACAATGGAAAACACGCCTTTTATGCTTTTGAGTGGAAGAACTCAGGTAGCTAATAAATAAATCTAAAATCATACTATCAAAATTAGCGAGGGAAGGACATTCTCTCGCTTTTTTTTCTATTTTTGCAGGGTAGAAACAGCGATCTGTTAATGTCCGAGAAGAAAGTCATACGCAAAAAGAAGAAACTAGGTAGCTATCCACATGTTACCGTGGTCTTTAGCATATCGCTTGCCCTATTTGTGCTTGGATTGTTTGGACTATTATTAATTCATGCAAACAAAATCTCCAACAACCTTAAAAACAGCTTTGAAGTACATATTTATTTAAATAATAATCTGTCAGAAGCGCAAATCAATGAACTTAAACATTTGTTGGAAACAAAGAAGTTTGTAGCCTCTTCTAATGGAAAAAAAGATATCGTATTTGTAAGTAAAGAAGAAGCTGCAGAAAGTTTCATCTCTCAAAACAATGAGGATTTTCAGGAAGTCTTAGGATATAATCCCCTCAAAAATGCATTTAAGATAAAGGTGGAACCTAAATTTACAGGGGAAGCAAGTATCAGTGACTTGAAGCTTCATATTGAAGAATTAAATGGAGTGTTTGAGGTCGATATGGTGGAATCACTGATTCATGAAATCAATCGTCGCGTAAGCCAAGTAGGAATTTTTCTATTAGGATTCGCCGTAGTATTGATCATTGTGATCTTTATTCTCATCAATAACACGATTAAACTCGCGCTATTCTCGCAACGATTTTTAATTCGAAGTATGCAATTGGTTGGAGCAACAGCCTCTTTCATCCAATTACCGTATATGAAAAGAGCCGCACTTCAAGGATTACTTGCCGGTGCACTTTCCGGACTATCTTTGTTTGGCATATTGCAATACGCATATTCGAAATTTGAAGAATTAAAAATATTGGAAGATTTACAGCAATTTTTTATACTTTTTGCGGTTTTACTTACGTTTGGAGTATTAATTGGATTGTTCAGTTCAATGTTTGCCGTCCGACGATATACAAAAATGTCATTGGACGATTTATATTAAAAAATAGAAAATACTATACTCAATACTAATACGAAACAAGATTATGAATAGAAGTGGATTTGCTTTTGGCAAGAAAAATTACATCCTGATGATTGCAGGAGTGGTTTGTGTAGCATTAGGCTTAATTTTTATGACCATGGACAAGGAACAATACGGTTTTGGTACCATGGGTATTACTATTGGACCTGTAGTGATTATGGTAGGATTTGTAATTGAATTCTTTGCTATTTTCATCAAAGACAAAGAAAACCAGGAAGAAGAGTAAACAACGTTCCTTTATAATAAAGGACGTTATTCCGCAATAAAACAAACTGAAATGGACTCGTTCCGCATTCCTCCATTTTTCACTCAATGAAAAGTCTTAAAGGTATGCGAAGAGGAATCGAGTCCTAATTCTGAAACGAATTGTGGCTCTCCTCTCCCATTTTTCATTAAATGCAATCAATCCAATATAACCAATCTATCGAACTGGCTTAACTTACCCTCCTATCAATGTCAATTTTAGAGGCCATATTACTGGGATTAATTCAAGGATTAACCGAGTTCCTTCCCGTTAGTAGCAGTGGACATCTTGAAATAAGTAAGGCCCTGTTTAACCTAAACTTATCAGGCGAAGAAAGTATGCTGGTAACAGTCGTACTTCACTTAGCCACAGCGTTAAGCACAATCGCTATATTCCGCAAAGAAATTCTTGAAATCATTAAAGGATTGTTCCAATTCAAATGGAATGAAGAAAGTCAGTTTGCGGTAAAAATCATCGTTTCCATGATTCCTGCAACCGTAATAGGACTTGTATTTGAAGAGGAAATTGAACAAATGTTCGAAAAAAATGTAATTCTGGTAGCCGCAATGCTATTGCTGACTGGAGGTTTATTATTTCTAGCGGATCGAGCTAAAAATACACATAAAGAGGTATCGTTCTTAAATGCATTAATTATTGGTGTTTCTCAGGCAATCGCAATTTTACCTGGAATATCTAGATCAGGAGCCACTATTTCAACCTCCGTTTTATTAGGAATTGACCGTACTAAAGCCGCTCGTTTTTCTTTTCTAATGGTTGTACCTTTAATTTTAGGAAAAGTAGCAAAAGACTTATTGGATTTTGTAAAAGAACCTAAATTAACCGATACAACTGCCATCTTAAATGCCACAAGTGAAATGGGTATGGCACCTGCGTCTGCGGATTTAACCGTTCCATTAATCATAGGATTTCTTGTAGCATTGGTTTCAGGGTTTTTCGCGTGTAAATGGATGATTGCGTTGGTTCAACGAAGCAATCTTAAATATTTTGCATTCTATTGTTTTGCAGTTGGAATTATTGCAATCGTATTAAAATTAACGTTATAAATTTTAACTCCCCACTTATGAAATTCGATTTTGTAGAAGGAGAAGTGATACTAGTAGATAAACCACTAGAATGGACGTCCTTCAATGTCGTTAAAAAAGTCAAGCATCTCTTTAAAATAAAGAAAGTGGGCCACGCAGGTACACTTGATCCATTGGCTACAGGCTTATTGATTCTTTGTACTGGAAAAAAAACCAAAACCATCGAATCGATTCAGGACCAACAAAAGGAATATACCGGGATTATCACACTCGGTAAAACAACTCCTTCCTATGATTTAGAAACAGAATTTGATGGAGAATTCCCTACCGATCACATTAATGAGGAAAAAATCCAGGAAGCAGCTAAATCGCTTACAGGTGAAATCAAACAATATCCTCCTATCTTTTCTGCGGTTTGGGTAGATGGCCAACGCGCCTATAAATTGGCTCGAAATGGAAAGAAAGTAGAAGTAAATCCTCGTTTTGTCAAAGTTGATACATTTGAAATAGTTGAAATAGATGGAAATGACGTACATTTTCGCATTCAATGTTCCAAAGGAACCTACATTCGTACCATTGCATTTGATTTTGGTAAAATACTCGACTCTGGTGCACATTTATCCCGATTAAGAAGAACTAAAATTGGAGATCACAATGTAGACAATGCGTATAGCATAGACCAATTAATCGAAATGAGAGATGAGGTTCGGAGCCAAACCGCAACAGATACTGAAGAAAACAAGCCTCCTAATCAATAATAAATAAGTAAGTAAATAAACCAATACTGAACCTTCCCATTTGCATGAAAGTAATTCGTTCCATTCAGGATATTCCACAAATAAAAAATGCCGTTGTAACCAATGGTACATTTGATGGAACACATGTGGGACATCAGAAAATACTGGAGCAACTGGTCAATTCAGCAAAACGAATTGATGGAGAATCAGTGGTCATCACCTATTGGCCGCACCCACGATTGGTTCTAGGGAAAGAAACAGATAATTTCAAACTCCTTTATACTATCGAAGAACGGATTGAATTGTTAAAGGCCTACCCCATTGATTATTTAATCATTCTTGAATTTACCAAAGAATTTGCAGAGCAAAGTTCGGAAACATTTATCCGATCTATACTCATGGATAAAATAGGTACTAAAAAACTGATAATAGGTTATAATCATCGATTTGGAAAAAACAGAGAAGGAGGTTTCGATTATTTAAAGGAAAACGCTTCCATATTTGGATTTGAAATAGAAGAAATTTCCAAACAAGTAATTGATGACGAAGGAATTAGCTCCACTAAAATCAGAAAAGCCTTGCTTAGAGGCGATGTAGATACAGCCAATAATTATTTAGATAAAAAATTCTTCCTATTCGGTAAAGTCGTACACGGTAAGAAATTAGGGCGTACCATTGGTTTTCCTACGGCGAATTTAGAAGTAAACTCCAAAAATAAAATCATTCCTGAAGACGGAGTCTATGCGGTGTTGGTCGAACGTGAAGGTTCTCCAGAACAATTTAAAGGCATGATGAATATTGGCTACAAGCCAACTGTGGAAAGCAATAAGGAATTTAAGACTGTTGAAGTCCATATTTTTGACTTTGATAAAGATCTGTATGGCGAAATCTTAAAAGTAGAGTTTGTGTTTCGCATTCGAGCAGAGAAGAAATTTGAATCTGTAGAAGCTTTACAAAAGCAACTAGAGTACGACAAATCACTTTGTTTGTAAGTGCGTAATTCCTTTTTCGCTTCTTCTTTCTTAACGAAAAGCAACCAAAATAACGTTTTAAAAGTCTTACAGATAGGAAATAATTCTTATATTAGAATTGCCATTAACAATATCAGTTTGTTTGCTGGTTCAACTTAACCCTAGTTCAACAATTCGAAATGAAAAACGTATTGCCATGCATTTTTATATTTCTATTATTAAGTTGCTCGTTTGCTACTCATGCTCAAAACGAACCAATTTTTTCTCAGGTTTGGTTAAACCGATCCACCTTTAATCCTTCTTATACTGCTCAGGTAAGAAAAACAGAGGCTGCAATTCTTTTTAAACTTCACTCATTTAAACCTCAATCATCCTTATATGGTCCAGGTGGGACTCCTCTAGCATTAAATACCTTCTTTAATCACAGAATTAGCAGACGACATGGAGTAGGAATTAATTTGTTTGCCCACAAAATAGGCCGATTAAACTCAATGCAATCTTCGATCTCCTATTCCTATGTTCCTAACCTACATTTAAAAGGTAAATTGGCGTTTGGAGTAATCCTAAATCATCAAATTGAACATTACACGGCATTTGACGCTTATGAAAATCCCGGACCAATTCCAATAAGTCAAGATTTCTTTGCTGCTAAAACGCATAGAAATTTGAAATTAGGTTTTGGCACTTCCTATATGACACACAAAATAAAGACAGGTATTAGTCTTACCAATTTGAATGTCAAGAACCAAAACCCTCAAAAAACAGATCCCCAGATTCACTTTAATACTTCTTATCTAACCTTATTAACCTATAAACATTACATTACTTCTTATCTCTATTTCCAATCGGATCCAAGATTAAACCGGAGTCAATTTCAAATAGCATCCATCCTTACGTATGGATATAAAAGCAAAATTTCCATTGGGGCAGGGTTTCAACAAGGTTCTGCCGTTTCATTATATCTAGCTAAAAATATACGCCGTCATTTTAATGTGCATTATGGCCTAAATAGGAACATCAAAGGTACATCAACGTACAATCCTTTTTCACACGAATTATCTATTACATATAATAATCCATTACACGTAATAAAATGTAGAATCCCGTTACGAATGGATATGCCCAGGTTTCCATAAATGAAGTTATAGAAAAACGTAAAACGCACCTTATAAGTCTAAAAGACTATTTTAAATTTTATCAAATATTAATAAACATATAAAAATGAAGTTCAATATTCCATTATGCCTCTTAATCATGTTTGGTTTCAACAGCATAAGTGTTCAAGCCCAACAAGAACCACAGTATTCGCAATTTTGGCTCAATAAATCTACCTACAACGCAGCATATACAGGACTCGATCATCAGCGGAAGGCACAACTACTTGGTAGATTTCAATGGCTTGCGCTTAATGGACCTATTACGTTCAATGGAATGTATAATCAACGTTTAAATCCGAATCATTCCATAGGATTCAACGGCACGCATGATGAGATTGGAGGATTAAGAAATCAAAAATTGAATCTAAACTATAGTTATCGGCTCGCACTGACGAGTACATCGCATTTAGCAGCAGGCTTCTACGTTGGATATCAATCCATTAAATATCCAGATTGGTTACCTCCCGACGGCAACTCAAATGATCCTTCGTTACCTTCCACAGGTCCATTTGGAAATGTAAATTCGGGTATTGGAATAGCTTATGCAGATAAAAAATTCACAGGCGGGTTTTCATTTTCTCAACTGAACCGAACTTCATTTGGTTCGCTCTATCAAAGCACAACCCATTTTTACTTAAATACCAGCTATCGCTATGATTTTAACCCGGATCTTTCTTTAACTACTCATTTGTTGTACAAATCTATTTTCACGGCCAATAGTCAGTTAAGCGTCGCTTCTATGCTTGAAATTAAAGACAAGATTCAAGTTGGAGCAGGGCATCGACAAAGCGGAGCAACTTCCATTTATGCCGGATATCGGATCAATGATAATATCAATATTAATTATGGATTAGACGCGCTGATTTTCGGTGTAGTCGGAACCGTACTTTCACATGAAATTGCCTTTACCATTCAGCAAAAAGCAAAATCAGAAAATTAATTTAGCCGGATACAGATTTATTGAGATAGTAAAGAGCGTTTTTTAATTGATAATTCGTTACTCAGTTGATAGTTGATCAGTTATTCAGTTGATCAGTTATTCAGTTAATAGTTAAAGAAGAATAATTAAAAACTGAGGAACTGAAGAACCGAGGAATTGTGTAAAAAAGTTATTCAGTTGACCAGTTATTCAGTTGATAGTTCAGGAAGAATAATTAAAAACCGAAAAACTGTAAAAAAAGAGTTATTCAGTTGATCAGTTATTCAGTTGATAGTTAAGGAAGAACAATTGAAAACCGAAAAACTGAGAAACTGAAGAACCGAAGAACTGAGAAACTGAAGAACCGAAGAACTGAAGAACCGAGAAACTGAAGAACCGAAGAACCGAAGAACCGAAAAACTGAGGAACCGAAAAACTGAAAAACCGAAGAACCGAAGAACTGAGAAACCGAAGAACTGAAGAACCGAAGAACTGAAGAACCGAAGAACTGAAAAACTGAGGAACCGAAGAATTGTGTAAAAAAGTTATTCAGTTGATAGTTAAGAAAGAATAATGGGAAAACGAAAAACTGAGAAACTGAAGAACCGAAAAACGGAGAAACGGAGAAACCGAGAAACTGAGGAACTGAAGAACCGAGGAATTGTGTAAAAAAGTTATTCAGTTGATCAGTTATTCAGTTGATAGTTAAGAAAGAATAGTGGGAAAACGAAAAACTGAGAAACTGAAGAACCGAAGAATTGTGTAAAAAGTTATTCAGTTGATCAGTTGATAGTTAAGAAAGAACAATTGAAAACCGAAAAACGGAGAAACCGAAATACTGAGGAACTGAGAAACCGAAAAACTGAGGAACCGAAGAACTGAAGAACCGAGAAACTGAAGAACTGAAAAACTGAAAAACTGTGAAAACTGTGAAAACAAACTACCCTTTCTGAGCTAACAAATAAAGTACAGCCATTCGAACAGCTACCCCATTTTCAACTTGATCCAAAATAATAGATTGATCTGAATCAGCTACATCTGAATTAATTTCCAATCCTCGATTAATAGGCCCTGGATGCATTACCACAATTTCCTTATCCAAAGAATCCAACAACTCCTTATTTACACCGAAGTATAAGGAATACTCACGTTCTGATGGAAAATATTTGATATTCTGTCGCTCTAATTGGATTCGAAGTACATTCGCTACATCACACCAATTCAATGCTTTACGTATATCATGCTCCACTTTTACTCCAAGTTTATCAATATGCTTGGGAATAAGTGTATTCGGTCCGCAAACCATTACTTCTGCTCCTTGTTTCTGTAATGCAAAAATATTACTCAATGCCACGCGAGAATGTAAGATATCCCCTATCAAGACCACTTTCTTTCCAGCCACTTCTCCCAATCGTTCCCGAATTGAAAACGAATCAAGTAACGCCTGTGTTGGATGTTCATGCGTTCCATCTCCCGCGTTGACAATATTGGCTTCAATCTTTCTCGACAAAAAATGTGGTACACCAACACCTGAATGACGAATCACAACCATATCCACCTTCATGGCTAATATATTGTTGACCGTATCTAATAAGGTCTCTCCTTTTTTTACCGAACTGCTCCCCGCAGAAAAATTCACTACATCTGCAGATAAACGTTTTTCTGCTAGTTCAAAAGATAATCGAGTACGGGTAGAATTTTCAAAAAATATGTTGGCGATTGTAATATCTCGTAAGGATGGAACTTTCTTAATTGGTCGATTGATCACTTCTTTAAAGTTATCAGCCGTTTCAAAAATCAAGTCAATATCCTCTTTTGTGATGTCTTTAATTCCAAGAAGATGTTTGGTGCTAAATTCCTTCATTTGTTCGTATGACGTAACGTATCTTTCTTATTTATTAAAGTTCTTAACTCTTTATTAAGTTAATTTAATTTGATTAATTCATCGTTCAATTTGAACCATCCAATAACCAAATACAATCTTCTTTCGCTTCCCCGACATCTTTCCACTCTACTGATACTTTTTGAGATTGCAACGAATTCACGGATCGACCAATATACGCGGCCTCAACTGGCATTTCACGAGCATATTTACGCTCAATCAACACCGCCAATTCCACTTTTTCAGGTCTTCCAAAAGCCTGCATTGCATCCAAAGCTGCTCGAATAGACCGTCCAGTAAACAACACATCATCTACTAAAATAACACGTTTATTTTCAATCAAAAATGGCACATTATTAACTTCTGGCTTTAATGGAGCATCCCTTCTTCGAAAGTCATCTCTGAAAAAAGTAGTATCCAAATACCCCAATGGAATTTCTAAATCCAATTCCTTCGCTAATCTATCCTTAATTTTATTTGCAAAATAAATTCCTCTCGGCTGCAAGCCTAACAACACGGAATTTTCAAATTTTTGATGATTTTCAATTAACTGATGGCACATTCGACTGATGGTCAGTTCAATTTGACGGGCGTCTAACAGAATTTTTTTATCCATCTTTGAGTAATAATGCCTGCTGTTTATAAAACGTGCGCAAGTTAGGAATTAATCTCAATTCAACAATGCGTTTTTTGTTCAGAATGGTTACCAAAACGTCAAATTAAAATATAACTTTGCGGCCGTTTTAAACGACATTAATGTTTTAAACAACATATGTCGCTAAATCTGATTAATTAAGTTACAAATTTATACTCCCTACATCATGTTAGATATCAACTTCATAAAAGAAAACAAGGAATTGGTAATTAATCGTTTGGCAATTAAAAACTTTCACGCGGCTTCCGAAGCCATTGAGGAAGTTATTAAAATTGATGCTTCGAGAAGAATTGCGCAAAAAGACCATGATGAAGTGCTTACTCAATCCAACCAAATGGCTAAAAGCATTGGAATGCTTATGAAAGATGGGAAAAAGGATGAGGCAGAAGATGCTAAAAAAACAGCCGCTTCTCTTAGAGATAAGGCAAAGGAATTAGGTGAAATACAGAAAAAAGCGGAAACTGATTTAAGAGAGGCTTTATTACATATTCCAAACATCCCGCATTCATCTGTTCCGGCTGGGAATTCGGACGAAGACAATGTCGTAATCTCTGAAAAAGGGACTATTCCTACCTTATATGATGGAGCAAAACCGCATTGGGATCTGATTGAACAATATGATATCATTGATTTCGAATTAGGAAATAAAATTACCGGAGCAGGTTTTCCTGTTTATAAGGGAAAAGGAGCTCAACTTCAGAGAGGCTTGGTCAATTTTTTCTTAAATGAAGCAATAAAAGCAGGATACGAAGAAGTACAACCTCCTATTTTAATCAACGAAGAATCTGGAATTGGCACAGGAAACTTGCCCGACAAGGATGGACAAATGTATCATATGGAGCGAGATGGTTTGTTTTTAATTCCAACCGCAGAAATCCCTGTAACCAACATGTATCGTGGAGATATCATAGATGAAAACGAACTCCCTAAGAAAAATACCGCTTTCACTCCTTGTTTTCGAAGAGAAGCAGGAAGTTGGGGCGCTGATGTGCGGGGGTTGAACCGATTACATCAATTTGACAAAGTTGAAATCGTTCAAATTGCACATCCGAATAAGTCTTATGAAGTATTGGACGAAATGTGTGCGCACGTAGAAAGCTTATTGGAGAAACTCGAACTCCCTTATCGTAAATTAAGATTGTGCGGAGGTGATTTAAGTGTTACTTCTGCCCTAACCTACGATTACGAAGTATATTCAGCTGGGCAAGGAAGATGGTTAGAAGTAAGCTCGGTGAGTAACTTTGAAACATATCAGTCCAATCGTCTGAAACTACGATACAAAGATGCTGATAAGAAGAAACATCTTTTACATACACTAAATGGAAGTGCATTAGCATTGCCACGAATTTTAGCCACTCTTTTGGAAAATAATCAAACAGCTGAAGGAATTAAGATTCCAGAAGTGTTAGTGCCAATCATAGGATTTGATACCATTTCGTAAATATTAATATTTACAAAAAATTGATTAGAAGCATCATTGGAGTCATCCAATGATGCTTTTTTGTTAAAAGAAACGGTTCATACAATTTAATCAATACTTTATTCTAATTTTAGAATTGGAAAGTGCTCCTTTTTCGCAAAACATGAACCTCTGGCACATATTGATTGAACTTTTTTTAATTCTGCTTCCATGCATTGCTGTTTTGCTTATGTTGGTTGCTTTCAAGAAATATAAGAAGATCATTCTCGGCATACTGATTTGCATCGTTTCTGGCGATTTAGCGTGGTTTTTATATCAAAACTATTTCATTACGGACTTACCCTTCGACAATTTATCGCTCCCTACCGAAATCCGTATGATGCCATGGTTGCTTTTGCCTGCCTTCGTCGCTTTATCCATAGCCGTAATCACTAGAAAATCAACGAAGTAGACTATTTAATTTCCGACATCCTCCTATTCTTCGTTTTCTTATTCTTCGTTTTGTCAAAGTCTATTTATTTAGATGCACGGAATCTTGGAATTAAGTTAAACTTGATAATGCATTGATTCATTCAATCTCAATTCGTGCCATTCAAAAACACACTGCTTGGAAATTAGTACATTTTCAATCTCCTTTATGCAAAAACCATTTTCATTCCCCTATTTTCTTAGTACTTTGCATGTGCCTTATCAAGAAATAAAAACACGACGATTAATTCAGTAAAATGAACAATAAACAAATCTCCGGAATCATAAAACAAGCCGCTTCGTTAATGGCTTTGCACGATGAAAATTCTTTTAAAGTAAAGATGTACGATAGTGCAGCTGAATTAATAAAGAATTTTAACGAACCCATCGAAGACATTCCAGCGGATAATTTAGAGGCATACGATGGCATTGGCAAAAAAATCGCTGCGGTAATCTTGGAAATCCTTGAAACAGGAAGTTTTGGACAAGCCGATGAACTAATGGCCAATACACCCATCGGTTTAATTGAAGTATTGAATCTTAAAGGGATCGGTCCTAAAAAAGTAAGGGCACTTTGGCAGGAACTAAATGTAGAGTCCTTAGAAGATGTAGTTAAGGTTTGTCAAGATGGAAGTGTTTCCAACTTGAAGGGATTTGGAGCTAAAACCCAGGAAAAAGTCTATGGAATAGCCTTATTTAAGATTGCCAATCGGGGTAAATTACGTTATGCCGATGCGGAGGCGGTGGCCCTGGCGATTCAGGAACGTACAGATACTGAAAAAGAAGAAATGGAATTGGTGGGAGAAATTGTTCGCGGATGTGACATTGTATCCAATATTCAATTTCTAGTAGACACTAATTTTGACTTTAAGAAACTAAGTTTTCTAGCACATATTCCTAAAAAATCCAGTCCCTTTGTTTGGAGAGGGCAAGATCATTTGACAGGAATCGCCGTAGAAGTTGTGAAAACAGAAAACCGGGCACATGAACGATTTGCACTTAACGCAAGTGAAGACCATTTAGCTTTGGAACATGAAGGAGGTTCTCTCCTACGTATTGCACGAGACAACATGGATTTATCGGAAGAGGAACTCTATAAAAAAGTAGGCCTTCCCACTATGCCACTTGGTGTACGCGAAGGAACATGGGAACTAAAATCCGATGAGACCAAATTCAAGAACCTTGTTACCTATGAAGATTTAAAAGGTGCTTTGCACAATCACTCAGTTTATAGTGATGGTAAAAATACGGTGGAAGAAATGGCCTTGGAATGCAAACGACTAGGATACGATTATTTTGGAATATCAGATCATTCTAAAACCGCATTCTATGCCAATGGGTTGTATGAAGATAAAATAGAAAAGCAACACAAGGAAATTGATGAAATCAATGCCAAATATCCGGATTTTAAGGTATTTAAAGGCATTGAATCAGACATATTGAACGATGGCGCATTGGATTATGAAGACAGTGTTTTAGCTTCGTTTGATTTTATTGTTGCTTCCATTCACGCAAATCTTGATATGGACATGAACAAATCTATGGGAAGGTTGATTACAGCTATCGAAAATCCATATACAACAATGTTAGGACATGTAACGGGAAGACTGCTGCTCCAGCGACCTGAATATCCTGTAAATCATAAAAAGATCATCGATGCTTGTGCGGAAAACAAAGTGATCATCGAATTAAATGCGAATCCGTGGAGATTAGACATGGATTGGAGACACATTGATTATGCATTGGAAAAAGGCGTTATGATTGCCATCAATCCAGATGCACATAATTTAGAAGGTCTTTTAGATATGAAGTACGGAACGGTTTGTGCTCGAAAAGGAGGATTAACTAAAGACATGTGCTTTAATACAAAGTCTGCGAAGGAAGTAGAAGCATATTTTGACAAAAAGAAAAGTGGTAAATTATAAATCCTACGTTGGCATTTCAATTTGTTTCGTGTTAGTCGCGTTCTTAAACACCCATGAGGTGTTTTCGCAACAAACTTCAAGGCAGTTGAGAAATATCGTATTGGCGGAAAACGTACTCGATTCAACCTATGTATTTGATCGTTCGCAGGAAGGAGATGTAGATATCATTCAATTAAGAATCTTGGGTTATTTCACGCTGGAAGATGGCCGGTGCATAAAAGTACTCAGCTCCACTTGGATTTGGGGTACGGAGGATAATGGTACGGCTCGGATCATGATTTTTACAGAGAAAAATCGCTTTTTAGGCGATTATAACCTTCGAAATCGAGCATTACTTCCTAAGAAAATGGTGAATGGAGTTTTAATTTTTGAAGTAACGCCAGAGAATGAAAACGAAAATATCGATCAACAACTAATTATCACCGAAATTGATTTAAAACCAAAACTACCTAAATGCATTCAAATAGAAGGAGGTGAACGTCCTTGCTTTGTATCCGTTTAATGTAAAAATGAATGTGCTGATCATAAGAATACAAGTAAACAAACGAATTATTCTCCCTATACCTCAATTGTGAAAAAAATATTAATCATACGGTTTTCTTCAATCGGCGATATTGTGCTTACTACACCGATTATTCGTTGTGTGAAGGAGCAAGTCGCCAATAGTGAGGTGCACTTTTTAACAAAAGCTTCTTACGCTTCGATCCTAAAAGAGAATCCACACATTGACAAAGTGCATTTGTTAGAAAAAGATGAATCCATTGGATCCCTAGCTAAACGTTTAAAACAAGAAAAATTTGATTTCATAGTTGATTTACATCAGAATTTACGCACACGAATTTTAAAATTTCATTTAGCTACTAAATCTGCTTCCTATCATAAGCTAAATATTGAAAAGTGGCTTTTAACTAAATTTAAAATCAATAAGCTCCCTAACGTCCATATAGTCGATCGGTATTTTAATACTGTAAAAGGATTAAATGTTACAAATGATAACAAAGGATTAGAATATCATATATCTGAATCGGATCAAGTTGACATGGAATGGTTACCACAACCCTTCCGCTCAAATTATGCCGCGTTATCCATTGGAGGGCAACACGCTACCAAACGGCTTCCCGTAGATCGCTTAATCGAATTATGTCATCGAATAAATGGTCCTGTTATATTATTGGGTGGCAAAGAGGATCAAGCAATAGGTGAAGAAATCGAAGCTTTTTTTGCTGCAGATGAAGGTACTGAGGATCGTCGGGAAAAATTTAATACGAAAACCCAAGTATTTAATGGATGTGGTAAATTCAATATCAATCAGTCTGCGTCCATCATAAAACAGTCCAAAATTGTGTTTACGCACGACACTGGACTAATGCATATCGCCGCCGCTTTTGAAAAACACATTTATTCCATTTGGGGAAATACAATCCCAGAATTTGGAATGTATCCATATCAAACCCGATTTAAAATACTGGAAGTAAAAGATCTTGACTGTCGACCTTGTTCCAAAATTGGCTTTGATTCATGTCCTAAAGGGCATTTTAATTGCATGCAAAAAATTGAATTCAACTTTTATGAACCCTTATCCGGCGATCAAAGTTAGATATTATTAAACGCTGCTCCGATCTTATCAATAATGTCTGAAGCGTTTAAGCTTTCTTTACTCTCTCCCATTTCCAAGGCAAAATCTCCCGCTAGTCCATGTATATAAACCCCAAGGATTGCCGCATCCTTAGATCGATATCCCTGAGCTAAAAGTCCCGTTATAATTCCAGTAAGTACATCTCCACTCCCCGCCGTAGCCATACCACTGTTTCCTGTTGAATTGAAAAACACATCACCATTGGGAATTCCGATGGCCGTATGTTGTCCTTTTAACACCACGATTACATTATGTTTTGCACAATACGTTCGGAGTATTTCCAATCGTTCGAAGTGATTGGTAACCTTTTTCGTCAATCGCTCAAATTCTTTTAAATGCGGAGTCAATATGGATTCAGCAGGAATTAAATCCCACAATTCTGGATTCTCGGATATAATATTCAACGCATCTGCATCGATCACAACAGGCTTGTCCGTAGATTGAAGACACCATCTCAATCCATCCTTAGCCTCTGTTTCTTTTCCTATTCCAGGTCCAATACCAATCGAATGGTACTTCTGTAAATCTTTCAATCCATTTTTCACCGCTCCAATATAACCTTCATTCTTACTCTCCAAACACATTACTTCCGGAATACTTATTTGCAAAATATGTATTCCATTTGCAGGAATCAACGCTGTGGTAAGTCCGACGCCACTCTTCATACATGCACGTGTAGCTAGGACGGCCGCTCCCATGCTCCCTTCTTTTCCAGCAACGATCAAGCCGTGTCCAAATATGCCTTTATGATCAAAATCATTTCGAATAACACGGATAGAATGGATCATTTCATCCGTAACATAATAATATTTGGTTAATGCCGAATTATAAAATTTCCGACTTAAACCAACATCTACTAAACTCCATTTCCCGACATATTTACCATTTTCTGGAATACAATGGCTTAATTTTGGATATTCGAATGTAAACGTACGTTGTGCTTGAATGATGGAAATTTCTTTCTCTTCCTTCAAAGAAGCATGGTCATTAAATAAACCTGAAGGAGTATCAATTGCAATTATTTGTTCTGCCTCCTGATTGATTTGAGCTATAATTTCAGCTGTAAAACCATTAATTGGTCTCGATAATCCTGAACCAATCAACGCGTCAATAACCACATTCCCTGACCTTATGGTAAATTTAGAATTGGACTCTGTTAAATTTCGAATCCGTATATTCTCAAGTCCCTGTAATCGAACCAAATTAGTTTTAAAATCAGCTGATTGATTTTCAGAATAATGTACAATATATACTTCCGTGAATTTCCCTCGTTGTGCAAGTAATCGGGCAATAACCAATCCGTCACCTCCATTATTCCCAACCCCACAAAACACAGAAAAACGATCAAAATGATAATCGCTATTAATCATATTGAAACAGTGATGAGCTGCTCGTTCCATCAAGTCCAGGGATGAAACGGGTTCATTCAGAATTGTGTATTCGTCTGCTTTACGTATTTGTTCGGTTGAAAGTATTTTCATACCGAAAGATATTGATTATCGAGGAGACTACAATTGAAAGTCAGCCCAATCCGCATCCTTTTCAGATAGCACTGGCTCTGAAACAGGCCAATCTATACCAAATGCAGGATCATTCCAACGAATTCCTCGCTCCTTTCCTGGGCTATAAAATTCTGAAACCAAATACATCACTTCAATCTCATCCGTCAACGTAATAAATCCATGGGCAAATCCCTCAGGCACATATAACTGCTTGTAATTATCTTCTGTCAATTCAACAGAAATGTGCTTCCCATAAGAATCCGATTCTTTCCGAATATCAATAATAACATCCAAAATTGCGCCCTTGGTACATCGAATCAACTTAGATTCTTCCGCCCCATCAATTTGAAAATGCATCCCACGAAGCGTGTGTTTCTGAGTGCTTTTAGACATATTTGCCTGAACAAACGTGGTATTCAATCCATGTTCTTTGAATTCATCTGCACAAAAAGTTCGGGCAAAAAAACCACGATGATCTCCTCTTTGTTCCATATCAAGAATCCAGGCGTCGTTTAGATCTGTTTGATGAAATTTCATAATCCTTGATGTGTATTTATAGGGTTATCGGTTTGATTTGGCTTAACAAGACTTGAATTTACGAAGTTCATTTAGACTTTTTGTTTTTCCAATAAATGAAAAATATTCATTGCCTCTTGTTCAAAGTAATGCTGCTCCTGAATGGATAAAACAGCTCTCAATTTGGATGATTTAACCTGTAATTTATTGGGGTATTCTTTAGTGTCTGCTTCATTAATAGCAACTGCAATTTCTGCTGAATACGTTTTTTCATATGCCTTTTGAACAGCATTCGCCACATCCAACATTTCAAATGTAGCTTCTCCACTTAGATTAAAGACATCATTCTGGGCTCCTATTTGAGTCAATTCAGCTATCACCTCACAAACATGTCCCATCCATATAAAATCTCTCGGGGCTTTGCCATTCGATTTTAATACAATCTCCTTCTTTTCAAATGCACTTCGTGCTAAATCATTTAAAATTAGAGACCACTGTGATGAATTCGGATCGCATGGACATCCATAACTATTCGTTAATCGTAATATGGTATATTCTAACTTGCTGGTTAGAGCAAACTGACGAATATAATATTCCGCAAACAAATGCGTATTTCCATAGTCATTTTTTGGATTCAATAGGGTTTGTTCATCAATAACTCCCTCATAAACACCATATACTTGAAACGTAGAAAAATAAACGAAGTGAACGGAAGATTGATTCTTAATTGCTTCCAATATATTTCGGGTGCCTAATGTATGTACTTCTAATGAATCTTTAAAAGTACCTGTGCTATTACTTGCTGCATGCACTATAACGTCAAAGGCGTCGTCAGAAAATGTGGTTTCACAATTTGATAAATCAGTTACATCACAAGCTACGAAATCATGCTCAATATGATCTAAAATGGTTCGCTTCGTCTTTGCGACTACAGTCACGTGATGTCCTGCCTGTGCTAAATGACAAACCAACCAACTCCCTAAATTCCCATATCCGCCTGTAACTGCAATCCGTTTTTGTTTCATGGAATTAATCCTATTACTAATTAATTAATAATCAATCTTTTAACAAGTTGAATACTGCTGCTGCCTGTTCGGAACGGGAAAGAAGCATTCGCTTCTGTGCGTCAGATTCAAATGTTTTACCTTGTTTAAATTCGTTCAAAGATTCAGTCAAATACTCAAAAATAGCATCTTCTTCATCTCGCTCAAAGCTTTTTCCCGCGGCACAATCTTCAATCGCGATTCCTGCATCCCCCTTTCCAATGCTTATTATCCGATTGGTAGAAGCCAAATATTCAAATGTTTTCCCTGGAATTGTGCCTTCTTTTCCTTGTGTAACCAACAACAACACATCTGCATTAACCATATAATCAATCGCCTTATCATGGGAAATTGGAGGTAGAAATTCAGCTTGCGTTCCCAATTGGGATACGATAAATGTGCGCAACTTTTCAGAAATAATTCCTACTAACGTAAAAACAATCGAATCTGCTGGATTCTCTTTAATCAGCCTTGCTAATGCTACAAAGAAAACCTGAGGTTCATAATGATCCGAAATGGTTCCGGTATAGGTAATATTAAAACTAGAATCGGACTCTTTATTTTTCGTTTTACCTTGAAAATCTTCTGGATCAAACCCATTTGGAATTACCGTGAATTTATCCGCATCAATTGTATTTGTCTTGGATAAGAACGATTCCTGAAACAAGGTCCCTACAGTAATTATTTCATCACATGTTTCGATTACTTGCTTCTCGTATCCAGCATCTTTCTTTTTTGAATACGAAGAATGCTGAAGCAGATCATAGTAATATATATCAGTCCAAGGATCTCGAAAGTCACAGATCCAATGAATCGATTCATTAAATTTCTTTTTTAGTTTTAATCCAATCAACTGAGTGGAATGTGGAGGCGAAGTAGTAATTACATTATTGATGTTATATTTCTCAATAAGTTCCACTGCCTTAGGATACGCATATTTATTCCACCCCTTTCTTGGATCTGGAATAAACAGGTTCGTACGTAAGAAGGTAACCGCTTTCTGCTTCCAACTTTGGTTATTTACATTTGAAAAACCGGCCGTTGGAACCGATGATTTCCCAACAATTTTCGCATAATAATTTATGGGTTCAAACGAAGTTGTAGAATGTACATGAATTTTGTCCGAAACATCATTGCACAAACTTTCGTCAACTTGCATGTAGCTTGCTTCATCTGGATTGACTGTCAATACATGTACTTCGGCATTTAATCTGGAAAGATATTTGGTTAATTTCAACCATCTTTGCACTCCCGCTCCTCCTGAAGGCGGCCAATAATATGCTATGATTAATACCCTTTTCAAATGGCTCTGTGTCTTATTTTGGTTGATTAAATGGTGAATTTCAAGAAAGATTCTACATTTCTAAAATAATTTCGAATCTAATTCGTTTACTTTTGTTAATCATCGCTTAGGCAGGTCAAAAACTGATGTGCAGAAGCGGGGCAAATTTAACTTTTTTTAGTTGTAAGGTATTTAATTAGGCACATTATTTGCGGAGGACTACAAAAATTATATTCTTTGCAATAGATAACAATAAATCAAAAAATGAGGAAATTACTAGCGGCGATTATTTTGTGCACAGCAGTGTGTACAATTGCTTTCGCACAGAAAGGGAAAAAGAAGGCTAAAACGGATTCTAAGACCACGTCTGGCGGATACAACATTAAAGTAAAGGTTCGAAATACAACAGATACTATTTGTTTTTTAGCCTACCATCTGGGAGACAAGAAATATGTAAGAGACACCAGTTTAATCAATAAGAAAGGAGAATTCGTTTTTTCTGGAGAGGAAGCTTTGCCTGGGGGAATTTACATTGTATACTTTCCAAATAAGAAAAACTTTGAAATCATTATCAACGAACAGTTTTTCTCGATTGAAACAGAAGGCGAAGATTTTGTAAAAAACTTCAGCACTCAGGATTCGGAAGAAAACCAAGTGTTTTTCGATTATCTGAAATTTACGGGAGCCATCAATGAAAAAGCCATTCGTTTGAGTGAAAGAAGAAAGTTGCTTGCAGATTCATTGAACAAGGACGACAAAATGAAAAAGAGCCTTCGCGAGAGTTTTGAAGCGGAGAAAAAAGAAATTGAAGAAACCCTCAAGGGATTTGAAAAAGAGATAAAGGATTACCGCGAAAAATTATTTGCAGAAAAAATGCATCTATATGTAGTTAAAACCTTTAAAGCAGTAGAAGAAGTGGATGTTCCGAAGGACTTGGATAACACTGAAAAATTCAAATACTATAAAACACATTTCTTTGACTACATAGATTTAAGCGATGATCGAATGATGCGGACTCCTATTGTGGATAAGAAGGTAAACCGTTATTTAGAAAAATTGACCGTTCAAGATCCGGATTCAATTATTAAAGAAGCTGATTATCTCGTTGGAAAATGTAAACCTGGTTCAGAGCTAATCAAGTTTGTGATTATTACCATTACTAATAAATATAGTACTTCCAAGATCATGTGTATGGATCGAGTATTTGTACATATGGTAAACAACTACTACTCTACTGGTAAAGCGTACTGGGCTGACTCAGCTCAACTTGCGAAGTTAGAAGATCGAGCTAGAACATTAAGTTGGACAGCTTGTGGACAACAAACTCCAAATCTTCAAAAATTACAAGATACATCTGGAAACTATCGGGAGTTGTATCGACAGTCGGCTAAATACACGGTAATATACTTTTGGGATCCAGATTGTGGGCATTGTAAAAAAGCTACGCCTAAATTGGTTACAGCATACAATGAAGCATTAAAAGACATGGGCGTACGTATATACGCTGTCGCAACCACTAAGGATAAGAAAAAGTGGATTAAATTTATTAATGACAAAGGCATGCGTGAATGGACCAACGTATATGATCCAGAATACAAAAGTCCTTTCCGTCAATGGTATGATATAACTAGTACTCCTAAGGTTTACATCGTCGATCAACGTAAGAAAGTGATTGCAAGACAATTAGGTGTAGAACAAATATCGGATTTCATCAAACAACATGAAAAGATAGAAGCCGAGAAAGCAAAAAAGCGAGCTGAGGGAAGTAAGTAAACTTTTTTAAAAATAAAAATTCGTGTTTTACGAATTCAGGACTTAAAAGCGAGGTATGTAACCTCGCTTTTTTTTTGCCGTAAGAATAAGTAGCTTTGTTAAAGAAGGAATCGAAATACATACTTCGTCTTAACATTTCTTTTTTTTTTTTTAAAATAAAAGATTTCGCAAGGCTACTTTACTACACGCATGAATACAAAACAATACCGTCGCCCCTATTATTACATACTGCTAATCTCTTTTTTGTTTTTGATTGGGTGCGTACCAACAGTCGAATCTGAATTAAACCAATGGACTTTTAACATTAGTCGATTGGAGCAAATGGAATCAGGCTATCCTAATTTGAAAATTTACCTTAGAGAAGATTTCACCAAAGCTCAAACCATGAAAAGTTTGGCCGACGAGGAAAAGGATGAGGAAGTCAAAATTAAGACACTGGAAGCTGCCAATGCGATCATTAAAGGGAAATTATACCGGAACTTAAATTCGTGTATGAATGGTTTGTTTAATGTAAAAGGTAATGTCAATGAAATTAAATCCAATTATACAGATGAATTAAATACAGATCGAGTCCAGAATATGCTTAAAGATGCCGAGGAAACCATTTTAAAAGCTACCGAAATATTGGAATCCAATTACAGTTCAAAAGAAGAAGCCATGGCTGGCACCTTGAAAGCTAAAAATGAATTGGATCGAATTGAACAAGCGATGCGCACGTATATTAAATTCAGAAAAACGGAGGCACAACAAAATAATTCTTCCTCTAATTCGTCTACAAATAAGGGAAGTGATGGATTTCAAATAAACGTGGAGACATCTGTTGATACTGTAAAGCAAACAGAAGTGAAAATCATTCATGATACTGTTATTGTAATAAAGGATGCTGAACAGCAGTTAGACGGTCAAATAGAAGATCGTGGAGGGGATGAACCAAGTACGAAAGTTTGTACACAATGCAGTACCACAAACAAAGCCGATGCTACCCATTGTATGAATTGTAAAAACAAATTTTAACACAATGGAACGCTTCGAATTATTAGGACAATTAAACTTAAATTAATATATTTACTATATCAAACTTAATCAATTAAGCGACAAGTAGTTAACAACTAAAACACAAACAATACTATATATGGCACTTTGGAATTTAAAAGCTGAATTAATAGATATCATCGAGTTTCTCGATGATACAAGAGATACCTTATCATGGCGGTTCGAACGTCATGACAATGAAATTAAGAATGGAGCAAAATTAGTCGTACGAGAAGGTCAACTTGCTTGTTTCGTAAACGAAGGAGCGTTGGCAGATGTATTTGAACCAGGTACATACACTTTGGAAACAAAAAACCTTCCAATCCTTAGTACATTAAAAGGATGGAAATATGGATTCGATAGTCCATTTAAAGCAGAAGTATACTTCATTACTTCTCGTCAAGTTACGGATATGAAATGGGGAACTCAAGCACCTTTCATGTATCCATCAGAACGCTTCGGTCCAGTTGATTTAAGAGGATTTGGAAGTTATTCTATGAAAATTACCGATGCAGGTAAATTTTTAAAGGAAATCGTAGGTACATCTCAAACATACAGCAAGGACGAATTCAGTGGATTCTTGAGAAGTATGGTTGTTACACGTGCGATTGATGCCATTTCAGAATCAGGTCAACCGTTAGAAAAAATAGCTGTAAACCAAAATGAGCTAAGTGAACTCTGTCAGGAAAAACTTTCTCAGGAATTTGGTGAATATGGTTTAGAGATGAGCAAATTTCTTATCGAAAGCATTACCATGCCGGATGAAGAGAAAAAGCAGATCTACGAATACATTCGAATGGAGAAAATCGATATGTCCAAGTATCAGCAAAAAGCTGCTGCAGATGCAATGAAAACTGCCGCTGGAAACGAAGGTGGTGGATTAGCAGGTGCAGGAATGGGCATGGGCATGGGTATGGCTATGGGAGGTCAAATGGGCAACATGATGAATCAATCTGTCGCACAACCTCAACAACAGCAACAACAGCAAAGTACACCTCCCCCTCCTCCTCCAACGCCACCACAATTAACGTTTCATGCGGTAATAAATGGAACTCAGTCTGGTCCATTTGATTTGAATACGTTAAAACAAATGGCAACAAGCGGACAACTTACTAAAGAAAGCTTAGTCTGGAGAGAAGGAATGGCTAATTGGACGGCTGCTGGTGAAGTGAATGAAGTATCAGGAGTATTTGGAAGTGTTCCTCCTCCTCTACCTCCTCAATAGACAAGTATAAATAGATCTCGATCTTTAAACTGATTTACAGTTTATTCGATATCATTTTACTAATAACATTTAACAAAAGGGATGTGCTGAAAAGTACATCCCTTTTTTTGATCAATTCACTCTAATCCTCGGGCATCTTATAATTCGTTAAATCATATATGCGATCCGAATTAAAAAGATCATTTATCAGATCTGTGCCATGATAAAAGCAAATTATTCCAGCATGATGGTCTCAATAATGATTTCTGCAACCTATCCGTCCGTTATATTCGTCCAAAAAAATATAATCCACAGCAGATATTGATCATAAATTTCCCTTTAAAAATTTATTTTAAATTAATTAAAATATACAATTAACTAAGACAAATGTCCTTTTCAAGTAACCCTTATTGTCTTATCAACAATTACATCGATAATTGACTTATACATTTTCACCATAAATAACCAGCTCCAACGTAACTTAATTCCCCTTTTAGAGTAAAAGAACTTAATATCTATTTCTAAACTAACTCACCTTAATAAGAAGGATTTAGAAAGCAAGCCAGTTGATGATAATACAATTAAAACAAGAATAAAATACATGTTAAATAAAGGGGCGGATTTAAAAAAGTCATTGCATAGTTTAGTAGAATTTTTCTGCGGTGACTTTAATCTATTTTTGCAGAAGGAAGGTTTTTTTCACGCAGTAGAAAAAAATAAAATTACATGGGTTTACACGGCTCCTGATCACACCTACAAACTTGTATTAGATTTAATGGAGCAAAATAATCAAGAAGGAATAAATGAAAATCTAACTCATTCCGGCGTTTATATTCAAGTCTCCTATGGAGTTCATTACCATTTTTATCCAGAAGACGCGTTATTAACGGATATTACCAAATTCCATAAAACTGAATCCATCCGATATAATGAATATCGAGCAAACTGGCCCGTACCTAAACAATCCGCTGAATTTAACGATTTAATGTTGCATCTAGCAAAACGTATAAAGTCCACTATATTTCCATGGTTCAAAGAAAAGAGCGATCTTGAAAAGGTATTCGAAGATACAACTGAATATATCAATAAGCAGGTAGGATGTGGAATTCAGGATAAACATCTTTATCAGGAATATTACCTGGCAGGATGTATCGCTGAGAAGTTAGGTATGAGTGAAAAATCGCAAGAATATAAATACACGACTCATTTACTTCGCCAAGCACAACTCAATTAAGGACAAACACTCTTATACACATTTCTATCAATAAAAATTACCTTAACCCCTCTTAATCAACTATTTGAAACATTAATTATCGTTCAAAAATAATCAACTCATAGGTAGTTTGGTTTGCGGTTGACGCTTTGATAAATTATGCATAGCTTTGTTCTTTAGTTCAATTCGGAAAAAGTAGATTCTACTGGAAAATTTAACAGAAAATAATGGATATTGATCCTGAGCTCATACAGTTTTTTGAGGATCACAAAGAGCAGTATAACTTTTTGTTGCATCGCACCAAAGATAAAGTTAGTGCGCTTAGCATTATGGAAAATGGACTTTACTTTGAAGATATGCTCACCAAGGTAACGGACCCAGTTCTTGGAGCTATAGAGGGATCATTAATTGGCAATCGCATCTTCTTCTCCCCTTATGGATCCTACATCTTAATCATTGCCATTCCAAAAGAAATAGACGAACAATATGATAAGATCGTAGAACCCGTATCCAAAGAAAATCTTAAAACCATTTTTGACGAAGAGGAAGTACAGGATTTTACTGAAATGTTTAAACTTTCTAATAAATATATATTAGGATACAATGAGTCATTCAGTAAGAAGTTAAATTTTAACAAGAATTTCGAAAAGTAACGAACACGTTTCATAAACTCCATGGCAGTTTCAGAATCAAAAAAGATTATATTAATAAAGCTCGCGTTGCTTTTCGTTACAATTCTTAACCTTTGGACATTATTCCCTGGCGATATGATGCCTACGCCACTATGGTTAATCGAATCCAATTTATTTTCGCTCTCCTTTAATCAAACCTTTATGGGAGATATTTTAGGCTTGTCTATTCTCCTTTTAGGGCAGACCTTAGCGATTTTTGCATTATTCATGCGGTCTTTTGGTAAAATTGCCTGGTATGGCTTCTTAAGTAATATAATAGTAATGAGTGGAACGGCAATATTCTACCTGTTCAACGGCGGTGCGAAAGAATTAATAACCCTCACTTCTTCCATCCCATTTCTATTCGCCTGCTTAATCTTTTGGATCGTATTAATCCTAGATTATAAAGCAAAACTAAGTGGCTCCGAAGAGTAAAACCCCACAAGAAAACACATTCTAGCTAATCAAGCGAAGATAGTGTTTCAATCAAATTAGTAAACATGGGCTTCAACATCTGCTTCATTTCAGCCGCTCGTTCTTCCGAATACGTTATTTCATCGTCATCCATATACTTTAATTTTGCTCGTTCCAACTGTAGCGCATGTTGTCCTACTTCTGGTTTACCAAAATAACGAGTTAAATGTCCTCCCTTGAATGGAAAGTTATGTGTCAACTCATAAGGGCCTGACTCTAACCCTTTCAACGCAACTTTTATGAGTTGGGCATGCGCTGATTTCTCATCATTTGTTCCCAAAATCAAATCTGGAAAAGGATCTTTTCGAATGGTTGAAACATATTTTCGAATTGAATGCGCGTCATAAAACAACACATTTCTAAAATCCATTTTTAACCCATCAATTTGATCTTGGATTGCCTTGTAATAAGGCCAATAGTACAATTCCAATCGTCTTTTCACCTCCTCCTCATTGGGAATTTTACGATCATCTATATAAATATCATTCCCTAAAAAGTCAGTAGAAGTACACAAAGCCGTGATAATGCGACCATCGTTGTACAACGGTTTACTATCTGGATCTCTATTTAAATCAATAACCCAACGATGATAACGTGCTTTGATTATGGTAATTCCCATTTCTGAAGCAAAATCATACAAACGATCTACAAACCAATCGGTATCATCCAGTGTCTTCCTTAACTCTGAATTAAAATGTGCCGCAATTTCGTCTGGAAAATCAGTGCCACAATGCGGTACGCTTATTATAACGGGTACTTTTTCACCTTTCGGCTCAATAATTTCAAATGGAGTCATGGATTTATAAATTCGTTTCCTCAAATAAATGAATATTTATTGAAAAGAACACGCCCGTTTTGTAGTTTTGTCGAATGGCAGAAAGAGATATGGGAGCCGTGATAAAATGGCTCATTACTGGTTGTATTCTCATTGCCCTAATGGTTATTATTGGGGGGATTACACGCCTTACTCACTCAGGCCTTTCTATTGTAGATTGGCGACCAATTATGGGCACCCTTCCACCTTTGTCTGATGTAGAATGGGATCAGACTTTCGAAAAATATAAACAGTCTCCGGAATACAAGTTGATTAACTACAAGTTTGCGGTAGATGAGTTTAAATCCATTTTTTGGTGGGAATACATTCATCGTTTACTAGGACGAGTGATTGGACTTGTATTTTTCATCCCTTTCGTCATTTTTGTGATTCAAAAGAAGATACGTGGACAACTCTTACTAAAATCCTTAATAATAATGGGGCTGGGTGGCCTTCAGGGATTGTTGGGCTGGTATATGGTTAAATCAGGCCTTACCAAAAACCCTTCTGTGAGTCATTATCGATTGGCAGCGCATTTATTTACGGCATTTCTTGCCTTTTCTTATACACTCTGGGTGGCATTAGAGTTGCATTATGCCAAACAAAAGTTAAAGGGAAATACCACCGTAAAGAAATGGATTATCTCAACCTTAATCGTCGCTACATTACAAATAATTTATGGTGCATTCGTAGCCGGCTTAAAGGCTGGCGTTGTATATACAACATTCCCAAAAATGGGCGATCGATGGATTGCTCAAGCAGTAGGTGCCGGCTTTTCAAAGTATGGCATATTTAGTCTGTTTAGTAACAGAGCTGTGGTTCAACTAATACATCGTTATTTAGGTATTTCCTTGTTTTTGATCATTGTAGCTATGATTGTGTACTTAGGAATGAAGCACAAAGACCGTACTCAAATCATAAAAAAATTAAACAATTCCCTCCTATTAATGGTTTGTTTGCAGCTGTTATTAGGGATATTCACGCTGATCTTCGCTGTGCCGGTTTGGTTGGGCGTAGCACATCAGTTTGGTGCGCTGATTTTACTTACGCTATTGATTCAAAATTTGTACGTCGCACGAGGCAATGAGGGATAAACCCGGAAACATACTTTTGGCATTTTGCGCTATTGAGATTATATCCTGTAGCCTGTTTCTTCATTGGGGATGGAGAGAAGCAGCAAGTATTACCTATTTTATCGGTGGACTTGGCGTTGCAATCACTCCAGTTATAGCTGGAAATAAAGCACCTGCTGCGTTAGAAGGTTATAAAGTCAGCTATTGGTACTATTATCTCTTCATTGCGACCATCACTTATTGCTTCGGATATTTCATCTATGATAGCTACAACGCGATACTAGGTTCTAAACTGGATATCCATTATGCAGACATGTTGGTTGTTATTGATGAACTATCTGGACGTTTTGTAGAAGGTAAACAAATTTATGCCCCAATTGATCACCTTTGGCAAGGCTTCCAGCCTAAGTACCTTCCAATGATGTGGTTGCCATTCGTACCGGCAAAATGGGCGAATATTGACATAAGGTGGACTACCGTCGTGTTTTTAATAATTGGTGTTTCAGCTAGTTTAATTGCTTTTAAAAGGAGAAAACTAACCATCTACACTATTGGAGTTTGCACTTTGTTATCGTTAATGTTTTGGTATTTAATCATCCGAGACCACAACTTTACTATTCTTACCCAAGAGGGAGTTATCGTTTGTTTTTACTTGTTGTTAGGATATGCAATCTTTAATAAAAATTACTATTTACAAGGGCTCATGCTTGCCGTATGTGTACTAAGCCGATACTCATTTACCTTTTGGCTCCCGATGTATTTCATTTTTGTATTTATTCTACAATCGAGAAAAGATGCACTTAAAATGCTTGCCACATTTGCCCTCTCGGTTCTTTTTATCTTATTTTTCTCTGGGGCGTACAAAGAGTTAGACACCTTCCTTTCATTGCAAGGAAACTATTTAGCGAAAATATCGAAGCCCGAAAACGTAATTAAATTTGATAAGGTCATTCGATATAGTTTGGGATTATCAAAATTTTGGGAATATAAAAACTTAAAATACCTACACTATCTGACATTGGCTTGTTCTGTTTTGGTTCCGTTTCTTTTCTTAGCACTTGCCTGGTTCAAACGAAACACTTGGAACCTTGCATTCTTTGGAATATGTAGCCTTAAATTGACCTTGGTTTTCTTTTTCAATTTATTGCCTCTGCCCTATTTATATCTATTTTATACCTCCAGCTTTTTTTCATTGGTCATCTTGCACCGATATCTAAATCGACACCTTCAGCCTTCCGGTCGATTTTAGTTGCATTAATTAAAAATGATTTCCATCTTCGCAACACTTGAATGGAAACGTATTGCATTCAATTTTGACTGTGAATTGTACATGATCGAATGAGTCTATTCGGATCATTTGCAATGACACATTTGATACAATTAAATCCTATATTAAAATAGATCATGAACCTTTCGAAATTCCATACGCGTAACGCCCTTTACTTATCGATTGTATTTTTCATTGCATTGTTTTCTGCGCAAAACAGTTTTGCTCAAAAGAAAGAGTTATCACTGGAAGATGCTGTAATGAAGCGAGGTACTACTTTTAATCCTGAAAACATTAATAGATTGGGATGGATCAATAAAGGAAATAGTTATTGTTTTATCGACAAGGAAGATCAACTGATGAAAGTTGATTTGAAACAAGGGAAGTCTGTTTATGGTCAATTGAGTGATTTAAAAAAATCTATGAAAGATCAGTTCGGTTCAACTCTTACTTCCTGGCCTTACTTTCGTTGGATGTCTGATTCTAAATTTCGATTCTCAAAAAACGACAGCCTGTTCTCTTACGACCTTATCTCTAAAAAAGCGTTCTTGGAATTTACGTATGATTCAAAAGCCGGTAATATTGATTACCATGCCAAATCCAAAAATTTAGCTTATACCATCGACAATAATTTATTCGTAGTTAATCCTTCTGGCAGCAATGCTATTTCGAATGAAACCAACAAGGGAATTGTATATGGTCAAGCAGCACATCGCTCTGAGTTTGGAATTGTAAAAGGAACCTTTTGGTCTAAATCAGGAAAAAAACTGGCCTTCTATCGGATGGATGAACAAATGGTAACGGATTATCCACTTATTGACATGACTTCAAGAGTTGCAACATTAAGTAGCATTAAATACCCAATGGCTGGAATGAAAAGCCACGAGGTTACGATTGGTGTTTATAATGTTTCCACCAAAACCACTATTTATTTAAAAACTGGTGAACCTAAAGAACAATATTTAACCAATATTTCTTGGTCTCCAGACGACAAATTCATTTATGTAGCTGTAATTAATAGAGATCAAAACCACATGCAATGGAAGAAATTTGACAGCAGTAATGGTAAATATATTTCAACGCTATTTGAGGAAAAAGACGAGCGTTTTACGGAGCCTGAAAACAATATTGAAACCATTCCTAATTCCAACAAAATGCTATTCTTCAGTAAGAGAGATGGATATAAGCAACTTTATATTTATGATGCAGGGAAAATCAAACGGATTAGTTCAGGTAATTTTGACATCACTTCTTTTCATGGGTTTGATCCTTCCGGAAAGAGTTGTTATATTACTGGAGCCACCAATCAAGGACTTGATCGCCAATTGTATTCATTGAATTTAAAATCAGGTAAGCAAGTTCTACTTACCAAAGCAAGCGGTTCTCACTCTACACAGATAAATAATGCTGGATACGTATTAGACCAATACTCTTCTATATCCGTTCCTAGAAAAGTGGAATTATTAAGCAATAAAGGAAAGGTTATGAAAACATTGCTTACTGCCGAAGATCCGATGAAAGATTACAATTTTGCAACTACAGAATTGGTTTCCGTAAAGAATAAAGAAAATATTTCATTTAACTGTAGAATAATCAAGCCTTCAAATTTCGATCCTTCAAAAAAATATCCAGTGATCGTCTATGTTTATGGAGGACCTCATGCACAATTAGTACATAATTCGTGGTTGGGATCTGCTTCTATGTGGATGCATCACATTGCACAAAAAGGATATATCGTCTTTACGTTAGATAATAGAGGAAGTCATAATCGAGGTGTGGAGTTTTCGCGAGCTACATTTAAAAAATTAGGAGATGTAGAAATGGAAGATCAATTAACAGGTGTAGATTATTTAAAATCCCTACCCTATGTCGATCAAAAGCGGATGGCAGTTCATGGATGGAGTTTTGGAGGATTCATGACCACTTCAATTATGCTTAGACAACCGGGTGTATTCAAAGTGGGTGTAGCAGGTGGCCCGGTGATTGATTGGAGTTTATATGAAATCATGTATGGAGAACGATATATGGATACGCCGGAATCAAATCCAGATGGGTATGGTAAATCAGAAGTTTCTCAATATGTAGAAAACCTTGATGGCGACCTATTAATCATCCATGGTCAGGTAGATCCAGTGGTTGTTCCTCAGCATTCCATGCAATTATTAAAAGCTGCTGTGGAGAAAGGAGTACAAATCGATTTCTTTACATATCCTGGTCATCCTCACAATGTACGTGGTAAAGACCGAGTACATCTTATGCAAAAAGTGCTTGATTACATTGAAGACAAACTCAATTAATTAATTTCGGACAATTTTATCTTAATTAACTCCGCGAAGGTTTATATTTGTGATATCTACTCTAGATTTATAATGAATCTATGTCATTTTAATTTAAACAGATCTCATGGAACAATCCATATATGAACGCTTAGGCGACGATAATCTTCAAATGCTCGTTGATCAATTCTATGATCGGGTACAGAAGAACGAAATAATTAGCCCTTTATTTAAAGGAGAATTTGATGAAATTAAGCGCAAGCAATACATGTTTTTAAGTCAATTTTTAGGAGGACCAAGCCGATACTCGGAAGAATTTGGTCATCCTAAAATGCGGATGCGCCATTTACCACATAAAATAACAGAAGAAGCGCGCGATGAATGGTTGATGTGTATGAATCAAGCAATTCAAACTTTACCCATTGATGAAAATTTCAAAGAAGTATTGTATCAATGCTTTCCTAAAGTGGCCAATCATATGGTCAATTCAAGATAAATCGTCTTTTGATACGAACTGAAATCATTGCCATGGAAATTACTTCAGAACTTCTAGACCACATTTTGGATCAAATGATCTCAGAGAACTTGGTCTATGATGATTATTGGGCTGAATTCTATGAAGGAACCAACACTACCTATCAATACGATAAAGAAAAACAAGGATTTACTCGGACTCAAGCCGACGTCATAGCAGCTTCATTTATCGAAATAGATGAGCTTTCGCGTGTGGAAATGAAGGAAGCCTTGAAAGAATGTGTGAAATACGAAGATTTACTTGAACAAGGGTTTAAAATTTAGCAATCATCTTCACGTTAAGAAGACGAGCTGAAAGGAAATTCGGAATCCCGTAAACCGTATTATACGTATCCTTAATCCAAGAAACCGAGATCGTGTTATTTGCTCCGATAATGTTCAAAATCTCGACTCCTAGCCACAATGATTTCAATTTTGGCTTTTCACTTCCTAATTCATTGTCTCTAAAGATCAATAACTTTGAGAAACCAACATCTACCCTTCTATAAGACTGTAAACGGCCATACGTTTGATGATTCACCCCTAAGTCGTCCACATACTTGTATTTTACCGCATTTGGTGGGGAAAATGGCAGACCACTTCCAAACACCATATTCATATACATTTTAACCGTTGGATTGTTTGGCAATTGATCTTGGAAAAAGACACCAAAGGTTACCAATTGATCCGTTGGTCTTGGGACAAATCCAGATTCAGCATCCACCGGTACTTCGTTAATAATCTGAGTATAAAATGCATTATCAAGATCTTCACGAGTTTGTAAGAAACCAAGACTAAACCAACTTTCTGTATCCTTAATAAATTCACCACTTAATCTAAAATCGATCCCTGTGGAGTAAGCTTTTGCATTATTGTGTGCTTTGTATCGAATCTTCACATCATTATATTCATAAGGCACCACATTTTGAACATCCTTATAATACATTTCACTCACCAGTTTAAAATCACGATTCCACATTTTAAACTTGTAATCTGAACCAGCTACCAAATGCACAGAACGCTGAGCGGTTACGTCCTTATTAATTTGTCCCAAGTCATCTCTCAACTCCCGATAAAATGGCGGTTGATGATACACTCCTGCCGCAAGACGAAAAACATAATCTCTTTCCCATTTTGGTTTCCATGAAAACTGTGCTCTAGGACTCAACGTTAAATTCTTGTTAACCGTCCAGTAACTACTCCGAACTCCATATGTAAATACCGTACCGGAATCAAATTCTATGCTATGCTGCCCAAATGCTTGAAAACGTCCTGAGTTAAGATCAATTTGAGAGCGGAGCAAACGAGTTACATTCGCAAAATCCGCTGAATCTATAAATTCATATTCTGAAATCTCATCGTCAATGGTTTCGCTTCCATAACGCACTCCCCATTCCCACGAATGTTTTCCTGAATCATCCAGCAAGGTCCATCGGTTGTCTACATTTAAAATAAGGGCATTCAGCGTGTTTCGCGCATACTTAAATTCAGTCCCTATATCTTGTTCTAAGAAGCACTTATCTAGATTTTCATTGTCTCCAAAATCTACTTTAATATCACATAAACGATAACCTGCTTCTAAATCAAAGAACTCTCTTTCCGTTGTTCTCAACAATGAAGTGGTAACAGACGTTTTTAATTTCTGATTAAATCGTTGCTTAAATTTTAATCCTCCCTGATACGTATTATAATTCATTGATTCATACCCATCGTACGCCACAAAAAGACGTTTGATACTGGTGGTAATAGCCCCAAATGTTGTCGTTTTGCTCTCTGGTTCAATATAATAGTCGTTTTGAGCATATGACAGTAATGCCTCTATGCTTGCTCTACCGGATTCATTCGAATACTTTTTTCGATTGGTGAGATCATATGTCATATACGACTGCACATCTACAAATTTCGGACGAAATTCTGCCTGAGTTTGAAGTCGTCCCAATGCTGCTCGTGAATCTTTATAACGAATCCCCACCAGGTAAGTAAACCGTTCATCTTTTGAAATGTCTTGCAAATGAAGTGCTCCTCCTAGTCTACCAGCCGTTACTGAGCCGCCAAATTCACTTGGCTTTCGATATTGTATATCTAACACAGATGAAAGTTTATCTCCATATTTTGGCTGCCAACCACCTGCTGAAAACGTAATGTCGCCTACCAGATCCGGGTTTACGAAACTTAACCCTTCTTGCTGACCTGATCGAATTAAAAATGGTCGATAAATTTCAATTCCATTTACATAAACCAAATTCTCATCAAAATTCCCACCACGTACAGAATACGTAGATGACAATTCATTATTCGAGCTCACACCCGCTAATGTGGTCAATGTTTTACTGAAATCTCCAAAAACCGAAGTAACAAATTTTGCATCTCTTGGGTTTATTTTTGTAACCCCTGCTCTAGTTCGTTCTTCCTCCTTTTTGAATTCCACAACCACTCCTTTGATCTTAGTGGATTTTTCTTCCACTTCAATACTATAAAAATTAGGGGTTCCTTTTTTTAAACGTACAGGAATCGTACGTGATTTTTGTCCAAATTGACTTAAATTCAATGTGTAATCAACATCATATTTTAACCCTTTAATAATAAACGAACCTGAGGAATCGGATTGAACCACTGGTTTTCCTACCAATTGCACAAGCATAAAGGGAACGGGGCGCTTTTTTTCATTCAGAATTTGCCCCTTTAATACGGCTTCATCTTGTGCTTTTAACTCAGAAGGAATTGTTATACACAAAAGCAATAAAACAGCCACAATAGCCATTATGCCTGTATCTTTAATATTTAACCGAGTCTTTTTCAACGCAACTTTATCTGTATTAATTGGTAAACTTTCTCTGCTCTACCTCAATTATTATTTCACACCGTAACCAAAACGATGCGTGTACCCTATTAGTATAGTTTGGTACACTTTTCATTTAAAAACTTAGTCCATGACTGGCGAAGTTATGCTATGCTATGCTTCTAACATTTTTTAGGGATGAAATAGTTTCCATAGGATCCGATGATTTAAAAACGTAACTCCCAGCAACTAAATTATCCGCTCCTTTCTCTACCAATTTTGGAGCATTATCTCCAACTACTCCTCCATCAATTTGAATCATTAATTCAGGATTAACTGATTCTGCCATGGATCGAAGTGTTTCAACTTTAGAATACGTGTTTTCTATAAATTTTTGCCCCCCAAATCCAGGATTTACAGACATTAAACAAACATAATCCAAATCAGGCAAAACATCTTGAAGAAGTTGAACCGACGTATGTGGATTCAATGCAACTCCAGCTACACAACCTAATTCTTTAATATAATGAATTGTACGATGTAAATGGTCACATGCTTCCAAATGCACGGAAATACTATCCGCTCCTGCTTTTTTAAAATCTGCAAGGTATTTATCTGGTTCCACAATCATTAAGTGGCAATCCAAATGCTTGGTTGTATGTTTTCTAATCGCTTCAATTACGGGCAATCCAAAGGATATATTAGGTACAAATCTACCATCCATTACATCCAAATGAAGCCAATCAGCATCACTGGAATTTAACATTTCTACTTCGGATTGAATATTGGCAAAGTCACATGCCAACAAGGAAGGGGCAACTATGATGTCGTTCATTATTACTTTTAAATTCGAATTCTGCTTATTAAATTACCTAAAACAAGCCGCAAAAGTACAAATTAATACGCACCTTTTATTGTACTGCCTTCAAAAATTCAAAATGCTTTAATTTTTACTAGTTGTCCATTTCCAGAAGTAGATTAATCTTCTTCTTTGTTCGGATTCGATAACTTCGAAAATGCTTTGGCATAATCATTAATTCTATAGGAAAAGGGAACAAAAACTGCATCATTCCTGAACGTATAAAATACTGTACTGGACGTATATCGGAAAGCTCAAAAAACGTGTTTTTAAATGTGCCTCCGTCTTTCTTTCTAAGTTCTATTGCTTCAAGCGGCTGGCGATTCTCTTCCCTGCTAATATTAATTTCTGGGGAGATATTGGAAAGTAATCTTTCCAAATTAAAACGATCCCAAATCTTTTCTGATGATCCTCTTCCTGCGTATATTTCAAATCCTTTGATTAACATTTAGTTTCTACCTATTTTAGTTGAATTTAGTAAACGTTTGACTGTACAAACCTCTTCTTATAAGAACGCAGTAAATGCAGATAAGATTCGTGTTTTTGCCTGAATTTTCTTTACCTTACAACCCGGAATAAATTTAGTCCACAATTTTGGACTGAGATATAAAATAAGTTTTAAATCATCTTGTACCACCAAGCTATGTCCAATCTTCGAGATCAATTTTTGCTGGATTTCAGCATCTCCCATTTCAATCACGGTTCTTTTGGAGCCTGTCCTAAGCCTATTTTTAATGAATACGTAAAATGGCAAAATAAAGTAGAACAAAATCCATTACGGTTTTTCTTGAAATATGGACTGGATGCATTAGATGAATCTAAAAAAGCACTTACCTCCTATATCAATTGTGATCCGGATGATTTGGTTTATACTACAAACCCCACTTACGCGATTAACATAATAGCTAAAAGTTTAAATCTCGAACCCGGTGATGAAGTCCTTAGTACCAACCTAGAATATGGCGCTATGGATCGTACTTGGGATTATTATTGCAAAAAACGACTTGCTAAATACAAGAGACAAGATATCACCCTGCCTATTCAATCCAAGGAAGCATTCCTCGAAGAATTTTGGAAAGGACATACTCATAAAACACGTGTTATTTTTATTAGCCACATCACCAGTTCTACCGCATTAAAATTACCCGTAGAAGAAATATGTGCTCGAGCGAAAGAATTAGGCTTGCTTACCATCGTTGACGGTGCCCATGTACCTGGTCAAACTCCTTTGAATTTAGGCACGTTGAAAGCTGATATTTATACTGGAGCTTGTCATAAATGGCTCTTAACTCCAAAAGGATGTTCCTTCTTATATGCCAATAAAAACGTCCAAGATTTGTTTGATCCTTTGCTAATTAGCTGGGGATATAAAAGTGATACACCAGGCAAGTCCAAATTTTTGGATTATCATACTTCACAAGGGACTCGAGATTATTCTGCCTTTTTAACTGTTCCTCGAGCCATCGAATTTCTTAAAGAAACCAATTGGGATCAATTGGCGAAAGGATGTAGAGATCAAATTAAGGAACTTTATCCGAAACTTTGTAGTATAGTTGGATCCAAGCCACTGGCCCCACTTGATGATGACTTTTTAGTACAAATGTGCAGTGTACCTGTCAAAGTGAGTATGGAACCATTTGCATTGCAGCAACTGATTTTTGAAAAGCATCAAATAGAAGTCATTATTTTTAGTCACAATGGCAGTCAATACTTACGGATTTCTCTTCAACCATATAATACGGAAGAAGAGTTAAACAACTTAGTACACGTTATTGAATCACTTGTGAAGGAAGGAATAATTTCGGCTCCTTAATACCTTCAAAACACATATCGAATTTCGAGCTGTAAGTTATTATCATTACTGTTAATCATCACATTAATTAGATTACACAGGAAGTATGAGGATTATAATAACCCCCTATTCTAGCCTACTGCTCCAAAAAAACCATAAACACGAATTCCATTTTCTTCTCGTGTAATAATTTGCCAATAACAGGAGATTATAGTATTGTCAGATTTTATTTTATAATATACCATTGTGCTACCCGCTTTTTCCTCTAAACGGATAAATTCGGTGCTTTTGACTTCGTTCAATGAAATCGTTTTAAACGTTCCCGATTCACTCACTCCACTCAAAAATTCACTAATAAATTGTTCCGTTCGTCCATCCAACATCCCGTCATGTTGTTCTTTTACATAATTTGGATCCATCAAAGCCATTACATTGCCCTGATTTCCCGCGCTTACAGATGCTTCAAAATCTGTAAGGAACGCTTGTAGATCTTCTGGTAAATCTTCCTTATCCTTAATCGCCTTTGCTACTTCATTTTCTACATTGCCATTATCTTCCGCAATGTTAGTAGTGGGTGTTTTATTTTCAGCCTTGTGATTATCTTCGTTCAAACATCCTGTCAGACTGCTTAGGACAACCATAAGAAAAACAGATCCTACAATAGATTTTGTCACTTTATTCTCCCTTAATAAAAACCTCATTTTCAGCTTGCTTTATAATTAAAAAATTGACCCAAACAGAAAAATTCAAGTCCATTTATGCCTCTATTATTACATATGCAATGTTAGCAATCATAATTCAGAATATGAAGTGTATGTTGAATATTTTGTTTTTCAATCTATTCTCTTGAATGGTTCAGTTAAATATATTTGTACATTTGCAGCTAGATTATTTCAATAACTTCTTTCTACAACTGATGAAAAAAAAATACCTGTTCATTTGCCTAGCCCTATCGCTTAACACCGTTTTAATTGCACATGAAGGAATGTGGTTACCACAACTTCTAAAACAATTGAACACTTATGAAAATATGCAATCCAGTGGATTGAAATTGAGTGCAGAAGACATCTACAGTGTCAACAATTCAAGTCTTAAAGATGCCATTGTATCTTTTGGTGGTTTTTGCACTGCGGAAGTGATTTCTTCAAAAGGACTTATTTTAACCAATCACCACTGTGGTTATGGTAAAATACAGGCCCATTCCACTCCAGAAAATGATTATGTGACCAATGGTTTTTGGGCAATGAAATCCGAGGAAGAATTAAACAATCCAGGACTAACCGCCACCTTCATCATCCGAATTGACGATGTTACAGAATTTATTCTTGCAAATACCAGCAATGAATCAAACGAAGCAGCGAATCAAAAAGTAATCAAAAATAACATTTTGACTTTGAAGGATTCTCTAATAAAGCAGGATTCAAACTATTCTTATGTAGTAAAACCTTTTTTTTACGGAAACAAATACTATCAATTCACAACGGAAACATACAAAGATGTACGTTTAGTCGGTGCACCGCCTGCATCTATTGGTAAATTTGGAGGAGATACAGACAATTGGATGTGGCCGCGGCATACGGGTGATTTTAGTGTATTTAGAATCTATGCGGATTCTAATAATCGTCCTGCTGTCTATTCTAAAAACAACGTTCCTTTTAAACCAAGACATCACCTTCCTGTTTCTCTTAAAGGAATTAAAAAAGGAGATTTCACGATGGTATTCGGATTCCCAGGTCGAACGAAGGAGTATCTTACCTCCTATGCTGTGGAACACACGATTAACACTGCAAATCCAACAAGAATTAAGCTAAGAGAATCTCGATTAAATATTATGGACCGCTATATGAAAGCAGACCACACGGTTTGGTTGAAATATACCGCTAAATACAATCGAATCAGTAATTATTGGAAAAAGTGGATTGGAGAAACACGTGGATTGAAAAAGCTAAATGCCATTAAGAAGAAACGAAAGTTTGAAGCTCAATTCTTTTTATGGAGCAATGGAGAAGAGGAAAAGGTCGAATATTCAAAACTATTAAATGATTTTAGATCCAATTACCGAGATTACAATGAACTCTCTCTAGCGCAAGATTATCTATATGAAGCAGGATTTGCTATGGAAATCTTCAAAATGGCGTTTCGTTTCAGAGATATTGTTCAATACACGGAGAAAATCAATAAAGATCAAACAGATACACTCGTATTTGACGAAGTTATTTTTAATGCAAAGCGAGATGCTTTGTTGAAGCAAGCTAAAGCGCATTACAAAGATTATCATGCACCAATTGACCGAGACATTGTAAAAGCAATGCTTAAAATGTATGCAGAAGGAGTTCCTAAGGCATATCGAGCACCTATTTTCAACGACATTACTGCTAAAGGGTATGACGCATATGCTGACGAACTTTTTAGTAAGTCCTTTCTTCGAGATGAAGCGACAGCAATGGAATTCATCCGTTCACTAACTCCGAAACTGATCGAGAAAAAATTCAAAAAGGACCCTGCGTATCTTCTTACTCACAGTGTTTATAAGCATTATAGAGAAAACGTATCTGATCCACTTCGAGCGCTCCGCAATAAAATTAATCTTCTGAATCGTACCTATGTAAAAGGTATTATGGAAATGAAAAAAGATGCCTACTTCTATCCAGATGCAAATAGCACGTTGCGTATTACTCATGGGAAAATTGATAATTATGTGCCAAGAGATGGCGTTCAATATGAGCATTTCACGACATTGAAAGGTATTATGGAAAAAGGAAATTTAGAAGTATACGATTACGTAGTGGATGATAAATTGAAACAACTCTATAAAGATAAAGACTATGGAGCTTATGCCGATTCTACAGGTTTTCTACCGGTTTGCTTTACGGCTTCGAATCATACCACAGGAGGAAATTCAGGAAGTCCGGTTATTGATGCGAATGGGAACTTAATTGGTCTAAATTTTGACCGCAATTGGGAGGGAACAATGAGCGATATCATGTATGATCCAGATATGTGTCGAAATATAGCCGTTGATGCAAGGTACGTACTTTTTATTATTGACAAATTTGCCGGCGCTGGATATTTGGTAGAGGAAATGACATTGGTAAAATAAACCGAGAATGAACGAAACGAGCGCTTCATACTGCATAAACCATAATCTAAACTTGCTATATCAGGCAGAGGATTATAAACTTTTACGTTCAGACTTTGTTGGTAAGGACAATGATGAAAATGGTATTTTCTCTATCACTGTGAATGAAGCCATTGATGAAATGCTTAAGGAAGATTTGATTGAAACCGAATCTGGTTCCGAAGGCTATTTCCTTACTACGTACGCATTTGAAGTGTTGGAAAGCGGAGGTTGGGATTTAAATACAACTTCCAAAAAATCGGGAAATGATCCGCTTACGCTTGAAAACTTTGGTCAGGCTTTGGAAAAAGCGGTAAAAGAAAAAAGAAAAGTATACCCCTTTATCTGGGCCATTTTGTTGGCATTAGCAGTTTTTGCTTCTTTAAATTATTGGGCAAATGAGGAATCTAAAGATGATAAGTTACCAGCCCAAATTGAATTACCTAATACGGTGGATCCAGGTCTGGACAGCTTGAAGTAGTCGATAGATGATATGGTGCTATAGGATTACCATAAAAATAGATTTCTACCACATTAAAATGCATAATCTCTAGATCTTTGGAAGAATTTGAATACACCCCCACACCACTCGTTCCTCCTGATTCGTCCGAATCTATATTCGTAGACAATCTTGAATTGCTAACTTTATCACTCGTTGCAATCGCTTTTGGGATTATTGGACTATGGATTAAAAATAAATTTGGCTCTGGTTATCGTACTTCCTTCGATTATCATCATACACTGCGAAACGTCTCGGTCGTTGCTTTATTATTAGGATTTATCGGACTCATTTCTTGGATCGTAATTTGGGTTCTAAAATATACTGAATAACTGGAAGTTGATTCTAAAAATCAATCTAGGACCTTGTACTCTTCCAATACAAAACATGTTTTTTTTATGATGAACAAAGTCTAATTCATTAAATTCAATGATTATTCCAAATTATTTAATATACTTGTCACATATAAATCTACGATAGACACGTTTATTTTGATTTAAAAAAGGAGGTTCCGATAAGACGCATTCCTTTTAAACAGATAGAATAAATACTTTTAGCAACCAATTCAATGGATCATCATTCCATACGTACACCAAATATTGACCTAAGACCGCAAGAAGGTGTGTTTATTATAACAGGACGCTCCTATCCTCAAAACGCTCAGGAAACCTATCATCAAATGATAATGACGTTGAAGGAGTATATGAAAAACCCTCAACCTCAAACACGGCTAGATTTACACTTGGAAATTTGTAATACAAGTTCCATGAGAGTTCTAGTTTATATTTTTGAGACGCTAGAAGAACTGATTCAAAATCATGGTACTACTGGAGAAATCAATTGGTATGTCTATGGTGACAACCCGGATGATTATAATTTAGGCGTGGACATGAAAAAATTCACCGACTTGCCATTTAATATTATTAAGAAAACGTTTGAGGAACGTCCTGGTAAATAATTACAACAGCTAATAAGTTTAGCTATCTCACTATTCGACTTTAAATTGTATTTTCTTCATTCAATTATTAATTCAGTCCCTATCCTATTTCAAAGTAGCTTAAGGTCATTCTGGATTCATTCCATCTATTTTCCATATCCATAGCATTACAGTCTATAAATGGAAGGAATACACCTATCATGGCTTATTCTGATAGAGTACGAATACTAAAGTCCTTAACCTTACGTATCTAAGATTAGTCATTTCGTAGCCAATATTAATAAAAATCCCATCGCATTCTTGTATTCATTAAAAGCTCCTTGGGAATAAAACAAAAGAGTCGATCCATACTTTGTATGAATCGACTCTCATTAATTAATCTTATGAAGGTATTCTATCCTTCCACGGATAATTTATTAATATCTAATCAACTTTTGTTTAACCGTTCCATCTTGAGATCGGATTACATACGTACCAGTTGGTAATGTTCCAAAATCAATTTTTCCAGTTTGGTTTACTACAGAAATCTCTCTTACCAACATTCCTGTTCCATTATAAAGATATAATGTTCTAAAGTTCTTCGTGTTGTCTTTAATAAACATTACACCATTTGTAGGATTAGGATAGAATTCTAAAATTTGCTCTCCATTCTCTAAGATACCAATGGTTGAATCAACTACCATCATTCCCATACCAGTAATAGCTACTAAGTTTGTTGGTCCAGCTGAATTATTACTTGTTACTGTAATGTCACCATTATAAGCCTGAGTTGCAGTTGGAGTAAAAGTAACTGTAATATCGGTACTTGCACCTGATGCAACTGTAGCTGTGGTTGAAGCCAATGTATACCCACTAGGAGCTGTAATTGCTGTTACATCCAAATCGATGTTTCCAGAGTTTGCAATTGTAAGTGTTTGAGTAGCGGTATTACCAACCGTCACGGTTCCAAAATTTGCGTTATCAATTGTAACTGCAGCAATTGCTGCTGAATTTAATACACAAAATGTATCTGTCGATACTGTTACATTAGAATTTGATAACTCCACATAGTAGCATCCTGTATCGGCTTGTAAGAAATTAAAAATTCCTGTAGTATTTGTTCCTTGAGAAGCACCTGCATCATTAAACAATTCAAATGTAGAAGATACATTTCCTGCTCCTACATCAACAGAATCTTCTGCACTAAAATCTAAGCTATCCGTATAAATTATATCAGCCGGCCAGTAAGAAGGTCCTTGTGGATTTGCATTAGCATTATTAGAAACCGCTAAATTATGAATCTGAGCCGCTTCCGTCAATTCTAATCTATTATTTGACACGTTTGTCTTGTAAGAAAGATTTGCAATAAGTCCAGGAAAAGAAGTAATCATATTGTCCCTTGCTCCTAATCTTGCCAATGAAGTATTCGCAGTTACATCAACATCGGTAGCCATAATACTTCTAGCTATACTCAATCCTTCCAATTTTGTACAATTAGCTAGTCCTGTGATTGTCTCAAAACTAGAACTTCTACTAGTCGCAAGTCTCAACAACTCAGGTAGACCCGAAACGTCAAGTGTAGTCAAACCAGAATTCTTCAAGGTTAATTGTTCCAAGTTAGCACATCCAGTAATATTTAAACTAGTCAATTTCTCATCTCTCCAAGAACATTTTAATCTAACTAAACTGGTACATCCTGAAACATCCAGCGTAGTTAAACTATCACTGTTTGCTCGAACCATCAATAGTCCTGTTAATCCAGAAAGATCAGCCGTTTCTATGCTCGTTTGTCCAAAATAGAAATGCTCTAAGTTCATCAATCCACTTACATCTGCACCAGTAACACTGTCGTTTTGGTTAAGGAATAATCTTTTCAATTCTGTAAACGCAGTAAAATCCAATGAACCTTTTAAATCGGTCACCGTACCTGTCGCAAAAGATGAGTAGGTTGAAACAGAATAACTAGTAGGTTGTTTTCCTCCACCCGCACCATTTCCTCCACCATTACTTCCTCCATTTGGGGAAGAACCATTCGCTAAATCCAATTCTATAACCCGATAAGGAGTTAAAGTCGTATCCCAAGACACTCCAATCCAATTGGATGGATTTGCTTCTGTATCCCAGTTTAGTGCTGTGGTCCCTCTAAAATTCGTATTTTGAATAGTACGCAATGCAGTTGTATCTGCCGCACTATGCTGTGCATTTACCGTAAATGCAATCAGGCTAATCCCTGCTAAAAATGATAAGTAAAGTATTTTCTTCACGTTGTAAATTTTTAATATCCATTGTAAATATAGTCAAAAAGGCCGTCCTAAATTTCAAACCAATTGAAATAAGTGAATAAAGGCTATAAAAGCCTATTTTGGATAGTGGTTTAACCCCTAAGAAGTACGTCTTATTCATTCTCCTTCGTTAGGCTGTCAATGTAAAATCTTATATGTCAACTCCTTAAGAATCTCTTTTTCTTTCATTGGAGGGTATCCGATTCCTTTGCTTTGTAAATCAGCGACTTCTATCGCATCCATTATATCAAGTGCTTTTCTATAGTTATAATTTCGCAGTGCGGGCATGAAGTCTTTCGCCGCATAATAATGCAATCCTAACTTTGTTTTCACATCATTTTCGGTTCTAATTTTCATTTCTTGTGCTATTAATAATTTGGAGAAATAGGAAAACAAATTAGCCATAACAGGAATTATAGGGTGGCTTTTAGGATTCTCTCCGAAGTAATTAATGATGCGATATACGCGTGCGGCATCCTTATTTGCAAGCGATTTTTGAAGTTCAAAAACGTTAAAATCTTTGCTGATCCCAATGAATTTTTGAATATGATCTTCGTTTATTTCTTCTCCTTCTTTTATGTTGATTACAACCTTTTCGATTTCTTTAGAGATTCGACTTAAATTGGCTCCGATCGACTCTGCTAAAAGCATTTTAGCTCTGGCATTGATTGCATATCCATTGGATTTTACAAAATCATCAATCCATGGAAGTAATTGATTTTCCCATATTGTGGAGGATGTAAATATTATCCCAGCTTTCGCAATCGCCTTCGTTATCGCCTTACGGGCATCTAGTTTTTTATATTTATATGCTAGTACCAAAATGGTACTAGGAGTAGGATTTTCAGCATATTTTTGCATAACAGCCTGACCATCTGCTTTGTTTATATCTCCTATCTCTTGGGCCTCTTTTACGATGACTACCTGCCGTTCGGCCATCATTGGAAATCGACGTGCGTTCTGCACTATTCCATTTGCATCTACATCCTTTCCGTAAAGCACAATTAAATTAAAACCTTTTTCCTCCTCTTTCAGCACATTCTTCTCAATGTAGTCAGAAATCAAATCGATATAGTAAGGTTCTTCCCCTTGCAACAAGTATATCGGAGAGGCATTTCCTTTTTTTATGTTTTTAAGTATCGCTTGCGCTTCTTTATCCATGCAACAAATTTAAAAAATTGACCTTTAAAAATGTCGGAAAAAGCATAAAGATTTTAATCGCTAGTCCAAATCTCAATTTTCAAATTAATCTACTGCACCCTAACAACAAATAATCTTAAGGTCAATTAAAAATTGGAATGTGCTTTCAGGTAAATCCAAAAACTAGATTAAATGTTATTAAACGAAGTACCACGCTCCTATTCTTTCATTCCCTAATTTAAATTCATATTCAATAACCATTAGCTAAATCCCAACGATCGTTGCATTCTATTAAAAAAAGAAAAGGGGATCGTCATAATGACAAGCCCCTTTTCGTGGATATTAAAATTTATAGTTACTCCGCTACTAGCGAAGATTTAATCAATCCATACATTAATAACGGATTAGTTTTTGACTTACTTTTCCATCTTGTGATCTAACAATATAAGATCCAGTTGGAAGTGCTCCAAATTCAATTTTTCCAGTTTGGTTTACTACGTTTATCTCACGTACCAAAGTTCCGGTAGCATTGTATAAGTAAAGCGTTCTGTAATTACTGGTATTGTCCTTGATAAACATTGTTCCAGTAGTTGGGTTTGGATAAAATTCTATAATTCGTTTTCCATTTTCCAAAATACCAATGGTTGAATCAACTACACCGATTCCAGTGATAGCCAATATACTTGATCCACCGGAAACTCCATTACTTGTAACTTCAAGATCGCCTGCATACGTTTGTGCTAGTGTAGGTGAAAAAGTAACCGTAACATCTGTACTTGAACCTCCTGCTACCGTTGCAGATGTAGAAGCCACAGTATATCCAGCAGGAACCGTAATGTTAGAAACACTTAGATCAATATTACCTGAATTTGAAATTGTTAGTGTTCTAGTCATATTTGCTCCCGTAAATACAGTTCCAAAATTAGCATTATCAATGCTTACATTCGCAATTGCAGCTGCTCCAAGCACGCAAAACGTATCTGTAGAAACGTTAATACCTGAATTAGCAAGGATTACATAGTAACATCCTGTATCTGCCTGTGTAAAATTAAATACACCAGTATTATTGTTACTAATTAAACTTCCTGCATCATTATATAAATTAAATGAAGAATTTACGTTAGTCCCATTAATATCTACTGAATCTTCCGCACTAAAATCTATACTATCCACATATACTATATCATTAACCACATATGAAGGTCCTTGAGGATTTGCAGATGAGTTACCTCCTGAAAGCATGCTCCCAATTTGAGCTGCTTCTGTTAACTGAACTCTATTTTCATCAATATTTACTTTATCGAGATTAGTTAAAGCTCTTAAACCTGTGAAACTTGTGAATTCATTTATCCTTGCTCCAATTCTAGCCAATGAATCCATCCCAGAAACATCAACAACGCCTGAAAGGTCGCAACGAGCCATCCCTAAGCCTTCCATATTAGTACACGTCGACAATCCTACGATTGAAGTTAAATTTGCAGATCTACTTACTGCTAATCTAAGTAAATTCGTTTTACCCGTTAAATCCATTGAAGTAAGACCAGAACGTTTTACATTTAATTGTTCCAAATCATTGCAACCTGTAACATCTAAACTTGTAAAGTTATCCTCACCTGTTTTTTTAAGGCGCAACAAACTTGTACAACCTGAGGCATTAACAGTTGTTAAGGAATCCGTACCACCTGCTTTTACCAACAATAAAGAAGTTAATCCAGAAATATCTAATGTTTTAATCTTTGTTTTCCCTACATATAAATGTTCTAAGTTGTTCAATCCGCTTACATCAATTGAAGTAATATCTGCATTATCATTTAACGCTAAAATTGTCAATTCAGTTAACGATGTAAAATCCATAGAACCAGTTAACTCTGTACTTACACCTGGCCTCAATCCACTCAATTTAGATACTGAGAACGAAGTTGGTCGTTTATTGTCACCCCAACTACCTTCTCCATTACCACCTCCATTGGAAGATGATTCCATTAATCTCAATTCTGTTACTCTTCTTGGCGTACCATTATCCCAAGTTACACCAAACCAATTTTGTGGACAACTTGCCGTTAACCAATTTAAATTGGTCCCTGAAGTAAAGTTTGCATTTGCAAAGTTTATTAACGTTGTGCTATCACCTGTATCAAATCCTCCAGTACAAGGTCCCACTACTGTAATTGTTCCAGTACGAATAGAAACGGTACTATTTACCATAATTACGTAAAAATCACCGACAGTATTCATGGTAAATATACCCGTACTATTGGTAGATTGTAAAGTATTCGTTGCATCATACAGTGTAAACACGGTAGTATTGGTTGTTCCATTAGAATCAGCTGTTGCTTGATCGCTATAATCTACATTATTACCCTGAGTAACAATACTATTTGCATATGGAGTTTGATTCAAGTGTGGCGCTCCACTTCCTGCTGATCTAACGATTGGGTTGAAAGAAGCTTTTACTGCTTCTACAAGCTTTAGTTTGCTATTTGAAAAATTTAATTGAGCAATACCAGAAATCGTTTCAATTCCTTGAATATCAGTTATTGCACAATTCCTAAACCCTAAGATATTTGTAGCTACAGCTGAACCTGCATTTGTAACTGTCGTAAGAAAAGTACTGTTAGCAAATCCAAAACGAGTAACATTCGGAAAATCACTCATATCAACAGATGTTAATGCTGATCTCCGACCTTTTATTCTTGAAATTAACGTTGTTCCTGTAAAATCATAACCAGCCGAAGTAACTATTCCTCCATTATCTCTTATTGCTAATTTAGCTATAGTACCACAATTTGTAGCCGTTAAACTATTTAATACATCATTACTAGCTAAAGACAGTGTATTGATATCTCCACAATTAGAAACATCAACAGATAAAAGAGATGGACAATCCTTCGCTCTTAAAGTGTTAAATGACGCAATACCACTTAAATCAATAGACGTCAACCCTGATCTTGATGCTGTAACATTTGTCAATTTAGTTAGTCCTGTCACAGTCAGTCCGGTAAGTCCTACAACCCGCCGAAACTCTACAGATGTAATTTCGGAGAGTCCTGAGATATCTAAAACTCCTGTCAACTGCATATCTATTCCAATTGTGGTATCTGCTCCATTGTTTGTACCATCATTACAAGTTGATTCACTCAAATTTAGTCGAATGACTCTTTTTGGAGTACTTGAATCCCAAATCACACCAATCCAAAGGTCTGGATTAGATTCCGTTGCCCAATTCAGCATTGTACCAGCTGAAAAGTTATTGGCTTGAATCGTTCTCAAAGCCAAAGTGTCAGCCGTATTATGCTGAGCAACAGCGGTATTACCTGCTATGAAAGCACATACTATCGCCGTTAAAATGTAAATGTTTTTTCTCATGTTGCGTTTTATTTGGAACAAATATATAAAAAAACGAGCTCATCTCATAATTTGGTTCATTTATCATTCTAAATGGTTAGGTTAATTCAAACTTATAATTTCCGTTCATAGACTGACTTCTACTTTTTACACTATGGAGATCTTAAAAGTATTGAGCTATATAATTGTCCCTAAAAGCTCAAAAAGATTTTTATCTTTGCGTCCTTTATAAATTTTAGCAAGCATAATCCTTGTATTACGGAAATGATGCTTAAACTCAACAGAATAACTAAACACCTTACCATGGAAACCATCGATCTGGTAGAAGAATTAAAATGGAGAGGCATGATTCATGATATCATGCCTGGAACAGAAGAGCAACTTAGAAAAGAGTTAACTACAGGTTATGTGGGTTTTGATCCTACTGCGGATTCTTTACATGTAGGAAGTTTGGTTCCGATTATGTTATTGGTTCACTTGCAGCGTGCAGGTCACAAGCCCATTGCTTTAGTTGGAGGTGCTACTGGTCTTGTTGGAGATCCATCTGGAAAATCGGATGAACGTAACTTGCTATCAGTTGAAGTCTTAAATAAAAATTTGGCTGGAGTACAGAAGCAACTGGAACAGTTCCTTCGTTTTGACAACTCGGAGACATCTGCAGAAGTAGTTAATAATTATGATTGGTTTAAGGATTTAAACTTTCTTGACTTCATTAGAGATGTAGGAAAGCACATCACCGTCAACTACATGATGTCAAAAGATTCTGTTAAATCACGTTTAGAAACGGGGTTATCTTACACAGAATTTGCATACCAGTTGGTTCAGGGATATGATTTTTTCGTATTAAATGACCAAAAAGGATGTAAACTACAAATGGGCGGATCTGATCAGTGGGGTAATATTACTACCGGAACTGAATTGATTCGTCGTAAAGGAGGAAACGAAGCATTCGCACTTACTTGTCCACTTATTAAGAAAGCGGATGGCTCCAAATTTGGAAAAAGTGAAAAAGGAAATATTTGGTTGGACATCGATCGAACATCTTCATATGAATTTTACCAGTTTTGGATCCGAGCTTCGGATACAGATGCCGAGTCCTATATTAAGATTTTCACCTTAATGGATGAATCAACAATAAATGAATTACTTAAAGTACACGCTGAAAAGCCTGAGGAGAACCACCTACAAAAAGAATTAGCCAAACAAGTCACAACATTAGTACATGGTGAAGAGGAATTTCAAATTGCGCTTAAAGCAACACAAATATTGCGCGGCAAGAACACTTCGGAAATTATAAAAGATTTAAATGAAAGAGAGGTACTTTCCATTTTCAAAGGAGTTCCTCAGATTGCCATCACCCGTAAAGATTTGATGGCTGCAGAAAATTATATTGATTTATTATCTATTGGCATTAACAACCTGATATTTAAATCGAAAGGAGAAGCCCGCCGAGAGTTGCAAGGTGGGGCAATGGGCATCAATAAAGAAAAGATAAAAATAGATGATGCAGTTGATATCAAATTGATTGCAGACAAGTATTTCATTGTTAATTGGGGTAAGAAAAAGAACTTTCTAATCATCGTAGAATAAGTTTCTCCCTTTAAAAAACTTCACTCAAAAAAGCCGAAAATGATTTAATAAAATCATTTTCGGCTTTTATTTTATTGCCTCAATTTTGAGGGCACAAAAAAAGCGAGTTGATAGAATCAACTCGCTTCGTATTAAGTTCTTTATAAAAGTACGAATTCTATCCTAGAAGGATTATCCGTTCTTTTTATTTTGAACTTCAGATCTAATGTCCTGAGCCAAAACTTTCAAATCTTGCATGGATTTTCTAACACGAGTTCCAGCAGCTTTGTTTTCTTTGTCATAAAATTTAGCGAAGTCACCTTCAGCGTTCATCACCAAATCCTTTAATTGATTAAATCTTTCCATTTCTTTAGTTTTTATAATGTTTAAAATTAGAATTCTTGGGCAAGTTAGTAATTAAAACCATACGTGCAAATTAATTTTATTAAAAAAAGTGCCGTAGATTACATTTCAACGTGTTTTGCAACGATTTCGTCTAAAGTAGCGCCCTTGTATTCTCCTCCATCCAATTTTGCTTTTACCTCTTTAAACGCTTTAATCGTATAATTCACATCTTCCATAGAATGAGCTGCAGTCGGTATTAATCGAAGCATAATTACATCCTTAGGAACCACCGGATACATCACCATAGAGCAGAAAATGTTATAATTCTCTCTTAAATCAATGATCAATTGAACCGCTTCTGTAGGTCCTCCTGATAAAAGTACCGGAGTAACCGGAGATGTAGTAATTCCAATCTCAAAACCTGCGTCTTTCAATCCATTTTGAAGGCCATTTACTATCTCCCATAAATGCTTTCTTAAATCATGATTGCTTTTAAGCAATTCTAATCTTTTCAAGTCTCCAACTACCAATGGCATAGGAAGCGATTTTGCAAAGATTTGAGAACGCATATTGTATCGCAAATACTCAATTACATTTTCATTGGCTGCGATAAATGCGCCAATGCTTGCCATTGATTTTGCAAATGTAGAGAAATACACATCGATTTCATCTTGAACATCCTGCTCTTCCCCTGTTCCTGCTCCTGTTGGCCCCATTGTTCCAAAACCATGCGCATCATCCACAAATAGTCGGAAATTGAATTTTTTCTTCAATTCCACTACTCCTTTCAGATTCCCCATGCTTCCAGACATCCCAAAAACACCTTCAGTAATCACCATGATCCCTCCACCTGTTTTCTCAGACAAGCTTTTTGCGTGGTTCAATTGCTTTTCAAGGCTTTCCATGTCATTGTGCTTATACACAAATCTTTTTCCAGCATGCAATCGTACACCATCTAAAATACAGGCATGAGATTCGGCATCATATACAATGACATCTTTCCGATCGACTAAACAATCAATGGCCGAAACCATTCCTTGATAACCAAAGTTTAGAAGAATTACTTCTTCCTTGCCCATGAAATCTGCCAACTCTTTTTCCAACTTCTCATGAAGGCTAGTATTACCAGACATCATTCGAGCTCCCATTGGTGTAGCTAACCCCCACTCTGCAGCACCTTCGGCATCTGCCTTTCGTACTTCAGGGTGATTTGCTAAACCAAGATAGTTGTTCAAACTCCAGGTCAAAACTTCTTTCCCTCTGAACGTCATCCAAGGCTTAATTTCACCTTCCAATTTCGGAAACATAAAATACCCTTCCGCATACTTAGAGTACACACCTAGCGGACCCCTATTCGACTTTATTTTTTCAAAAATATCCAAGACTTTAAATATTTAATGTTATTCTGAATTTCGCGCAAAAATAGATATATTAATACTAAATATCAATTTTTTACTAGTTAAATTTAAGCTTTAGCTGGTTCTCTGAATCCAACCCATACAAATCTTTTGGCTACATATTCCGTATTTGTAAACGATGCGTTGCCTGCTGGATTCCCTCCTGTCACGTGAAAATCGGAGAATGCAGCGTTCTGATTGACATATATAGCTCCTGTCAAATTAAAAGATACCGGAGTATAAGAAAGACTCATGGCGTCTTTTATTTTAAATTTTATTTCTTCGTTTGTAGTGTAAGCTCCACAAGAAATTGCTCCATGCTTGGATGCTAAATCGCTCGCCAATGCTATGGATTCGTCCGTATCATTTGTCTTAATCATAAGTGCAATTGGCCCAAACAATTCTTCACTAAAAACAGCTACTTCACTTGACTCTACAGTTAACACAGTTGGAGTACAAACTCTTGCTGATTTAAACATTGGATTCTCAATAGTTCCAGGCTCTAAAACCGTAGTCCCTAATTTCGAAGCTTCCTTCGTTCTTTCCAACGTTAATGGATTCTGCACGGCTCCTAATACATAGGGACCTGCCTTAGGATTATTTGCTAATCCTGCAACTTGCTCATTGAATTTCGCCACTACGTCATCAAAACTCACCATTCCATCTGGAGTTTTCACTCCATCTTTAGGAATAAAGAAGTTTTGTGGTGCGGTACACATTTGACCGGAATATAGAGATATGGAAAAAGCAACATTCGCTAAAACCTTATCTAAATTGTCACAAGAATCAAGAATAATGGAATTTACGCCTGTTTTCTCCGTAAATACCGTTTTATTTTTAAGTCCTTCTAAATAAGAACCAAACTCTGAATTACCAGTGTAATCAATCACTTTTACACCTTCGTGCTCAGCCAAGTCTTTGGTTATTTGTGCATCCGGTGTATCAATGGCTAATTGACATACATTCACATCAATATTTTCTTCCCTTTAACACGTTTTGCAATTCGGCAACAATCAATGCAATCGGCAAAATAGCTCCTGGATGCGGTTTAACAATAACCGGGTTTCCTGTTATTAAACTAGCATACATTCCTGGAACGGTATTCCATGTTGGGAATGTAGAACAACCTATAGCCATTGCTACTCCTTTAGGAACGGCACTCCATTCTTTATCTAATACAATGTTAAATTTCCCCATTGGTTTATCCCAAGTAACTGAATCAGGAAATCGCTTTAGTTCTTCGTAACCTAGCGAAATTGCTTCCAATGCCCGATCACAAGCGTGTGGTCCAGAAGCTTGAAAAGCCATCATGTATCCTTGTCCTGTCGTATGCATGGTTGCATAAGCCAATTCAAAAAATCTATTTTTAACTCGTTGTAACGATTCAATCAGAATACCAGCGCGCTGTTCTGGGCTTACTTGTCTCCACACATGAAATGCTTTTGTTCCTTTTGCTACCAAATCGTCCGTTTTAAAGACAGGATAACTTATACCTAACGCTGAATTTAAATATGGAGAGTTCTCTGCTCCTGCCCAATCCGCTTCATTTTCTTGCAATAGCTCTTCAAACCGACCATTCAAATGTCCTTTAAATGCGTTTTGACCATCTTTATCAGCTGTTTCTCCATAAATTTTGGGAGATGGATGCTCGGGAAAAGCCGCGTAGAAGGTACGCTCGTGGTTTGCCTTCATCGCTCTTTCCAAAGTTTCTTATGTTTTTCGAAAATACTCATTGTAGTTAACGTTTGTTCCATTTTAAATGCTTTCATAATTAATAAATTAAACTTAGTTCAACATTTAATCTATTAAGTCATACTCATTGCGATCAGGATTTACTGAAACTTTAATAGCGTCTCCCCTATTTCTTTTTCAACCTTGAATCGCACAAAAATAGAATTTTATTTCAATTTTCAGCCACTCCGGTTTGTATTAAATGCCTGCTTGACATTATTGTAATTTGTACATTTTCAAAAAATCACCTATTCTTTTTAAAGTTCTGTAAATGGAAAACCCTTAAACATTTATTAAATGGTTACATTTGTACTCTAATTCTGTATTAAATTAAGTAAATGAGTAAAAAAGGACGTGTTTTGGTAGCAATGAGTGGTGGAATCGATAGTTCGGTAACCGCATTAATGCTACATGAGCAAGGGTATGAAGTCATCGGCATGACCATGAAGACGTGGGATTATCAATCATCTGGCAGTTCTGGTAAAGAAACAGGATGTTGTTCTCTAGATTCCATTAATGATGCACGTAATATGGCTGTATCTCTTGGATTCCCACATTATATAATAGATATCCGCGAAGAATTTGGAGATAGTGTAATTGACT
>CBDICC010000055.1:0-61154 GCA_965277185.1 Cytophagales bacterium | reverse complement strand
GCTTTCGCCCCGATGGAAAACCGGCTTCCCATCTACCATCTTTCATTTTATTAGCGAATCGTTTAGTGATGTTTCGTCGTCCGTTATGAAAATGATTTTTCCATTCTCCTTCGATAACGCCCATTTTATAAACGCAATCAACGTTGAATGTACCGTTCGGATACCACTCTTTATAGCGTCCATTCATCTTTCCTTTGACAAATTTTACTTCGCAGAGTAATTTGCCGTTTTCATACCATACTTGTTCAAGACCATTTTTTTGATCGTTTTCGTAGTTTACCACTGAACGAATTTTCCCACTTTCAAACCAAGTTTGAAATTTGCCAGTACGTTTTCCATCTTTATAGCTAGATATGGATCTGATTTTTCCGTTTTGGTAATTCTCTTTGAATTTTCCGTGCTTAGTTTGAAGTTTATTTGATTTATAAGTTCCACTAAGTTTTACTAAATCATTCATGAAATACTCTGTAACTTTCCAGGTATTACTATTGTTCGTTTCGCCTAGACGGTAGAAATAAGCATTCTTTTTCTTCGCTGTGCGTCCGTTAATATCGTAATATCCTTTTTTTGGTTTCTGAGCGTTTAGATTTGCACAAGAAAAGGTAAATAAGAGTGCAGATATAATTAGAAAGCAATTTTTCATTTTCTTGGAGGAGTTGTAGTTAATATTTGTTGATATCCAATTCAATTCAATTCAAAGTTAATCAAAATTTCATCGATAGATGCAGTAGTTCATAGGTTATGAAGTCATTCTACATATGTGTATACGCTCATATATGTAAAAATCGTGCCGTAATCGTACTATCAATTCAATATTGGAAATTGAGGTTGATTTGCAAATAGAAGCAATAAATGGGTATAAAAGGACTAAAGCTGTTCTTTAAGCCTTTGGGCGACGTAAAAAAAGATTTTAATGAAAGTGGATTTATTAAAATTGCATATCTTAGTTCAGTTAGATGAATTTCATTCTTCTCAAAAATAGTAAACGTGTTAACATTGGACCGATCGCAATATTTCTGCCTGTTAGTAAGGGATTAACTTTTTAGAAAACGTGCTATTTACGGTAAAAGCGGATAAAATATTCTATTTTTGAAGAGCTTACGGGTTTGATAGTTTTATAAAATCAAATTCATTTCGAACGAACAAATTGAACATATATTAAATGGGAGCCGTTAAAAAACTTAAAAAGGCATTTGCACAGGCTCAGTCCAAGGCTGTAGCTAACAAAAAAGTAGCCAAAGAAGCCGTAGTAGAATTTGCCTCAACACGTAAAGCTTATAGACTCGGGGAAGTTAAAAAGAAAGAGTTGAAAAAGATGGAGCAGCAGTTGGGGATTTTAAGAGCAAAATATAAGAAAGCCAAAAAGAAGGCTGCAAAAGCCAGAGAATCGTATCGTGCGGCCGTGGAAGAGCGTCATGGAGCGTTTCGGATTGAGTAAGAACTAAATGTTTTTAGGAGCAATTTCGATCAAAATGAAGAATAAAAAGAAGGAGATCGTCACAGATTCGATTTTTCAATCTTTTCTTTGGGGTGTTGTTACCATAGAGGCTGAATTGACGGATTCTTCTATGATCTACAAATTTCATAATAGATTTGGAATTAAGCGGGAATACGATGCACCGTTTGAAGATTTTGTGTTTGTAAACAGGCATATATTTCGAGATTTAGGCATTTGGTTTTTTATAGGAGGATTGAGTTGCATAATCCCGGTTGCTGCCGTTTGTTACTTTGATTTATTCAAAGTTATAGAAACATTCGATGGTTTCATAGCGGTATTTGGCTGGATACTGCCGTTGGCAATTTTGCTTTTAATGGGACTAGAAAGTGCCTATGCGATGCGTTTTTATACATATAAAAATGGAACTGTGCAGTTTTATAATGCACTTCCCAGTAAGCTTGAAATGGAAGCTTTTCATTTTAAGTTTGTAGAAAAAAGGAGGGGATATTTAAGGAGAAGATTTACTAATGTGAATTTAGATTGGCCTTGGGACTACCAAATGCACCATTTAATACGACTGTTGGATGAAGGCATTATTGATCGAACTGAATTTAGTGAATTTTGTAAGAAAATAGCCCCATTGAATAAAGGAGGACATAATTTGATGGGGTTTCGCGAAGAACAAAGGGATTAAAAGACATAATATAATGTGGACTTTGGGATCTGATCGTATTATAGATTTTCTAGATTTCAAATAATTTGTTTGTCAAATGTCCTGGACAATGTTTCTTGTAAATTTATACTGTGGAGCACCCTTTTAAGGTTACAAAATCGTATAAACGCTCGATTCTTCATGATAACTTCGGAGGAAATCGACAAAGTGGCATTGCTCCATGTGCTAAATACCCTTATATATTTGTTTTTTCGGGGTCCAGTGGGCAAGAACATGGTTATAAAGATCAATGGGTGAATCCACATGTATACTCCTATACAGGCGAAGGTCAGGTTGGGGACATGGAGTTTACAAAAGGAAATTTGCATTTGAGGGATCATATCCGAAATGGAAAGCGTGTGTTTTTATTTCACAAAATACCTAATAAGAAAAGTTGGGTCGAGTTTGTAGCAGAGTTACATGTTTTCGATTGTGATTTCTTTCAGACACATGATCGAAACAATCAAATGCGCACTGGGATTAAATTCTTTTTCAAACGTGCTAACGCGAATTTATATGCGATCCCAGATGAACTGAATACATTGGTCAATGAACCGAACGAGATTCAGGCATATAAAACATTAAAACCGACTATTACAGAACGAACAGGATTGGTAACGACAAGGATAGGACAGGGGGCGTACCGGAAAAGTGTATTACATCGCTGGCAATATAAATGTGCTGTAACTCAATTTGCAGATCCAAGGATCCTTATAGCATCGCACATTATCCCTTGGCGGGATTCAACGGATGAACAAAGGCTGGATGTAGATAATGGAATTCTATTATCCCCCGATTTCGACGCACTTTTCGATCGACATTTGGTGAGTTTTGATGAATCAGGTAAGATTCTAATCTCTGGACAAATGAAGGGAGTTCAGCTTGATCAATTAGGAATTTCAGGTAGTGAAAAAATAAGCAAACTATCTGAGGGTAATTTACGCTATCTAGAAGAGCATCGCCAACTTATTGCTTAACGCCTTATCAAGAAGGAATATCCTTAATCACATCTACCAATAATGACCAAAATTTAGCGACAGATGCAATATGTACTTTCTCGTCTGGAGAATGTGGATTTTTAATTGTTGGACCAAAAGAAATCATGTCCAATCCGGGGTAGCGCTCTCCTAAGATTCCACATTCCAAACCTGCATGACATGCGGCAACTTTAGGGTCTTCTGAAAATTGATTTTTATATTTCTCAATCATCAACTTTAAAATCTTAGAATCAGCGTTAGGTTCCCATCCTGGGTAAGAACCTCCATGTTCTATTTTACATCCCATGGTGGCAAATGCTGCTCCAACCGTGTGTGCAATGTCCATTTTAGCTGTTTCGACTGAACTACGTTGTAAACTTTGAGTAGAGTAGTTACCATCTTTCACAATCACTCGAGCCAAGGAAGAAGAAGTTTCGACCAATCCTTCGATCGACTTACTCATTCCAAATACACCATTGTACACTGAAAACAAACTATTAGTCACTGCTGCAGTGTCGGTTAAACTCATTACTTGAGATGGAGTATCTACATTTTCCAACTCAATACTTAAATTTGAATCATGGATGCTAAATTCCTTTTTGATGTCAGATGCTCTTTGATCGAATTCTTGTTTAAACGCCGGATCACTAACCACAATCGTAGCAAATGATTCCCTTGGGATAGCATTTCGTAAACTTCCTCCATTAATTTCACCAATGCGCAATCCATAATCAGCACAATTGGCGATCAAACGGTTCATGATTTTATTAGCATTCCCACGTTCTAAAATTATGTCCATTCCAGAGTGTCCTCCTTTTAGACCGGTAACACTGATTTTATATGCTTGATCGTTAGCAGAGGTGTTTTCTTCTGTATATGAATAGGATGTATTGGTATCTATTCCCCCCGCACATCCAATGGAGAATTCATCATCGTCTTCCGTATCTAAATTTAATAAAATCGTTCCTTTCAAGATTGTTTGGTCCAATTCCAAAGCTCCCGTCATTCCGGTCTCTTCATCAATTGTAAATAATGCCTCCAATGTAGGATGTGCAATATCCGTACTTTGCAAAAGGGTCATAATCGCGGCTACACCCATTCCATTATCCGCACCAAGGGTAGTGCCATTAGCGGTAACCCAATCTCCATCGATGAGCATTTCTATGCCTTGCGAATTAAAGTCAAAATTGGTATCCGCATTTTTTTGATGTACCATGTCCAAGTGGGATTGAAGAATCACCGTTTGACGATTTTCCATACCCGAAGTGGCAGGCTTTTTGACAATTACATTCCCCACACCATCTACAATGGTTTCTAAGTTCAAGTTTTCTCCAAAAGCCTTTATAAAAGCAATTACACGTTCTTCTTTCTTAGAAGGCCGAGGTACTGCATTTAAATCACTAAAATTTTTCCAAACTGCTTTCGGTTCTAATGCATTTATCTCTACGCTCATACCAGACTGATTATTACTTGAATTTAAATAGGTTTACTTAACGGATCGTAAAGATAGAATAATTTGATTTTTAGCCTAAGACTCAATGAAAGAAAAGACGAAGCGGTGCTTTTAGTTTTTTGAATGAAAACCAAAATCGAAATAGCAGAAACCAAAAACAAGTGCAATCCTCAATTGAAGGAAAGCACTTGTTCTCGTTGTTAACAATCTAAATTAACTTCTTTATTTCTTCCTTGAAAATGAATTTAATTTGTCCATTCCAAAGGGTGATGCGTTTTATTTGGCTAGAGCGTCTCGCATCATTTTACGTACTAAATCTAAACTTTGTTGCTTTGATTGAGTCGTAGTAAGACCTTTCTTTTTTCCTACGGCACCATTGAAAATATGACTTATCGTCAAAGGAGAACCGGTTACTCCTGCACTTACCTGGTGGCATGAAAAACAATTTGCTACATTCACTAAGTCCATTTCATGTATGGAATCAGCAGGCGTAAGAAGTCCAATTTGTTCATAGGTTTCCATCGTAATATTCGAGCAAGAAACGGACCCTCTTATTAATTGACCTGAATCGGCTTTCGGTAAGTTACCAGCCAATGAATCTAATAATCGAGCTTGTTCTAAAGGATAGCTGAAACCTTCGGTATTTACCCAGATTCCTCCATTGTAAAAATAATTCGTCCAAATATCCGTAAGCTGAGTAGCGACTTCGGAATTGATAGTCTGGATATTGTATAAATTTTCGTAACCTCCTTGACAAGTTTTAAGGAAGGTGGTGTCTTGATCGTCATACGCTTTAGATGGAATACCATATTGGTTTACGGTAAATACATTACTTACATTATTTCCGATTTCAATATTGGAGATATTAGCAGTATCACTAGCAGCAAAAAATGGTAGATTCGTAGTTGAGGTAACGGGCACATCTGTACTTGTAGTAGTTTTCCAGCTATACATTGGCGCTAATTCATTGTGCTCAAATGTAGCCCATATAAATTCAGGATGATTATATACAATTCCCGTAACGTGCATTCCTAAAAGAGCAATACGCGTGCTTTCCCCATTAATTGTACCATTTGCGATATAATAATCACTGGTATCTCTCAATCCTTTTACATCTACCCATGAAATTTTTAATTCCAACGCTCCAATTGGAAAGGTAGAATCAACATACGAAGATGCTTCCATAGGAGCGAATTTCTGTATGGTATTGTATAATGAACTGTCCACGTGAATGGAATAATATACGTCATGTTCCTGATCATCTACACTATAAGACTTACTGGTTTTAAGAATATCGCCTGTTGCTTGGGTGTTTTCTGTAAGAACGATGACACCATTTCCGGTTCCTACAGGTGAAGCCTGGACGTCAACTTGAATTAAACTATCTATAAACAAAGGATTACCAGTAACATTACTACTGGTCAACCAAAGAAATTTTTGCCAGGCCCATTTGTGAAAATCACAATTTGAAACGGTGACATTGTCTCCAAATGCACTTCCGATTCCTTCATCTGGGGCTGTTGTCTTTCTTTTTCCTGTGCTAGGATCTATATTAAACCATGCTGGGTCTGCTTGACAAGGATCCAAAGTACTTGCGTATGTAGCAGTATCTGAATTGGTTTTTTCATCTTTCACTTCACTTTGCTGGCAGGAGGCCAAAAACAATGTGAAAGCTACTCCAAGTAATAGAGAATAGTTGTTTTTCATTTTGATTACGTTTATGTTAGATTAGAATGGCTTCAAATATATAATAAAATATCTTTAAAATAAAAACTATAAGGTGCTTTATCTTTATGAGATAATTAATAAAACATATAATAAATTGTATTATGCGGGGAATACTAATGATATTTTTAACTTAAACTTAAAATATATCTTTTCGAATTGATTAAAATGTTAAATTCCTAAGAATGGGATTGGGGACTGTTTTTGATTCTATTAATAAGGAATATTAGTTGATGCTTTATTGGGGTGGATATATGAAAAAAGGACACTAATGAAGTTAAAAAGTTAGATTTAACTTCATGATTGCTAACTTTCAAATTGAAAGAATCCGGCATAGAGATGAAAAATCACTGAAGAATTTTATTTTTCGATCTTATTGTATCGGAGTCTTATATTATTGACGCATTGCTGTATTACCCGAAACAATTCATTGTAATCATAAATGCAATATATCATCTCTATGACTCTTTAACCGATCATAAAACGAAGCTGTATCCCATAATTTTGCACCTAATTTCTGTTTGTAATCAAGATCCATTCCTAAATCCCAATACGCGGTGCCTTTCGATTCGAGCCATTTAGAAAGTAAAATCATCTGAATCTTACCACTATTGTTTTCTTTATGATATCCAGATAAAGAAGTATAAACGCTCCCCACAAAATAACCCAGTTCACCTGCTACAATTTGATTAGTTTGCTTATTCCATAACTCAAAAGAGCAGGTTTTAACCAAATTGCTGGAAACATTCAGTTGTATAAAGGTCTGTTGCAATGGCTCTAGAATCCAGTTGTGCTCATGGTGGGAAATTGTTTGAATTAAGGTGTTTTTAAAATTATAATTGCAGGTCAATTCATAGGCGTCCAATTTTTTTACGATCCGTTTAGAGATATGTAAATCGTCAAAATCAAGGAGTGATCGTTCGAAATGAAGCTTCGGAAGCAATATGAAGGGTTGACCTTCCTCATTCTCTAATTGCTCCATCATAGGTAAATAACTATGATACATTAATTCAGCTACAAAAGTAGGGTCCCATTGCAAAGCCACTACGAATTCATCTCTTGCAGTATTATCTGCATTAATGAGAGTTTCAGTAAGCGTTTTTATGTTGTTTTTTTGAATTAATTGTAGCAAAACAGGTTTGGAGTCAGTAGAATATTTTTACGTTTTGAGGTTTGATTAGAGCGACAAATTGAAGAAAAATTTTCATAGAAAAAAGTAAAGCGAATGTTTAACTTAATTTTTGTCTAAAAGCATTAAAAAAGTATAAAGATTCTTCTATTTTGTCTTTTCCCTATATTGCAGAATGAAATTGATTCAATCTATACTTTTAATTGTGTTGCTTCTGTTAGGCATGTTTAAGCATCAACATAGCTAAGGGCAAAACTCCTTAACACAATCAGCAGTATATGCAGATCCAGCGTATTATTTAATAGATAGTTTGGAACTAGATTCGCTTTCGTCAAGGAATCGAGCTTTAATAGATTCTTGTCTCGGAGAATTTCATAAAGTCCAGGATGATACAAGTAAATTAAACGCGATCAATATTATAACTAAATCAAGTTTAGATTATAGGTTGAAACTAAGCTATCATCAATGGGTTTTCGATTTCGTAGAAAACAAAATAAAGTCTTCCTCAAATACGCAAGAAACGAGTACGCTGAAGAATAAACAGGCTGTAGAATCGAATAATATAGCGCTAATACATGGTCGTACAGGGAATGTGGATTTAGCTTTAGAGTACTTTAATAGAAGTCTTGCCATATATAAGGAAAGTGATGAGATATTAGGAATGGGTCAAGTAATCAACAACATTGCAATGATTCAATTTGGTCAAGGCGAAATCGATTCGGCCTTAACGTTGCACATGGAGGCTTTAACTATTTTATTGAAAACTCAGGATCAAAAATCGATTGCAGGTGTATACCACAGTGTCGGATATTGCTATTTCTATCTAAGTAAGATTCCATTGGCACTAGAATATTATTCTAAAAGCTTAAAAATCAGAGAAGAAGATTGTTTATACACTTTTACAGATGGCTTCCAAGATCAATTTGGAGGTTCGAATGGTAAGAAATATATGAACAAACGGATGAAGAAGTTGTTATTGGAAGTTAGTTCGAAACCAGCGAACGAACAACATGATTTACTGAATACGGAATTTGAAGATTGGGTTCGGTCAGGAAAAACGGAGCAAATCGATGATGTTTGTATTGTAGGTCTAAAAAATTAAAAATCGACCGCACATTTTATTTACAAAAGAGGAGTGAGAGGTTAATGCAAAATAAATGAAATGGAATATCTTTTCTTCAGGAACGTTATACAATAGATGATGTATGCGTAAAACAAGGGTAAACCTTTGTTTAATTGTTTCTTAAAATTTAGTTTTGACAAAGTAATGTTACCATATACAATGAGGAAAGTTTATAGATCGATTTCAATACTTGTGTTCGTATTGTTTCTGATTCAAAATCAGGGATTTGCACAGAGTTATAAAGAGGCAAAAAAGAAGGCGAAGACGGCAATTGCAACAAAGTCCTATAAGAAGGCGATACCGTTTTTGATGATAATGCTTAATAAGAATCCCAATGACAAGAAATCTCATCATAATTTAGCCAAGGCAGTAGTTAGCGCACGATATAACAAGGAAGATTTGGAGGAGTTCTATGCCAATCTTAAGGTGACTAATTTAAAAGTAATCCTTCCAGTTGCGCATAAGTATCAGACTAGTTTAAAACATAAATATGCATTTCTAACGTATGAACTGGTTCAAAATATAGATGAATCTGAAGAAACGTCGTTAAAATATTTGCCTCAATATACCATGCATAATCATATGTGGGAGAAGGCGTATAAATATAATTTTAGAAGGGCAAAGTATATCAAAGATCATAAACGTGCTTTTCACTACAATGAGGCAGGTAGAGCCGCTATGCATTGGCGACATTATAAAGAGGCTGAGAAAGCGTTTAAACTAGCTGTAAACGATGTTCCAAAGACCCATAGTACAAAGGAGTTTATGCGATTTCTTGAATACAAAGAACATCGAAAAGATGCTACCAAAGCACTTAGAGACAGCATTGCAAGAGGACCTATTGAAAGTAGTCCGTTGAGTATATCTATTCCAAATGCTGGCGGAAACATAAATTCAGAAGCGGATGATCATTTTTTACAAAGCAATGTGGATGGTTCTATGGTGCTTTTTACATCCCGTAGAGCAGGTGGAGAAGGGAGTGCTAAAAATAAGGAAGGAAAATTGACGGAAGATATCTGGATTTCAAAAAAGGATGGAACCGGAAACTGGACGAAAGCAGAAAACTTGGGTAAAACAATTAATACCAGAGGTCATGAAGGACCGGCATCCCTTTCGGTTGATGAACAAACGCTGGTTTTAGCAAAAGGATTAGGTGCAAAGAAAGATTTGTACGTATCAACCAAAATTGGAGATGAATTTGGAAAACCTGTGAAATTGGCATTTTGCGACAAATACAATAATGAAACCGAGCCTTCGATTTCACCTGATGGAAAAACGATTTATTTTGCTGCAATGGCCAATGCTAAACGAGATCCATATAATTATGATCTTTATTACACAGAGTTAAATGCCGAAGGGAACTGGAGCAAGCCGAAGAAGTTAAGTTCCAAATTGAATACAGAACAAAGCGAACGTGCTCCTTTTATACATCCAGATGGAAAAACACTCTATTTTGCTTCTGAAGGCCACCCTGGAGTAGGTGGATTTGATATTTTTAAAAGTGTAAAAAAAGGGAGTAACAAGTGGAGTGATCCTGTCAATGTTGGAGCCCCGATCAATTCTCGTGTAGATGACATTGGGTTTACAATCAATGCAATAGGAACGAAGGCTTACTTTCATCATGCACGTGCTTCAAATACGGATAAAGGGATTCAGGAGATTCATGTGATAGACTTGAATGCTGGGAATAAAACAGAAGCTTTAACCGTTTCGCCTCTTACCGTAATTACTGGAATTATTACGGATGAATCAACCAATACACCTGTTAATGCAACGATTGAACTAAAGAAGACAGGGTCGGAAGAAGTAATTTCGTTATTTAAAAGCAATCCAAAAACGGGTACATACAGCGTGGTAGTCCCTGCACAGGCAGGTTATGAAATTATATTTAAAAAAGAAGGCTATGGAGCGCATACGGAAGTAATTAATACCTCAACTGTCGGAACCTCGTCTATTTTGAAGACCAATGTGAAGTTGAAGAAAGGTTAAGGACAATATTTCAAAACGTGTATATGAAGTTACAGCCATTCATTAGACATTCTCTTTCCAAATATATACGAGCAACGGTAATATTGATATTAGGATGCGTAGGAATGTGCGGATGTAATGAGCAGGATTCTTCGTTAAGTGGTGTGGAGAATCTTACTGAAAGCAATATTCCTTCTTGCGCTCAAAAACTCCCTACACATCCAGATTCCATCAAAGCATTTTGTCTATGTATCGATTCTATTCAAGAAAAGATGCCTTTCCAAACGCAGAAATTTGTTTCATCCGATTCCTTGCTTAAGGATGAATGGGAATATGATAAATGTAAAGAACAGCACGTGCGTAGGAGAATTCGTACATTTTCAAATGGTGTAACTACAGAACAATTTGATACCCACGGAAATGTTACTAGTACCCAAAACCAATATAAGAATTCAAAGAGGATTAGTTCGAAGGATGGAACAATCAATACATATACGTATGATTCTTTAGGACGAATTCAGAATTATTATTGGGAAAGTCATTTAGTAGACCCAATTCATGATTTATTTGAGTACAAGTATTTAGGAAACAGTGACAAAATCATAAATGAGAAAAATTATGATATGCGAAGTGGCGATAAAAAATTGGACCGAGAGTATGTATTTGAATATAAAGAAGGATGTGATCGTTTTATTAAAAAAGAGCATTATGCTGATATGTCAGATGAGTACAAATTAATTCTAACAGTTTATTATGATCCGATTCGCCAAATAGAATGGGAGGGTGGAGAAGGTTCTTATAATTATACGCGTAAATTCTACGATAATATGGGACACGAAGTGGTTGGATTGTATTTCTGGGATGGAAAATTTAGCTATGCTGTGATTAATCATTACAATGAACGTGGACTTAAAGAACTTACTATTTCCATGCGCGACGACGGCGACAAAGAATCTTATTCATTTAAATATGATCAATATGGTAATAACATCTGGTCTGCAGATACCTCATATTATGCTAGAAGTGATCAAGAATACATCACCATAAGAACCCAACAATATAACAACAAAGGGTTGGTTATTCATGAAACGATGGGCAACGCTGATTCATTAGAAAACGTAGGAACTTATGAATACGAGTATTATGAATAATAATATTTAAATATAGAGTCGTATGTGGCTAGCATAATTCATAAGTGAGTTTCTTATTATTCTGTTGTTAGATGGTTATTTAAAAAATCGCAATTTGAATTCCATTAAGTTGTTATTTTTGTATCTTGAAACAGGTTCGAAGAAGTAACTAAACGGTTGATTCCACAATGTTTTCGGTTGTAAAAAAGACATTTCTAATTTGTATTATACTGGTAATAACCAATTTTGAATCCTTTGGTCAGCAAATGGATACTACTTGGAATGACCTTACTGTAGCGCAGAAAGAACGAATCCAACAGGCAGGTTCAGATTGTGAACGAGCAGTTATTAAGTCCTCAGATAAACTATCAAACTTATTTAGAGGATATCGAGGAAGTAGCATGGGACAATATTGCAGCTCGAAGTTATAATATATATGATTCTTATCCTCCTTGCAATCAACTCGGTCTAAATGAAATAATCCTTTCTAAGTATTATTTACGGAAGCTACAGGTAGATTCCGCATTGATTCCACTCAAGTACGGCAATTGCAATATGCAAAAGAAATAAATGACTCTTCGCTATATTATGGCGCATTACTTCAAAATGCAACCATAAGAATGATGAGTAGGGACTTTGAATCGGCAGTTCAAAACATGCCTGAGGTAATTCAATTTTATGAGCAAGAAAAAGATACGAGTTCGTTAAAAGACTGTTATTATAAATATGCAAAGTGTCAAGTGAACATGGGGGGATTTTGAAAAATGTCTAAAGGTTTCTTTAAAATCCTTATTGCTTTATGATACAAAAGATACTACTTGGGATTATGCAGAATTACATTCGACGATAGCAAATATATACGATGCTACTTTGTTTGATAAGCAAAAGGCGATTAGCCATTATCGTAAGTCTGTATTGATTAATGAACAAATTAAGGATTATTATGGACTTCGATCTTGCGTTCCAAGGCTTATGATGGTTTATATGGATCTAGAAAAAGCAGATTCAGCTACCTTTTTACTATCAATGGAGTTTGAAATTACTTCAAGATGAATCTATTTCCTACGAAGAAGAAATACATGTAAATGGATATATAGTTCAGTATTTATCTAAAACAAATCAAGAAGAGGAGGCGTTGAAAATTGTGAAGGGAATGATCGAGAAAAGGTATAAAAAATGAAGATTCAGCAAGGTTAGGGAATGATTATTTATCGTTAGGAACCATAAATTATAAGATGGGTAACTTTGAAAATGCAGCTTCTAATTTGCTCAGAGCAGTGAATTTAGGGAAGACTTATAGCAATGAATTGATCGTAATGCTGAGTGCCGAAAAATTAAGCAACACTTATATAGAATTGGGTGAAAGAGAAAAGGCAAAAGAAATGGTGATTTTGACTTTGGCGTATAAGGATTCTTTGTTCAATTCAGAAAGTGCCAAATCCGTAAAATTTTGCAGAAACGCAATATGAAAACGGCCATAAAAGACATTGAAATAGAAAAACAGGCTCTTCAAATCTCCAGAGAAGAAAGTAAAACGTTTTATACGCGCATTGTCGCATTAGTGGTGGGGACTTTTGTTACTAGTATTTGTGCTAGCACTATATTATAATAGGAAAACAAAAAAAAGTCACTGGAAACGTCTGGATAAGTTGAATAAGCAGATCTTTTCTATAATATCACATGACTTTAGTGGGCCCTTGATGTCGATTAAATTTCTCATGGATGGTTTAGAGCAGAAAGAACTGAATAAAGAAGAAATGCAATCATTTGCAGCAGAAATAAAGCATCAACTCAATCATACCACTCAAATTTTAGACAATCTGCTAAACTGGGCTAAATCGGAATTGAGTTTGGATAAAAAATGCAAAGGTAAGTGCAAATGTGTCTTCGATTATAGCGGAAATTCAGGAAGTAAATCATGAGAAGTTTTGATTATAAAAAAGGTGCAATTTACGAATGAAGTACCAACTGATTCTGGAACTGCCTATTAGTGCTGATTTACTGCGTATTGTATTGCGAAATTTGATTAATAATGCGATAAAATACAGTCATGATAAAGGGACTATCACCTTGAAATACGATAAGCGCAGCAAGGAATTATTGGTGCAGGATAGCGGCGTCGGAATTCCAGAAAGTCAGAAAGAAAAGCTATTCAAGGCACCTGTTTATTCAAATGATGGAACGGCAGAAGAAACTGGACTAGGTATAGGCTTATACATTACTTCCGAACTATTATCGAGAGTCAGTTGGTCCATTCGAGTGGTCGAAAGTTTGAAGGGAACAACTTTTGCCATTAAGCCTTTGTAGTCAATAGAATCCCTATCTTTGTGGGGAGTTGTATTGCATGTATAAAATTGTATTAAGTTAATCCCTGGAATGGACAATCCCACTTTTACAGTTGGAATTTTAGATGACCACCCGATGCTTTCCGGTGGAGTGAGTGCCTTGGTGAGCAGTCAACCAGAGATGACCGTACTTTATGTGGTTAAATCGGGTCAAGAGTTACTTCTTGAATTGAAAAAATAATGTTCCGGACGTATTGCTTATGGACATTGTCGTTCCAGATGTGAGTGGTTTGGACTTATTTAAGGAAGTAATATCAATTCATTCCAATGCTCGAATCGTAGCTTATTCTTCCTTAAAGAGCAAAATGCTGATTAAAAACCTCTTGACAATGGGAGTGAAGGCCTATGTTAATAAACGTCAGCCAAATGAAAATTTAATCGAAGCAATTCATAGGGCTAAAGAAGGCATGAATTATGTCCCAGAGGAATATAAAGCACTTTTAGAGTCCATTAATTCTTCTCGAAAAGAAGCAGTGGAAGTGTTGGAATTGTCTGAAAGAGAAAAACAAACTTTGCACTATATTTTGCAAGGATTACTTATTAAAGAAATTGCGTATACGCTTGATATATCCAGTAGCACAGTGGAGAAATTTCGGGCTAATTTATTTCGAAAATTTAATGTAGAGAATGTCTCTGAATTGATTTTGGCTGCTCAGAAGATGGGCTATTGATTGAATAATGTACCGTACCTATCGTAGATAGACCATTTTTAGCCTCCTTAACTCTAAAGTTGTCTAAACTAGATTTGTGAAGAATGAATTATAGTTTGAGGTCGTTTTTAATTGATTGAATATCAGTTAATTATGATTAATTTGAATTATCATTTCATTCGGTTATGTTTCCAGATCATAAACGAAAATTTTTTCAAAACTTCTTGTTACTAAGTCTAACTTATTATCTGATAATTGCTTATTAGGGCAATTGAAGGCTATTTTTTATGATGCAATAGAGGAAAAACCTCCATTGCACGGAATTTACCCTTCCCAGTACCTTTGACCTATCAATAACTCTAAACGTATATGGTCATGAAAAACAAACTATTAATCGCACTCTTTGCCCCTCTGGTCCTAGGATCCTTCCATGTCAGGGCACAGGAATCGATAGTTGCATCCGGAGGTGAAGCAACGGGAACAGGAGGATCTTCCAGCTATTCAATTGGACAAGTATCCTACACATCTAATCAGGGAACAGGAGGTTCAGTGGAACAAGGCGTTCAACAACCCTTCGAAATTTATGCTGTACTAGGTATGGAAAAACGCGTTTATCAATTTAGAAGTGAGCGTGTATCCAAATCCAACAATGGATGTGTTGAATCTGAAAATTGAGGATGCAAATCCAAATGGAATTGCATATCAACTTTTCGATTTAAACGGGAAATTAGTTCAATCCAAGTCTGAATTAAATACTACTGAAAGTATCGAAATGCGTGATTATACTGCTTCGATTTACTTTTTGAAGATCTCTAGAAACGGTGCACTCATTAAAGAGTTTTAAGATCGTAAAGAATTAATCCCGCTCAGGATCAAATTAGCGGATCAATTCTTATAAACAACCCACAATTAAAACAACCACAATCAATTAAAACATTACATAATAATAAGATGAAAAAAGATATTTACAATTATTTCCGGGTTAGCTTTAACGTTAACGACCATTGCACAATCTCCTAATTTAATGAGTTATCAGGCCGTAATTAGAGATGCAAATAGTGCATTGGTAACAGATCAAATGGTAGGTGTGCAGATCAGTATTCTTCAAGGTTCAGCCACCGGTACATCCGTTTATATGGAAACCCAGACACCTACATCCAATCCAAATGGTTTGGTTTCGATTGAAATTGGTGGAGGCACTGTGGTTTTCAGGTGATTTTTTCTTCAATAGATTGGTCAGCAGGTCCATACTTCTTACAAACAGAAACGGATCCAACAGGAGGTACCACGTATACTATTTCTGGTACATCACAATTGTTGAGTGTACCTTATGCTTTACATGCAACCACAGCTGAAAATGTAACCAACGATATGGTAGATGATGCGGATGCGGATGCAACCAATGAAATACAAGCACTAAGCATTAGCAGCGACACTATTTATTTGAGCAATGGTGGATTTGTGAAATTACCATCAACTGCTAGTTTTTGACGGACAGTATTCTAGTTTAACAGGAGCCCCAACCAATGTAAGCACATTTACCAACGATGCAGGATATCTAACTTCAGAAGTGGACGGTTCCACTACAAATGAAATTCAAACGCTAAGTAAATCTGGTTCTACGGTTACGTTGAGCAATAGTGGTGGAAGTTTTACGGATAGTGTAAACACATATACTGCAGGTTCAGGTATCGATATCTCCAATAATGTTATTAGTGCAGTAGACAATGGAACACCGGAATATTTAGCGAATATTGTACAATTGGATAATGTAGGTGAATCTAGATTAAAGTTTACAAATGGTTGGGTATTTGGAGTTAATAATGGAATGACTTATTCCTCAGATTCAACCATTGAATTGACCGCAGGAAAGGTATATAAAATTGATGTTGGATTTACGGATGCACGTCATAATAATACGATTTCAGAATGGTATTTATATAATGAAACAAAGGGTAATATTGTTGCCGGAAGTTTTATGAGATTAAGCCCAGTAATTACTTCAGGTGCATATCACCGTCAAGGAATTACGGCTTTAGTTGCGGTAGGATCAACTAATGAAACAATAAGTATAAGAGAGTTAGTTAATGGAAATCCAGATGTTATTTTTGGTATTATCACTATTGTAGAGATCCGATAAAATGATTCAAAAAAGTTAAATAAGAATGCGCCAGCATAGTAGATTCAAAATTGTTTGCTTCGGTACCCACAAGCTGTTCTAAAAAAGCAAATCTGAATTCGGTACAATAGAATACAATATTAGAATAGATAAAAGAAATCCCCATTTAGAAATAGATGGGGATTTTTTGATTGTTGAAAAATGGATTAATCAATCAAATTTATATTCGTACTTGGTAGTAAACGTTTGAGAGATAGAAGTTTTAGCTTCCATTGCTTTAAACAATCCATTGTCATAATAAGTGATTTTAGAGGAAGATGTTTCTGTTTTTTTTGGCGGGGTAGCGTTCATGTCAGATAATGTGTAGGTCTTGACAGTGATGATTTGGCCCTTGTCGTTATAGGTGTATGCCTCTAACGATGCTCTACTATCATTATCTAAATAGGTTGCTTTACTAATGAGTTGACATTTAGTATTATATATGTAATCTTCCCGCATTACTAACGATCCATTTAGATAGGACCGTGTCGCAATTAATCTATTTTGCTTGTCAATTTTGTAAATTATCTTATCAAATAGTTCTGATATTCCTTTATTGACATTTTTAGTAATCTGTTGTTTTTCTGAATCATATTCAAAGGTGATATGTACTATTGTTTTTTTTCCTTTTTTCAATCGTTTTTGCTCTGTTAATCGGTCTCCGTTATAGGTATATGTTTCGGTGTACGAATCATTTTTTGAATTGCCAGTATAGATCAACTTAGTCATGCGATCGAGTGAATCATATTCAAAACTTGATTTATAAGGAGTAGTATACGTTCCACTACATTGAATTGGGTCACCCATTTTATTTAAATTGTATTGAAAAGAATAATTACCAGGTGTGTTGGTCAATGAATAAAAATTCACATTCAGTTCACTCATCAGTTTCTTTTGAGCAACATTTATTTGATACATCAACCCACTTGAGCAGACTTCGGGTTTAGATTTATCATATTGACATTGCTGAGCGTTTGACGGAGTTACGAAAATGACCAATAAGAAAATGGGACATAAAACGAATGTCAATATTAAATTAATAGATTTCATGATGATTGAATTGATGTTATATGTTGAACTGAATTTATTACCATTAAAAACAAGGCTAAAATACATATAAGTTCCTAAAGCAATACCTATGCGATCCTAAAATTAGCCCGTTGGGTATAAATTATTATAAAGGTTTCTTAGACGAACAAACGTAGGTCACTTGAACAGTAGGAGAAATCTAGGCTCAGGTGCAAAAGTTGGATCAAGCGCAAAAGTTGGGTCGATATCAAAGTAAGTTGCTTTGATATTTGCCGTAGTTTTCACGCGTTAACGTTTCACTCAAGCGCGCGCAATCTTGAGAGAGAATGTTTTTAGAACGTTAATAGCCCCATTTATCAATGAACTAAACTCCTAATATATTAGAAAGACGGTTACTTCGGCTTTACTATTGATGTATCTATAGAATACCTCAATCTATGTTTTATTTTTTATCATATTATCGACTCGTTTTTGAGCTTCGTGGGAAGATATGCCATTGTAAAAGTCATGAACCAAAGGATGATCATGATCTTGATGAGGATAAATAATAGGCCGCTGGCCGTCTTTTGAAAGATGGATATCCATTGGTACAAAATCGAGGTTTTTATACGGAGGAAGCACATTGTAAAGCCATCCAAAATAACCGCCCTCACGATCTGTTTGATCAAAATTATCCCAGTAATCTTGGTATGATTGCTGACTTAATGAAACCCAAACCCCATATTCTAAATTTTCTTTTGAATCATTTACTTTTTGAATCATAACTACACGAATAAATCGTCCGGTTTGTCCTTCCTGTTCTATAATGCAAAAATCCGTATCAATTTGAGCTTGATTTTTGCGTTGCACTTCGGTTAAGTATAAGTAAGGATCAGGGGCTCGGAAGGTTAATGCGGGCCATCCTGAATGTGTCTGTCCACATTCTGCACAAATGAAGTCATCGTTTTTCTGCTGTTTCTTTTTCCTCCAAAACATAATATGAAAGTACGTTAATTGATTTTCTATAAGGGATATTGATTCCTAAATTATTTAAGAGGAAATGATTGATTTGAATTACAAATAAAACAATAAATTTTTTCCAGTGAAAAATAAAAAAAAGTATATATGGAATATATCAAGATTTCATTGAGGATTGAGGGTATGTAAATGGGCTGTAATTCATCATTTATACGTAAAAAACAACCAGTAATTTGTCAAATCCTACCGTTCATTAAAATTTGAATATAATTGTAGAAATTGAATCTCCTCCTTCATAGATTTGCCGTTTCAAATAATAGTTCAATAGTTTAATTTTTAGAATGAAAAGTTTAAGTTTAAAAGTAATAAAGGGGGTGTTATTGGTTGCGTTGCCAATAATGAGTTATGGCCAAAAGGTGTCGAAAGAAAGTGTCAAGCACAATTATCTACGCTCACCGAAGATTTTTCTATCGAAAGATAAGACGGTGAAGAAAGAAGTCATTGTGACTTATCTGGAAGAAAATGAAGATAGAAGACAACAAAATGAATATTCAAATAATCAGCGTCAGGAAAATGCACAAAAGGAGGTAGCTGATTATAAGAAGCAAAAAACGTCTTCAAAGGTTGCGGAACGAATGCTTTTAGGAAAGAAAAAACCTACAGGAGAGGCTAAGTCAATAAACCTTCAATACTTACCAAAAGAGTGGAGTGAAGCGTATGTGATCGAAAAAGGATGCAAAACGGTTGGCTTAAAAACGGCAATTGGCGCCAAAGCAAGAATTGTAGTTATAATCGAAAAGCCTAAAATTACCTATCAAAATAAAGACGTATCGGCAGATGGGCCTTCTTCGGCATATTATTTAAATGAAGCGAAAGTTGTAGGGGACGTTAAAGTAGAGGTGTTTAATGAAAAAGGTGAAATGGTAGATAGCAAAACGTTCACAAATAGATCTTCTGCATCTGGAAAACGGTTTAGTTCTTCAAGCGCTCGGACTGCTGTTAAAAAAAGCGAAGAAAGAAAATTAAAGTTGACTGCTGAAGAAACATGCATGAAATATAATATGTCAGACGTGCAAAAGTATGTTTCTGAGAATCTTGACTATACAACCGTTGAAAAGAATTCGAAAATCTATTCTATTGTAGATAAAAAAGGAAACTACACTGAAATCAATGATTGCCTACCAAAATTCACCAAAGGCTTGCAATATTTAGGTACGAACGAAACATATCAAAAAGGAGTGGACTTAATCACATCTTTAATTCCAATATACGAATCTGCCTCCAAGGAATATGAACCAAACAACAAGAAAGCGAAGATCAATGAAGGAGTAGTTCAGGCTTTGTATTTAAATCTTGCGCAAGCATATATTTGGTCCAATGAATTTGAAAAAGCAGCGACCTATTTAGCAGAACACGCAGCGGTAAATGCAAAAAACAATAAAAAGGCAGTTGAAAAAATTAAGTTCTTTTTGGAAGATCAACGCATGCGATTCGAAGCGAGTAAGATGTAATCGAATCGATTCGATTCGATTAGATATATACTATATTAGTATAATTTAAATGGCTTCATTTTGGTCTTGATTTCCTAGAAGTATCAAATCATATACAGATATGAGATATGAAATGACAAAAATATGGATGATTTTGTTGGTTTTTTGTGCTGCATCAAATATTGTCAAAGCACAATTGAGTAGTGAGCAGATTCAATCTGAAAAAAAAATCATTGAAAATGATTTTAAGAATGTATTGTCGACAGACCTAGTAAACTTAATTCCATTTTATGTGAAGGGTAAAGGTTATGGATATTATAACATAAGAACTCAAAAAGAATGTGTTCCGCCAAGATACACAAGATTGGATTTTATTAGTTTTTATGAAAATTCAAATATAGGTTATATCACATCAAGTGATTTTAAGTTTTACATTAATCCTGGTGAACAATTTGTGGAATTGAGATTTGGAATTTCAGATGACATTCCGGTATTGGAGGCGATGTATAGAGGGGAAGAGGAATCGACTCCGAAGGCGTCAGATAAGGTCAAAGGGTTTAAGTTAAATGAGCAAAATGAATTAATATCTTACTCGTCAAGCTATGATGATTTTACAAAATGGAATAATCCATTTTTGATTGGCAAGAAGTATCATTTAAGAGTTACAAAAAATAATCGTGAAGGTATTGTTAATGAGAAAGGTAAATCATTGAAGGGATTTGATTTTTTATATAAGAAACTGATTCGATTAAACTGTGTTGAGTCTGGAGAAATCTGGTTTATACTGGTAGATGATGAGAAAAATTTAGGTTTGATACAGATAAACGGAGAAGTTAAATTTTATAAGGAAATGGGACTTTTTGATTACTATACAAGCGTTAGACCTATTCGATGTTATGGTATTCGTAAAGTTGGTGAGCAATACGGTATTATGGATTATCATCGCATGGATTGGTTAATAGCTCCGCAAAGTGATTTTGCATTCGGTAACATAAATTATATCAGATATAGTAAAGATGGCACTTACAATGGGGCTTCCGGAGAAAAGAATGACCATGTGTATTTCGAAGTAATTGATGAAAACGTACGTTACTATATTGATGTTAATCAAAATAAATTAATCCCTGAAATGTATGTCAATTGATGTGGAATAAAATTCTTAGATAGAAAGAGGTGGGAATTATTCGTTTTCACCTCTTTTTTTTTGAATGAAAAGTGCGTTTTGAAAAAACATGTAGGCCAATTTTGGTAATGGATTAAAATGTGGGATTTTTTGAAAAATTAAAAGAGTACATATCGATTATAATATCCCTCTTTCCTGCAACCCATCCATTATGTTATATTCCTTTTCTTCATTCATTACTTAAACTATTACAATAAAATACGATTAATCAGTAAATATAGACTAACTTACTGAAAATCAAATAAATGTCGATAGCCAAAAAAGTAATAGAGATTGAAGCCTTATTCTCAGCATTGGATTCTGAAATTAAGGTATTTCAATCAACGACCACTCTTACTTGCAAGGCAGGTTGTGGACGATGTTGTACGCACAACCAAGTAGATGCCTCTCCGCTGGAATTTCTTCCATGGGCTTATCATTTATATCTAAATGGTAAGGCGCATGAAATGCTGGAAGCACTCTCTAAAAATAGCAGTAACGTATGTCATAATTATAGTCCAGTAGGTTTATTGGAAGAAGGAAACGGCAGTTGTAATAACTATGCTTACCGAGGATTGATATGTCGTTTATTTGGGTTCGGTGCAAATACTGATAAATATGGAAAGTTACGTTTGGCTACATGTAAAATCATCAAAGAAAATCAGGCCTTAGCATTTCAAAACGCGGAAAGAAGGATAGAAGATGGGCTATCAATTCCCATATTTACGAATTATTACATGCGCCTTTCACAGATAGACTTTCAATTGGGTACGGCCATAATGCCCATCAATAATGCGTTGAAGTTAGCGATTGAAGAAGTGTTGCATTATTACATGTACCGAAGTTTGGAAGATGAAGTCCGACCCGCAGCGTAAGTAAGATCCGGTATTGTTGCGATTTGCGCATTTGAATGAAGTATTGATGTTCCTTGGATACGATTATATTTGATCGAGATCACACGTTTTAATCCGTCATTGTATCAATAAGTATGTATGAATAAGTGCTTGCAGAAAATTCGTACAAGTACTCTATATTAGTGATGACGGATTTTCCACTCAGTCCATTGTCCTTCTACTTTCTCACGATACGCTCCATCACTTCGTCGTCGTTCATAAATTTGTGCACCTTTCCCGTCGAAACGATATTCTCCCAACGCTCTTTTCCAATCTGGATCACCGTCGGACACAGCTTGATACACAAATAAGATACGTAAATTAGGCTTGCCGTCAGGGAGGGATTCTTTTTTATCAACAATAGCTTTTTTTCCATTTTTACTTCGGTAGGTAATGTCAACTATATGGCTAACCTTGCCATCTTTGTATTGTGTTTTATCTTCTTTAGATAATTCTTTGTTTTGATCAAGATAAAAGACTTGTGACAAAACCATATTACCATTCTCAGACCAAGAATAGCTGTACTGTTCAGCAACTTTAACAATCTCGTAAGTGTAAATTCTGTGGCGTGGTGTTTTTATTTTGCCATTTAAATATGTTGTTTCATTAGCGATGAGTTTTGATTCCGTTAAGGTAAAAGTTGATACATAGTTATGTGATATAATCTTAGTACCAGCCTTATTATAAAAATATTTAGAGGCCTTGGTTACTTGTCCATTTTTGGTCTCAATTTCTCGAGCTTCACGTGACTTGTTGTTGAGTGCTTTTTCGTTGATAAAAACCAATTTCGAGAAATTAGCATCATATATATAAGCACATGGATAATACGACGCAGCAGTATCAGGATATACATGATCCTGTCCGTAAATGTGCATACTTGTTATAAAGGATATAAAGATCAAAAGAACAAGTCTCATATGAACATAGAATAGGTTAGTTGAATCGGATGACAGTGCCAGTGTAGATTGTTTCATAGTATTCGCATCAATATTCTAATGAATGTATAGATTATTATACGATTATCAGAATTATAAGAATGGTCTATTTAATAATTTTAATAAAATATCAGTTGTTTTCAGTCATAAATGGCCTAAATCAAAGATTATCATTGTGAAATCATCCTTTTGAACGACAAAAAGGAAAGCAAAACACCCCAGTTTTGGAATATGCTTTAATGAGCATATCACATTTGATTTATAGTAAGTAAATAATTAAAAAGAGAATTTATGAAAAACACAATTGTAAGACGGGCATTAGTTTCCATAATATTACTAATGTTCATGTTTAAGTTTCATTCATCATTGGCATTTGAAAATGACCTGACCTCTATTTGTAAAAGACCAAATTCAAGTAAACTTTACATTGGAGGGGAATTTCAAAAAATATTTGTGGTAGATGAATAAAAAGCGAGCATCGGAATAAGGCAATAATATTAATAATAATACTTTTTAATCTGGCACTCTATTTGAGTGAGGTATAAAAAATCTTAATATGAAACAGGCATTCAAAACACTTCCGTTTATAATAGTCCTAACGGGTTTATCTATTGCAGTATTTGCTCAAAAAGATAAAGACGTAGCCAATCAAATCATTGGAAGATGGGATGTGGTTTTAGAAATGAAGGCATCGAAGTTTTCAAACGAAGATTTAAAATTAGTAAAAGACAGAGCAAAAGTAAAGATTGGAAATAGTAACATAGCTCTATATAATTTCAATGCGGACGGAAGTTTCCATTTGACATCTATAAGAGATTATAGTTTAAGTGATGAAGATGGGACTTATGTATTGAATGAAGATAAGATGAAAATTAGCCGCACCGTTTGCAACCCAAGACATCTTAAGGTGAAAAAGAGAACAAAGTTGAAACAAATTAAAGTGGAAATTTTATACGTAGATAAATCTTTTCTGGTATTAAAAAGTAAAGGCGTAATCTCTTATATGCATAAAATTGGATAATTACAGTCCCTTGTTCGAATCGTCTTATTAAGCAAAATTTCAAATCTCGAATTAATAAGTTACTTTTTTGCAACCGTCCCCAAATGGATTATGCATCCTGTGTTGGTGAAATCAAATTGATTCACGAATCTGCAAGATTAAATTTGAGTTTGCCAGCGCATTTTTACGATTTTCTATATTTGAAAAGAGAATCTATTTCTTCGTTATGATCATTTCCTTAAGTTTGCAAAATGAATCGAGCGCAGTTATATAGCAAAGATTTTCTCTACCAACTTCCAGAGGAAAACATTGCCAAGTTTCCACTTGCTGACCGGAACAAATCCAAGTTACTTGTCTATAAGAATGGCATGATAAACGACGATGTATTTTCTAATTTGGAGCAGCATTTGCCAGAAAATTCGATGCTTGTTTTTAATGATACTAAAGTAATAGCTGCTCGGTTATTATTTACCAAAATTACTGGGGCCAACATAGAAGTTTTCTGCTTAGAGCCGTATAATTCCACGGTAGAAGAGGCGTTAAATAGTGAGAAATCATGCAAATGGAAGTGCATGGTTGGCAATTTGAAAAGGTTTAAGAAGGCCGATGTACTTGAATTAAACATTGCCGGAACAATATTGAAAGCGTCGATTCATGAAAGCATAAAGAGAGAATATGAAGTAATCCATTTTGAATGGGAAGGAGGAATTAACTTTTCATCCATATTAGATCAAACGGGTAATGTTCCAATACCTCCTTATTTAAAAAGAACTCCAGTGGAGGAGGACAAAAAGAATTATCAAACCGTGTATGCTAAAAATGAAGGAGCGGTTGCCGCACCTACGGCTGGACTACATTTCTTACCAAGTCAAATAGAGAAAATAAATGAAGCTGGACACGAATTGGACTATTTGACCTTGTTTGTAGGTGCAGGAACATTCAAAACAATCACTACGGAAAAATTATTGGAGCATAGTATGCATCAAGAAAGAGTTGTTATTGCTAAGTCTACTATTGAAAAGCTAGCCAAATTTGAAAAACCTATTATTGCTGTAGGAACGACAAGTCTGCGGTCTTTAGAAAGTCTTTATTGGGTAGCGGTAAAGATGAATTTATCGAACAATGATTCCATTCCAAATGTAAATCAAGAAGATGCGTATGAACTTCTTTCTGATTGGAAGTTCAATCAAGCATGTGCTTATTTAGTTGATTATTTGAATAAAAATGGACTAGACAAAATGGACTTTTCATCAGGTCTTTTTATTATGCCCAGCTATGAATGGAAAGCAATAGATGGTCTGATTACCAATTTTCATCAACCAGGAAGTACGTTGTTAACCTTGATTGCATCATGGATTGGAAATGAATGGAAAACGATTTACGAACACGCGCTTGAAAATAACTATCGTTTTTTAAGTTACGGGGATTCATCCCTTCTGTTAAAGTGATGGTAATCCTCTAAATCTAATGTAACAAGTTCCATTGAAAATTGGCTCGTTTGCACTGATTACAGCATCATTTAGCATAACAAACATCGGTTCTGCATCGTTTTTTTCTGAGAAATGTCTGTAGATAGGGATCAAATAACAGCTATATGTACTATTGTTGTTTTTGTTTTATGATATGATTATTTGTATAGTACAAGCATTAGTCGGGATTGTACATGGACATTAAATGATTTATGCGGTTATTTTGTCTTATATAATTAAAAAAGTATAAAATAAAATCAATCAGTATGAAAAAATTATTTATTCTAGGAGCGTTGGTGACAGGTGCACTATTCGTAAATTCCAATGTAAATGCTCAAACGACAGGAGATGCTCCAGTAGCAGTTGTTTCGATTCTAAATAGCACTAGTAATGGCCACATTGTATTTGATGCTTCCGGTTCTTATGACTCCGATGGGCAAATTGTAGATATCGAATGGATTGGGTATTATCAAAATTCTTTGGGACATGGAGATAGATTTGTAGACAAGCAAGGTTATCTCAACTTTGTTAAAGTTACAGACAATGATGGAAACGAGGTAACAATAGTAGTTCCAAGACCATAAATATAATTAAGTAGGGTATACGTTTTTTGAATCGTTATATACTTAATGGCAGACACGAAGAATTGTTTTGTGTCTGCTATTTTTTAAAAATACTTTTCAATTATGCTACCACAAATCTTACTTATTTTCATTCGTGATACCAACTCATTCCTCAGATAAAATAGCTAAAAATAAAATAATTCTGAATCAAGTGGAGGCAACGAATCCATATGATTTTAATCAACCACACAGACATGATTACTTTGAGTTTTTTTGGTTCCAACAAGGAGGAGGTTCTCATTTGATTGATTATAAGCAATTTGAAATAAAAGCATATAGTTTTCATGTGGTTGCTTCTGGGCAAGTTCATAACGTCCAAAGATCCTCAAGTGCAACCGGTTTCGTATTTAAGTTTAATTTAGAAGATTTAGATGCTCCCCAAGAAATTCAAGATTATTTATTCAGACATGTTTGTTTTGATGTAGAAGAATTAAATCCTGAATATGTATTGGACAGTCAAGACAACAATCAGGTAAAACTGCTATTTGAAAATTGTTGGAAACATCGAAATCAAAACTCTTATATAAGCCAGTTGGTGTTTAAAAATGCGATTCAAAGTCTTATGTTGTTCTGCATGAATACCAATGGAAATTTTGAATCACCAGATACGAATTACAGCAAATTTCGAACGCTCCTATATCATCGTTTTAGAACAATGAAAAAGGTAAAAGACTATGCCTTGGAACTTGGCGTTTCTGAAAAACAACTCAATGATTTAGTGAAAAACAAAACAGGAAAAAACACTAGTGAATTAATTTACAACCAAATAATATTAGAAGCAAAGCGCCTATTATTAAGCAATATATCAGCAAAGGAAACTGCCTACAACCTCAACTTCAATGATCCCGCTCATTTTAGTAAATTTTTCAAATCCAACACGGGTTCTAGTCCAGCTGAATTTCAAAAAAAACTATTGTGAGGTTTAGATGTTTGAAGAACAGTTTGACGTGAAAAAGTCTTGATCAATTGATATTGTTCAATGGTGAAAAAGTCTTGATTTGATTGATCTGAACCGATTTATTTTCCTAATTACATACAGGCATGATCAAGGAAGGCTTCGGAAGATTCAAGCATTTAACAGAAAAAAGAAACTTGTACGAAAGAAACATAGCCTCTTTCGCACAAGTCGTACGTACTACGTATTAATTTTTGAAAATCTTAAACAATTCTGTGGATGTATCATTTTGGATTGCCAAAATGTATACCCCATTGGTAAGGCCAGATACATTTACAGACGAACTTTGATTTAAATTCGTAGAAAGTACTTCCCGCCCTGAAATATCTCTAATGGTTACATTAACCTTGGAAGTAATTTTATCCTGAAAATCTATATTTATTGTCGACTGGGGCTTGCTTGGATAAACCTTATACGCATTATTTGATAATTCATCAGAAACGGAAGCAACAATGCCACCCGCATTATCAGTGTTAAGATAAACGTCTAATCCTCCACATCCTAAATCATTATTATTGAAAGCACCAATGGTGAAAAGGGTAGCACCAAAGGCAGAAAAATAACTATTTCCCCAACTTAAACCTCCATCATTCGTTTTTAGAATTAAGCTACTAAATCCTGCAGAGCCACACATGAAGCCGGTATTGGCATCTGTAAAAATTATATCCGTGAAGCTAGCATCTTGTTTTGCAATAATTTCTGACCAGGTGGCGCCTGCATCGGTTGTTTTTAATACCACATCTTCATTACTAGAAACATACCCATTTTGAGCATCCGTGAAATAAACACCTGTATACCCTTTATCAGAAACGGCATTTGATTCAGTCCAAGTAGCTCCGGAATCTAGTGTTTTGAAAATGGATCCTTCGGTAGCCATTTGACCACCTGTAATTGCGTATCCAACTCCTGCTCCTGTAAAATACATATCATAAAAGAAGTTTGGAGCTGTGGGGTTATCCAAAACAATCGTCCAAGTTGCTCCTCCATCTAACGTTCTATAGATGTTTTCTCCTGCTACATAACCTACCGAATCATTCACAAAATATACAGCTTCCAGCAGGGATACAAAACCAATATCAATGTCGGACCAAGTAATCCCACCGTCCGTTGTTTTGAAAACCGTTCCATGAACAGATGAAGCTTCCCATCCGCAGGCATAACCAACAAACTCACTTGGAAAATGTGCACCTCTTATATCTCCTTCAGCAATAGAATGCACTTTCTGATAGGTAGAACCAGCGTCAGTTGTTCTCAAAATCACTCCTTCGCTTGGGTCAAGGGTAAAGCAATTGGCACAACCAACGACCACTCCATTGGTCGAAGAATAAAAATCGGATCCCCAAACTGTTTCTATAGAATTAATAGAGGAAGATGCATCAGTCCATTGGGCATAAATGCTTCCAAAAGCCAATGGAATGATCATTAAAGTAGAAAGTAGTTGTTTTTTCATGTGATTAAATGAGTATGTTTTAAATAGAAATTGTTTGATGAAATGAGTCTATACAAATTTGATTCCAAGTTTAGAATTCTTAGAAATAAATGTTTTAAGAAGGGATCTGTAATAAGAGTTAATGGTTTCTGTAAATCAATTAGGACGTTTGCAGACAGTGTCGCCGTCATCCAATACCGATTATTTCATATTAGGTACTGGTGGAGGTACTTCTGCTTCTATGTGTGGAACTATTTATCTTTAGCTGGATATTGTAAAGAATTTTACTTTGTTAAAATTCTTTCTGGTAGCGAACTTAAAGTAGTTAAGCTGATTAAACAGTAGAGCGTAATTTAGATGCCTTAAAATATAATAAACCAATCTAACTGGTTCAATAACTAAGATACAAATAGACCTTAGTATTCTGAATATCACCTTCAAAAACAGTTTTAAGATGATTTAATTGAAGCGATCGTCGACTGACAGGTCGATTGGAAATTTCACTCAATGCACTGGACAATGATGCGGTAAGTGGCATCGTTTCGTTACAGTCGTGAATGATTTCTTTAAGGATGGGATGAAGATTGAAATTCGGTTGAATGTCTTCTATGTTGGATGGCAGCCATTCTATGCCAATTCGCTCGCTTATTTTGTGCCCAAAATCAAAACTTAGCTTAAAATCAGAACGGGAGCGAGGAAACGATTGTAAGAATGCCTGTAAAGCATCAAGCGACCCTTTCCAGTTTGCTTTTTTTAATAAATGTATGATATCCGTAGAACTAAGAGCTTCCATGGTAAACCGATGTGTCGGGAGCGTGCTACGACCAAAAAAAATCCCCATGTATCGAACTTGAAAAGCATGTTCATTTACAAAATCCCAATAGTTTTTTGCGGCCTGGGAAAAAGGAATATTAAAATCACGTAGAACACTTTCAAATTGATCAAAACGCTTATTTAATGCAAGATCTAAATCGAAAAATAAGGCTGGAGCGTTGGAATAGGGGGCATCATATTCGAACCATATATTTTGGACATGCGCATATTCTGAATCAAAAGATTTCATGAAGTCCTTCCAAAGAGATGTTAATTGGACACTTTTTAAGTAGGGTTCAAAGAGTTCAGGTTGATTGATCCAATAACGATCAAACTTCCGATTGATTCTCGGTGAAAAATCAATGGAACAAACAGTAGAATTAATGTGATCGATTTTAAGCTCAATGAGACTCCCTGATACTAAAGGGAAATATTCTTGGGAGGACTGTAATTTGACAAAATCGTCTACAAAAAGACTCTTAGAAAATTGATGCTTTATCGTATTTAACAAAGCCCCCATTCCCAAATGGGAAGGGGGGACTTTTTCCAAATTTTCTTTCGAAGTTTCTAATTTTACCAATTCGATGGATTTAATGCCTCGCCCACTGATCCCCAAACATCTTCTGCAAAGCTGGCAAATGAACCACCAATGGCTTTAAAGGCACCTTCGATGGCAGAACCAGCAAATCCAACTCCTTCAAGGACCCCTTTTACAGCTTCAGCTCCCATGCTAAATCCATCTTTAAGGAATCGAGCTACAGCTTCAGCCGGGAATCCAACTGCTTTTAATGCACCCGCCACTTGATTCGCCGTATATCCAACTCCTTTTAAGACATTCCCCACTGCATTGGCACCAAATCCAAAGGTGACTTTCAATACATCAGAGATTTGATTTACTGGAATTCCAATACTTTTTAATGCTCCGGCAACATGAGAACCAGCATAACCAAGACCTTTCAATACAGTACCGATGCCTCTGACACCCATACCAAAAGTTGATTTTAAGATTCCAGCTATTTGGTCGACGGGAATACCAATTGCTTTTAATGCTCCAGCAACTTGACTTCCCACGAATCCAACTCCTTTTAGAACTTCACCAATAGCTCCTCCGCTTAATTTAAATACATCTTTCAATATACCTGCGATTTCATCCACAGGAATACCCGCATCTTTTAAGATAGAGGCTACTTCATTCGCCACATAACCTGCACCTTTTAAGATATCTGCAATCGCTCTTGTATCAATACCAAACAAGTCACCTAAAAGCTGAGCAAGATTTTTGATTGTATTAATAATCCCATCTCTGATCAATCGGATTAAAATCTCTGGATTCGTAAGAATCTGTGCGAAAATCTTAGCCGCGTTCGCAACAATTTCGTTTATTATTATTTCCGGTATTTTCTGTAGAGAGGAGAAATGAACATCCAGCGTTATATCCGGGATAACAAAATCCATACCCATAAAGTGGAAACCTAAATCAGAAATGCCAATTTCCGCTCGTTGAGTATTCAATTTTACTTCAAAATGTGCACCTACGGTGGCTTCAACATTTATGCTCCCTACAAGCGGAAGATTAAACTTGTGGTCTAATCCATATTTAAAACTCGTACTTCCCGTAAAATCAGTCCATTTTTTCAATTTACATGCAAGCACAAATTTAGAAATACCCATTATTGAATATTTCAGTTCGTACTCAATCCCATCCAATCCAACCGATACATTGACCTGCTGCTTTACGACTTCAAACAATGATATTCTCCAATTCGCTTTTAGGATCGGGGAACTAGTAAGACCCATTTCAAAATGAGGTCCTCCCGCATGTACAACTGTTTTTTCAATGATATTGTGTTCTGCATCATTATTTTCTACATCCAGATGGTTATCAACCATTAACCCTGTACTGGTGTTATATTTTCTTTTAATTTCTGTTCCGTCGCCTTCTATTTTTAATAAACCTAAAATATTGATCGGATCGGTTTGGGCTTTCCCATGAATATCAGAGGATGTAACTTCACAATCCGTGAACATGTCAAAACTAAATATATCTATAAATCCGGAGAATTCTAGACCCGGCTGAGAGTAGGTTCCATCTGGAAGTATAATGGCTCTTTCACTCCAGTAAAAAGAGAGCTCATCTCCATGAATAATTTCTAATTCTTCTCTGGCTCCGGCGGGAGGAGCATGATCCGTGAACACCGTTACAATGGTACTCATACTTATATGTTTTAAATAAAATGATAAGTAGAGTGGATTGGGAACATTTCCTATGATCTCTAAAACAAATGAAAATCGATCTTTTTGATCATGGTTGTCTCCAATTTCAAATTTACCGCCTAAACCTAGCATGATGGATGGTGGAGCAAATCCAACTCCCATTAATAATCCTATTTCTGAAAAGTGAATGCCTTGCAAAATAGGAGGAGATGGTAAAGTCCCATTTGGAGTTCGTACAGTACCTACAACAGCAGCGGATGTAGGACCAAAATTCATTCGGGCCGTTACATCAACCAATTCTCCAAATAATTCAAAATCAAATGTAAACCCGATCATGAAAAAGAGTGCAGTGGACTGATAATCAATGCCAAATTCTACATTTTCAATATTTAAAGGCAAAGGTCCTGGAATTCGATATGGATCTGTTCTGCCCGGGGCAACAGGGGTACTTCCTTGCGATAATTTAGCCCTTAGTGATAAGTTTTTAAAATTAGTCGAAACAACAACACTCAATTCGTGGTCATTCAATACGCTGAGCACATTGTTCATGATCGACTGGTTACTACCGGATGTATTAGAGATATCCATGATCGAAGCGAAAGCGACACCGGTTTGGAGATCCATCACCGCATTTTGAGCAACTGGTGCTGGTAGTTGACTTCCTGCACCTGAAGTATAGGTAGGAAGGGGTGGGTAATTTATAATTGTCAAACTTCCCTTTAATCAACAGAATAGAAGATTGTTTAAAATCAATAAAGTCAATAATATCAAAGCCAGGCTGGGAGTGAGGGAGTTCGGAAAACTCCTTGTCCGTATCCAAGTTTACACCGAATATCAATCCAAATCCACCTGTACTGTCTTTTCCAGCAGTTACAAAGGCACTTCCATAGCTTTCGCTGGTTCCTGATAGGGTAAATTGCTTTCTTGTAACATCATAGCTTAACGAAATAGCCGTTAAGCCAAGATCTGTATTTTTACCATCATCTATATCATGATCGATTCCTAAGAATGCACCAATATCTTCTAATTTTAAAGTAGACGATTCTGTTTTACCTATCCATGAACCTGTAATTTTAGAAGGCGATCGATCAATATCAAATCGAAGCTCGAAAATACCATCACCCACTTCTTGTTCAGCCTTAAAATAACCTTTGTACACTCGTTCTCCGTTTTGAATGGAAGAATCCAAATGAACTGTTACATCAAGATGTTTTTCTGCACCAAGGAAGAAAACAGGAACTACTACTTCTGTAATAGCGTGGAACATTATGTTCTTGTTTGGGCCATTGTTAAATGCGATTCTACCTTGTTTAATGGTTACATCAAAATGAGGGAAGGATACAGGGCCAGCACCAATCCAACTTGCGAATTTAGAAATGATGGAGCTTAAAGAAATGTTGGCTTGGTCAGCAGTTGCACCGTAAAATTCCCAATAATTATCTCCGATTTCTTTTGAAGCACTAAGGAAAAACTGTTCATCACAAATCGTAACATGTCCTCCAAGATAGGCTCCATTTCCTTCATTGGAACGCTCAAAGTCCATTTCTAAATCGTCAATACTAATGGAAATCCCACCAAATTCAACATTCCACACATTTTCTAGCGCAACATGAATGCTATAATAACCTGATGGTACCAGTCCATTCATCATGAATTCAGTACACGTAATTTCACTCATTCCTGGAACCTGAATGTTCATTTCTTGTTCCACATGTTCCAATAAGTTTACGGTATGCCCTTTTTTGAGCATCACGTTAAATGATCTTGAAGGCAATTCGATCGTAACCTGCATTGGCGTTTCGTAAACTTCCACGTCGGTACTACCAATGATCCAGTTTTGACCACCATTAAAAGTGGTACCTGCTTTGATTCTAAAATGGGTGAAAGATAGCCAAGAACCAAATGGTTCCCATGGGCTAAAATCGCTATTGGTTTCTAATGAGACATATATCTCTTGAATGCTCCGATTGCGTGTTTGAACGGTTGTTCCAATTTCTTTCAGAATTATATGGTCCGTTTGAAAAACATCGGAAAAACCAATTTGAAAAGTTTGAAACACCGATTAGTTGAGAAACCTTGCTAAGTGTAACTCCCGAGTGTGTAAAATCCCCGATTAACTGACCGGTGGTCATTTCTTGTTGCGTAAATCGAAGTTTAAATTCAATGGATTGATCCGAGGAATCTAAAATTATATTCTTGAATCGAAGAAAGTTGACCGAAAACAAAAGGGATCCCTGTTTTCTGGGTAATATTTGGTTCGCTGCGAATCGCACACAATTGCAATGAAAGAGGGTAACTTCTATTAAAAAATTCTAAGGCACGTCCGTTTTGAGATTTTGAACCATAGTATTGGAATTTCATTTATAATATGAATAGGTCCTTCTAAATAAATGGACGAATGATTGCTGTCTGTTAAAAGCCATTGAAGCGAAAGTAGATAGAGAAGTAACATTGATTTCTGAATAAAACGACAAACCTTTAACATGTTGTTTTTGGATCAGAAACAATCGGCGCAGCCTCGTAACTAAAGCAATTCTCTAAAATTATCAGGAAGCACCTCGCGATGTTGAGAATCAAGTTTAAAGGTTGGGTTAACGTAATGAAAACCATCAACTACGGTATCTTCTAAGGATGGAAAAGCCATAGACATTTTCCAATCCGGATGGAAATGATTTAGTTCTAATAGCAATTCATATTCATTATTAACTTGAGTGAAAGTCAACATAATAATCTAAAACCCAGTTGCACCAGCGAACTCATTTTCAAGTTGACCTTTCACCTTCAGTTCCGAATCGGTGTCTAACTCCGTTTGAAATTGATGAATGGTAAGCGGAGCGGATGGGTCAAAAAAGTTATCCAATAGCAAAAACGATGCTTTCTGAAGGGATTTCACTAGATTGGAATGAAAAGGTGTCGTTTCGTTGTTGTCTTCTGATTAAGTTTTTTATTTCATCAAATGTTTTAATTTGATTGAATTGACGAGTCGAAGCCGAAGTAAGTCCCTTTCCTTTTCCTTTTTCCTTTCCTTTCCCGTTTGAATTCTTTGCTTTAGCCATGGTAGATTAATGAAAAATAAATGAGTAGTTGTTTTAATAATGGATGGAAGAATTATAGCACACTAGATTACCATCCTACGAGTGCAAATCAATCTCCGTGGATATAGGATAATGATCACTAATTGAGTGTTCAAAAATGGATGCTTGTTTTGTATAGCAATCCTATTTGACCAGCTGTGTTTAAGTTGGCAAAAGAGTCAACAAGTGATAGGTAAAACAGCGCATCCGAGGCAACTTTAGCCGGTGTGGGTATAAATATGACTAGGAATAGTCTCGTTCCCGTTAATTAGAGCAATTATTTCTGTTAAAAATGTTACAATGCGGATAAGAACTTTGTATCCATGATCGAACAGGTTCTCGCCTTGCTCGAGTACGCGGAACATTTTCATTTTCTGAAGCTAGAAAAGTCAATACACTCGATAACTGATGATAGTTTTGGAAGAGAATATCACCAGCAAGAACCTGTGTTCGGTGCCGTGATTCTCTACCAAGGTGTTGGGAATATTCAATTAATTTTTGAATCCCGTCTGTAATGGAATTCTGATGATTCATTTCGTCCATTTTATTTACGAATAGATTCCCAATAACGAAGGTTTCGGCGATTAAGCGACCATCTGTCCAACATTGGTCATAAGGTTGACTCCCTATGTCTTGTTCTCTTAATATGGTAGTATACTTTCTTAAACTAGTATTAGAGGGTCCATTCATGTCAAATGGTCCTATATGCCCAAATGCTAAATCTCTAGCCGTCAAGCGCGTTTTAAGTGTGTCATATTCAATTTCTTTTAATATTGAGATCTCCCATTAGAAAAGAGGTGACACCTGGTTGTTTAATCCCCCTAGCTACGGCTTCAATACATGCCATTCGATCATCTATATTATGACCAGGAGAAGGGGCATGGAGCACACCTATGTTCACTCTTACTGACCTAGGATGCCTTTCCGTAGCGATCCGAAGGCTGACCAATAAACCTGCTCTGTATCCTTCGACTGTAGGAATTAGAGCATGCCCTTGTACATGTCTAATAAATTTATTCGCTTTCACAATAAGATACGATTCGCCCTCCGTCGTATTGCTTGCCTCAACCGTGTGGTGAGGAAGTAAAGCATTGAGTTCGTCAGCCACTGTTGCTCCATCAGGTCCAGTTTCTAATATAAATGCTAAATGTGGACTCATTCTTTTGATATTGAAAGCAACCGTTTGAATACGGAAGTCCAACAATAATCCTCTTCCTCGTACACCTGGTCGAGCTATCGTATTACTTAGATTTCGGACATTCCAGCAAAGCACATCAATTTTCATATTTAAATATTTTTATTTTAAAACATGTTGTTGCAATATATGTATAAGTTCTAATTCTTGCAACTAATCTTTTCTGTTGTATTGACCATTTTAGATAAACCAAACTGAAATAGTAATGGGTCTGAAATCGTTATAACCGTGATTTTGAGGTTTTCATTTGATAAGCAGTGAGTTATGCGTTAGCATTGATCGCTGCTTATCTTTATAGTTACACCTATTTTTTTTCCCAAAGTAGATTAAAGGAATTTGGATTAGATGATCAACAAAGATTTTTGGTTAAATCTTATTTTCATATGGAGCAGGCTTAGGAACTTGCGTTTAAGCTACCGTTGGCTAGCAGGTCTGACATAGGGTTTTACTATTCAAAAAATTATCTAATCCGGAGAATTAATACGTTGAATAGGGGTAAGTCAGGTTTAAATTGTCTTCAATTCAATAAAGCGACTTTATCTAAAATCATCAAATTTTAGACCTTATTAACATCCCAGATTATGAATAAAATTTTACAAAGGACGGTAGTGTTATTTCTACTGGGAACAACTTGTTCGACGGTCGTGATGGCGCAAACAATCACTCAAACTATTCGAGGAAAAATTATAGATCAAGATTCCCGGGCTGCTGCTATTGGAGCAACCGTTTTTATTGTAAATTCAGAACCACTTATTGGAACCACTACAAACGAATATGGTAATTTTCGCTTGGACAGCGTACCCATTGGAAGGGTTACATTGAAAGTTACTTATATTGGATATAAAGATAAAGTTCTTTCCAATGTTCAAATTACTTCGGGCAAGGAAGTGGTGCTACAGGTCGCTATGGTTGAAGACGTAACCAATGTCGAAGAAGTTGTGGTAACTGCCAATGGAGATAAACGTAGTCCTATCAATGACATGTCGATGGTAAGTTCAAGAACTTTTTCAGTAGAAGAAGCGAAACGGTATGCTGGTACTTTAAACGATCCTGCAAGAGCAGTTTCTGCATTTGCAGGTGTGAATAGCCCTGCTGAAGGTGAAAATGACATTATTGTAAGAGGGAATTCTCCTAAAGGAATTTTATGGAGAATGGAAGGAATTGAAATTCCAAATCCCAATCATTTTTCGGAGGAAGGATCCTCAGGAGGCAGTATTAATGCGTTGAATAGTACAATGTTGGCCAATTCAGATTTTTCAACAGGAGCTTTTGCACCAGAATACGGAAACGCTTTATCCGGAGTATTCGATATTAAATAGAGAACGGGAAATAACGAAAAACGAGAATATACGTTTGGTTTAGGGATTTTTGGTACAGATATGACTTTGGAAGGACCTTTTGTAAAAGGAAAAAAATCCTCCTATGTTGCAAATTATCGCTATTCCTCACTGGCATTATTAGATGATGCGGGAATAATTGATTTTGGAGGGATTCCAAAGTATCAGGATGCTGCATTCAAAATGAGATTCCCAACTAAAAATGCGGGTGTATTCTCCGTTTTTGGGTTTGGAAGAAAAAGTAATTTATTACAAAAGGACTTCGATAAAACTGAAAATGGAGATTCTTTGGTCGATGAAAATGATATTTTTACTCAGGCAGGTATTATCGGTGCCAAGAACTTTTACTTTATAAACGATAATACATATCTCGAAACTAAAGTTTCAGTATCAAATAATGGAAGCGGAACCTTGTACTCCGCAGATGATACAAGAGGGACTTATCGTTTGTTATACAGAGACTTTTTAGCCAACACCGCTGTGAGAACCAGCACGGAATTTAACAAAAAGATCAATTCAAAGAATAAAATTCAATTTGGTGTAATCTATTCAAACATCGATTATCTATTCAGTGGTAGGTATTTAGACACCAATACGTTCAATTTCAAAACGATATTAGCAGATAGCGGCCGAACAGGTTATTTACAAGGTTATTCCACATGGAAATATCGTGTGAATGACGACATCACTATTGTAAGTGGTCTTCATTACATGCAATTAATGCTAAATAATTCATATTCAATAGAGCCAAGAATTGGCGTAAAATGGAAACTCAGTCCAAGACATACGATCAACGCTGGATTTGGGGTACATAGTAAGATTGAGTCATTGCTAAGTTATTTTGCAAAGGTAGATCAGGCTGATGGAACGCAATCTACCCCAAATCTGGGATTGAAATTACCAAAAGCGAATCACTACGTAGTTGGATATGATTATGGAATCTCTGAAAATGCCCATTTAAAATTTGAGGCCTATTATCAACAATTGTATCATTTGGCCGTTGAAAACGATGTTACCAGTTCCTATGCGAACATTAATAGATCGAACTGGTTTAGTAGGGTAGAAATGGTAAGTGAAGGAACAGGTAAAAACTATGGTGTAGAAATGACGTTGGAGCGTTTTTTAAGTAAAAATTTCTACTATTTGCTAACCGCATCTTTGTATGAATCAAAATATACTGCGTTGGATGGAGTTGAAAGAGGATCAAGATATAACGGAAATTACGTAACTAATTTCTTAATTGGAAAGGAATTTAAATTTGGAAAAATTAAGAAAAAAGTACTTAAACTGAATTCAAAAGTAAGTTACATTGGAGGAAACAGGTATACCCCTGTGGATTACCAACAGTCGTTTTTAGAGCAACAAACGGTGTATAAGGATGAACCATGGAGTAAAAAGGGAGAAGATATATTCCTATGGAATATTGGAGCTATTCTTCAAATGAATCGAAAGAAAACAACGCACGCAATCAAGTTTGAGATCATTAATACGCTAAATAACCAATCCAAAACGTATGAGTACTTTAGTGTGAGATGGCAAGAATTACGACGTGATACACAGCTTGAAATGATTCCTAATATCTTATACCAAGTTCAGTTTTAAGTCATTGAATTAATGATTGTCGTTTACGAATAAAAAGAACAAGCACACGCTCTTGTTGAAATGGGGATAATGATGCCCCTAATAAATAGGGAGATTGAGAAGCAGGAAATAGTCAATAAATCAACTAGGAAGAAATTCAAATAAGCACTAACAAAGACCAGAGGAACATTTCTAACGAATAAAAAACACCTCCAAAATAATCATAAGATATTTTGGAGGTTTCAATTAACTAGTGGGTTAAAGCGAATATGCAGGAATTTAATTTCCACCTACATCTCGTCTCAATTCGTACTGAATTTCACCTAATCGACTACAGAGAATGCCACTATTATTCTGTTCTAATCTAAATTCAATACTTATCTGAACTTGTCCTGGTACTTCAAACGCAAGTGATCCGTCTGTGAGATCAGCACTTATAGTATTTAATTCTGGATTGTTAGGAAAAGAAATTTCAAGTATTGCATCATGGCTATCACATAGATTGTCTACGGGTGTTTCCACGGCATAAGTTGTGACGCCATTTGGATTACCTCTAGAAGTAAAGGAGTTGCTGCTGGTACTTCCACATTCGCCGACACAACCGGTTATTGCTTGTTGCGCATTCATGCAGTTAAAAGACGTCATAGCTACTACAATAAGTCCGAATTTCAATAGTTGTTTTTTAATCATAATATTTAATTTTTAATTCTATTGTATAAAACTACAAGGTATTTTAAATTTGTTCCTATTTATTTTAAGATTTTTTTATTCGAGGGATAGCTTTCATAATTCTTAACGTTAACGTCCTGTCTGGTCGAGAACAAGGATTATGTTAATCTTGGCTAAAGGCCCTGAGCGCCATTTGCCAGGTATTGTTTTTTTTATGATAATTAGCTGTTAAATAGTAATTTAAGCTAAAAGTAGAAAACTAAAACAATAATGAAAACCAGAGGTTGAAAGTTTTAAAAAATTGCAAGGAAATGTACATTATCTGAAGATTAAGAGAAACTAGAAATTATATAAATTATGGAATAGATGGGAAATGTATTATGATAAAGGTTTATTTTAGCATGAAAGAACTACACATTTTTTTTAATTGATTGATGTAGTTTATCAAAATGAAGAGGAATGAAACGATCGGAGCACTTGACAACAAAAGAAAAGGCCTTAGAACTTAATTTAAATCCAACCATTTATGGCGTGTTTGCAGAGATAGGAGCAGGTCAAGAAGTAGCGAATCATTTTTTTAAAGCTGGTGCAGCATCGGACATGATCGCAAAAACCATTAGTGCTTACGATATGACTGTAAGCGATTCTATTTATGGCAAGACACAAAAATACGTTTCCAAATCCCGGGTAGAGAGTATGCTGGATGTAGAGTATAAGGATATAAACGAAAGTTTGTCCGACCGTGCTGCACAAAAGCAATTTTTTGTCTTTGCAAATACCATAGAAACAATCAATTTTCATAAGACCAACCAAGGCCAAGGTTGGATGGGAGTTCGATTTCAGTTAACTCCAGATAGTCCTCCATCCACGGTTATAATCCACTTATTATTACACAATGATGCAATTGACGGGCAACTTAGTATTGTAGGTAAACTTGGCGTGAATCTTATTTATAGCGTATTTAATTACGCACATTCCAGTAAATTATTCGTAGAAAATTTAATTCAAAACCTTTCAACGGATCAAGTGGAAGTCAATTTTATTCAAGCTTACGGGAATCATTTTGATGAGGAAATAAGTTTACATATGTCGCTGCAGTTAGTGAAGTCTGGGCTTACTAAAATGATTATGCTTGGCAAGAACTATGAAGTTTTGCAGCCATCAAATGCACTTTATAAGAAGGATATTGTGTTAGTGCGAGGGCGCTTTCGACCGCCCACAAAAGTAACGGTGGAAATGTTTCTTAGATCACAAAACCAACTCATTAGCGATAAGTTGGCTACGTTAGATTCAATACAACCCGTTGCTGAATTAACTTTTAACTGTTTTAAAAGCAATACAGAACTCGTTCTTGATGATTTCATGAAACGATCCAAACTAATTACAGAATTGGGATATCCACTGATGATTACGAATTTCACGTATCATCACGAATTAATCGAATTTATGCAACAAAGGATCAGAATGAGCAGTTTAAACATCGTTCTGGGTCTTGACAATATCCGTAAAGTTTTAATGGATAATGCAGAATACAATGCGCATCAGGGGCTGCTCAAATTAATGTTGCTTGCCTCTAAAATGAAGACTAGAATAATGATTTTTCCAGAAATAGATGAAACAAAATCCCTTCTTGGATTGTCATCTATTGAATTAAATGAAGCCACCCAAAGCCTTATTAATTTCTTACAGTTGACCAATCGCATTTATGATCTTAGGGATGTCGATCCGCAAATATTAGCTATAAGGTCTGACAAGGTATTACAAGCCATACTGGCCAAGGATTCTACCTGGAAGGAATTTGTACCAAATAAGTTGATTCCATTACTGACCGGAGAAGATGCGTATTTTGGTGAGCGGTAGATTAGATTAGTTATACGGGAAGAAGGTTCGTTTCGTTATTAATGAATAGGATGAGGGTGATGTGGTAATATATATAGGAAGTCTAAGAAAGGTAATTGATTATTTTTGACCTCATTACCATGTTTTTCTATTGTTTTACAACTTTACTTCTGCCTAAAATGATTCCTGAATCGCTACGCAACTCAATAAAATAAACTCCTTTCTCAAGCATAGCCCCATCAATTCGAATTGATGCTTTATTGTTGATATTAGTAGAGAAGAACTCCTTTCCAACTAGATCATAAATCTGAACGGATTCGTTTCCTGTTAACCCATCAGACAGTGTGAGTGTAATGAACTCATTAAACGGATTTGGAAATATGTTTAACTTTTGATTCGTTAACGCAGCAATTGAGGTATTCTTTGTTTCAGTAACAACAATGTTTGGCCCATAAATTACCGTATCCGATATTGTAATCCAACTATCATTAGTAGTTATTGGTAGGTTGTAATCAAAATAGATGTCGGCACTATTGTGTACTACGGTATTATTTGTGGTTCCATTATTAGATTTTATTGTAAAACTGACAAATCCATTACTATTTGTTTCATCTGTTAATGAATCAACTAAATTTATTTGGTGGAAGATAAACATTAACACGGGTTGTCCATTAGAGCCACTTCTAATCTCAAAATTATATGGATGGGAAGATGCTCCCAGCTTTAGATTTGCTAAATCTAGCTCCTTTGAGAGGCTATCCACGATTATTACCGTATATGCGGTATCAGTACCGGTATTCTGAAAGCGAATAGTATAATTTAGTTTTGAATCAGGATGGACATAGCGATTAACGGTGGTTCCCTGAGGAAATACTTTTTTATCATTAGGATCGTAGCTATCAATAATTGGTAAGCAATGCTCTGCTACTTCATAATCTAGGTTATCCAATTCACTTTGTAAAGGCATTCCGTATTCAATAGGAACTCCACCATTGCCACAAGCTTCAATAGTAGTTCTGGGTCTTGAACTCCCCGGATGTCCAAATCTCTGGTCTGCTTCAATTCTTATGGTTTGTCCATTCGCGGGAAGTTGTATCAACAAACTATCTTCTCCATTCAATTGAAACATACCCGTATAGGAAAGAAGGTTATCTACATAGATTCTATATTGGCTCGTACCATCCATATCTCCATTTCCCGCATCTCCAGTATTATAAATCACAAATTTAATACTATCGTTCATACAAGTTCCAGTTACTGAAATAGAAGATTTATCCCATTCCAAAATTGCGCTGTCAAGATTATTTAGACACTCATTTGAAGGAGTAATCCAAACGCGAGTGCATTGTGTCAAACCAGATATATTGTTTTCACAAGCTACAGAATCTATAATATTTAATTGTCCTGCTTCTCCGGCAGCGAGACTTCCAATATCAAAAACATATCTACCAGCTCCATCAATGGTATAAAGTCTATTTGTACTTACCAAATGTACATATTCAGGAAATTCTACCACCAACTGTACGTTCGATTCAGCGACATATCCGTCGTTAGAATAGTTTATGTAGGTTTGATTTTTAAAGCAACGTCTTCTTCTGTTGCACATTATATCCACATTAAGTTTGGGGCAATCAATAAGAGTATTGTAAAAGTTGAATCCAGAAGAATCTACTCCGAAAGTATCAAATGAAATGCTATATCCTCCGTTAAAGCAGGTTTGACTTATAAGTGGGTTGGCAAATATCTGTTCAATATATGCTATTCCGGTGTCAGTTCTTAATCTATAATTTCCGTTGCTATCTACATGAGCGTAATAACCTCTTGTATCCTTGATAAATATATTTTTGTGCAAATACCCTTCGCCAATACAGTTGGAATCTTGATCCAAAAAAATAGATCCTGAGACGATGTTGTGTTCACTATGGTAAAAACAATTTGCCCCATATTGCGCTTGAACATCTTTTTGGCTGGAATCAGCAAAGCTATTATACATGAAAATTGGATCATCTACCTGGATGCAGAATAAATTAGGGTTATTCTTTATAGAAAAAGTACCTACATGTAAATTAGAGTTATTCCCATTAGCAATGTTTAAACCACTCAAAGAATTATCGTTACATTTTAATACTCTCAACGCTGTATTGTAACTCAAGTCCAAATGAATCAAGGAATTATCAACACAACTTAAGTTTGTTAAAGCAGTATTTGAACTCAAATCTAAACTGGTCAAGGAATCACGATTGCAATCTAGATATTGTAGAGCGGTATTGTTACTCAAATCCAAGCTAGTCAGTGAATTATCATTGCAATTTAAAAGTGTTAAGGCAGTGTTGAAAGTCAAGTCTAAACTGTTTAAGGAGGTATTAGCACATCTTAACCAAGATAAAGCGGTATTGTTACTCAAATCCAAATTGTTGAGTGGGTTATTGTAGCATTCCAATGTTGTCAAATTTATGTTTTGGCTCAAATCCAAACTATTCAGGGAATTACCATAACACCTTAACAATGACAAGGCTGTATTGTTGCTTAAATCTATACTAGTCAGGGAATTGTTGACAAAATCTAAATGATATAAAGCGGTATTGGTACTTAAATCTAAGTTGCTTAATGAATTATTAAAACAGGTTAAATTTGTTAAAGCCGTATTTGAACTCAAATTCAAAGTGGTTAAAGAGTTTCCGGTGCAGCCTAGGTTGGTTATTTTGGTAAACGCCTCTATTCCTGTTAAATCACTAATATTCTTATTTGAGCAATAGATACCTCCGGTATAATTGGTAGCCTCGGTGACTTCTATTTCCGTATTTCCGTTGGTGTTGATAGCGGTATTTCCAACTAGATAAGCTTTAAAGTTAGCATCTGGAATATTTACTATTTGTGCGTTAATAAGCGTAGAAGCAAAACCAATTACTGTTAAAATAAGTAAAGACTTTTTCATATTAAAGCGGTTAGATAATAGATAGACTTATTGACTAAAAGGAAGAAGTTAATAAAAAATACAATCAACGCAAAAATAAACTAGATGTTAATCATCTATTATTGGTTAATCTAATATCCATAGGACAAAATTCACTTAGAATAGGTTGCTTCTATTATTGGTACCCATCTAACATGAAATAAGAAGGATAAAATTGGATTTGATTAGAAAATTTAGTTAATTATTTTCAATACGAACAATTATTAGGTTTGACACAGAACAAATCAATAAATCGTACGTACAAGATTACCAAAGCACCATATTTTAATTATTTCTCATAGAATCGATGCACTTTAGTTCAACCTTAGCCCCTCGAATTATAATTATTGTAGTAGCAGTTTTTGGATTTACAAGGATGAATGGTCAAGCAATTAACATCCCTGATCCTATTTTTAATTCCTATCTGCTGGCAAATACGGCCATTAATACAAATGGAGATTCGTTAATACAAGTTAGCGAAGCAAATTCGTTTTCAGGAGCAATTAATATTAGCTATTCAAGCGTTTATAGCCTCATCGGAATTGAGGAATTCACGTCGCTATTGACTTTGGATGTAAGTAATACTCAACTTGATACCTTGGATTTAAGTATGAATCATTCATTGAAAACATTGAAATTTCGGTTTACCCGGATTGAGGAATTGAACCTCAATGGTGCCGATTCATTGGAGTATTTGGATTGCTATGGAAGTAAAATTACTTCATTGGACGTCAGCAATAACTTGCAGCTCCAATTCCTGTATTTAAACGAAAACAATCTCTCGACATTGAATGTTAGCAATAACTCAATTCTGGAGCAGCTTTATGTAAACAACAATTTCAATCTCATGTCCATTGTTGTAAATGGAGCTGACTCGTTGATGGAATTATCAGTAACACATTGTAATGTGAAAAACCTAGATGTTAGCAATAATCTGGTTCTTAAGAAATTATGGTGTAATGACTCTCTAGCATCTCTTGATGTCACAAATAATATATTGTTAGAAATGTTGCAAGTAACAGGGACTTTTAGTTCTTTGGACGTAACTCAAAATGCACAGCTAAAAGACTTAGCATTTTCCGGAAATGTTAGTTCAATTGATTTAAGTCAAAATACCTTGTTGGAAAAATTATGGTGCAATTACAATAATTTATCTTCCCTGAATCTGCAAAATAATCCATTGTTGATCTGGATACATTGCAACCATAATAACTTAGATACCTTAGATTTAAGCAATAATTCATTGCTGGAAGTTCTGGAATGTACCAACAATAATATTGGTGCTTTGGATTTTAGCAACAATCCGCTCATGTTAGCAATTGATTTCCGGTGGAATCAAATATCAACCATGACGATTAATAACAAGCCTGATCTATATAGCATTAAAGCCGATTTAAATCAAATGGTTGACTTTAGCTTCAATAATTGTCCTGCCATAACCGTACTTTGGCTGACTAAAAACCAACTTACATCTATTGATCTTTCCGGATTTCCAGATTTATATAATTTTAAAGCCCAAAACAATCAGTTAACCTCACTTGATATAAGCGCAAACCCAACATTGCGATATTTGTATTGTGATTCCAATAATTTTAATTCTGTTGATCTCAGGAATGGAAATAATATTAATTTACAATGGAGTACAAGCTTTTTAGGAAATCCAAACCTCAATTGTGTATCTGTTGATGATCCAGCATGGAGCGCAACAAATTGGAACTCATATTTCGATCATCAAGTGTCGTTTAGCAATAATTGTACTTGTAATGGTATAGTGACTGTGGAAATTGATAGTACGAAGGACGTAACATGTTTGGATTCCGGATTAATATCAGTTTCCGTTTCCGGAGCAGCGGACCCAATTGAATATAGCTGGAATAACCTTCCGGCAACGAATGATTCAGTTCTTAACGTCGGAGAAGCGGGGATATATGTTTTAACGGTGGTAGATTCGAATTCTTGTAGCAGAGTAAAAAGTGTATTACTCAATGGTCCTAAAACCATGGGATTTGATATGAACGCTTTAATTAATAATCCTTTTTTTCAACCGGGACAAGTGTCATCCATTAATCTGGACGCTTTTAATGAGGGTTGTGTGATAACTGAAGGGACTCTGAAATTGATTTACGGTGGTCCCATTTCATATTTAACCAGTGACATATCCCCGGATTCTATCAATGGAGATACTTTGGTGTGGCTTCTTGATTCCATGGATTATCAATCTTTACATTTTCTTAATTCAGTTAAATTCTTTACTGATACGACAGCAATGGCGGGACAGTTGGTATGTTTTGATGTAATTATATTACCTGAATCAGGAGATGCTTTTATTGAAAATAATAGAAAACAATACTGCTTTGACGTGATAACCAGTTATGATCCAAATAATAAGGAAGTTTTTCCTATCGGAGAATGCGCTCCGAATTATGTGCGTAAAGATGAACAATTAACTTATACAATAAATTTTCAAAATATAGGAACAGCCAATGCAATTAATATTTTCATATTGGACACCCTAAATTCAATGCTGGATATTAGTTCCTTGAGTGTTATTTCAACAAGTCATCAACCTCTCATCACTGAAATCTCTGATAATTCCATTGTGAAGTTCAGGTTCGACAACATAAATCTTGTGGATAGTGCCAGTAATGAAAGCCTAAGCAAAGGATTTGTAACGTATAGAATTGTGCCTAAAGCAGGATTAGGAAATGGTACAGTTATCGATAATGAAGCACATATATACTTTGATTATAACACTCCGATAACAACCAATTCTACCTTTAACACACTTACAGACATTATACCTACTGATCAATTTTCAATATTGGACACTTCCATAATTGAGAACGGCCAAGTAAATATCAATGGGCAGGATTATGCCGATTCTGGTGTGTATTATCAATACTTTCAAACAAGTATGGGATGCGATAGTACATTGCAAATTAGTATTTCTATCGATTCAACGGTAATAATAATAGACACTATTGCCCCGGTTATCACAGGCTGCCCAATAGACTTTACAAAAGAAGCGAATCATGAAAACTGCTCAGCAATTGTTACTTGGACGACACCAACCGTTTTAGATAACGTTGGTATGGATACCATAGTTTCCAATTTCAATTCAGGAGATCTATTTGAATTGGGAATGAGTACAGTTATCTACACGGGAACGGATATCAATGGTAATTCAACTTCATGTAGTTTTACGGTGAATGTAACCAATGATCTTTCTGTAGCAACAATTGTTACAGATGAAACGTCTACTGGAAATGGAAGTATTGAACTTAACGTGAGTGGAGGAGTATCTCCATATACTTTTGATTGGGATAATGATGGAACAGGAGATAATGATGATGTAGAAGATCTGATTGGAATAATTTCCGGGATTTATTCTGTAATCGTATCCGATTCAATAGGTTGTTCAGATACGACTAATGCAATCGTAAATGATAGCGTAGCTCCGAATATCACAGGCTGCCCAATAGACTTTACAAAAGAAGCGAATCATGAAAACTGCTCAGCAATTGTTACCTGGACGACACCAACCGTTTTAGATAACGTTGGTATGGATACCATAGTTTCCAATTTCAATTCAGGAGATTTATTTGAATTGGGAATGAGTACAGTTATCTACACGGGAACGGATATCAATGGTAATTCAACTTCATGTAGTTTTACGGTGAATGTAACCACTGATCTTTCTGTAGCAACAATTGTTACAGATGAAACGTCTACTGGAAATGGAAGTATTGAACTTAACGTGAGTGGAGGAGTATCACCATATACTTTTGATTGGAATAATGATGGAACAGGAGATAATGATGATGTAGAAGATCTGATTGGAATAATTTCCGGGATTTACACTGTAATCGTATCCGATTCAATAGGTTGTTCAGATACTTCTAATGCAATTGTAAATGATCTTCTTGGTATAGAAAACATACGTATAAAAGATGTTATAGAAGTGTATCCCAACCCAAATCAGGGGGAATTTATGTTGAAAATTAGTGAGCCTTTAAATGGTACAATGCGCTTGTACAATGTGGCGGGGGAAGTAATACTTAAGAAGCAAATATCAGCGTATCAATCGGAAGTTAAATTTGAATTGGAGACCCTTCAGATTGGGATGTATTTTATTAATATTAATACGGATTCCGAAAGTTACTATTCTAAGCTTTTCATTCGATAGTTGTTTTAGAAGAAGCAGAAGAGATTATCTGGGAAATTTAAAATTTGCCGCTTGCTTTGCAGAAATTATATATATCTACTAATTATAGAACAACTTAAGGTCAGTTTAATTCTTAGCTTAGTTGGAACCTCTTACCAACCGTTGGACAGGCGCGCACATGATGAGAATTATAGCTGACAATCCTTAAATGGCTTTAAAAGGACGCACCGTTAAGAGTTGATCCTGTGGATTAATTTAGGTGTGGGCTAGCCAGAGCAGCCGGGAATTATGTGTGTTAATCTAAAAGTTACCTGCAACAATTAAATCATTTTTTTCTTAAAATGTATTGTAAGCATTTTGGCATATTATTTGATTAATTGGTAACATCTTTGAAAGTTTAAAATATGTATCTGAAGATGATATCAAGGTTTAATCTCTGTTTAATTGTATTCTGCCTGTTATTAATTAATAACTGGTGCGGAGACGCTTTTGGAATGGTAAAAGTCACTTATAACGGGGTTGAATATAAGGGAACCGAAAGTTTGCGAAATACGATTTACGCAGGACTTTACAACATCAATCATCTTGAAGATGGAAATTTCGCATTGCGTGAGATTGGTTATGGAAAAAGTGTTTGCGAAGGCCCTAGCAGAACAATTTTATTTACACTTAAAAATCATAAATTGGAAGGCCTACACGTGATTCTGTCGCCTCAAAGGGATATGTTTTGGACGGTCGAGGATTTATTGTCTGAGGATTCTTTGAATTTTGATGCCAACTTGGTTATTCCTCAATTCGTTTATCATTTCAAGGATGGAAAGAAACATGGGCTTCAGAAACGATATGAAAGTGGAAAATTGGTTCATTCTCAGCATTTTAATTCAGGAGTTCCCAATGGTGAAATGAAACTATTTCATGAAAACGGAAATCTTTGGGTAAAACGAATGACTGATCAAAAAATACGGAATTGCGTAGTTTATCACGCCAATGGCAAGATTCAGGCAGAAGGAAAGTATGGAATGGGAGGTCATAATGGGCCTTGGACCTATTATTATAAGAATGGAAAAATAAAAGCCGCTGGCATATTTGAGGAAGGTAACCGAACAGGCGAGTGGAAGTATTACAACGATAAGGGTGATCTTTTATCTGTAGCTAAATTCCGGATTGTTCAACCTAATCCTAATGAATATGGTCCCGGGCCATATGAAAAGCTTATGAACAATGTTTCAAATAAGGTTCAGAATATAATAGATACTACTGGCAAACTTATTTTGTATTCTCCCAAGCTTAATTATTTTGTTTTAAATGTTGTTGAGTTGACAACCAAGCCAAAAAACCAAGAGAAAAATAATTCTCAATCTAAAGTTGAGTCCCATGAGATAGAGGTTGGAGTCACTGGCTCAATTCTAGACATAGATAAAACTTTAAAAATTAAATTAATTAAAGTAGTTGAAGACTCCAGGTGCCCTAAAAATGCTCAATGTAAGTGGGCAGGCAATGCTAAATTAATATTTAAAATCACTGGAAAAGACAGAATTCCTGTCAAGATTGAACTAAACACAAATCAAAGATTTAAGCAAGAAACTAAAGTAGCAGGGTATAAATTAAAGCTTGTCGGTTTGTCTCCACTCCGAGACAAAGGAAACGTGATTAGTCTTGCCCTATATAAGGCTCTTTTAGAGGCGGAGAAAGTTAAACAGTGAATCAGTTTATTGTAGATTTCTGGTTTGGAAGTCATTAAAGAAAAATATAAAGGGCAAATGCCGAAGGCTCTTGCGGCATAGCCTTCGGCGACGGCGCGCGGCGACTTAATATAACGACCAATTATAGAACAACCTTTTTTTGCATTTCAAATTTAACGTGTATGAACTACTTACACATAAAGAGAATTATAGTTAATAATCCTTAAATGGCTTTAAAAGGACGCACCGTTAAAAATTGATCCTGTGGATCAATTTAGCTGTGGGCTAGCCAGAGCAGCTGGGAATTATGTGTGTTAATCATGGCTAATCGCCCTGAGCGCCATTTGCTATATGTTGTTTTATAATGGCCTGCGTTGTGTTAATGTATGCTTTGGTTAAAAGATATATGCGGGTGGAAAAAAAGAAAATTCTTTTAAGTTCAAATTACTCCATTTAATTTGGGTTATCTTTAGTTGATTTTAAGTATGAAACAGTATGAAGAAAATATTCAAAATTATAAATCTGTATTTTTAATTATAGTCAATCTGCCTGCTCAAACTGTGTAATTCTTCAGATCAAGTACTAGATCGTATAATGCTGTTATTTTTGATATTCTATCTTATGTAATTTCCATTTCATTTCGCCCACAGGTGTTGGTACGGAGACTTCATCACCAACTTCTTTTTTTAGGAATGCTTGTACAATAGGGGAATCAACAGAGATATAATCTTTCTTGCCAATAAGTTCTTCATAGCCTACAACCCGAAGTCTTTTGTACATTCCACGATCATTCTCAATTTCTATCCAAGCACCAAAATTCACTTTCCCTTCTTGGTTGGGGTGGTAGCTAATGATTTTAAAGTCATCAATACACTTACACAAATAACGAATGCGTTTATCAATTTCTCGAAGACGTTTTTTGTTGTAATGGTAATCGGCATTTTCTGAGCGATCTCCCAAACTTGCGGCCCATGTAACCTTAGCTGTAACGTCTGGACGTTCAACTCGCCACAAGTGATCGTGTTCTTCCCTTAATTTTTGTAAGCCTTCGGGAGTTATCATTTGCGAGCGATTGAGTTTTGGTAGAGTTGATTCTGGGATTTTTCGCCTCATAATAAATGATGTTTTTTTGTAAACTTTCGCAAGATAATATAATGATGGATAGTTTGTTTTTTTAGAACAATCAATATTTGTTCTATAATGGCCTGCGTTATGTTAATGTAAGCTTTGGTTGAAATATATTATTTTAGAAGTTCTCCTTCGTTTTACTACGGTGAATGAAAGAAGGGAACAGAAAACGCCCTGGCAAAAGGGGAGAAGATATTATTTGTTTTTTCTACTTTATTAAGCGGAATACTTATCCCGATTTTTCATCAGGATGTGTATGGAGCGTGTAATGCTTTTAAAAGGTTAATCGCTAATGCAAATCACCTGTTGTTTGATTCGATAAGCTTCATTGAAAAAGATTACTAGTCGATCAGAAAAGTAATTAATTTGTTTTGCATGTTTATGCTTACTAAAATCAGTTTTCAAAGCAATTAATTCATGTATTAATTGATCTACTTTATCAATACTTATTTTCGGACCATTATAAAATTCTTCCCAAACCCAATTGAGAACTGGGTAATTAGCATCATCCTCAATTAATCGGAAAAAGTATTCTTCATCGTGCGTAATTTTTTCACGAATGGTTTTAATTCTTTTCTTAAATTGAAGATCGAATGCCATGGATTTTGATAAATAGTTCTCTTCCTACAAAGGACTACCTTTAGTAGGTATCAACAATTCCCGAATATCCACATCCAAAATTGCGGCAATTCGTTTCAAATCTTTTAAATGAGGTTGAGATTTGTTATTACTAATCGCAGTCATAGCCGTAGTACTGATTCCAAGTTCTCCAGCTAACCACTTTTGTGATTTATCTTGAATAACCAAGATCTCTTTTATTCTATTTATTTTATCCATTTTCATTGTTGAATGCTCAAATTTAGCAATAATAAGTCATTTTATCATAAGTATAACTTTCGGAAAGTAAAGTTTTACTTACTTATCTATAAGTTTAAATTGAGTTTTTACTTGCCTTTAATTAAGTTTGTCTTGCATTTGTATAAGTTATACTAAAATAAAATGCTATTCGCCTATGATGTTTGATTTACACAAAATTAATGCCGCTTTGCAAGAAAACCGAGTAATTCTTTTGCCAAAGAACTCAAAATTAGATTTAAGAACCATTGAAGATTGGAAATACTCCTCAATATGGCTTCTCCAAAACAATATCGGGATCACTTACTCGAAATTTATCACGGCTATATTCAATCTAGGCATGACGCTCTATTAACCGATTTTGGTGAAATGGCAGAGAATATAAAATTCTTGTGTGATTTCTTTAAACATGCGGAGAAGGAGAGAGGAAAGAAAACTTAATTAAGATAAATGTAATTTTTCTTTAACGAAAAATCGTTTTATAGGGCTATTTATCCGCTAATTAAATAAATTGAAGGTTGCACTCTACGGGTTTTCCCCGGTATTGTAATAGTTATTTTAAATTTATAATATTGTAACTTATATTAACAAGTAACTATACTAGACTTTAAAATAAACCAATATGGAATTAGATGAATTTATTACTACTACAGTAAAATCAATCATTAAGTCTATAAATGATACTAAAGAATTTGCGGAATCTAATGGTGCGATTGTTAATCCAATAATTATGGAGGAACAAGATGATCACGATCAAAAAAACTCAATTTGGAGGAAAGATGGTAAAGACGGAAGAAGGTTTTTGACCAAGATAGATTTTGATGTAGCTGTGTTGGCATCAAATGAAGAAGGTAGTAAGTTGGGAGGTGGGCTAAAAATTGAAGTTTTAAATTTTGGAGCTTCAACTACAGAGTCAGAAACTAACCAAACAACATCAAGAATAAAGTTTTGTTTAAATGTTGCCCTACCGCATCAAGGAAGCAAATAGTGCAATCTATTATTACAAATGATGAATATATATGGATAAAGAAACAAAGAAAGACATAGCATATGCAATTGCTAAAACTGGTGTTGGCTTGATTCCATTAGTGGGATCAGCTGCTTCTGAATTATTACAATTAATTGTTACTCCTCCTGTTGAAAAGAGGAGAACAGAATGGATGAGCCAAATTGGAGAAAAACTTAAAAACTTAGAAGAAACCAAATCAATTAACCTAGAGGAATTAAGAGATAACGATGTTTTTATAGACGTTGTACTTAAAACTACTCAAGAGGCTTTAAAAACCAGCGAAAAAGAAAAACTAGAGTATTTTAAAAATGCTATAATAAATACTGCATCAGAAGGAAACCCTGAACTGTCTGAAATTCAAATCTTCTTAAATTTCGTTTCTAATTTTACTGTTTGGCATATTAGAATACTTAAGTTCATTGACGAACCAACTGATTGGTTTGCTGCTCACAATATATCAGTGCCCAATTTTATGGGAGCAGGACTATCTACTATTTTAGAAATTGGTTTTCCAGAATTAAAAGGTAGGCGTGAATTCTATGATTTGATTTGGAATGATCTTGAAAGAGCAGGGTTACATAACACTCCTGGACTGCATACTACAATGTCTGGTTCTGGCTTAATGGTTTCTCGTACAACTGATTTTGGAAAACGTTTTTTACAATTTATACAGGAAAATTAATAACGATATACAAAATATGGCTTTGGTCAATGCTTCAGAAATAAGAGATGTGACTGGTATCAGTTTGTCGGAAAAACAACGGATAGTTGACTTTCTTCAGGGAGCAGTTTACTGTTGGTGTAAGAACAGAAAAGATGAATGGTTCTCCATAAGAAATTTAATGGGGGGAGATAATTATTTTTGGCAAGGCACACCTTTACTTCCTTTATATGACAAACACGAAAGCAAAGGCAAAGATTGGAGATCCGCAGTTAGGGATGCAGGAAAAGATTCTGGGTGGCTGCTGAAAAAAGTTATTAGTGAGGATAAAAGAACTTTTGAAACCAAGACAGATGAATTGATTAGGAAGTATAAATGGGTAGGAGATGAAAATTAACGAACTGGCTGAAGAACTACTTCCACAGCATTTCCTCAAACAAGAGCTCATGAGAGCTCGTTTGGAAGTATTTGAAAACCAAAGTGGGGGAGTAGGGGTAGATTTGCTCATAAAGGATATTGATTTCAATGGCATTCGCGAACCTCGTTCCTCGGTTTGTATTATCAAAATCCCTACTGGTAAATATCACGATTTATACCTCCAACCAATCAACTTAGAAAAAGATCGAAGCGTAAAAATTAGCAAGCAAGATCTGGGAGAACCAAAAGAAAATCTTTGGATTGCATTGGTACTTTTTATGAAAGAAATGGAGCCAACATTGTATCTGATTCCATCCAAAAAACTCAATGAGCCAGATGATTATATCTTTATTGATAATGAACAAGGAGAACGGTTCCAACACCTTTCAAATTGGGAAATCAAAGTGTTTCCCAAAGCCATTCCGGAATTAGCAAAATATTCAATTAACCATATGATTGAAAATGTTAGATGAAATTGTATCTACATTAGAAGAAGCTAAGGAATTGCCAGCCGTTAAAAAGGCATATAAGAATAGTTTTGTTCAATCCAAACTCAAACAATTTGAGGGTTTTCTGGGCAAAATTGTAAGAAAGAACGTTGAGAAGGCAATAGCGCCTCTCAGAAAGAAAATAACTTTAGCCAATCGCATTTTAATCAACGTAGCTGTATTTGCATACTTTGCAGGAATAGCAGATACTGAAAACATTTCTTATATTGAAATAGCTATAAGAGACTTCAAGATCATTGGGTTATGGGCTATTATAGCAAATATCAGCTCATTTTTGTTATTGGAAATAAAACGGATTTTGAAAATATTAGCTAGAGTTGCTTTAACCATAGCTGTTATATTGGTTGTAGTTTTTGCAGTTTATTGGCTTGTAAAATGGATTTATTCACTTTTTAATACAAAATCTGGCTTGACTTAATATTATGTTAACTAGAATGTTTGCGTTGGACCGAAGAAAATAGCGGGCAGGCGATGGGGTGAATTTGTGGCGTATCCAAAGACCGTTGCCCCGGGCTTTATATGGAGATGCCGACAGGCAGATCAAGAGCCACAAAGAGCGCGCAATGGCAGCTTTATTTTCTTCTAGACTTTTTGTTTACTTTTTTGGCAATGAAAAAAGTAAAAGCCATAGCGGCTTGAGCGTACACAAAAATCAGACATCGCCATTAATCACGAATGCCCAACTGCCGTAGGCTAATAAAAATACTATGAGTCTTAAAAGCGTTGGAGAAAACATGGGGATGATCAAAATATTAGAATTTCAAATTTTCAATATTCTGGACAATTCCCAAGAAATTTTTAAATATCGCAAGGAAATGCGATAGCATTCACGAACACAATTGAGAATAAACACAATGAGAAAATCGCTTAGGATTTTGAGCATACTTATGTGTGGGCTTAGGAATAAAAATATCTACTTGCGCGGAGGGAAAAATAAAAATCTTGCAGGGCTGGAAAACGTTGGGAATATTTATTTAAAATTTTTGAATAGATTTTAATATACCAAAATTTCAAAAAAATATAGCGCGCATGTAGGCCGCGGCACCTGCGCTAAAGCTTCGATGACGGGGCACGGCTACTTAATATAACGACTAATTATAGAACAACATTTTTCTGCACTTCAAATTTAACCTGTAGGAACTACTTACACATAATGAGAATTATAGATGACGATCCGTAAATGGCTTTAACATAATATCGGCCGTTATCGTGCTAGCGCCCGAGAACTGATATTATATTAATCATGGCTAATCGCCCTGAGCGCCATTTACTATATGTTGTTCTATAATGGCATCGCGTTATGTTAATGTAGACTTTGGTTTCAGGGTTTTATTACCACTACTGCTGGATTCCAGCACACCATTTGAATAGGGTAGAACCCTAGCTTTTTAAGAGAGAGAAAAAATCTTTGTTTTTGTTTATTTAGCGGAATAAATCGTGCATCACATTGAGGTTCTCAAATTGTGAAAGAGCAATTTGTTCGAATTGATCTTTGATGTATCTTTATCACAATTTTATTCGTATTGTTTATTGATTTTTTTCGTGGATAGTTGTTTAAAAAAACGAAATTAGTCTATAATTAGTAGTTACTTATTGGTAATTAAAGGAATTAAACAAGTAGAGCAAAATACTAAATTAATGAAAAAAAATGCCATTCTTACCTTGCTGTTTATCTTGACAATTACAATAACGGTAAAAGCCCAAATAGTAACCATACCAGATACTGTCTTTAAAGCATATTTGGTTGCTGATACAAACATTAACACCAATTTGAATTCAGAAATAGAAGTAAGCGAAGCCACTGCTTTTACCGGTAGCATTGAAGTTGATTATTTGGATATTACAGACTTAACAGGCATAGAGGCTTTTGTCAATCTGACTTTATTAAGATGCATTGGTAATTCTTTGACAACTTTAGATGTAAGTGCAAACACGGCTTTGACCATATTAAATTGCTCTAGTAATTCCTTAACAAGTTTAGTTGTAAATACCAATACTGCCTTGACTTATTTTGGTTGTGATAATAATTCTATATCTAGTTTAGATGTGACTACGAATACAGCTTTGAAAATTTTATCTTGTTACTCAAATCAGTTGTCTAGTTTAGATGTGAATTCCAATACAGCTTTAACAACTTTATCGTGCTCTTATAATTCCTTAGCAAGTCTAGATTTAAGTACAAATACAGCGTTAACTTCTTTGCAATGCAATTATAATTCTATAGCTAGTTTAGACCTGACTGCCAATACAGCTTTGACATTTTTGTCTTGCAATAATAATTCTTTAACCAGTTTAACGGTAAGTGCTAATACTGGCCTGACTCTTATACAATGTGGTAATAATTCTATATCAAGTTTAGATGTAAATACAAATACCGCTTTGATAACTTTAACGTGCAATAATAATTCTATAACGAGTTTAGATGTAAGTGCTAATACTGGCCTGACTCTTATACAATGCGGTAATAATTCTATATCAAGTTTAGATCTAAGTACGAACACAGCTTTGACAAAGTTATCTTGTAATAATAATTTATTAACCACTTTAAACTTGGCTAATGGGATGAATACAAATTTTAATTCAACATTGTTTAATTTAACCAACAACCCATACTTATCTTGCATTCAAGTAGATAATCCTACTTACATGTATAATAATTTTGGTTCTCTGATAAACAAAGATGCTAATGCAGTTTATGGTATAAATTGTTTCTATGATACAGAACACAATAAAATTTCAGGAACAATTCACCAGGATCAGGATTCAAATTGCGTAGGTGAAAACATCTTATATCATGATATTTTGATAAAAGATACCAGAGGTTACTATGCCGTGATTGATACAAACGGTAATTATACCCTTAAAACAGACTCAGGTACGGCCATCGTAGAGCAATTATTTACAAATCCGTTCATAAAACAAACATGTTTTAACGGAGGATCTAGCATTGTTTTTGATTCATCAGGAGAAGATACGGCCGGGGTTGATTTTTATAACATACTTATTGAATGTCCATTACTTAATATAGATGTAATAAGCAATAGGAGAAGAAGGTGTTTCGACAACCATACTTACATCAACTACGCTAATGTTGGCTCTGCAGATGAAACCAATGTGGAAGTTGTTGTTTTATTTCCGGATTACGTACATTTTGTAAGTGCAGATCTGGCACATACAATAGACCCTAATGGAAACTTTGTTTTCAATATAGGTAATTTAGCACAAGGAGAGAGCGGTGAAATTCATATCATAGATTCTGTAGCATGTGAGAACGGGATCACTGGATTAACTCAGTGTACCAGAGCATGGATCACCCCAATAAATGACTGTATAAATAATCTGGATACGACTATAGCAGAATGGGATAAATCATCTGTAGCAGTATCAGGTAATTGTATAAACGATTCTGTGATTCAATTTGTAATTTATAATACCGGAGACCTGGGAAATGGAGATATGCAAGGTCTTAGCGAGTACCGGATCTATGTTGATAATTTACTAGCCTTTACAAGTACTTTTCAATTGGCGGGAGAAGATAGTTTAATAATAGAAGTACCAGCCAATGGCCAAACAATCCGGTTGGAAGCAGATCAGCGATTTGGTCACCCAGGAAACTCGCTCCCAAGAGAAACTATAGAAGCATGTGGGAATGGAGGAGTACCTATCGTACTTGGCATGCCATTGCAAGCCCAATTGGACAATTTGGATTATGAAGTAGCGGAGGATTGTTTGGATATAATAGATAGTTATGATCCAAATGATAAGAAAGCTATGCCAGCAGGTTTTACCACCAATCGATTTGTACATCCGGAATCAAGAATAAATTATACCGTTCGTTTTCAAAATACTGGAACGGATACGGCCTATACCGTTATCGTGGTGGATACCTTATCTCAATATTTGGATCTGGCAACCATACGGTTAGGTACCTCATTACATGTGTATAATCTAGAGATTAGAAGAGGGGATCAAGGTCAACCTGTACTGATGTTTACCTTCAATGAAATTGATTTGGTGGACTCACTTACCAACGAAGGTGAGAGTAATGGATTTTTTAGTTACAGTATAAAAGCTATAGAAGGAACCGTAAACAATACTATTATTCACAATTCTGCAGAAATCTATTTTGATTACAACTTGCCCATAACCACCAATGACTCTTGGATTACCATTTCTGATACTATGTTGAGCGGAACATTACCTGTCGTTGAGGAAACCAAATCAATACATGAGTTGGATGGGCAGGTATTGATGGTGTATCCAAATCCATTTAACGAATCAATTATGTTGACATTACCAACCGGGTTAAACTGCAGTTCACTAATCAAAATTTTTGATCTAGTTGGCAAGCAGGTTTATTCTGCATCGACAAGTACTACTGCGGTTCAGATAGATGGTTCATTATTTGTAAATGGTGTATATCTCGTTGAGTTAAGTAATAAGAATATGGTAATTGGTAGAAGGAGAATTGTGAAATATTGATTACAGAGGCAAATGAGGTCGTGATTTATTTATTATTGCAAATCGAAGTAATTCTGATAGCGTTTAAACCCATTTTTTCAGCTAAACCTGAAGGGCATGCCTGAAGCGACCATTTAAATAACGACTAATTATAGAACAACATTTTTCTGCTCTTCAAATTTAACCTGTAGGAACTACTTACACATAATGAGAATTATAGATGACAATCCGTAAATGGCTTTAACATAATTCTTAACGTTATCGTCCTGACGGCCGAGAACTGGAATTATATTAATCATGGCTGCCGCCCTGAGCGCCATTTACTATATGTTGTTTTATAATGGTCTGCGTTATGTTAATGTAGACTTTGGTTTCAAGGTTTTATTTACCACTTCAGCTGGATTCCAGCACACCATTTGAATAGGGTAGAACCCTTCATTATTAGAGAGAGAAAAATCTTTGTTTTGTTTATTTAGTGGAATACTCTTCACAATTAGCGGAGCGGTTTGAGATGGGTATGGAGTTTGTTATTCCTTTTCTATTAAAAATTGGTCATTGAAACGATAAGCGGGCTCCTTCAACACTTCTTTTAAATAAAACCTCTTCTTTTTTAGTGATTTATCAATTTTACTACGCTGTTCTTCGGTTACGGTACTTTTATCAATATAACCTAATTCGATGACCATATCTGCAACCAATGGCAAAAGTGGGTGAGCCATGAATTCATCTCTATCAATCAATTTCGCAAAATTATCCTCATCTCCAATGTAAGGGTTCATTAGTGTTGATGATATCATCAATAACTTTAAATTGTTCTCAAAATCACCTGGATCCAATTCGAAAATTTCTTCAAAACTAAGTTTTAAAGTTTTTGTAAGGGTAACTGACTTGAAATTTTCATTAAACCAAAAATTGGCGATTGACATAATCATTGGCAAAGGCATATCTGCAAACGGACTGTTTTTATCTTTTGATAGTTCTTTGAGTTTATAAAAGACTTTAACTAAGTTTTCTAAAGCCAAGAATACCAATTTTTTTCTCTCAGCCGGCGTAGTTTGATAAAGTGCTTGTGATAAATACCCAGCACCTCCTGAATTGATAAACCAATCTTTTACAGAACTATTTGGTGACTTTTCAATAACATCATCAATCATTCCATCTAATTCTTTTGAATGACCTGCATAAAAAATAGCAGTATTTTGCCAATTTACTTCATTGAAATTACTTACAAGTTTTTCATAATGACTTTCCCGTTTGTGATGGTAAATTTCCCATGAGGCAAAATATTCAATAAATGCTTGTTGCTTAAAACCTACTATATTTGCGTCATCCACATATAAGATTCCAGATCTATCAATAATTTCCTCAATTTGCTGGTCACTTTGAGTATCGTACCCTCGTGAGTCTAAGAAATCATTAACGAAAGTTTTGTAATCATCCAGTTTTAAATCAAACTCCATCGAATCCATCATTCTTAAAGCCAGAGCAGAGAATAACCTACGTTTAAGGTTTAAAATTAACAGCTCTTGTTTGTTTTGTACTTCCAATTTTCCAAGTAATACATTTGTAAAATCGGTATATATATCACTTAATGTAGCAGGTATCTCGAAATTATTTTCATCGTACAGCAAGGAGATTAACGTTATCGTCAATGGCGTTGTAGGTAGTTTTGATAGAATGTCACTTCCTTGTAATATCTCGATAAATTTCTTTCCACGATCGGTTCCTTCAAAGAATTTGAACACGAATGCTTCAACTTGCTTATTATTGAAATTGTGAATTTTTATTGTCTTAATATCATTGTCATAGGCAAGCTCATTTTTAATATAAGTAATAACGTAA
>CBDICC010000054.1:0-32973 GCA_965277185.1 Cytophagales bacterium | reverse complement strand
TGTTTTTTGGAGGGGTTATGATTGGAACGATTTTTTGCTTTCTTCTAATTTCGAATAACATAAAGGTTATGATTGTGAATAAAAGAAGAAACCATGCCCATTTAAGTGCAGGTCGACTCATAATAAAAGACAAATATGATTCCTTTTCAGTGTCAGGACGTGGAGGTCGATTTGAATTTCCTGAATAGTTGTTGGCCACATACACATCTGAATTCGGTACTGTTTTAATTATCTGCTCCAAAAAACTACGATTCTTCTTTAGAATGAAGTAATTGGTAAATGCCAAAGGGGCAGAACACAATATGAAACTCCCTTTACCGTGCTTATATTTGATTAATATGGGTTTCCCTAATTTATTGTAAGCAAGTACTTCTGCATTCGTCGTATCCGTAAAATAGAAAGCAGGTTGATAGGATTGAGGGAAAAAAGATTTTTGACCTATTTTCTCAATGTTTTTCCGAATGGGCTGAGCAAAAAACTCATTTTGAGCTTCATTTTTAAAGCTAAAAGTCCAAGCGGCATTTTTGTCTTCAGAACTTAAATTGGTCAGGTTTAACCTATGCGTGGATATGTTGAAGTAATCCGAAATTAATCCGCTAAATTGATTTGCTATAATTAACGCATCATTACCTTGATATACGTGAATGAGCAGGGACTTGGCATCATATTCATACAAACCAAATTCATGTGAAAGGGATATGAGCGAATGCGTATCTCTCTTTTCAAGGTTCGGAATGTCGTATTTAATAATCGAATCTATTCGATCTTGTTTTATGAAATAATCGTACGATTCCGCATTTTCTGTTGTTTCCTCTTCATAGACATCTGAATCTTCGTGAGGTATGGAATCAATAAAGATACTGTCATTTTCTTCATCCCATGATACACCATCTTGAATTTCAGACAAGTTGAACTCCGTAACTTGGTCTTCGTAATCAGGCCAATTTTTTATTTCGTCCTCATACGATTTGAACACTTTTCGATTAACATCTCTAACCTTATGATTGGGAAATAGATCATTTAAACGGTCATGAAATATTTTTGACCCATAAGGGTCTTCTCCCAAACTAGAATAACTAGGATTCCAACTAAAAGGTCGATCCCTCGAGATTTCTTGTACAATCAAAACGACGAACATGATAAAAGCCAGAATGGCGACAATGATTACTATGTTTCTACCGGTTTTCAATATTGTTTTTAATGCTATTAGGTCGGTCTACATCAAAGCGTTAAATTCTTAAATATAAATGCCGACATTAAATAAATAGGAGTTAACGGATGTTTTTGTTGAACGTGTTAAAATCATTTTGAAGTACATCGAAACCTTCTTTGTCAATAGCAGTTTCGCCGTACCATGCATATTCAAAAATTAAAGTTAGATGTTTCAGTTGCCCCTTAACATCCTCTTTTTTTATTTCGTTTATATAGTCATAGTTTGTTTTTTCTTTTTCCCATTTAATTTGATTCTTTCCATGAAGGTTCTTTAATATAATCAAATACCAATATCGAATGGCAAGTCGGTAATTTGACTTTTTCAAAGCTTCTTTTAAAAGCTGTTCCAAGTCAACCTCAATGATGTTTTCGGCATCTTCAATAATAGGAGTGGGGCGTTCGAGCTTCCTATTTCGATAAAAACCTCCTTTGGCTGTACGTACGATAACAAACAAGAGCAGAGCAAAAATGACTACCACTACAATAATACCAATCACACCGTCTAAAAAATTCGCTAGAAACCGAAAGAATCTTCCAAAGGTTTGACCAAACCAACTTTCACTTTTTTTAATTTCACGATCATAGTTGAATGATTTATCCTCCTTTAATTTATTAAGTTTCTCCTTATTAAACTCACGTTTCGCATCTTTTTGAAAAGGAACTTCATTATTACAACCGGAAAAGGTCATTGAAAAAATGCCAATCAATGCCATACATAATACGGAACGTACGATGTTGTTTAATGTATGTTGGAGAAATAGATTCACTTAGGTAATCGGATTGGTCTTTTTTTGTTAATTTCTTATATATTCTTTTTATGTCCTGCTATTGCTCATAAATATTCTAAAAACTCTAAATGTAAGAAGCATTGCCGCAAGGACGGCTACGGCTCCATGTCCCATACTAAATTCCATGTTGGCAAAGGAGGTTCCTACGATTGCTAAAAGTAACGTAAAAAAAGCACCAAATAGGATGTAACGTTGGGTTTTTGTGAGTTCAATATTATTAATCAACATCCGAGGATAAATCACGAAATACCATAGAATCCAGATAAAAGAAGTAGCGATAATACCAAATCTAAAAAGCCAATGCGTATCGGTTAATCGAGTTACAAAACTCTCTAAAAACCCTGCGAGTATAATGAGCGGAATTAGTCCTAAAGAGATTTTAAGCGCTTTCTTAGCACCTTTAACTAAACTTACTTTGCGTTTGTAGGTTCCAGGGAAAAGCATACTATTGCCTAGTACAATACCGGCTGTTCCAGCCATTATAATACTCGAAATCTCGATAGTACCATGAATCCAAATGGTAAGAAAAGAGGTCAGAAAGAGTCCCTTGGTATAAAAGAAGTATTGGAATGTACCAAGCATTACACCATTGGTGAATAGTAAATAATAGGTCCCAATTGAAAAGAAAATACCAGCTACGAATGTTAGGGAAGCAACCCTAATATTATTTAAAGTTATGCCGAAAAACATAGCGGTTTCGTCTGAATCCTTATAAATAGCCATTGGGTCTCCTTTTTCGATGTTATCCATGGTACGTTCGACATACGAATCTCCTAATACAACTCTAGGAAACGTTTCGTCATAGGCAGTAGAAACAACACCAATTGCTACAGAAAGTGCGAAAACTAAAAAGCTGTATAATAGTTGTTTATGTGAACGCGCAAAAGCAATTGGTAATTCAAATCTCCAAAAATTAAGGAAGCGTTCGAATTTTTCGCGTTTGTTTTTCTGGATTTTCTGAAAAACACCAATGGCAAGCGAATTGAGATATTCTGTGGTATTACTTTCCGGATAATTGGTTTTTGAATAGGATAGATCATCCGTCATTTCAATGAAAAGGTCCGCTATTTCATCAGGATTCAAGTTTGATTTTTCATCCACCACTTTTTCGACTTCCCGCCACTTCTTTTCATTCTTCTTCAGAAAAACTACCTCCCTCATTCAAAATTTTGTGTTAAATTTTATTTTCCCGAAAAATATGTAAAATTTGCTACATGTCAAAATTGAAAGTTCAAACTACTCAAAACGTTCCACTGGATTTTGAAGTTGCCAACACGGGTCTTCGATTGCTTGCTGCGCTTATAGACACGTTGGTTATCGTAGTTTATTGGATTGGAATTTACTATCTTTTGAGTGCGCTCGGTCATGGAGATGTGAATTCTGGCGTAATGAGTATAATGTTTTATTTGCTTTTAATCATTCCATCCACGTTTTACGGACCAATATTGGAATTTTTGTGGAGTGGTCAAACAGTGGGGAAATGGATGTTGAAATGTAGAGTCGTAAAGGTAGATGGCTCGCGTTTATCGTTGGGAAGTATTATTATTCGTTCATTACTTCGAAATATAGATAGTCATTTATTTTTGCTAGTCTTAATTCTTATGGGCTTGGGTGTAAAAATTCAGATTGAAGTTTTGTACGTATTCTATTTAATTCCAGCGCCAATTGTAGGACTGATTTCGATGGGGATGTCTAAACATACACAACGTTTAGGTGACCTTGCTGCAGGAACAGCAGTAGTTCGTTTAAAACGAGCACTATCTTTAAAGGATACGATATTTAGAGTGGTTAAAACAGATTACGAGCCTGTATTTAAAAATGTATTGCTACTATCGGATCGGGATATTCGAATTATAAAAAATACGTTAGAAGATTATGATCGGACGAAAGATGCAACCAAGGTTAAAATTTTGGGAGAAAAGGCCCGTGTATTATTGGGGGTTGAAAAGAAGGTAGAACCATTGCCGATGTTGCGAACCATTATCAGAGATTATAATGTGATGGCAAATCAAGAAGGAAACTAATCAAGCAGGCTTTAAAAATACTTTAAGGCAGTATGAAATAAGCCAAGTCCTAAGTAAATCGAGTTCTTTACTTCTTTTTTTTCGAATCTTTAGTCAATTTCATTCCAGATTCCTTTTTGGATTCCATTACCCCAAACGTATCGATTAAGGCTTTATAGATGTTCTCATATCCTTCCAGATTCTCTAAATAATAGCGATGACTTTTTTTGAAACGGGCCTCAGTAACTTCATTTTTTGCCCAAATTTCATTTTCCATTTCTTCATAAACTTGTTGGGCGGTATCTCGTCCAAACTTAAAATGTTCAACCTGAGATTCAAGTAATAAAATCTCTTTGAAAATAGTCGTCATTTTTTCCTCTGGAATGATATCAGTAGGAATCTTTGGTGCTTCTTCTTCACAACTGAAAAGAAGTATTGGAATAATAAGTAAAAAAATGCGTTTCACAGTGACTCCTTTTTTTGTTAAATTTTTACATTTGCTATCTTAACAGATGACGAATATAACCGAAATAATAAAAAAGCTGCGCAAATACGAAGCAAGAATTCGTAAATACGTTAATGCTCAGAATCATGGAAGCTTTGCTTCATTGTTTAGAGGCGTCGGATTAGAGTTTGATGACGTTCGTCAATATCAGTATGGAGATGATGTTAGGTCCATTAGTTGGAATGTGTCTGCAAAAGGACATGGTGTTTTTGTAAAAACGTATAAAGAAGAGAAAGAACAGACGGTGTTTTTTCTTTTAGACGTAAGTGCTTCTCAAAAAATTGGAAAGTTAAAGCAACAAAAACTGGATGTAGCGAATGAAATTTGTTCAGTCTTGATGTTATCTGCAATACGTGATCAAAGTAAAGTTGGATTGGCGTTATTCTCAGATGAGCGAGAATATTATATGAAGCCCTCTAAAGGAAATGCAAAGGCGTATGAGGCGATTAAACAAATATTCACCCGTAAATACAAATCAACAAAAACTGATTTAAACAAGGCAATCCGATTTGTATTAGGGATTAATAAGCGAAGAAGTTTGGTTGTTTTGATCTCAGATTTTATCGATAGCGATATCAATAAATCATTGACAAACCTATCCAAACAACATGATTTGGTTTGTATTCATTTAAAAGATGATGCAGAAGATCAAATTCCACGTTTAGGAATTATTCCAGTTACAGATGTGGAACATGGAAAAACAGCTTGGATCAATACCAGCGCTTCTGGATTTAAGGGAAGTTTAGGAACTGGATTAAGTAAAAATGTGGAAGAATTAAAAGATCTTGCAAGGCGAAATCGATTTGACTTTTTGTCTTTGAATACAAAAGAAGATTTTGTGCCGCAATTGATAAAACTATTTAGAACAAGAAATAAAGTAAAGAAGAAGATTTAAACCTCAGATGTGGAAAGATAATCCCTCCTAGAATAGAAGTTTACCAGCATTATAAAGACTAATGAATAGAAAATACAGCATAATATCATCTAAATTAACAACACGATGCACATCCATCATGTTATTGATTAGTGCTGTGCTTTTGATTGCCAATGGGACATTATTTGCCCAGAATCCGTCGAAATGGATAGAAAACAACTCAAATAAACCCAAACTAGAAATACTTACAGACACTGTTAAATTAGGGGAACCTTTGTTGGCTACCTTTTCGTATTATCATCCTCGATCAATGGAAGTGTTATTTCCAGATTCCTCAGATGATTTTGGTCCATTGGAATATTTAAGTAGAGTGTCTTATTCCACTCAAAGCAATGATACGATGAGTTTTGATTGTACCATCTATACGCTGCAAGCATTTGAATTGGATCCAGTACAACCCATATCGTTATCTGCTAAAATTTATACAGCATCCAATGAGATTAATCTTAAGTCTAATTTAGATACGATTTACCTCAAGGAAATCATTGAGAAATTACCGTCGGAAGACTCCCTAGCCGTATTGATAAACACAAATTTCATGGAAACAGCATTGGTTCAAAATAATCCTATGTATGTATACACTGTATTAGGGGGTATTCTGACTCTTCTGGTGATAATAGTGTTGTTTGGAAGAAGAGTGATTCGGGTTTTTAGAATTAGTAGGCTTCGAAAAGAACATGTTCGTTTTGAAAAGGTTTTTGATGATTTAGCGAAGGATCAGTCGAATGCAGAGGAATTAATACGGCAATGGAAATTGTATTTGGGCAAATTGGAGAAAAAAGACATCGCTTCGCTAACTACAAAAGAAATTTATGCGCATTATAGCGACGATCAAATCAACGATATTCTGAGTAATCTGGATGCTTTTGTATTTGGAGGAATTGAGTTTTCAATGACTTGGGATGGTTCTGCACGGTATTTGAAGACATTTTCAAATGAGTTGCTGACGCTGAGAATTGAAAAGTTAAAGGCAAAAAAGTAGATGCCTATTTATAAAATTGCATTGAACAAATTGAATAATCTATTTATTTATAGGTTGGAAATGAAATGAAGACGGAAGCTGAAAATACAATTAACTGGCTTGATTTAAAATGGTTTGAGTGGGAGACCTTAACAGGTTTTGAATACGCCAATTTGTATATGTTTTGGTTGCTTGCGGCAATTCCATTATTTGTATTGATTCGGTGGCTTCTCGTCTTAATCTATCGTCAAAAAATGGGCGTAGCTACTTTTTCAGGAAAGTTGCAGTGGAGCTGGACCGTTATTTTGAAGTTTATTCCGGATTTAGTGCTGACGATCTTTTGGTGTTTGCTGGTGGTGGCGTTAGCCAGGCCACAGAGATCAGATGAATTAGTCGATCGATGGTCGGAAGGAATTGACATCACCTTACTTTTGGACGTTTCAAATTCCATGCGTTTACAGGATTTTAAACCTAATCGCTTAGAAGCCGCTAAAAAAGTAGCTTCAGAGTTTATTGGTGGGAGAACGATGGATCAAATAGGGATGGTTGTCTTTGCAGGAGAAGCTTTTTCTTTATGTCCGTTGACAACTGATTATGATTTGATGAAATCGTTGATCAAGGATAATGTGAAATTGGGAATGATGAAAGATCAATCCACCGCAATTGGAAGTGCGTTATCGGTAGGTGTAGATCACATGAGCAAATCAAACAGTAAATCAAAAGTGATGATTTTACTGAGTGATGGGGAGAATACTGGAGGCAAAGTAAACCCAATAACCGCTGCGGAATTGGCGTATGGGTATGGAATAAAAATTTATGTAATTGGAATCGGTAGAGACGGTAAAATTCAGGATGGAACTAATTTCTTTGGTTATCCGAATTATGTGATGTCTAATTTAGATGAAACATCTTTACGAAAAATAGCTAAGATTGGAAAAGGAGCCTATTTTCGAGCATCGAATAAAAAGGCTTTGAAAGAAATATTCAAGAAGATCGATGAATTTGAAAAAACGGAGTTCAAGGAGAACAGATATAAAAATATTCGAGATTATTATCAAGTATATATTTATTGGGGACTGTGTTTCTTCCTATTGTGGCTTCTATTGAAGAGTACCTTTATCAGCAATTGGATCGAAGATTAATAGAATAGAATAGAATAGAGTAGAATTTTAATTAATCTGAATTAACACACCTTACTACAGACCATGATGTTAAAATAAAATTTACATCATAAACTTGAATGAAATCAAAGGGAGAAATGAGTGAAATAGTTTCCAAAATTACCGAAATTAAGGAAGAATTAGGCGCAAATGTAACATTGGTTGCCGTATCTAAAACCAAGCCTAATTCAATGATAGAGGAAGCGTATGAGGGAGGACAGCGTGTTTTTGGCGAAAATAAAGTGCAAGAACTGGTAGACAAGTATGAAGCACTTCCAAAAGACATAATCTGGCACATGATTGGACACTTGCAATCAAATAAGGTAAAATATATAGCCCCGTTTGTCTCCCTTATTCATGGGGTGGATAGCTCGAAATTATTGAAAGAAATTAATAAACAAGGAGCTAAGAATAATAGGGTAATCAATTGTTTGCTACAATTGAAAGTAGCCAAGGAAGAGTCAAAATTTGGAATGGATTTCGAGGAGGCGGAAGCATTGCTAAAGCAAAGAAATGAATACCCAAATGTAGCATTGCGTGGAGTAATGGGAATGGCGACGTTTACAGATGATAGTACCGAAATCAGTAGTGAATTTGCGCGATTAAGTATGTATTTTGAGAAACTCAAAACACTTGATTCAACATTGGAAATCGTATCAATGGGGATGTCGGGAGATTATAAAATTGCCGTAAAAGAAGGCAGTAACATGGTCCGAATTGGGAGTACTATATTTGGTGCTAGAAATTATCCCGTGTAAAATCAATTCATAGCTCAGGAACTTTTCATTCTGTTTTTTTGTCTTAAAGTAATCAACCATTGAATATTTTAGAATGAAAAAATCCAAGTTTTCGCTGATATTAATTGCAGCATTTTACGTAGTTGTAAGCGTAAATTCAAGCTACGCCCAAGGGACCGATCCATATGCAATTTGTGCGTTAAATATCGGAACCAAAGTACCGGTAGTAGAAGTAACCAATCTAGAAGGAGAGAAGCAATCGTTAGCAGAGGTTTGCTCTAAACCAACGGTGCTGGTGTTTTATAGAGGCGGATGGTGTCCGTATTGTAACAAACAATTGTCTTCGTTGCAAGAAGCTCAATTGGATATTAAAGAAGCTGGTTATGAGTTGATTGCAATAAGTGCCGACAAGCATGAAAGCATGGATAAGTCCATAGATAAACGTGATTTGACCTATCAGCTTTACTCCGATAATTCAATGGATGCAGCTCGCGCGTTTGGAATTGCTTTTCGAATGACGGACAAACAACGCAATTCGGTATCAAAAAAAGTCTTGGCATTCGATAAATGGGCAGGAGAGGAACAAATGTATTTACCTGTTCCATCGGTTTTTATCATAAAAGACGGAGAAATAGCCTATCGTTATGTAAACCCTGATTTTAAAACGCGATTGACCTCTGAAATGCTTATTGCAGCATTAAAAAGTTTGGAAGATTGATAAGTTAAAGCAGCAAATTAGAATAAAAACACGTCTAGTCTCCCTAGACTGTGTTACAGACAAATAAGAAAAATTAAGCACGTGCTTTTGAAACAACGGATAGCGTTTTTCTAAAGAAATTTTCGTGTAGAAGAAGGGTAGTAGAGAATTAACTACCGTCTGTTTCCTCCACCTTTATTTCCAGACCGTTTATTATTATTCCCTTTTCCGCCTTGACGTTTGTTTCCTCCTGATCGTCCTCCAAACTTTCGCTCAGGTTTCCATTCAGGTCCAACTCCTAATTCTGGAGGTAAAGGCATTCGTTTTGGCGTACTTCCTATAGCCTCTTCAATTTTACTAAAATCGTACATTTCCTCTTCGTTCACCAAAGTCAATGCCACACCGTTAGTTTGAGCTCGAGCCGTTCTACCAATTCGATGTACATAATCCTCCGCTTCTTTTGGGACATTATAATTAAAGACCAAATCGATGTCTTTAATATCGATTCCTCGACTAAGCACATCTGTAGCCACTAATACCCGCGTTTGCTTGGCAGTAAAACGCATAAGAATGTCTTCACGTTCTCTTTGTTCCACATCCGAAGAAATTCCTTCAACTTTATATTCTTTGTTTTGTAATGCGCGAACAATTTCACCAACCATCTTTTTGGTGGAGCTAAAAACCAGAAAGCTGCGATATTCAGGCTTATTGTTTACGATATATTTAATCAGAGAGATTTTTTGTTTGTCATGAATTAAATAGATTCCTTGAAAAACACGCTCTGCAGGTTTCGAAATAGCAATGCTCACTTCGGCAGGGTCAACCAAATTTTTGGAAGCCAATTGACGAATTTTAGGTGGCATGGTGGCGCTAAACATTAACGTTTGCCGTTTTTTAGGAAGGAAACTAATGATTTTGTTCAAATCATCCACAAATCCCATATCCAACATACGATCAGCCTCATCCAAAATTAAATATTTGAGTGATTTGAAATTACAATAGCCCAGATTCAAATGGGAGATTAATTTCCCAGGAGTAGCTACCACAATATCACATCCATCAGACAAAGCTCTTTTTTGAGCTTCGAAATTGGATCCATCTCCACCTCCGTAAAGAGCAATAGAGGTGATTCCTGCAAAATAGGCAAATCCCTGAATCGCTTGATCGATTTGAATAGCCAATTCACGTGTAGGACAAACAACCAAAGTACGAACACCTGGCTCTTCCGATGCCATTAACGCATTGATTACTGGTAATAAAAAAGCAGCAGTTTTTCCGGTACCCGTTTGAGCACACGCAATAATATCTCGGCCTTTTAATATTTCAGGAATCGCTTTTTCCTGAATGGGCGAAGCAGTTTCAAAGCCCATGTAAGAAAGGGACTCTAACAATCCCTCATTTAAATTCAGTTCACTAAATTTCATATAAGTGCTAATGTAAGAATTAATGCCGATTTTGCCTAGTTAGGAACAATTTTTGGCTGTTTTTTCGTTATTACCATATAACCTTCGACTTAAGTCCGGTATCTAAGAGATACAGAATTTCATCTAATAAGAGAATAATTGGATAAAAGTTTATAAATTTATTGTTGATAATATTCAAGCCCAAACAATCACATATCTTGATAACGAGTATAAAAAATTTCAACACGAATTGGATTAAAGTTGGCCTGTTGCTATGTGTTACGCTAATTTGTATACGTGGTTTTGGACAAGTAGGACAATCCCTTACTGCTCAATCTATGGAAAATCATAAGATTGAAGCGAGTGCACTTCGATCGATTCAAAATAAAGGACAATGGGATTCAAGGATTCACTATCGGGTTCAATTAAATTGTGGATTCCTTTTTCTTGAAAATGGCGGAATTTCGTATGACTTCATTAAAAATGAGGATTTGCAACGAATGCATGATGTGAAACATAAGCACAAGGAGGAAGGGCATCATAAGGATTCAAACAATCCCTCTGAAAAAGAAGGCCACGCTGCAATCAATCATCATGGTTTGAAAGTACATTTTGAAGGCGCAAATCCAAATGCAATTCCAGCTGGATTAAACTCACATGAAACCAATTATAATTATTATCAAGGGAAAAATAAGGAGAGGTGGGCTTCCAATGTGTTGGCATACAAAGGAATAGAGTATCAAGATGTATATGAAGGCATCGATTTATACCTATATGAGTCAGGAGCAACCTTGAAATATGATTTTGTTGTCGCACCAGGGGCAAATGTAAAAGATATTGTACTTCGATATGAAGGAGCGTCCTCAATTGAACAAACGAAAGAAGGGATTAAGATTACAACTTCTGTAAACGATATAATTGAATCACCACCAATCGCTTTTCAGGTTAAAAATGGTATCTATGAGGAAGTGAAATGTATTTACCATTTATCAGAAAATGGGGAGATTTCTTTTGTCTTTCCGGATGGTTATAATACAGATGAAATGTTAGTGATAGATCCGAGATTGATTTTCTCAACCTATTCAGGATCTACCGGAGATAACTGGGGCTTTACAGCTACGTATGATGAAAATGCAAATGCTTATTCTGGTGGAATAGCCTGGAACGGAGGAGCAGGTGCAGGAGGGTCTTTTAGCGGAAATTACCCAGCTACGTTTGGAGCATATCAAACAGCATTTGCAGGTGGAGGAACAGATGTAGCAATAAGTAAATATTCCGAAGATGGTTCAGCTCTTATTTATGCAACTTATTTAGGAGGTGATGAAGAAGATCAGCCAATGAGCATGATTGTGAATTCGAATGAGGATTTGATTATTCTTGGAAATACTAATTCAGATGATTTCCCAGTTACCACAGGCGTAGTAGATGAAATTTTTAATGACGGATCTATATTCAATACCAGTTATGATATGTTTATTACTGTCCTCTCTCATGACGGCGGGTCGCTTGTTTCATCTACCTATGTAGGTGGAGATTCAGATGATGGATTTAATTATTTAGAGTATTATTATGGGGATAATTATAGAAGTGAGGTAATAATAGATTCAGCTGATAATATCTACGTAGCGTCGAATACAACTTCTACTGATTTTCCAGTCACCATTGGATCATTTGATGAAACGCATAATGGGCAACAAGATGCGGTGGTTTTTAAAATTAGTTCAGACTTAACAAACATGCTCTGGAGTGGTTATTTAGGAGGTTCGTCAAGAGATCAAGCTTCTGGAATCGACTTAGATAATGCAGGGAACGTATTTGTTTGCGGCGTATCAGGTGGTGGTATTCAAGGAACAACCGGAGGTTTAAATCCAAATTATGCTGGAGGGACAAATATACGTGGTGTATCTCCATCAAGTTTTTCAGCAGACGGTTATGTTGCGAAAATTGCACCGGATGGAAGTTCGGTATTGTCAGCTACCTATTTGCAATCCAATGATGTCGTATTTGAAATAGCGTATTTATTAGAATTGGATATAGACGATAACGTATTTGTAACTGGCGTAACGGAAGGAACCTATCAACGAACATCTGGTGTGTATCATAACGGACTCAGCGCGCAATTCATTCATAAGTTAAATAATGATCTATCCACTACATTAGCTGCTACCACCTACGGTGGGAATGTATTAACACAGCAACTATCCCCAACGGCACTATTGGTGGACAGTTGTTACCGGGTTTACGTAGCAGGATGGGGGGGAGATGTATCCTTTAATTATACTACCAATAATCGAATCTCAAATTTTCCATTAACCAATGATGGAATCCAAACAACGACGGATGGAGAGGATTTTCATTTAATCGTATTTGGACCAGATATGAATTCGTTGAATTATGCCACTTTTTATGGAGGAAATGGCGCAGGAGAACATGTAGATGGAGGAACAAGTCGTTTTTCACCACAAGGAGTAGTTTACGAAGCAGTATGTGCCGGATGTGGTGGTACATCTTTGTTTCCGTCTACGAGTGGTGTTTACTCAGTTAATAACCAAGCAGATAACTGTAATGCTGCAGTGTTTAAGATGGAATTTTTACAGAATGTGGTGCAGGCAAATATTGAAAATACGTACATAGATACCGTTTTGTGTGGGCCAGGAGAATTTGAATTCCATAATAAAAGTTCCAATGCCAACGCATTCCTTTGGTATTTTGGAGATGGAGATTCTTTGATTACCAATTCAGCCAATTCGGTGTTTCATACCTATGATTCAGCAGGAATATATACACTGACACTAATCGGATCAAACAATGGAATTTGTTTTGAGAAGCCAGTCGATACCGCTATTTATACCATCGAAATCAATATGCCTCCACCAATTGATGCTGGAGAAGATACCACGATTGAACAATGTGAGGTGCTGCAATTAAATGCATGCTGTGGAATCAGTTATTCATGGTCTCCAGGTACATTTTTAACGGATAGTACTGTGGCAAACCCAATTATCACAGTAGACATAGCAGATACGTTCTATGTAACGATTACAGACTCATTAGGTTGCGAGTATATTGATTCCATGTCCATCAATGTAATTGAAATAGAGCCTTATATTCCAAATATATTTACACCAAATGGCGACGGACTCAATAACTTAATGGTGATAGATGGTTTTTGTAGAAATATTCAACTAGATGTTTATAACCGATGGGGGAGAAGAGTCTACCGATCAGAGTCGTATCAAAATGACTTTGATGGATTAGATTTACCTGATGGGATGTATTATTACTACATTTTGAAGGAAGATGATCGTGGAGTCAATGAGGAATTCAATGGCTGGGTAAAAATATCCCGCTAAGTGAATTGGCAGATTAAGTTCTATTGTTTTGAAAAGTTGGAAGAACGCTTGGTGCTTTTGATGAGCTCATTGGTCATTTTAGTTGTTCTTACGGCAGCTCTGCGACCTAATCGAGTAGTTAGCAATTCCATTACATTTATAGGTAAGGAGGTAAGCGTAAACGTATTATAGGAGTTAACTACATTGCCACATTCATCCAAATCCTCTCGTTCCTTACATTTTAATTTTTCTGCTCGACTTTTATACGCTTGCCACGAATATTTCTCAAAACTATACATGTCTTCAATGTATCCTTCTGTATTTAAACTTAACGAGGTAACATCAAATACTTCTCCATAATTGGGCGAATCTGATTCATTGATTTTTTGAGTACGAACTGTTTCCCATACAGTTACCTGATTTATAACAAGCATATAATCCGGCTCATCATTGGTTATGATGAAGCCACTTCTTGTTAATTCTTGTTTGAGCCCATTTAAGTAAAAACGTGTCAAGATCTTAATACCAAAAAAGCTACTATAATTATTGGCATCCACATTTTTTAGATTGAATGTGAAATCTTCCTTAACGGATATTCGTTTGGCAATTCGCAAATTTTGACTGACATAGCATGATGAAAGCAAAACCAATAATAATATCGAAATACTACTTATTGATAAAATCGAATTTAATCTAGGAAGCATGTTTAGTTTGCGTTGAATTAGAATGTTGAATAATAGTAGTTTAGGCGGTTTGATATAAGCAAATAACCTGCCAATTTTCACAAATCAACGGCTTAATTCCAATGAGTAGTAACTGCTTGAAAATGGTTCTTTGACTGTTTTTTATTCAAAATCTATTTTATTCAAGATCAGTCCGGATGCATGTGCAATTTCATTCAAATGTTCTTCTCGATTTCCATGCAATGATTCCTCCAATTCGGTTAAGGATAGATTTCCACTCCCCAATTTTATTAATTGGCCCATCATCAGTCGAATTTGGTTGCGCATAAATCCTTTTCCTCGCACGATATAAATAAAACTTTCTTCGGGAAAAAAACTTGCGGTCCAGAGTGTATTGGGTTCGATTTGACTAAAATCAATAGTGCGGATCAACTTTGTGTTGGGAGATGGTTTGGTACAGTACGATCTAAAATTATGTGTGCCCTGAAACATGAGTGCTCCTTTTTGCATAAGTGGAATATCCAGTTCTGGAAGTATGAAAGCCATTAACGGAGCCGCAAATGGATGAGGTTTTTGTCCATGGGAGAAGAGATAGATGTACTCTTTTATTTTTGGGTTTTGAATGATGTTAAAAGTTCCATCTACCTCCTCAATATCTAAAAATCGAATGTCAGGAGGAACGTTTGAATTTAGGTCTTGAAGCAATTCATTCAATGAATCCGGCTTTTCGTATAAAAACAATTCAAATGTGGAATGATTGGCAGAAACCATCGCATCGGTGCGGCTGCTTCCCATTACCTTAAACTTTATGTCACCTAAAACGTAACGCAAGGTTTTTTCTACCATCAATTGAACGGTTTTTACATCAGGTTGTTTAAACCATCCATGATACCGAAATCCCAAATATTGAAAATGGATTAAATAAAAGAAGTTATACTTGGCCGCCATGCCGATTTATCTTGAAGATTTGAATTGAAACGACCAAATTAAAGTTTCTTCAAAAGTCAACAAAGAAATCAAATCATTCTTTTGTTTTGATAATTGAATAAGACATAGGTTAGGGCGGATTATATTCTTAACTGGACAGATCTACATGCTACAATATTCGATTATTCATACTGCTTCTGGAGGTAGATATAATTCGAAGCCTTGGGTTTAAATAGAGGGATCGAGGTACAATAATCGTATCATCCACAAATAACAATTCTAATCTACGCACCTGGCTAAGAGAACTTGGAATTCTCATTAATGCACCACTAGCAACAAGATTGAGTTCGGTTAAATTATCTAAATTTCCGATTTCCGGAGGTAGTTTTTTTAAATAATTCTTCCCAATTATAAGGCGGTTTAGAGCAGCTAGTTGACCTATACTACTAGGAATATTTTTAAGTTGATTATTTTGAATATTTAGAATCTCTAGCGTTTTTAAGTTTCCTATATGAGAAGGCAAAGAGTCGATTTTATTGTTCTGTAAGTAAGCAAAACGCAACTTTTTAAGTTGTGTAATGGAATCGGGCAAAGAGGTTAAATCATTATTATTGAAATTGATCTTTTTTAGATTTTTTAACTGTGAAATTTTAGGAGAAATATATTTGATATTATTCCCGCCAAGAGAAAGCTCTTCTAAACTTTCCATATCATAGATGAAATCTGGAATTGAATCTAATCCAACCCTGAATAGAACCAATTTTTTGAGGCCTTTGCATTGTGCAATTTCCGGAGGGATTCCCTTAATCTTCCGGTTTTGCATGACAATCTTAGTAGCCTCAGCTGGATTTTCGATTGCTTGAGAAATGGTTTTGTTTGAAGTACACGAAAAAAGTATACTACAGATGGCGGTGCATAATACGGTTAAAAAAAGTGATTGAAACTTCATAATACCATATTAGTTAAAATGTGAATAAACAATAGAATTGAGATTATCCCAATTTCAATTCTATATTAAATAACTTGAAAATAAGCATTTTATGATATAAAATCAAGTTTTATTTGAGTTCAGTATTAGGAAGGTTTAAAATACGGATTGATATAGCTATCTTTGCGCCCATTTTAAGGGATATTTTAAATCCATCGATCTATTTTAATAAGCAAATCAGGAATACATGTCAGCAAATACAAAAAGATATACCATAACCGCCGCATTACCTTATGCCAACGGGCCTTTGCATATAGGGCATATTGCCGGAGCTTATCTTCCAGCTGATATTTATGCACGGTATCAACGATTAAGAGGGAAGGATGTCGCCTTTATTTGCGGAAGTGATGAACATGGAGCTGCAATTACATTGCGCGCAATAAAAGAAGATACTACGCCACAAGCAATTGTGGATCAATATCACGAAATAAATAAAAAAGCATTTTCAGATTTTGGAATTGAGTTTGACACTTATGATCGAACTTCTTCCGATTTGCATAAAGAAACGGCGCAGGAATTCTTTTTAGATTTATATAATAAAGGAGAATTTACACAGGAAACCCGTGCACAATTCTATGATGAGAAATTTGAGAAATTTTTAGCGGATCGGTATGTAATTGGTGAATGTCCAAATTGTCATTCAGATCATGCAAGAGGGGACGAATGTGAAAAATGTAATGCACAATATGATGCAACGGAGTTAATAAACCCAAAGTCAGCATTAAGTGGGGAAACACCTATTTTGAAAGATACAACACATTGGTACTTGCCAATGGAGAAACACGAAAAATGGCTCCAAAGTTGGATTGAAGAAGGAAAGCTGAATGGCAAACAACACCATAACGTAAAAGAATGGAAAAATCAGGTTATTGGTCAATGCAAGTCTTGGATTGATAATGGATTGCGACCTCGAGCCATAACGCGTGATTTGGAATGGGGAGTGTCCATTCCAGTAGAAGGAGGAGAAGGTAAAGTACTTTATGTATGGTTTGATGCACCGATAGGATACATTTCGGCCACTAAAAAATGGGCGGAAGAAAATAATAAGTCATGGGAAGACTACTGGAAAAAAGATGATACAAAATTGGTACACTTTATTGGGAAGGACAATATCGTATTTCATTGCATCATCTTTCCGATTATTCTGAAGTTAAAAGGAGATTTTATCTTGCCTGATAACGTACCAGCCAATGAATTTCTGAATTTGGAAGGAGGAAAACTTTCTACTTCAAGGAAATGGGCAGTATGGTTGCATGAGTATTTAGAAGATTTTCCAGATCGACAAGATGAATTACGATATGTATTGGCTTCGATTGCACCTGAAAACAAAGATTCTGAATTTACTTGGGATGATTACCGAACAAGAGTGCATAGCGAGTTAGGGGATATTCTTGGGAATTTTGTAAATAGAGTATTGGTTTTAACAACTAAAAATACTGACGGGAAAGTACAAGAGCGCGGAGAATTAGAGCAAATTGATGAGGAAGTGATTAAGGAAATGGATGAAATTCAATCTAGAATTGAAAAAGCCATGGAATTATATCGATTCAGAGAGGCGCAAGCAGAGGCAATGAATCTAGCACGAGCGGGGAATAAGTATTTTACCGATACAGCGCCTTGGCATTTGGTAAAAACAGATCCTGCTAGACTAGACACGATTTTAAACATTGGATTACAGATTGCAGCGAATCTATCGATTGCGTTGGAACCATTTTTACCTCATACCTGTACAAAAATTCGGAGTTACCTTAATTTAGAAAAGAAGGATTGGGATCAACTTGGCTCTATCGAATTGCTAAAACCAGGTCAAGAGATTGTGAAAGGACCTTTGTTGTTTGCAAAAATTGAAGATGAGGAGATCGCAAAGCAAGTAGAGAAATTAGAAAAGACTAAATTGGAAGTTAAAACAAACGACGTAACAGTGGAAACGGATCAAAAAGAAGAAGCGGAAACAGTAGCGGTAAAAGAGGAGTGTACATTTGACGATTTTGTAAAAATGGACATTCGTGTTGGAAAGATTATTGCGGCAGAAAAAGTCAAAAAAGCGGATAAACTGTTGAATTTAACTATAGAAACTGGTATTGATACACGTACCATTTTAAGTGGGATCGCGGAACATTTTACTCCAGAGGAAATCGTTGGGAAGGAAGTTTCCGTTTTAGTTAATCTTGCCCCAAGAAAGATGCGTGGTATTGAATCACAAGGAATGGTTTTGATGGCTGAAGATGCTGAAGGAAATCTAACTTTTGTGGCCCCCGAAAAATCGGTTGAGGCCGGAAGCGTAATACGTTAGTAAGAAAGTTATACACACTAATCGACCAATTTAGGTTGATTAGTGTGCATTGATCCAGTTTATTAAGATCTCTGAATTTTGAATACCAGCGAACAAATACCAGCTGGAACTAAATAAGAGAGAAATAAGCTCATTTCTTTAAATCTAAAACCAAAGATTAAGAAGGTTGCGGTTTTACTAATAACCGTAAGAAAAGAGGCCGTAATCTTTTGAAGATCCTTTTCATCAATGTTTAATACAAGGGTATTCACAAAGAGTAGAAAAACATAATTGGGAATTGAGGCGATAAAGCTTACTCCGATAACGATCCAAAAGAAAGAGAAATGAGTCTTCCATGCACAAAGACCTATGGAGCCGATCACCACGGAGCTTAGCCATACCAACGTAGTATATCTTAAACTGTTAAGGATTTTACTTTTCAAATTCATAGTGTCCTTTATTATGTCCTTAATTGGTAGAATAAAGATCTTTATTCCCTTGTAATAAATCCCTTAAAGCAATATCAATCGTAGGAAACTTAAACCTGAAATCAGAGTTGATTAGTTTGGTAGGAACTACATTTCGATTCCAGAGTACCAATTCAGAAGAGGTTCCGATGACTGCGGCGCCTAATTTGATCATCCATTTTGTTGCAGGCAATCCAAATGGGACACCAAGATTTTTCCGAAGTGCTTTCATGAATGCTCGATTAGGGGTAGGGTTGGGTGAAACCGCATTTACAGGACCTTCAATTAATGGGTTTTCAATAATGAAATCGATCATGTTTAATAGATCCGTTTTATGTAACCATGCCACATGTTGATTCCCGATGCCCATCTTACCTCCTAAACCAAGTCGAGCCAATCGTTTGAATACAGTCATGGTACTTCCAGTTGTATCCAGAATTAATCCCATTCTCAGTGCTACTTTTCGAACATTAGGCGTGTTAGAAACAAAAAAGGCACTTTCCCATGCACGAACTAAGTCAGGCGAAAATCCCTGTTCTTGATGTCCATCTTCTCCAACCGGGCCAGGTCCATTAGAGTGTACCGTGGCTGAACTTGCATTCATCCATAATTTAGGAGGATTCTTGACCATATTTAATGCTTCTGCCACAATTTTGGTAGAGTCCAAACGACTATTTATAAGAGCAGCTTTATTTTCTTCCGTATAACGGCAACTGATTGATTTACCAGCCAAATTGAGCACTATATCTGCTCCTTCCAAACTGGTCATCCAGTTTCCAAGAGATTTTCCATCCCATTTAAACCATTCATAGCTCCCGTTAAACGTAGGTTTAGACCGACTGATCAACGTTACTTGATGTCCTTGTTTTGTGAAGTGATCCAATGCCATTTCTCCGACAAACCCTGATCCTCCTGTGATTATAATCTTGCTCATAGCTTCTATTGTTAATTGGCTGTACAATAATAATTAAATATATGGAACTTTCAAAAATTATTGAAAATAAAATAAAATTAAGCCTGATTTTATGGAAAGTGGCGTGATTTGAGTTTGGCTTTGTTCGAATTAAGCTATATTTGCGCTGTTTATTTTAGACCAGATTCAATACTTACAATGCCTAATTATAAGAAAATCGATTTAAATACATGGAAGCGTAAGGAGCACTTCCTTTTTTTTAAGCAATACGAGCATCCATTTTTTAATTTGACTGCTAATATTGAAGTTGATAGATTGTACAAGTATTGTAAAGAAGAAGGGCTTCCATTTTCCCTGGTAATATTGCATAATATAATGAAATGCTTGAATGAAATTGAGCAATTTAGATATAGGGTGGTAGAAGATGAACTTGTATTGTATGATAGAATGGATGTAGGGACGACCATTCTTAATGAGGATGAAACTTTTTCCTTTATCAATTACACTTATGATTCGAATGAATCAAACTTTATAACTGCTGCAACAAAGGTCATGGAAGCTCACCGTAAAAATCCGGTATTTTCTCCGATGAGCGAAAAGAATGTCGTTTATTTCAGTGCTATACCTTGGGTTTCCTATAATCACATATCGCATGCGCAACGACATGATTTAACGGATTACATACCCAGACTTTCTGTTGGGAAATATTTTAAGGAAGGAGATACATTGAAAATGCCCTTTTCTGTTCAAGTGCACCATGCACTTTGTGATGGTTTACATGTGGGGAGATTATTTCAGATGTTAGAGCAGAAGTTAGCTCAATACTGATTTGATTACATATGTGAAATTAAACGCAATACAATGGTGAAAAATGGGAATGAAGGGAAGATAGTTTAACTATACAACCCAAACAATTCTCTTTCCACTCGATTGATAATGGTATACAGATCATCTGGATTGGCAACATAATCCATGTCATTGACATCGATGACCAACAATTTTCCTTGGTCATAATTTTTAATCCACTCATTGTAATTAACATTGAGATTTTCAAGATACTCAATTTTAATTTTAGCTTCGTATTCTCTTCCTCGTTTGCTAATCTGCCCAACCAATTTTGGAATGTCGGCCTTAAGATATATAAGTAGATCAGGAGGAGTAACGAATGCCATCATGGATTCGAACATGTTTAAGTAATTCTTAAAATCCCGTTCGTCCATAAAACCAGAGTCATACAAGTTTTGAGCAAAGATATAAGCATCCTCATAAATGGTTCTATCCTGAATGATCGAGACATCACTTTTTCGTACTTTTTGAATTTGTTCAAAGCGCGAGTTTAGGAAATGCACTTGCAGATGAAATGACCAACGATTCATATCGTCATAAAAATCAGCTAGGTATGGATTATTTTCTACTGATTCGAATTCTGCAATCCATCCATAATGTTTTGCTAAAAGCTTCGTTAAAGTGGATTTTCCGCACCCGATATTTCCTGCAACTGCAATGTGTTTCATAGGTCCGCAAAGCAAAGAATTTCTTACGAATTTTTCTAACCTAAAAGGAATTAAAAATGAGAGGACTACGATTATTTTTATGAATCTAAGCTCGCTTCTAAAAGAAAGAATTAAAAGAATAGAGTTAGCAGCGAAGCGACTTACATTAACCTTTAATAAATTCGTGATGGAATGCTCCGTTTTTTTATTTTTTAGGCTAAAGATTCTTATTAAGTTATTACTTTTGCAAAAAAAAAGAAGAACGAATGTTAACAGCTGAATTACCTACTATAGAAAAAGCAAAAGAACTGGGATTATTGGAAGAGGAGTACAACAAGATTTGCGAGATTCTTGGTAGGAATCCAAATTTCACTGAATTGAGTATTTATTCAGTGATGTGGTCTGAACGGTGCTCAGGTAAAAATTCTATTGCCTTAATAAAAACACTTCCTGAAATTTCAGATGAAGGGATTAAACCGGGAATGATTGATGTGGGAGAGGGAGCAGTATGTTCGTTTAAAATTCATTCAACGGATATGTCATCTGATACGTCCGCAAAAGGGAATGCCAATAATGGCTTCAATAACTTTGTAGTAGGAACGGAGCCAATGGCACAAGTGACTTCACTTAATTTTGGAAGCTTAGATTCAGATGATCAAAAAAAGACCCTAAAAGGATTAGTAGAGGATATAGGAGCGCAAACCACAGATGTAGATTTCTCACAAAGTAGAGGCGTTTTATTTTTGGACGAATGCTATAACGAAAAACCTGTTTTGAATACGTTTTCTGTGGGGATTTCTTCGAAAGATAAAATGGTGTCAACTTCCTCAATAGGAGAAGGAAATCTTATTTTTATTGTAAGCGCAGGAACGAAGGAGGCAGGAAAATTGTCAGAAGTTACAAAAGAAATGATTGAATCCGATTGCATAGTAGGATTACATGATATGGGCGCAGCTGGAATTGCTGGTTCTTCGGCTGCGATGAGTTCTGCAGGAGAATTAGGAATGGATGTTCATTTAGATCAGATATTTGGATCTAAAAGTACCATGCAACCGCAGGAGGTTTTGCTTTCAGAGTTGGCAGGACAAGTATTGGTGGCAGTAGAAAAAGGAAAAGAAAAGGCATTAAAAGATCTATGTAGTAAACAAGATATTAATGCAGTAGAAATTGGTGTAGTAACAAAAGGAGGTAATCTGCGTTACTATATGGGAGGTGATTTAATTGCAGAAATTCCTGCAACTTCTCTGATCGTCGGTGGAGGTGCACCTGTTTATGAACCAGAATCAAAACAGCCTAAATATTTTGCCGTAAATAAGAAGTTTGATATTCAATCGATTGATGATATAGAGTTTGAAGGTATTGAAAAAGTGGCGCGTGCGATGATGGTGTTGCCCAACATCACCTCCAAAGGATGGATCGCTAATCAATTAGTGGCAGATACTTCGTCGGATGCTAATGTAGTATGGATAGATGATTCGAAAAAAGCCATCGCACTTACTTTGAAAGGAAATTCAAGATATATGCAAGCGGACCCGGAACAGGGGGCTTCCATTGCGATAGCAACAGCCTCAAGAAACATTATTTGTTCGGGTGGTGCGCCTTGGTCTATTGCCACTTCTATGAATTTTGGCAACCCATCTAACAAAGAATCTTATTGGCAATTTGCAAAGGCAATTAAAGGATTAGGAAGAGGTTGCGAACAATTCAATATTTCAGGTTCAGACGTGAAAGTGGATTTTGAAAACGATTCTTCAGAAGCTACGAACGTTTTTCCTTCTTTAAATGTAGGAATGGTTGGTTTATTGGAAGATAAAGAAAAGCAGGTAACAACTGATTTTAAACGTCCAGGAGACTTGATTTATTTATTAGGAAGATCGGAAGATTGTATTTCATCATCGGAGTATTTGAACACGTATAAAGGAATAAAAGAATCACCAGCACCTATGTTGGATTTGAATTCGGAATTAATTCTTCAGTTTGAATTAAAACGTTTTATTCAAATGGGATTTATTAAATCTGCTCATGGTGTGTCTGAAGGAGGTTTATACACCGCTTTAGTAGAAGGTGCAATAGCTGGTAATGTTGGTTTTGACATTATGATCGACGATACGTATCGAATCGATGCGTTCTTGTTTGGAGAATCTCAGGGACGAATTGTAGTTTCTGTTTCCAAAAATGACAGTGCGGATTTTGAAGACATGTTGATGGAATCCAAGTTGAAGGATTTTATTGTGTTGGGAGAGGTGATTAAAGATGGTTTCCTAATTGATGAAGAGTTCATTATGTTGACTTCAGAAGCAAAAGAAATGTATGATGATACGCTCGCAACAAAGTTAGGGTAGAGTACCGGTTAAATCCAGCAAGCAGATTAACGATAATATAAATCCCTACTTTTCTATTCTTGAGAAGTAGGGATTATTTTTTAGCCTAAAAACTAGACGTTACGATCAATAGTATATCCCGAATGGGAGTAGAATTGGACAAGGTTGTTTAAGGTAATAAGGTCAAAAAGAGCATTCAGTTGATCGGTCTAGTTTATTTAATGTGTACCAAGATTATAACCAAACAGTTGAAAAACTGAAAAACAAATTTTTAAATAGCAACAATCTTCACCTCTACTCGTCGGTTCTTCTGCTCGATTTCCTTTGTACCACGGCCCAGCGGTTTACTAGCTCCGTACCCTTTTCCTTCAATTCTTCGGCCAGAAACACCATTTTCCATTAAGTACTTGCGGACTGTTTCAACTCTGCCTTCTGAGAGTTCTTGAAGATGTTTTCGATTTCCAGCGGTTTCCGTATGGCCCGATAAGAAGATTTTCATTTCTTTATTATCCGACATCATTTGTACTAGTTCGTTTAATTCCAAAAAGGATGTTTCCAGTAATTCGACTTTATTTTGAAGAAATCCGATGCTGTGGAGTTCGAATGTACTTCCTTCTGATATAGAAGTCATTTCAAGATCCATTTTAATCTCTTTATATTCGGAGGTATTCACTAAGTCCACATTCTGTGTTTTAATAAACTTATGGCCAGATGCGCGTGCTGTAATATTATATTTTTTACCAAGAGGTAACGCAAGGGAGTACTCACCAGTGTTTGGGTCTGAAGAAGCTTCACCTATCATTTCAAATGTTTCTGCATCTTGATAAATGATCTTAGCCTCAATTGGTCGACCAGTTCCCGGATCTACAATTTTACCATTGATTATGGCGACCGCTTCCGGCTTAGCCTCATCCGCTAACTTTATCCTGTAAATATCATCTACGGCCACATTCTGTTCTTTTGTTTTGGCCCCACGTTCGTTTGAGATTAGAAAAGCATATTCCCCTTTACCGGACACAGAAAAATAGGATTCTCCATTTTTCGAATTCACTTTTTTTCCAAGGTTCTTAGGAGGGCTCCAATTGGTCCAAGTGTCATCTAATCGTTTTGAGACAAAGATGTCTGTACCGCCATATCCAGGATGCCCATCCGAACTAAAGTATAACGTTTTATTGTCTGGAGCGATAAATGGAGATGATTCATGGGCAAATGTATTTAAAACGGACCCCATGTTTTTAGGAGGTCCATAGCTGCCATCGGATTTTCGAAAACTTACAAATAAATCAAAATTCCCTTCGGTATCATCTCTTAATACAGCCATAATAAGCACGTTTTGATCTGGACTAAGTGTAAAAACGAAGAACTTACTTTTATTATAAAATTTATCGATTTTAATAGCTTTTGGGACCGACCAACCAGAAGATACTCGCTTTGAAATTGAAATTCCTTGATTGGATAATTTACTTCCGTCTGATCGATATTGTCCTTCTACAACCAATGCGTTTCCATCTTGTGAGATAGCCACGGGAGTATTCCAGTCATTATTATTAATGGGTTTCTTTAATCGGATAGGTTTGCTCCATTCATCCTTTTCATTACGGGTTGTTTTCCAAATATCGCATTCTGAGAAGATTGCGTCACCCGAACCGACAGTTCTTCTACAAAAGTAAAGCGTGTTCCCGTCCGCAGAAGGGATGGGGGCAATTTCGTTTTTTGCTGAGTTTACGTTGGAACTTAAAAATTCACGCTCCGACGGAATGCTCTCTTCCGAGACTTCGTTAATTTCAAGTTTAGTATATTCCAATTTGAATTTTTGAACTTCGATCTTTGTATTTGGTTTGACGTGAAAGCCAAATACATTTCCAAAAAACTGTTTAAACTTGTGTTCATATATAAATTGACCATTTACATAAAATTTAATTTGGTTACCAGTTTTTTCGACCACTACCTCATTGGAATTTCCGGACCCTTTAATAGATTCGTTTCGAAGGTATTTATTCCAATTTAAATCTACTTTATCTCGGGTTTCGCCTATTTGAATTGTTTTATTTGAATTGATAGCAATAGAATAAGTATTGGCCCAATTTTGAGCTCCCCAGAAAATTTCTGATTTACGTCCGTAACAAATAAATTTGGTGGTCAGTTTGAAATCTTTTTTTGTGTCAGCAAATAAGTTTATTACAAAAGTTTCATACGACCGGTCCGAGTTGTTTTTTAAATGCATTAGACCATTGCTAAATCGAACATTGTTCCTGTTGGAGTAAGATTCCCAATTGTTACGGTTATTAGCAAAGGATTCATTAAAAACAGCTTTTTGTTGTGCAAAAGTGGTGCATGAGAGAAAAGTGATGCACATGAAAACAAGCGATTTCAAATTTGAATTAATACGCATTAATGTGTTTTTTAACTTGAAAATGGCAGAAGAAAAGGATGTGATTGAGCTCATCATTTATATTAAGTTGAACAGGTTAAAGTTAGAATGTAACCAAATTACGTAGAATCATTTAGCTTTCAAAACAGTAGTTCACCTTGTTTATATTTTCAAGTGCTGCAATTACCTTTACATTCATTTGGTTTAAGGAATATAATTTTTGTAACTTTATGTTGTTGTTACGCTATCTGGCGTGGGGATACGTTGGACTAAATGTGGATTTATGGAACAGATAAGCGGTGAAAAAGTTATAATGCAAGAGATAGCCAAAGACCATAGGGCATTGATTATTCAATCGACCCTCAAGACACCTGAGGTCATTTTTGATCCATCCAACGGTATTTTTACCATTTCTGGAAAATGCCTTCCTGAAAATTCAGATGCCTTTTTTGATCCTGTTTCAGATTGGATAGATGAGTATGTGAAATGTCCTAATAAAAGCACCAAATTGGTGTTGAAATTATTTTACATGAATACAAGTTCATCTAAGGCCATTTATCGTTTGATTATGAAATTCCGTGATATGGGCGAGTCAGATTATCGATTTGTCGTTTGTTGGATGTATGACGATGAAGACATGGAAGAATGTGGTCGAGACTTTGAGAAAGTTACAAAAATGGGCTTTGACTTTAATGCATTCGGTGACTTTATGGAGTAATGAGATAAGATGACATGTGTTTTAATGTCAAACCTATCTGCCTTATCTGTCCTTGATCAATTAAGTTCATCAGGAATCTTACAAAATATAATAATGCAATTGAGGCCATACAAAATATGGCAAGAATGCTGCATGTATCTACACTCCACAATTTATTTTTATAATATCTTAAATACGGATAAATACTATTCGCCAAATAGATTTGTGATCGAACATTCATATCTGAGAAAAATATTGGATGCAGGAGATCAAAAATTGGACTCAACAAACTATTTATTGTCTATTTCATATAATTTAACATCTCTTTCGAATTTTGTTAATAATTCGATTAAATTCGAACCGTATTATAATAATTATAACAAAGGAATAAATCAATGTGCAAAAGGTGGAGATCAAAGAATGAGAATTACTTTCAATATTCAGAATGAATCATAAACGCCTAGGAATCCAGAGATCTATATGTTACACTAATTATATATATAACTAGGATTGCAGAAAGAGTGAGATAAGAGCATATTAAATAACATTGATTTAAATCTAGAACAGACAAACACACATTACATTACATCATAAATTCAAATGAGAAACATTTTAATTTTAGGAGCGGGAAGATCTGCTACAGTATTGATTGACTATTTACTTAATTATGCTAAGGAAAGTGGAGATCAAGTGATCGTTGCAGATATGTCGGAGGAAATGGCAAGAGAAAAAATTGAAGGCCGTCCGAATGGTAAGGCCATTAAGCTGGATGTAACAAATGATGATGAGTTAGATGAACAAATTAAAGGTGCAGATGTAGTTGTATCTCTTTTACCTGCTACGTTTCATATGTTGGCAGCGGAAAAATGTGTGAAGCACAAAGTGGACATGGTAACGGCTTCATATGTTTCTCCTGAGATTCAGTCGTTACATGAAGAAGCTGAAAAAGCAGGCATTATATTATTACAAGAAATGGGTGTTGATCCGGGAATTGATCATATGTCCGCTATGAAGTTGATTGACGAAATAAAAGCGGAAGGAGGAAAGATCAATAGTTTTAAATCCTTTACTGGAGGATTGGTATCTCCTGAATACGATACGAATCCTTGGGGTTATAAATTCACGTGGAATCCAATGAATGTGGTAATGGCAGGTAGAGCCGGAGCAAAATTTATTCGAAATGGATGGTATAAGTATATTCCATACCACAACATGTTTAAGCGACTTGAAACACATGAAGTACTTGATTATGGAGAATTTGAAGCATATCCAAACCGAGATTCATTAAGTTATCGTAAATCGTATGGATTGGAAGATATTCCAACCATATTTAGAGGTACATTTAGAAAAAGAGGATTTTGTGCGGCATGGGATATGTTGGTTAAATTAGGACTAACAGCAGCTGCATTCGAAATTGATGTGGTAGATGGAATGACGTACCGAGATTTGACGAATACATTCTTACCTTATAATCGAATGGATTCGGTAGAGAAGAAAGTGGCCGATTTACTTGAAATAGATATCGAGTCTATTGAAATGAAAAAACTGAATTGGATTGGCATTTTTGATTTAAAGTTGATCGAACGCAAGCATGGAACGCCTGCAGAGATTTTACTAGATCTTTTGAAGGAAAAGTGGGCATTGGAAGAAGGAGATAAAGACATGATTGTGATGCAACATTTGATTGAATATGAAATAGATGGTAAGATTGGAAAAGTAAAATCTTCGATGGTTTGTATTGGAGATGACCAGCTTAGAACATCCATGGCTAAAACAGTTGGATTACCTGCTGCAATAGGTGCTAGAATGGTATTGAATAAGAAATTTAAGTCAAAAGGAGTAGTGATTCCAACCATTGAAGAAGTGTATACTCCGATCCTAAAAGAGTTAGATGAATTCGGAATTCATTTCGTAGAAGAAAAAGAAGTATACGATTTCGCTTAAGTTTTCGTTTCTTTGTAAGGAAAGATGCGTATTACAAAATTTATAGCAGTGCTGTTAGGTGGTCTGCTGTGGCTCGGTTTTCAAACCAGCTATGGTCAGCCATCGGAAGCTACAGGTAAAACTGTTACCGAAGATTATTACCCTACTGGTGTTATTAAATACAAAAGTATTACACGCAATTACGGAGCGAGTGAATTTGGGGTATTTAAGAAAACCAAGGTTTGGATTTGGGAATATTATGAAAATGGTAATCCAGAGTTAGTTCAGCGAAGTGCCGAAAAAACGGCTACAATGAAGCGGAATCAAACCACAGGTGAACCGATGAATAAACTTCCTGTTACTAGAAGGAGGTACAAAAGGTATGACCGTTCGGGAGCATTGATTGAGAAAGGCTGGGAAACTCCTAGAAAAAGCAAGAACGTGCTTTATGATGTGGATGTGTACAGTAAAATCATCACAAAGAAGAATCAACAATGGCAAAAGCCTAAGATCAAAAAGTACGAACGAGAACGGGCAGCTAAAAAGCCGAATCTAAAGTTTCTTCAGCCCAACGGTTCTAAACAATAGATTGTATTTCTTGAGTCTGATGTAGTTAATTTTTGAATGTAAATTCAGGAATTCGCAGGTCTTATCATGGAGTATTTATTTACGTAGTTGATGAAGTTAATTAGAGAGCCAAACACAGGGCCTTAAATAATTTTCCATCATCCATTAGTGCACCGCCTTCGGTCATTTCGAATAACTCGATTTCTCGCGCCTTTGTATAGTCCTTGGTTTGTGTGAAAACTTTAATGGAAGAAGGAGGGGAGATCAGATATTGTTCCACTAATTCATTGTTTGTGAAATCAATATGCTCTTCATCTGATTTCATACTGACTAAAATGATCGATGTCTCAAGACATTGAAAGGTGAGAAGTTGATTTTTGGAGGTAAAGGTGAGATATTTCACATTGCGCATTATTTTTTCAAATACCACATCGCTGAATAAGTCCGTGATACCTTCTGCTTTATCCGGATCCTCCTCTTTTAGTTTCTGCCAATCTTCTCCTGTGATTCCATTGACAACCAGATAATCAATAAATTCTTTTTCGAATTGGATAAGTTCTTCTTTTGTAAGATGTCTGTATTTGGGCATAGAAAGTGATTTTTCGGATTGAACTCAAAAGGGTAGAAGTTGTTTTTTTCTTAAAAAGGTAAATAAAAATCTTTGAGGAGCATTTTAAACTGGTCCGTATAGGATTGATCCTGTTTTTTTATGACAATTTCGTCTGTCTCTGCACTAGAACCACATTTGTCTGAATGCATAAAGCAACCTATAACTCGCAATTTATCTACATGCGATTGATTCCTTACGGAAATTCGTTTAGTGCAGGATAATTTTCCAATCGCTAATTCTTCAAATTGAGAAAACTCATAGGCGGGAAGTAAAAGCCAAAAGGTGCCATGAGATGATAACAATTCCTGTACGACATTGCAAAGTGCCTGTAACGTTAATCCGTCGTCATGTCGAGCAAGATTTACCTGGTCGTTTTTGCTTTTTAAATTTTGTTTAAAAAAAGGGGGATTAGATAATATCAAATCATACTTGATGGAACTCGTTGACGCAAAATCTACTATGTCATTTCGATGCGCGTTTAATCGATGGCTCCATGCAGAACTCATAAAGTTTTCGCCTGCTTGGATAGAAGCAGCTTCATCAATTTCTACGGCATCAATAATTGCGTCACTTGCTTTCTGTGCCTGCATTAAAGCCAACAAACCTGTTCCAGTACCAATGTCTAAGATACTTGTAGCTTGTTCTGATTCTACCACTGCACCAAACAAGGACGAATCTGTACAAACCTTCATCGCACAGCGATCCTGATGCACTGTAAACTGTTTATATTGAAAGTAAGAGTTAGGCATTAAATTAAACTACTATGCTTTTGATTCCGCAGCTTCAAATCCTACATCCCTGATAAGACCACCTCCCAGCGCGGCATCCACCGCTAACTCATCACAGCGCTCGTTTTCAATATGGCCTGCATGTCCTTTTACCCACTTAAATTTCACATTATGTGCCGGATAAATTTTTAGAAACCTTCGCCATAAATCAGGATTCTTTTTTCCTTTGAACCCCTTTTTCTCCCAGCCAAATACCCATTTTTTTTCTATAGCATCGACTACATATTTAGAATCAGAAGTTACCAATACATTTTTACTTTCGCCTTTAATGGATTCCAAACCAACAATAACCGCCAATAACTCCATTCGATTATTGGTGGTTTTAATGAATCCTTGGGAAATTTCTTTTCGATGTTCTTTATATTTCATGACTACTCCATAGCCTCCGGGACCTGGATTTCCACGGGACGAGCCATCTGTATAAATATCAATATGAGCCATATGTCAATTGAATTGAATTAAATTGATTTGCTGGTGCTAAACTAAATTATCCTCAAACTATTTTACGAACCAATGATCGAACTAGTTAATCTCCATTAATATGCTCTAGCGTTGCTGCCTTCCATGAAATTCATAAAAGCACGATTCACAACTCTTGTACCACCAGGTGTAGGAAAATCACCAGTGAAATACCAATCCCCTAAATCATTTGGACAAGCCGAATGTAAATCTTCAACCTTTTGGTAAATAATCTCCACTTCTGATTTACAATTTTCAGGTGTAACCATCTTCGCAATTTGAGCAGAAATTTGTTCTGGTGTAAATGGATTATATACAGCCTTTACAAAGTTTTGTTGATTTAGTTTTCCCGCTTTGTCTGCTTCGACACATTGAGCATAAACTTCTTTAAGTATTCCTTCTTGCCCCGATTCCTTCAATAGTTCTAATGTGGCTCTAAAAGCAATAAAGTCTTTCATTCTACTCATATCGATCCCGTAGCAATCAGGATAGCGAATCTGAGGAGCTGCGGAGGCAATGATGATTTTCTTAGGCTCCAAGCGTTCCAACATGGTTAGAATACTCTTTTCTAAGGTCGTACCACGCACAATTGAATCATCAATGATTACCAGAGTATCCTTTCGTTTTTCAATAACCTCATAAGTAGTGTCATAAACATGAGCAACCAAGTCATTGCGGCTGTTATCATCTGTAATAAAGGTTCGTAGCTTGGCGTCCTTAATTACGATTTTTTCTACTCGTGTTCTCAGCGTTAAGATTTCATCTATTTGTTCTGGAGTTGCGTCCTTATTTGAAATCAATTTTTTTCGTTCCGATTGAAGATGATCTTCAATTCCCTGCATCATTCCGATCCATGAAGTTTCAGCAGTGTTTGGTATATACGAGAAAACTGTATTTTTTAGGTCGTAATTGACGTTCTTTAATATATATGGACACAATAGTCGTCCAAGCAATTTACGCTCTTTGTAAATTGCAGGGTCTGTACCTCGAGAGAAGTAGATTCGTTCAAAAGAACAAGACTTACGTTCTAAAGAAGGGATGATCTCTTTAGTACTAAACTCTCCGTTCTTATTGATCAGTAATGCATTTCCTGGAATTACTTCCTGTATTTGATCATACTCCACATTGAAAGTTGTTTTGATCGCAGCCTTTTCAGACGCAACCACGATAATTTCATCATCGATATAATAATGTGCCGGTCGGATTCCAGAAGGATCTCGCACTACGAAGCAAGCACCAAAACCAGTCATTCCAGCCATGGCATATCCTCCATCAAAATCACTAAAGGCATTTTTTAAGATTTTTTCTAAATCAAGGCTTTCCTCAATTTTACCAGTAATCTCTCGTTTGGAATATTCTGTTTTATAAAAATCGTACCAGCGCTCTACTTCTTCGTCCAAATAATGTCCGATTTTTTCCATTACCGTTACTGTATCAGACTTTTCTTTCGGGTGCTGACCAAGATCGATAAGAATGTTAAACAACTCATCCACATTGGTAAGGTTGAAGTTACCAGCCATAATAATGTTTCTGCTACGCCAGTTATTTTGACGCAACATTGGATGGCAGTTTTCTACACTGTTTTTTCCGTGAGTACCATATCTTAAATGACCCAACAAGACTTCTCCTGAGTAAGGGACATTACTTTTTAACCAATCTCCATTTTTGTATTCTTCTGGATGTTCCTGGAAAGCTTTTCCAAAATGTTCATTAATACCACTAAATATATCTTCAATTGCTTTAGCGGCAATGGATCGTTTTC
>CBDICC010000053.1:0-30728 GCA_965277185.1 Cytophagales bacterium | reverse complement strand
CTTTTTTATAAAACAGTTTTTATCGGGTGCTTTGATAGCGATTGTAATGACGGGACTGGATCAAGACATGATGCAGAAAAATCTGACTTGTAGAAATTTGAAGGACGCGCAAAAGAATATGTGGGGTTTGAGTATCGCACTTGTAGTTGTTAATTTATTGTTTTTGACGTTAGGAGCCCTTCTATTTTTATATGCAGATCAGCATGTAGTGGAGGTAGCAAAGGGAGATGCTTTGTTTACTACGATTGCATTGAAGCATCTGTCGCCTGTGGTAGGCGTGTTTTTTGTTTTAGGAGTTATTGCTGCAGCGTATTCAAGTGCTGATTCTGCGTTAACTTCCCTAACCACATCATTTTGTATTGACTTTTTAGGGTTTTCGAAGAAGGATGGAGAAATGGGTCTAAGTCAACTCGAATGATGGTACATGTTGGGTTTTCGATAGCTCTTTTTATAGTAATTATGTTGTTTTCTTTAGGGGATGATGCCAGTGTGGTTGGAAAGTTATTTAAGGCTGCAACATACACATACGGTCCGCTTTTGGGCATGTTTGCATTTGGGATAATTAGTAAAAGGAAGGTAAAGGATGGAGTCGAAGTTTTATTGGTATGCGTCTTGTCACCGATATTCTGTTACGCACTAAATTTCTCAATGGTAACGTGGTTGGAATTTGATTTAGGCAATTTAATTTTGCTTTTGAATGGAATACTAACATTTGTAGGAATGTTAATGTTTTCAGTGCGAGCTGAAAAAAGCAAAATATAATTAACACAACAGGAAGAAAAGAGGAATCAACGGCAGTTTAGGAGTGATGAAGGATATGCTTTTTTGTTTTGCCGTCCGCACTTAACGGTGCAAGTAGTTAATGAACTTCATGCAAACGGGTAGTTCAGTAAGATTAAATCTAACGTGCTTAAAGTAATCTGTAATCCTAAATACCCGCATTATCTCGTGAAAGTGTACGCTCGTTTTGGAAAATTAAAAGCGTACAAGCGATTTAACGGAAACATCGTCGTGAAAACTGGGTTTCCTTATCACGTATAATAATAGTAATTAAAGAAGATGGAGACTTGCTCTACCTTATGAAATTTTGTAGAGGCAAGCTTGTTCGGAATTTATAATCTAGATAAGGTAAGATTAAAAGCCTTTTCCTCCACGTAAATAAAGTGTGTCGCTTCGAAGATCTACAGTAAACAATTCGTTTTCAAGACCATTTTCCTTTTTAACCACGACTTTTCCATTTTTCAATTTGAAATTGTGTTGAAAAGAAATATTTGAATTTCCGTTTGCACTGATTACGCTGATCTCATTGTTTGCTTTAAATTCAAAAAACAGGATCGTTCATAGAGGATAATGCCAAGGCAATAACAGTATTCCCTAAGTTTTTACCGGATTCCACGTTTTCTAATTTCCATTTTCCAATAAGCTCATATTCCTGAGTAGGTATATCGCAAGAGAAGAACGATAATAGAACTAAGCAAATAGAAAAATATACTAGACTGGATTTATTCGTAATGTGTTTCATGGAGTTTGTACTAAAATATTAGAGACTTGTTTTTATGAAGGCGAAGTTAAGGAGTAAATTATTTTATTCAGTCTATCAAGTTAAATAATTCAAATCTAATTGTGACTTAAGATGAAGCAGATGATGAATTGTTACTGCTTTAGCGATAATAATATTACAATAACTCTTTGTTGGGATCCCAAAAACATTCTTTGAAATTTTGAATTTGGTCATTTTTTATTTGAATGCCTTCCTTTTCCAGTAAGACCTGCATTGGGTTTGCAGTATCAAAATGTGCTTTACCAGATAAAAGTCCTTTGCTATTTACGACTCGGTGCGCCGGTACATCGGGCATCGTATGAGAAGCATTCATTGCCCACCCCACCATACGGGCGCTTCTTTTTGCTCCAAGGTAATTTGCGATGGCTCCGTAGGAGGTTACTCGTCCAGCCGGGATTAATTTTGCCACTTCATATACATTTTCAAAGAAACCTGATTCCATTCCCAAATTTATGAATTTAGCGTACATTTGAGCATTAGTATCAATTAAACTTCTTTTTACACTAAGCGGATGATATTGCAGAAAGCCGAAACATTGTTGGAAATTAAGGATTTGGTAAAAGAATATGAAGCACATCGTGCTTTGAACGAAGTGAATATTCAGATTCCAAAAGGGTCTATTTATGGATTACTTGGGCCAAATGGTGCAGGTAAAACCAGTCTAATACGAATCATCACGCAAATTACCAAAGCCGAATCTGGAGAGGTATTTTACAATGGTGAAAAGTTGAATGCGGCACATATTGCAAAAGTTGGATATCTACCTGAAGAACGAGGACTGTACAAAAAGATGAAAGTAGGAGAGCAATTGCTATATCTTGCTCGACTAAAAGGTCTATCTAAAATCGATGCGTTAGAGGTTATTGATCGTTGGCTTCGCAAATTTGAAATCCATGAATGGTATGACAAAAACGTGGAAGAGCTTTCAAAAGGAATGCAGCAAAAGATTCAGTTCATAGCGACCGTTATGACCGAACCTGAATTGCTTATATTGGATGAACCATTTAGTGGTTTTGATCCTGTCAATGCGAATTTAATTAAAGATGAAATTTTAGAGTTGAATCGTAAAGGGGTGACGATTATCTTTTCTACGCATCGGATGGAATCGGTGGAAGAATTATGTGATTATATTGGATTGATTCATCATTCGAAAGTCGTTTTACAAGGGCAGTTACAAGAAGTGAAAGAGCAATTTCGTAATGGAAATTTTGAAGTAATAGGAGAAGGTGATCTTAAAAAGAATTCGATTTTTTCAATTTTGGATTCCAAACAATCCGAATTAGGTACAAGCTATACGATTTCAGGAGAATCAACAAATTCGGGGACAGAAATAATTGAAGAATTAATTAAGCAAAAATTCACCATTCGCGGATTTCAAGAGGTATACCCAACGATTAATGATATCTTTTTGAAAATTGTGGGAGAAGATTGATTTTGACTTGAAATCAACTTTATTTTATTTTCACTCCTAATACGCAAACGTCGTCGACCTGCTCATTTTTATCCTTCCACTTTTGAAATGCAGCTTCTAACAATGGAACCTGCTCTGCTGGTTTCGATTCTGCAATATTGAGGATGGTTTTGCGAAAATTAGGATACCCAAATTTCTTGTTTTTAGCTCCACCAAATTGATCTGGATAGCCATCAGAAGAAAGCATTATCCAATCATTGGATTCAAGATTAAATGTTTCTGACTTAAACACTTTATCTTTTTTGGACCAATATTTCCCAACTGGTTTTCGGGTTCCTTTTAGCTCGGACAATACACCACCTCGTATAATGTAACAGGAATTAAAAGCGCCGCTAAATGTGAGTACGTTTGTGGTTAAATCTAATTTACACAATGCGATATCCAACCCATCTTTTAATTCTTCATCTTCTTTTTGGAGATCTACATTTGAATTTGAGAGGATAATATGTTCAGTTAGTTTTTCCAGAATTATTGAAGGTTCCGTAATCTGATCTCCTTGCACAATTTTATTTAAACCGTTGAATCCGACCATGCTCATAAGCGCCCCAGGAACGCCATGTCCAGTACAATCTACTACGGCCCACATTAGGATATTATCTTTTTGATACAGCCAATAAAAATCACCAGAGACGATTTCTTTTGGATTAAAATAGACAAAAGCATCCGACGTTATTGAATTTAACGGGCTCAGTGCCGGTAAAATTCCTTGTTGAATTTTATAAGCGTAATTGATGCTATCCAGAATTTCTTCATTTCGTTGTTTTAATACCTGATTTTGGCTTTCCACCATATCACTGATCGAAATGATCTCTTCATTCTGCTGGTTTAACTCTTCGTTTTGCTCTTCAATTTGAATTTTTTGTTCGGATAATTTTTCGTTTGCTTTTCTTTTTGCCCGAAAAGCTACGTACATAAGAATCAGCACAATCAAAATGGAGAATATAATTAGGAAAAGTACTTTTTGTTTCCATTTTTCGCCCTCCAATTGACCGGATTGGAGCAAGATGGTTTTTTCACTTTCTAGCGATTGATACTTCTCTTGCATTTCCACCAATTTAGATTGGCCTTCTAAATTGAAGATGGAATCTCTAGCGGCGTTATAGATTTTTAAATAAGTTAAGGCAGAATCAGATTGATTCAATATCTCATATGTTTTGGATAATTCCAACGCTGATTCTTTTGCGAAAACCAATGCATTTGCTTTGTTGGCAGAGACCAAACTTTCTTTGAGATAAAACAACGCACTGTCCATTTGACCTTGTTCGCGAAAAGAAACACCTAGATTACCGCCTACAATAGATACCCCTTCCAAGTCCTCTAAATCTTTCCATAAGTGATATGCTGTATGGAAATATTGGCAAGCTAATTTTGAAGAATCTTGTTTCATTAATACTAATCCAAGCGCGTTGCTACTTGCTGCCACAGGATATTTGTAATTGATGATTTTTCGTATTTTATAAGACCAGAGTAAGTAATATTTGGCGCTGTCTAGTTGATTGAGCGAATAGAAACATAGTCCTAAACGATGTGTTGCCGCACCAACACCTAACGTGTCATTTATTGTTGAATAAATTTGTAAAGACTGATGGCAAAAATTAATTCCTTGTTGTTCTTTATTTTGTCTATTGTAAAAAACACCTAGGGCATAACATGCATTTGCCAATGGTTCTTGAAGTTGAAAACTATCTGCAAGGTTTCGCGCTTTCAATAAAACATCTAAATTTAGAGTAGGCCTTCCACGATCGCCATATTTCCAGCTCAAACGAATCATGTTTTTCACTTTGTCCGCTGGAACAGAGGTAGTTTTGATAACCTGTTTTAATGAATCAATTTCCAGATCCAATTTGTCTTTTAGCTCATTTTGTGCTAAGACGTTGGAGCAGAGCCCTATTGTGAGGCTAATCGTAAAACAGCAATATGTAATAAGTCTGAACATAAACCGATTAAAGGTAATAATTATTCCATCTGTTAAAAGTATTGAAAGAATAAAATATTATTTTTGCGCCTCCTTAGGTGGAATTTAATTAATCTCATAGATCGAAAGAACAAAGATAATGAAGCGAATAAAAATCAATGAACTGTTAAAAGGCGCACTGGTTGGTCAAGAAGTATTGGCTAAAGGATGGGTGCGAACAAAACGTGGAAATAAACATGTAGGGTTTATAGCTCTAAATGATGGTTCGTCGATTAATAATATTCAAGTAGTAGTAGATCTTGAAGGTAAATCTGAAAGTTATCTTACAGATGTAACGACTGGAGCAGCGTTGGAGATAACTGGAATGTTGATCGAGTCTGAGGGGAAGGGCCAAAGTGTAGAAATAAAAGCAACCTCCATCAATGTGCTTGGGAAAGCAGACCCAGAAACGTATCCAATGCAGGCTAAGCGTCATGGGTTGGAGTTTTTACGTGAGAATGCACATTTGAGATTACGTACAAATACATTTGGAGCAGTTAACCGTGTCCGTCATAACTTGGCTTTTGCGATTCATAAATATTTTCATGAGCATGGATATTATTATATGAATACACCAATTGTTACTGGTTCTGATGCAGAAGGAGCGGGAGAGTGTTTTAAAGTAACCAATTTTGAGTTAAACAATGCACCAACCAAAGAAGATGGAAGCATTGATTATAGCGAAGATTTTTTTGGAAAGGAAACCAACTTAACCGTATCGGGTCAGTTGGAAGCAGAAGCAGGAGCAATGGCTTTAGGACAGGTTTATACATTTGGACCTACATTTAGAGCGGAAAATTCAAATACATCACGTCACTTGGCCGAATTTTGGATGGTAGAGCCAGAGGTTGCATTTGCGGATATCAATGATGATATGGACTTGGCAGAAGATTTCATTCAATATGTAATTCGATTTGCCTTAGATAATTGCAAAGAGGATTTAGATTTCTTAGATAAGCGATTGGCAGATGAGGAAAAACAATTGCCGCAGGATAAGAGAAGTATTCCATTGTTGGAAAAACTTAATTTTGTTATTGAAAATGACTTTGAGCGAATAACCTACACGCAGGCAATTGAAATTCTTCGTAACTGTAAACCGAATAAGAAGAAGAAATTTGAATTTTTGGTGGAAGAATGGGGAATGGATTTACAATCGGAGCACGAACGTTACCTAGTTGAAAAACACTTTCGCAAACCGGTAATCATCTATAACTACCCTAAAGAAATCAAGTCCTTCTATATGAAGCAAAACGAAGATGGAAAGACGGTAGCAGCTATGGATGTATTGGCTCCAGGAATTGGTGAAATTGTAGGAGGTTCGGAACGAGAAGCTGATTTAGATAAGTTGAAAGCCCGAATGGCAGAATTAAATATTCCAGAGGAGGAATTGTGGTGGTATCTTGATTTACGCAAATATGGAACGGCACCGCATGCAGGCTTTGGTTTAGGTTTTGAAAGACTGATTGTATTTGTGACTGGAATGTCTAATGTACGAGATGTGATACCTTTTCCGCGTACTCCGAAAAGTGCTGATTTTTAGAAAGCGATTACATTACATCAATTTAGAGTGGTTTCCGAATTTACTTTTTTAGAGAAATTAAGTGAATAGGATTCCATTTCTATGTATAAAATTTAATTAGATCGTTTCTAAATGGACCCCATTTATATTACTGGTATAGCTTCTATATCCGCCATTGGATCGGATACTTCTAACGTTTGGGAGGGATATAAAACTGAAAATTCAGTTTTCCGAGCAATTGAATTGGCAGGAGATCAAGTGCAAATGGGTTTTTTAGATTCCGTATCTGAGAAAAAAATATATGCATTAAGAAATGAACACTCTGTTTATAGAAAACTAGACCGAACAGTATTATTGTCTATTATGGCGTCAAGAAATGCTTGTAGACAAGCGGGATGGAGTGAACTAAATGATTCATCTGAGGCCAATCAACCCTCAATAGGAGTAAATATTGGAAGTTCGAGAGGCGCCACAGAATTATTTGAAAAATATTATTCTAATTTTCAAAACGGACCTAATCAACGAACTTCGCCAATTAGTTCTCCTTCGACGACGCTAGGGAATATATCTTCTTGGGTGGCAAACGATATTGGTACGGATGGGCCTGTTTTAAGTCATTCAGTAACGTGTTCTACCGCGATGCATTCCGTGTTAAATGGGATAGCTTGGTTAAATTCTGGAATGGCCAATCGATTTATTGCAGGAGGAAGCGAAGCAGCTAATACAGCTTTTACGTATGCCCAATTCAAAGCGATGAAAATCTATTCGAAAAATGGGAACGGAGTCGATAACGAAAATGATAATTCATTGGCTTGTCGATCATTGGATTTTAATAAAATCAATAATACGTTAATTCTTAGTGAAGGAGCAGCCTCCATTTGTTTGGAAAAGGAACGAACTGCGTCAACTCAAGCTCAGATTATTGGAGTAGGGTATGGAAATGAGCCTTTGATTCACGGAGCATCTTTAACTGAAGAGGGTATTTGTTTTCAAAAGTCGATGAAAATGGCATTGGAAGGTGCGGGTTTACAGAACGTTGATTTAGACGTTGTCGTAATGCATGCACCGGGGACCAAGCAAGGAGATCTTTCTGAATTAAATGCAATGAAGGTGATATTTGGTTCCAATGAAAATGATTCTTCATTTCCATCCATCACTTCCAATAAATGGAAAGTTGGACACACACTGGGGGCTTCAGGAGGATTGAGTTTGGAGTTTGCGATTCTAATGTTGCAGAATAATCAATTAGTAGAGTCTCCTTTTTTTAAAAATGCACCCAAAACGGAAAATATCAAAACGGTTATGGTGAATGCGGTTGGATTTGGAGGTAATGCGGTCAGTATTATTTTATCGCTTTAAATTGAATGTTTTGGTTTGAAATAGATTGAAACCGGTTTTTAAGCTAAAAAACCACAAACTTAACTATACATGTTGATTGATAACGACTTTAGCAGCTTTTCGGGCAGGTAAGATGGAGACCATGAACGTGATGAATATTACGATAAGTAAAACGGCTATAAAATCGACTAATCGCATTTCAACTGGATAGGCATCGATCAAACCACTGCTCATACCCATTGATACCAACTTGAATTTTTGTTGAAGAATTACAATGCCATAACCCGTAATTAACCCTAAGGTAGTACCAACGACTGATACCAAAAACCCTACAAAAAGATAAATGCTTCTTATTTTTTGTTCCGTATAACCGAACGATTTCATGATCGCAATGTCCTTTTGTTTTTCCATTACTAACATAGAAAGCGCAAAAAATATGTTTAATGAAGCTATAAGTAAGATGAAGGAGAAAATAAGGAATACGAAGAGTTTTTCCACATTGTGAGCAATCAACATTCCTATATGCAAATCATTGGAGTCTTTTACGATGTACTTTGATCCTAGATTAGCCTGAAGTGTTTTTTTTATCTGCGAAAGATCTGCGTCGGGGTTCAATCCAATTTCAATGGATGTACGTTTATTTTTGAATTGAGTCAGTTTTGCTGCAAATTCTATAGGTACGAATGTATAATATTCATCGTATTGCCGTTCAATGGCAAACGTCCCCCCATAACGGATGTTTTGCCTATTTAAAAGTCTGGTGTTCAGAGAACCTTTGATCTTTTTGTTTTTAGGATACATAAATTGGAGTGGAAACATATTTTGATTGTAAGCCACATTTAATTTGTGGGCCACACCCAAGCCAATTAGGGTATATGGAAGAGAATCTTGGATAAGCTTAGAACTGCCTACCACAATGGCAGAATCAATTGAATGGGCTTCCAAATATTCGGAACTAATCCCTTTCATTTTTATTACAATTTGTTTGTCTCTGTACTTTAGTAGTGCGTTGTCTTCAATTACCTCCGAATACAAAATAATCCCTTCTTGATTTTTAAGGATTTCATTTAGATCCGAAGTCATTTCAAATGATTTTCCCTCCGAAGGAAAAACAGTTAGATCACTATCAAATTTGCCAAAAAGTTCTTTGACAAAGCTATCCATACCATTGAATGCGGACAAAACAATAATTAATGCGGTCGTACATAGAGTTACAGCCATTACCGCAAACATCGAGATGATGTTGATAATGCTTTTACGCTCCGCTGAATAGAAATACCTTCCCGGAATGAGCGGAGCAAATTTCTGTACAATTCTCGGAAGAATCATAAACATTAAAGTGATTACACCTTTGATTACTCTAATAAAAGTTACAATCAATTTTGGGAGGGTTTAGTATTAAATTAAAATGGTAAATGGTCGGGTTGACTTTGTGCATTGCAAAGATACAATATCAATAAGATCAATCCTCATCCGGTGGTATATCTAAATCGTTCAGTATTTTATTTATACTATCCGAGTATTCTGCCAAGTCATCTTGGAAAAAACGAAGCTCAGGAACAGTACGTAAATTATTACGAAGCCTTTGCGAAAGAAAGTACCTTAATTTCTTAGCATTGTCTTGAACGTCTTTTAACGTTCCTTCGGATCCATTGAAAATGCTAAGGTATACACTCGCAATTTTTAGGTCCGGACTTAGCTTAATAAAGTTTACTCCCAAAAGTGCATTTTTGAACAAATGAGAGCAGTCTCTTTGAAAAACTTCGGATATCGCCTGTTGAATTAGGTTGGCAACCTGTTTTTGTCGTTTTGTAGCCATATATTTACAAATATCTGATTAATTTTGATTTTTGATTTAGAACAGACGAAAATATTACGTTTTGATTCGATTTTTTAACGCACACTTTCCATCCAGAATATTGTTTCTCATCCTAATTGCGAGTTTAGGAGCAGTTACTTTTATCTTATTAGACTATCCATATTCAGAGAATATTTTACGCTGGATGATGATAGGAGAGAAAGTAGCGGATGGACATTTGGTCTATAAACATGTTTGGATGTCTGAGGGGCCACTTTTTGCATGGTTAAGCGCTTTTGTGTTTGGATTGTTCCAACGTAGCTATATTTCTTTTTCAATTTTCGGGTTGATTTTAATTTTGTTACAAGCGTTAAATTTTACTGGAATTTTGAATCAGACTAAGATTTTGAAAAATAGATCTTATTTACCGGCACTGATTTACATTCTGTTCTTCTTTACGCATTATCAATTGATTGGTTTCACACCTGAATTGTTGGGCATGACGTTCATTCTCATTGCGTTTAGAATTATTGTTTTACAACAGAAGTCAGATCGCGCAGCTGCTAATCAACTAAATATAGGGCTATTGTTGGGAATAGCCATCTTATGTAGTTCGATTTATGTGTACTTTATTCCACTATTTTTGATTTCGATTATATCATTGTCTTCAATAAGTGCACGAAGCTTTTTTCTGTGGTTGGGAGGATTGTTGCTTCCGTTGTTTTTGGTCATGACATTTATGTATTTAAATGAAGGATTGAGTTACTTTAATCGTTTTTTCCTATTTAGGATTTTTCATTTCACTAACACTGAAAACATTAATATTATTAAACTCCTCGGTTTAACGGGATGTATTCTCATACCAATACTTGCTGGGATATTACGTTCCTTTTCCGATTCGAGCGCGGCTAATTTTATTGAAAAGTTGAAAAGGTTATTTCTTCTTTGGTTTATCACGAGTTTGTTGGTTATGGCAATCCATGTAGGAAAATTGGATATTCGTTTAATTAGTTTGTTGTGTGTACCGTTTAGTTATTATTGTTCTATTTTCATCAGCGGTTGGAAAAAGCAAGCATTGGCGGAATTAGTTTTTGTTTTGATTTTCGCAGGCTTAATTGGTGCTGGAATATATTTAAACACGGGTATTTATAATTCCAAACCTCAGGAACCCGCAGTTATTAATGAAAGGGGAAAGCACGTTTATTATTTTGAAGGGAGTCTAGCTCTCTATGAAAATCAAAAGTTAGGTACTGTTTTTGTAGATCGAGCATTAACGGAGAAGTACTTAAGGTATGAAACTCCAGAAGAATTAATTTCAGTGTACCAGGCATTTAATGTAGACCAACCTCTTTTTGTGATAGATGATAAGGAGGAGCATTTCAAAACTATATTGCAACGAATTCCTTTGCTAAGGGAAGACTATTTGCATTTAGGAAATGGCGTGTACAAATGTCTGAAAGACAAACAGTAGCATCTAAGATCAAGTATTATGATTAAATCAGAACCATCATTGACAAAGAAGAATCTATTGTTATCGTTTTTCACGTATTTGTTTTTAATAGTATTGCCATTTGGTTGCGTAAAAGCACAGAGCAATACGGTTGAAATTCCTTCTAAAGACGGATTGATGATCACGGTTGATGAATATCTTATTGATGCGGGGAAAGAAAGGCCAATTATCGTTTTGTGTCATCAAGCAATGTTTAGTCGTGGAGCCTATACTGAGATTGCTCCTTGGTTGAATAAAATGGGTTTTTCTTGCATAGCCATTGATCAGCGTTCGGGATTGGCTTCACAAGGCGTTCGAAATGAAACGGCGAAAAGAGCAAAGAAAAAGGGGTTGGGAAATAAATACATTGATGCTGAGCAGGACATTGTTGCAGCAGTAGAATATGCTTATAAAAAAACGGGTCGACCTGTGTTATTGTGGGGAAGTTCTTATTCAGCCTCCTTGGTGTTAAAAGTGGCCAGTGAAACGGAGATGGTTCATGCGGTACTTTCATACAGTCCAGGGGAATATTTTGGAAAGAAACTTCGTATTTCCGATTCGATTCAAGGTTTAAACAAGCCATGTTATATAACTTCTTCTAAAGGGGAAGCAGATCAGGCGGAATTAATGTGGAATGCTATAAAAATGAAAGAAGGAAAGGTTCAGTTCGTACCGAATGGCGCAGGTAAGCATGGTTCGAAAGCTTTATGGTCCTCTTCAAAAGGATATGAAGAGTATCGGAAGTCTGTGATGGAGTTTTTGAAGCAGTTTTTGTAGAATTATTTACGACGTTCTACCGTGTAATTAATTAGTTGTTCCAAAGAATTTCTGCCTGGGCCTTCGTCAAATTTAAAAAGGATGTCCATTGCTTCTTGTTTGAATTTCAACATGACATCCCGAGTATGTTCAATTCCACCTGATTCTTTCACAAACTGGATTACTTCCTGAACTTTGCTGTTTTTATCGCTTTGATTTTTAACAATATTTATGATCCGTCGTTTCTCCTTTTTACTGGCATGGTTTAAGGCGTAAATCAACGGCAAGGTCATTTTCTTTTCCTTAATGTCAATTCCGACCGGTTTACCAATGTTGCTTGAACCGTAATCAAAAAGATCATCTTTAATTTGGAAAGCCATTCCAATTTTCTCACCCAACGTCCATGCATTTTGAACCTGTTCTGGGTTACAACCAGCAGAAGAGGCACCTACTGCTACACATGATGCAAGCAAGGCGGCCGTTTTTTGACGGATTATTTCAAAATAGACATCTTCTGTTATATCTAGGTTTCGAGCCTTTTCGATCTGAAGCAATTCACCTTCGCTCATATCTTTTACGGCCCTGGAAACGGTCTTTAGTACTTCGAAATCTTCATTTTCAATACTAAGCAATAATCCTTTGGAGAGTAGATAATCTCCAACTAATACGGCAATTTTATTTTTCCATAAGGCATTGATGGAAAAGAAACCTCTACGCATATTGGCGTCATCCACAACATCGTCATGGACTAAGGTAGCTGTATGAAGTAATTCAATTAATGCGGCTGCCCGATATGTTGTCTCATTGGTTTCCCCATGAAGCAAAGCAGATAAGAAAACGAACATAGGGCGCATTTGCTTCCCTTTTCGTTTTACGATGTAATTCATGATTTTATCCAGAAGAAGGACATTGGATTTCATTGAGGCCCTGAATTTGGGCTCAAATTTCTCCATTTCTTTTCGGATAGGTTCTTGTATTGTTTTCAGATTGACAGCCATGGCATCTGTGCACAATAATACGACCCTTTTTTGAATTGAGAGGCTATTTTCTGACCAAATTTAGTCTAATTCCAAAGTTGTATGGTTTGGAATTGAAATCAGAAGATATTGCTTGCTTTATGTAGTAATTAAAAGTAGGCTGAATGCGAAGATTCATTTCTTCCGTTAATTGCTTTGTAAAAGCGATTCCAATTGTACCATTCACATTTGAACTTGCAATTTTGTCCGAATCCATTGGGAAATTATGGCTGTCTCTAATATCCGAATGAACAAGCATGTTATATCCAATTCCAGTGATAATACTTAATCGGTTAACTAATATTTCATATTCGAAATTAGCGTTCAGACTTGCATAGTGCAATTTGATGTCATATTGGCGCTCATGTGTCTCATTATTGTCCACCTGAATTTTGTTTTCCTGAATTTTTATTACAGAAACTTGTGGATTCCCTGCCAACACATACTCGATGTTATCATTGATCTGAGTTACACCAATTCCAGTTCCAACATAAAAACGAGAAGCGATACGTTTACGTGCATTTAATCCAATTTCGTAACCAATTTTTTCTGTAGAAATTGATTTACCATAGTTCCAGTCATCGATGTTGGATCCACTGTTTCCATTTTCAATAACGGATTTGTGGTTGTGGATCATTGCACCATACACTCCTAATTTAATCGCATTTTTTCGTAAAATCTTATTAGGCTCTTTGCTTGTAGCGTCTTCATTATTTTCAGATTCAGGCTGGTTATTGTCTTCTGCGTCCAATTCAGACTCGCTTTTTGTAAGATCAACTGCTTGTCCCCATGAAGAAAGATCCTTTTGTGGGAATGTTGCCGCAAAAATGTTTTCCTTGGGTAAATGGGAATTAATATCTGAATGGTTATTTGTTGCATCTGATTTAGCACCAGCGTTTACATCCTGGTTTGTACTTGACTTGGCAATAGATCCATTTGAAGCCCCAATCTTATTTCCATTGTTAATAGATGTGGCATTGCTGTTTTTGTTCGCAGTACCATCATTTCCTTCTGAATTTAATACATCATTCAAAGGTTCACCCATTTCAACACCTGCCAACTTAGCTAACAAGATATCTGAATTTTTCTTAACCTCTTTATTTGAGTTATTAGCAGATTCGTCAGATTGTGCGTTTCCATTTGCCGCTGCAAGACCTTTCAAATCATTTGGATTTGTTTTTTTGCTTGATGCGTCGGCTAGGAGTACATTTTTTGAGTTAAGAACTTCGTTGTTATCAATAGAATTGATTTTGGAAGTATTGTTTAATCCAATATACTCTTCTTTATTGTGTCCTGGTTCTGAGATTGGATCTAGTTGAGCAGAAGCAAGGTCGGCAGTGTTTTTCACTGATTCATTTGAAACTCCATCTACTAAAACAATCTGATTTGCGTTGTTTGCACTTGCAAGATCAGTATTGTTATTATCTCCATTATTGCTTTTTCCAAAGTAGTATCCACCGGAGAAAAGTAATCCTCCTAAAATCACCCCTAATGGGATTAGAAAATAACCAAATGGCGGAGCCGCGGGTTTTTTCGAGATTTCGTTTTTAATACTATTCCAACCACCAATAGGAGGAACCCCCTCTATGTTGTCGAATTTCTCTTGGATTATATTTTTAAAATTATCTTCCATTAGATTGCGTATCTTGATATGTTATTATTGTCCAACATTTGAACCAACATACCTTTTGCTTTAAATAATTGTGATTTCGACGTCCCTACTGTTATATTCAATTGATCAGCGATCTCTTTATGCGTATAACCGTCTATCACGTACAAATTAAAAACCATTTTATACCCTACAGGTAATTGGTTTATGATTGATGTTAATTCATCTACTGATAGTTTACTTAATATCTCCATGTAACTTCCATCACTTTGTTCAACTTCATTGTAGTCGACTTCTTGATTTTTCTTACTGGACTTGTAATAGTCAATAGAACTATTGATAAATACTCGGTACATCCAACTTTTTAAGTTCCCTCCTTTGAATCCTCTAATTTTATCGAAAACTTTAATAAAGGTATCATGAAAAACATCTTCTGCTTCCATGCGATTTCCAGTGTATCTGGAGCAAATAGCAATCATGCGTGAAGCAAACAAGTTGTAAAGGGCTTCCTGCATTTTTGCATCGCCAGATTTACATCCTGCTATTATTTCTTCGTCGCTATATTGCTGGTTGAACATTAAGTTATTTAATCAATGATTAACTGTGTAATTAATATCTATATTTTATTATTTTATTGTATTCTATTTTTTTAAAAGATTGGCGGAGGTTCTACTCCCACATAAAACACTACAAATGCACTGCGTGAAAGCAATTTATTTGATTCTGATTTTATTACATATTGAAAACGATCAACTCCTTTAAAACCTTGGTCTGGTGTGTAGTAAATAAATTCACCATCTCTTTCCAAATGCCCGTTTGTCGTATGATTGCTTACTATAAAATTTTCCACTAAAATATCTCCCTCACATCCAATATCATTGTCTAGGATATGTTCTTTTATTGGGAAGATGATTTTTGCATTAATATCCATTGCGATAATATCATCAACTGCGGTCAATCCTTTTAAACATTCTTCTACTTCTGTATCTACTATGTTAACCGATATTTGAGCTGATTTACATTCACCCGAGTTAGAACAAACCTCATATGAGAACACATCTACACCTACAAAGTTGTTAGCCGGAGTGTAAGTAAACACGCTGCTACCATTTCCAATGGATATTGTTCCTTTTTCTGGGTTACTTAATTCTACGGTAACTCGTCCAGAAAGTTCATCGTTTGTTAATACATCTAAATGTAAAGGCTCATTTTTAGGTCCTTCATAAGCATCATTCGCTAAGGAGATTGAATCGTTAGGTTCAAGTTGATAGCGATCACAACTGGCGAAAGTCAGGATAAGAGCCGATGCGATTAATACTAAACTACCTTTTTTCATTTTTCTATATCTTAAAATATTCTTTTTAGAGTTCTTATTGTTTTAAAGGTTTCACTTAGATGATTTGTTATCATTATCTTTCAAAGATAACATTCTCCTTGGGAGACCTCTATACTAGAGACGATTATTCATTTAACATGGTTGCCTGACAATCGATTTTATTTTATCTTTTTTTATAAAACGTCAAGAATTACCCGTGCTGTACTCATTTTTAAGGCATTGGTGGCTGAAGTAATTTTATAAGAAAAGTCATCCAATCCTATAAACGAAGAATCTGGTGTATAGTATAAATAGTTGCCTTCATGTATTAATGTTCCGTTGGCAGGATTCGATTCGATCGTAAAAAGGTTCTGGTCAATTTCTGTTGGACATCCTAAATCATTCTGTAAAATGCGAGAAACCGAGAAAATGAGTTTACTATTCTGTGCGAGATTTAATTCGTCGTTGACGGCATCAAATTGAATGGAACATTCGTCGTCTACTGATTTTATAGCAATGGTAATCTGGGAAGATTTACAAACGGTTTGATCTATATTGCATACTTTATAAGAAAAGACTTCTGTTCCTACGAATCCATAATTAGGCGTGTATTCAAATTGATTTGGAGCGAGCACTTTTATTGTTCCTTCCAGTGGATTCCCGATTTCTACAATGATATTGTCTTCAACTAAGTCATTCTCAAGAAGATCTAAGATAATGGGCTCATTTTTATACGTATTGAAGAAATCATCTGTGAGATCAATCTCTGGTGTTGGAGCGGGATCCTCTTTTTTACACCCGGCAAGAAAAATAATGGCAGCAAGTAAAGCGATCGTCATTGTAAAACGAAAAGGGATCAAAAGATCCATGTTTTGGATTTGTTTTATTAATTTGTCTCTGCTCATCTCCTTAATCTTTACGTATTTTAAATCTTAAATTCACTTTTTAAATTGGTTCGTGAATTCTGTAAGTTTATGTCGCTTACCTTTTTAAGACGGAAGGCTTACTTAAATGGTTGCCTGATGTTTGGTTAAATATTTTTTAAGTCGTACGGAATCATTCCCTTTTTATTTAGTAAGTTCGCGCAAATATTACACTACACACTATTACACTACAGACTAGAATACCATGGAGTTGCTATCAGAACGTATCAAAAACTTATCAGAATCAGAAACCATTGAAATGGCTAAAAAAGCCAGAGAACTAGGATCCAAAGGAGTTGATGTAATCAACTTAAGTTTTGGAGAACCTGATTTTGGGACACCAGATCATATTAAAGAAGCGGCCAAGCAGGCACTTGACGATGGATTTACGTTTTACACTCCGGTATCTGGGTATCCTGAGTTGAGAGAAGCGATCTCTGCGAAATTTAAAAGAGATAATAAACTCGATTATGCTGCAGATCAAATTGTAGTATCAACAGGAGCCAAGCAATCTTTAGCCAATATTTTTCTTTGTAGCTTAAATGAAGGTGATGAGGTATTGGTTTTTGCTCCTTATTGGGTGACTTATAGAGAAATCATTAAACTTGCTGGAGGTATTCCAGTGTATGTAGATGGACCTATTGAAAATGAATTCAAAGTAAATCCAGCGGATGTAGCGAAGGCGATTACGGCTAAAACAAAAGCAGTTATTTTTTCTTCTCCAAGTAATCCTACTGGAAGTGTGTATACGAAAGATGAGTTAAAGGCCATTGCAGATGTATTGGCACCTCATAAGAATGTGTTGATTATTGCAGATGAAATTTACGAATACATCAATTTTACTGGAAGTCACGAAAGCATTGGTCAATTTGAGAATGTAAAAGATCGAGTTGTTACGGTGAACGGTTTTTCTAAAGGTTTTGCGATGACTGGTTGGCGTGTAGGATATATAGGAGCTCCTCAATGGTTGGCCAAGGCATGTGATAAAATGCAAGGACAGTTTACTTCAGGAACAAACTCTATTGCTCAGCGAGCATGTATTGCAGCACTGAATGGAACGATGGAACCTACTAAGGAAATGGCAAAATCTTATTTACGACGTAGAGACTTAGTTATTTCTCAATTGAATGCAATGGGAGGGGTACAAACATATGTTCCTCAAGGAGCGTTTTATATTTTTCCAGAAATCAGTAGCTATTTTGGGAAGTCGACAGAGAATTATACGATTAACGATTCCAATGATTTAGCCATGTATTTATTAAATGAAGCGCATGTGTCAACTGTAACCGGAAAAGCATTTGGAGCGCCAAATTGTATTCGAATTTCTTGCGCTGCTTCAGATGAAGATTTGACTACGGCCATGAATCGAATTAAAACAGCATTGGATAATTTAAGCTAAAAACGGACATATTAGAATTGGATGTAACCGGATCGATATCTTATTTTCTGTCCGGCTCTATTTTATTCTGCTCTGCTCTGTTCTGATCTATTTTATTTTATTCTATTTTGACCACATAGTTAGTTGATTTAGATATTAACTGTTTTACATTAATACTTTTACGTAATTTAATTATTAACGAAGTATGGATTAGCTATTTTTTTTAGCGAACTCCAACTTTTTACTCATCAGCTTCGTCACGGTTTAATAACCTCAATTATCATTTGTCATATAGGGATAAATGATGGAGAAAGGAATTGAATCGCACACGGGATTATTTATACTATGAATATAGACGCACTATTAGAAAAACTTTCTGGAATGAAAGTAATGGTTGTTGGAGATGTAATGATTGATTCCTATTTGTGGGGAAAGATTACACGGATCTCTCCCGAAGCTCCAGTTCCTGTGGTGGATGTGCAGGGCCGTGAGAAAAGACTTGGTGGCGCTGCGAATGTGGCAAAGAACATTAAAGCCCTTGGTGGTGAGTGTGCTTTATGCACCATAATTGGTGATGACGAACAAGGCAAGGACTTTTTTAAGTTATTAAGCCAAGACAAAATACGAACCAATGGAGTTATTACTAGTAGTCAGCGTCCTACTACTATAAAACATCGAGTATTATCAGGATCACAACAAATTTTAAGAGTAGATGAAGAATCGAAGGAGGATCTTACATCGGAGGAAAATAATAAATTGTTGCATGCTGTATTGGAAGACATTGAAAACGTAGATGTTGTAATTCTTCAAGATTATGATAAAGGTGTTTTGAATGTAAATAATATCGAACGGATTATTGAAATTGCCCATCAGCATAAAAAAATGGTGGTGGTTGATCCAAAAAAGCTTCATTTTGATTGTTATAAAAAGGTTGATTTATTTAAGCCCAACTTAAAAGAGATAAGCGATGGTTTAAATCGAAAAGTAGGGCATGATAAGGAATCCGTACGTGCTGCGGTAGCTGATCTTAAATCTAAGCTCAATTTGGAAAATGTCTTAGTTACTTTGTCTGAGCATGGTGTTTTTATGGATATGGGAGGTGCTCAGCATCTAATTCCAACCGATGTTATGTCAGTAGCAGATGTATCAGGCGCGGGAGATACTGTAATTGCAATTGTAGCAATGGCTTTTGCAACGGGGCTTGAACCTGAAAAATTAGGAAAACTGGCAAATATCGCAGGTGGTTTGGTTTGCGAAGAACTTGGAGTAGTACCAATTGATAAAGAAAAATTGCGAACGAGAGCAGTTGATTTTTAATTTCTTGGTTTCAATTGGAATTCAGAAATTATAAGAAATTACTCCATTTGATTGGAACTGTTTTATCTAATTAATTGTATCCTTTTCAATTATAATTTAGAATTGAAAAAGGGGTGCATGGATTGATTTGAGTTGAAGTTCTTTGTCCATCATCATTAATTTAGGTAAGCAAGCATATAAATATACATGAGTCATCGAATAATTTATATTTTAAGTGGACTGTTTTTAACAGTTTATGGAATAAGTTCTTGTACTACATCAGAATCAGATCTGCGCGGAGATAATCCGGAGAATATTATTGCTGATTCAGTTACAAATGATAGTGCAAGTTCTGAAGAACTAGATGCGCATGATATCATTTGGGGATATAGAGGAGAAGTGGCTCCGAAAAATTGGTATCAATTAAATCAGTCTTATTCTGCTTGTCATGATGGGAAACGACAATCACCTATAAATATTGAAAGCGAATTGGTAGAAAATATGCACTCCATTCAAATGAATTATGAATCGAACAACAATGTATTAATGTTTGATGGACATACGGTGAAAATGAAATTTGAAAACGGAAGCCACGTGGTATTTGACTCAGATACGTTTGATTTAATGCAATTTCACTTTCATACTCCTTCGGAACATTTTCTTAAAGGGGAGTACTTTCCTGGAGAAGTACATTTGGTGCATCGTTCAAAGGAAATGAAATACTTAGTCATGTCTATTTTTATTGAACTAGGAGATGAAAATGATCTGATTGGCCAGATTTTGGAACATCCAGTTGAAACGGATTCTGCTGAGGTTAATCAATCACTGGATCTATTGACATCGATATCTACGGACAAGGGATTTTATTATTATCAAGGATCATTTACAACTCCTCCATGCTCAGAAGGAGTGCATTGGTTGATTAATAAATCACGTATTGAGGCCTCTTCTGCACAATTGAGAGATTTATTAGGGGTTGAAGGTTTTAATGCTCGCCCGGTTCAGGACCCACATGATCGGAAAGTGGAGGTGTTTAATTAAGGATCGGTTCCTCAGTTCTTCAGTTCTTCGGTTTTTCAGTTCTTCGGTTCCTCAGTTCTTCAGTTTTTCGGTTCTTCAGTTCCTCGGTTCTTCAGTTCTTCAGTTCCTCAGTTCTTCGGTTTTTCGGTTTTTCGGTTTTTCAGTTCCTCAGTTCTTCAGTTCCTCAGTTCCTCAGTTCCTCAGTTCTTCAGTTTTTCGGTTCTTCGGTTTTTCAGTTCTTCAGTTCTTCGGTTTTTCAGTTTTTCGGTTTTTCAGTTCTTCAGTTCTTCGGTTCTTCGGTTCCTCAGTTCTTCGGTTCTTCAGTTCCTTAGTTCTTCGGTTCTTCAGTTCTTCAGTTCTTCGGTTCTTCAGTTTTTCAGTTCTTCGGTTCCTCAGTTTGTTCTATGTTTTAAAGGGACCAACTGATCAACTGAATAACTGGTCAACTGAATAACTCTTTTTTTACAATTCTTCCGTTCTTTTTCTGTTGATCAATGAATCAAGTTTAGTAGACTCTTTGTCTCAAGAATAATGAATGGCCTTACCGGTATTAATTAACTTATTAAAAACTGTAAGGCTCTTTTTAGAACTTGACTTGTGTGAATAGGAAGCTCTTTTGATGGATAGGGGTGTGCTCCGCCAAATACATGATTTGCCTCTTCAACGATCATTAGTTCAACGTTTTCATTCCATGAAGCAATTTCATGCGCCATTGATACCTCGAGTGTTTCGTCAGTTGTCCCATGTGCTACGAAAAGAGGGATAGAGAGATTTTTAATTGCGTTTGGGATATTGAAGCGGGTTTTATTTGAATAGAAATCTTCAACAATCTGGTAGAAAAGGGGCATATCTTGTTTAGTTCTGCCGTTATGAATGTAGGTTACACCTTTTTGTTTCCATTCCTCTATAAACGACTGAGGCCAACGCTTTTCCAAATCATGAATTGCAGCTAGCGTGATTAATTTTTTGATACGTACATCTTCTGCCGCTTTTAGAAAACTAACTCCACCTCCACGACTATGTCCCATTAGGATAATATTTTCAGAATCGATTTCTTCTGCAGGGATTTTTAATTCTGAAGCGGTGATTGCGTCCAAAACGGTCTCGATGTCATTCAATTCGTGGGAGAAGTTATTATTACCGAAAGCTTCTAGGTCTACAAAATCGACAGGATGTTCCGGAGTGGTACCGTTATGTGAAAAATTAAATTTCACAAATACATACCCATTTTCAGCAAAGAAATTTGCCATAAGGTTGAAATGTCCCCAATCTTTAAAACCTTTAAATCCATGAACAAAAAGAATGACGGATTTTTTTTGTCCATTTGAAATGTATCGGGCATCTCCAGAGAATGCTCTTCCAGATTTAGCTTGTAAAATAAAATCGCTTTGGTTCATTTTCTTGAATTCGTTAGAGTTGTGTCCCGTTAAGAATGATGTTAAGCAGTTTTATTTGGCTTGATTTCATTGTGTAATTCGATTACTCGCTTGCCGAAGGTATTCCAGCTATACTTTTCTTTTTCAAGCTCAATGTTGTCGCTGAAAACTGATTTTCGGTTGTTTGAATAGAAATCTAGAATGGAATTAGCGATGTCTTCTGGATCTTTTTCACATACATATCCTACTTTTTGATGTGGAACAAATTCGGATAATCCTCCCACATTTGTAATAAGAATTGGACTGTTAAAATTATAGGCAATTTGGGTAATGCCACTTTGGCTTGCAGTATGGTATGTTTGGATAATTAAATCTGCTGCCGAAAAATAATATTTAATGTCTGATGTGGGAACAAATTCATTTACAATTTTCACATTGTTTTGCAACCCTAATTTTTCGATTTGGGCATCGTATTTTTCTCTGCTATCATAAAATTCACCTACAATTAATAGGCAAAGATCCAGTTCTTTTATTTTATCGACCCCGATACTCTCAAGAGTAAGATCTAATCCTTTGTACGCACGAATTAAGCCAAAGAAGAGTAAGTATTTACGATCTTCGGAAAGTCCAAGATGTTTCCTTGCTTCAATGGAATCGACTCTTGTGCCAAGGTTTTTATTGATAGGGTGGGGATAGGACTTTTTTGGTTTGGTGGTGAAAAGATCTAATTCTTTATTAGTGGAACTAGAAAGTGTAATAAATCCATCAAATGAATTTAAAAAGTATTTGGTCAAGGATTTATCTCCAATTCGCTTTTCATGTGGAAGAATATTATCACACATTCCCAATTTGACTATCTTTTTGTTCAATCTACGTGTAATGGTTCCAAGCGAGGGAGCCATAAATGGGAGCCAATATCTTACAATGACTAGATCCGGATTTAATTTATTGATTTTCCGAGCTGTTGAAAACCAACTAAACGGATTAATCGAATTGATCGATTGAATAATCGGAATGTTTTCAGGTTTGGGATCTTGTGTATACTGCGTTTTTCCCGGAAAAAGAAAATTTGGATACTGAACAGTAAAGGTAACAATAGAAGCATCGTGTCCTTCTTCAATTAAAGCTTGACAAAAGGATTCATTGGTGTCTGCTATTCCTCCCCGGAATGGATGCGCGGGACCGATGATGATGATTTTCATAGTGCAAAAATAAAAGCTAAAGGTAGTTTTTAGATTTGAAATAGGAGAATCATACGGCCAATAAATTATTAATTACCTTGATGTAGGTTGACTAATGGAATCATTCACTTATTTATCTAAGTGAATATATCCCCATTTTCCTTGTGAATTTTGAAGAGGAAAAAGTAATGGAGATTTATAGGCCCATGGATAATTTTTTGACTTGAGTCTGTTTTTAAGCAGTTTTCCTGTATTACTATATAACTCCCAGAAGCCGTTTCGAAATGCAAGGATTTTTTTTCCTTTCTCGACGCTTATTATTTCTTCAAATATAAACTTGGATTGATAGTTTGTCTCCATAGATAAAAAGGCCTTTTTTCGTTCAAATTTTTGAATAATAATCCCATCATCTAGACTAATCCCATCTAGTCTTTTAAATCTCATTAGTTTTTTTTCGTTTTCATCGATTACGACATAATAATCCCCGGCTGGATAAGAATCAGTAGCCTTAGAACTAGGTAAACGAAACTGATACCACCAAATATTGTCATATCCATACTGGATTACTTCTACATCTTTCTTCGAAATAATCCACTTCTTTTCCTTCATATTAAAAACACCTATTTCAAGTACAGAAGGGTTTTTAGAGGAATACTTACCTGCTATATAAATGTGTTCATGTACATGGTCTAGGTAATTCAAGGAGTCTATCACGACCTTCATTTTAGTGTCAATTATGGACAATCCTTTTGGTTTTTTAGCTAATGGTGCTAAGCCGTTATGAAATCCGTCAGAATCCAGCAAGGTTAGCATTTTGTCGAATTCAGTGATTCTTTCTCCTTTTGAATTAAAATAAGCGCTGGCATAATCAGGTCTGGTACATAAATAGAATCCTTCTGACTCGGTAATGTTTTTATATTCGGTTGGGATGATTGTCTTTCCTTGGAAGTCATTTACGCCATAGTAGTATGCTGGACCTCCCGTGATTCGGAGCGTGTTGTTACTTAATATCGTAAAACTTCCGTGAATGATTGGAGCTACTGGTTTTAGGTCATAATCCAACAATCCCCATTTTCTGTTTTTACTTACTTTGATGTGCCGATCTTTTAATTCGATTTTGTCGTAATTGGAATTACTAAGTAGAGAGCCTTTTTTATTAATTATTTGCCATTGATCTCTAATACTGACTGCCGCAACTCCATTTTTGAAATTTTCATATTCATCAAAATTGAAAGGGACGGCTGTTTTTCCGTTTTCGTCTATAAATCCCCATTTATCTCCTTGTTTAACTGCAAAAAGTCCTTCGGCATAACCTCCGATCTCATCAAATTGAAAATTAATTGCTAGGTCGGCTCGTTTTTTCTTTGGCGTTCCTGGCCAGTTTAATTTTATGACTTTATCTCTTTGCGCTATGTAAATCCCACTTTTATTTACTAGAGGTCTAGTATAGGTATATCCCCGTAATGGAATTTGGGAATAGATTTCACCCGTTTTGTCATCAATAATTAAAAAAAGACGATCGGTTTTTAAATATATTTTCCCTTCGAAATAGGCTGGTTTAGCAAGTCTACCTACTCCTGCTTCAATGGACCAAATTGCTTTTCCAGTGGCAGGATCTACCTTTGTTAAGCTCATTCTGCTAAAGGCGAATAGGGAGTTGTTGAGTTCAAATATATTGCTGTATTTACCCGTAGAATCAATCCACTTTTGCTTGTGATTTTTTTTAGAGATGCCGATGGTTATACCGCGGGAATTACTGAGCACGATACTTTTTTCATCAACGAATGGATTACAATGAGATCGAAAGGAGTTTAATATTTGTTTATCCTTTAGTAAGTTGCCGTTTGCAGCGTCCAATACCGCCATTTTTCCGTTTTGTAATTGTGTATAGATTTTGTTGTCGAATATTGTATACCCTAAAATCGTAGATTGGAGATCTGTTTCCCATAATGCTTTTCCAGTGGAACTATTAATCGCGGCAAACGGACTTTTTATCGGGTTAGTGTAGACTGTTTTACCATCTTTACTGAGTTGCGCTGAGTGTAATACATCATCATCATAATTTGCATTGGTGGCCCAGATAATTTCCCCTGTTTCTTTAGCTACTTTAAAAAAACCTCTTTTCATGCCATTGGCATAAATGAAATCCTTGTCTTGATCCATAAAGTGAATGAAGTCTTTATGGCCTGCAATATTTTTGCTCATTTTCTCGAACCCTTCTTTGGTTTCCATGTTGATTGGCTCCCACACACGCATTCCCGTAGAAGGATCTAGACGAATAATGGAAGCTCCTTCACCACAGAGATATAGGGATTTTTCATCCGAAAGCATTTGAAATCCAACAGAATGCCCTCCGGTTTCGAAGATCCAATCGATGTTATCTTCGATTGAAGTAAGTTTTTTGTTGTTAGAGGCGTTTTGAGCGTGCGTAATTCCTAGTAAACAGGTAAGGAAGGTAAATAGGAGAAAGTTGCGAAGTGTACTTTTAGTGAATGACATTAATAGTGATTTATTAGTTGTTGAACTTGAACCTTTATTGATGTTTGTTTGGGTGAAAGTACGGAAAAAGAGTGGATTAAAATAGAATGGATATAGTAATGATAAGACCTACTGTGTTTAGAAGGTAAAAGTACATTTAAAGATGAGATGAATTCTTGATTGATTGTGGAGAATATCCCAATTTTACGGGACTGGAAAAACTAGTTTATCTTTTGGTCCAACTTTTTATTGCAATTATCTGCATTTAAAGCTCAGACTGTGATCCTTGTTTTTTAATTTGATTCAACCACTTTTAAATCTTCTAAGGATAGTTGTGTTGAGTTTTGATCCAACACAGCTTCAATTGCCCACGCATGACCAATTTTTATGAACGCGATTTGAATCGTTTTGATATCCTCAATATTTTTAATTTCTGGAGTTATCTCATTGAAAAAGTGTAATGAGATATTTTTTAATTTAGTTGAATCTTCAATTGCATATTTTCTGCTCATAACCTGGAATTGCAGAAAATTCTCCTTGTGTTCTGTTTTGGCAGAGTCAGGAACAAAGATATTATAGTCTAGACTTAACGTTTTCACCAAAGTAGCTGAATATTGATTCATATAGTTTGCCATTACGGTGTTATAATTTTCCGTTTTTTCGATTTTATCTGACATTAAATCAACCGGGCTACAACTAAAGAGTAGTGAAATCATAAAGACTGGAATGTATAAAATGATTTTATTCATCGTATAAATGCGTTAAGTACGTTTGTCAATCTAATAGTACACAAAATATCTGAATTTTGGTTTGAATACGATTCAAATTGAAAAGTCTTGTACTTGTAATGAAACTCTGTGTAGGTAACTAATTCAGCAAGTAAACGATCGTTTTTATTGTTTATGTGGTTAGTGCAATGATCCTCATTTTGACTTATCAATGACTATTTCAAAATCTTAAACTCAACCCGTCGGTTAATATTTCTGTTTTCTTCAGAATCATTCCGAACAAGTGGATTTTTTTCTCCGTAGCCCTTGGTAGTAATACGCTCACGTGTAATACCTTTTCGGATGAAGTATTCCGCTACATAATTCGCTCGCTCCAATGATAATTTACGATTATGTTCTGAGTCCCCTAAATCACATGTATATCCATCCAATTCCAGTTTTAGTTTTGGATGTTTTTTCATAATGGTTACGGCTTTATCCAAAATGGGTTCATCCTTATCAAGCGCATCCGTATAATTCAGACCAAAATGAATTTTCTTGTTCAGTAATTCTACCTCATCTTTTGTGAGCTCATCGGATGTTTCGTCGTTTTCTTTTGGCTCCGTAGCAACAGATTCTGGATCTTCAGTCTCCTCCGATTGATCCACTACCAGATACTGCTTTCTATCCTTGTTTTGATCTACTGCTTTTCGAACTTTAGCGGCCAATTCGGGATTTTCATTTTCTAATTTCAAAATGAATTCATCTACTTCTTTTAACGTACGGAACTTGTGTTCTTTTGTGCCTTCATCGTCTTGTACCTTAATTTTAATGGATTTATTGTCTATTTTGTACGATTTCAAGGAAGAATCCCTGTCTTTCATATCCCGAATTCTTGCAGCGAGATCTTTGTTTTCAAGCTCCATAATGAATTCGTCCATTTCCTTTAGTGTTTTAAAAGAGTATGTCTCGTTTCCTTCATCATTTTGAATGGTAAGAACAATGGGGTCTTCCTTGTTGGAGTCATCGACAGTAGTTTCTTTTGTTTTACAAAACTTAAATCCAATTCGGATTTCATGTGAACCGGCTGATTGAGAGGTAATTCCGCTACCAAAGAACTCATAGGCATAGTTTATGCTCATTTTGCTAACCATCAATCCAAGCCTAGCAACCAGTCCTTCTTGTTCACGGTATCCAAGTCCAGCACTGAACTTATCTTTTGCCACCAAATCAGCATTGAGATCATATTGGAAATCAATCCCCGGAACCCACCGAGTCATTACCGAAGGGCGAAATACGCTATTTTGCCCTACTGAGATATCATACGCGCCGTAAAACATCGCATGGCGGCGAAGCGTAAAAACTCCCTGATCAACGGGACTCTCAAATTTAGAAGTGGTTTCGACAAATCTGGGAATAGAAACTCCTAAATTGAGTTTTTCACTTCTAAAAGTCAGTCCAAAGTCAGTTTCAATCGTGGCTTTGTAATTTCCTCCGGTGAACAGATCATCTGTCATGTCATTTGCGGTGATTTGAGATTGATCAATGGAATTTGCAAACATCCCTGCGGACAAACCGAATGAAAGTTTGGAAGTCTCTCCAACAGGCAAATGATATGCAAAAGAAAGCATTCCATAGTTTTGCTGTAGGAAGCCGGCTTTGTCATTGTAAAGTTTCAATCCAAGGCCCATGTTTTTACCTAAATAAGCGTTTCCTGAAACAAAGGAGGTAACAGGGGCATTTACAATCCCAACCCATTGACGCCTATGTGTAAAATATGCCTCACCACATTGTTTCTGCCCAGCATAGGCAGGGTTTAGTAGATAATTGTTGGAAGTATATAAATTACTTAAAGGAATTTGCTGAGCATTTAGCGTCATATTTCCTAGAATTATAACAACTACTACTGTGACGATCGAGATGCTGATTTTTGTATTTTTCATGGTCGCTTGCGTTATAAATTAGTTAGTTGTTCAATCTTAAAATAGTAATAGAGCCAGTTCGATCTGCGGTATCATTGCCGCAACGTATCACATAGAAGTAGGCTCCTTCTGGTAGGTGGTTTCCATTAAAGCTCCCGTCCCATTCGTTTTGGTAATTGGAGTTTTCATATACTAATGTGCCCCAACGATTGAAAATTTGAACCGCGCAACCACCATTCAATGGAATTCCATCAATGATCCATGTATCGTTCTTGCCATCATTGTTTGGAGTTAGTACATTGTTTATTATCAATGTTCCATCATTTACAGTCAACAACATAGAGTCGGTAGCTACACAGTTATCAACACTGGTTGCCGTAAGAACATACACTGTAGTAAGGTTCGGCGTGGCATGAGGATTCAAATCCATAGGAATATCTAAATCAACATTCGGAGACCAGCTGTAATTATAAGTTCCATTAGATAAGGCATCAAGCATAATTGGATCACCACGATCTACTTCCAAATCGGGACCGGCACTAATATCTGGCTGCTCTAGTATCGTAACATCAAACGTACAAGAAGCCGCGTTTCCTCCCGCATCGGTTACTTCATAGCTTAAAGTGGTGGTTCCTAGAGGGAATTGAGATTCTGAGGAGAATCCAGAACCATCCGTTTGAGTTAATACTGCCCCGGTACAATTATCACTAAATGCAGGATCGGTATACGAAACCTGGTCATCACATTGAGCTATGTTTGAAGGACATAGGATTGACGGAGCGGTGGTGTCGGACGGTAATACATTGAATGTGCAACTATCCATATTTCCAGTGGCATCGGTTGAATAAATAGTAACGATGGTTGTTCCGGAAGAAGAAGTTCCTGCTAAAGGAGATTGAGTAACCATCGGACTATCATCACAGTTATCTGAAGTGACAACCAGCGTTGTATAATCAGCTAACACATAGGAACAATTGCTATCAATAATTGCTGTAGTATCTGCTGGGCATATAACGGAAGGGGGAGTTACATCTACAAGATTTGCTGTGAATGAACAACTATCTACGTTTCCTGTTCCATCTGTCGCATAAAGGGTGACAGTTGTGTTCGAAGAAATCATGGTACCTATTGCAGGGGATTGAGTTATCGTTGGCGTTCCACAATTATCTGCTGAGCTGGCCAAGGATGTGAAATCAGGCAATGTTGCCATACAACTAGCATCTGCACTTACGTTTTGAATGACAGGACATGTAATCGTTGGAAGAATTGTATCTACTGGAATTACGTCGAACGAACAACTGTCTACGTTACCACTTGCATCGGTTGAATAAATAGTGACGGTAGTCGTTCCGGATTGAGTACTTCCGGCCAATGGACTTTGCGTAACAATGGGGGAGCCTGTACAAATATCACTTGTAATTACTAAACCACGATAGTCAGCTAACGTATATCCACACGAAGCATTTACATTTTGATTTTGATTACCAGGACATGTTAAGCTTGGCTTGATGCTATCTAATACGGTAACAATGGAAATACAATTGTCTGTATTGATGGATCCGTCGGTGGCAGTCAACGTTACATTGTTCGCGCCAATATTGACACACGTAAATGCCGAAATGTCGATTCCCAGAGAAGGTGTGCCGCAATTATCGGTGCTTCCTCCGTCCACGTCTGCTGCTACAATCGATGCGTTACCACCCGCATCAAGGTAAATCGTGATGTTTTGACATATAGCCGTTGGGCTCGTTGTATCCGATATTGTTACCGTAGCCGTACATGAATCCGAATTGCCGTTTCCATCCATTGCTGTAAGCGTGACACTGTTCGCCCCTATGTCAGTACATGTAAAAGTCGATTGAGAAAGCCCTAAAGAAGGTGTTCCACAGTTATCTGTACTTCCATTGTCAATATCACCCGTGGTTATGCTTGCATTACCCGAACCATCCAAAAATACGGTTACATTTTGACAAGAAGCAGCCGGAGAAATAGTGTCCTGCACTGTCACCACGGCAACGCAATTGGAGGAGTTACTACTTCCGTCTGTAGCCGTAAGGGTTACATTGTTCGCGCCAATATTTGCACAGGTAAACGCGGTAACATCAATCCCTAAAGATGGGGTGCCGCAATTATCATTACTTCCATTATCTACATCCGCAGCTATAATCGTTGCATTGCCTGATCCATCTAAAAAGACTGTAATGTTTTGGCACACTGCGTTAGGTGATACTGTGTCTACAATAGTTACCGTAGCTGTACAACTATCTATGTTTCCTGTTCCATCTTGACCAAATAATTTTACAGAATTAGCTCCTAAATCAGCACAAGTAAAAGCGGATTGACTTAAGCTTAATGTGGGAGTCCCACAATTGTCTGTACTTCCGTTATTAATTGCTGCTGTGGTCAATGTGGCATTGCCTGATCCATCTAAATGAAGAGTCACATTTTGACAAATCATAGTTGGATTGGTTCCATCAATTGGCACTACATCAAATGAACAACTGTTTACGTTACCGCTTCCATCTGTAGAAAATAGTGTGACGGTTGTTGTTCCAGATTGAGTCGAACCTGCTAATGGACTTTGAGTTACAACCGGCGAAGCTGTGCAATTATCTGAGGTA
>CBDICC010000052.1:0-9324 GCA_965277185.1 Cytophagales bacterium | reverse complement strand
GAAAATGGAATCCTTAATCTAAATTTTAGATATTGGGAAATCCCGATCTCCATAATGGTTCCTGCGCACGGAGAGATTGGTGCAGTAGGAACGGGCGTGAATGCAATTGTTTTTTATGAATTCGAAAAATCAGGTAGAAATTATAACATTGGAATAGAAATGACCGCTCTTAATTCTGACTTGACAATGGAGCAGTTATTAGAAGAGCAAAAAGATATGATTAAGGGACAATGGTTTGATAAAATAATAAAAGAAGAAGCGAATGGATTCATCTACAAAATGAACATTGAGGGACGCACTGATTACAGTTTTCACTATTTCCACAAGAAGGGTAATCGTGCCATTGGATTTGTAGGAGGCTTAAACCCTCCCAAATCAGAATACAGCCAGAAGGAAATCGAATATCTTTACCAAATAGCTAAAGAGGCCAAATAAAATTAAGATTCGGACTCTTTTATAAACGAGGTTCTAAGGGAGAACGAAAGCATTCAAGCAATAATTTCAAAGAAATTCATAAGGATGCTGATTTAAAATACAGATAATCCAGAACGATGAAGTAATATGGCAATTCAAACAGTTGAATCATTCAAAATAAGAGCGAATACCCTTCGTATTCCAACTGATTTAAATTATTGGTTAAATAATATAGATAATACAGGACAAGTGTTGGCAGAACTTGGCTTTTCATTGTTGACAGAAGAAGAAATTACAGAGGCACAACATCTCGATCAATTGGACTTTGACCAGGACGATGAGTATTTTTCCACCAAGGAAGTTTTTTCAAAAATAATATTTGTTGCCAAAAATAACAATGGTAAATTATTTGGTTATTCCTTGCATGATCATGCTCCTCTGATTTATTCTCCTGTAACTAGTTTTAAGGACCATTTTGAATTAGCGCCTGGAAATCTAACGGAAGCACTCATATTTGAATTAGCCAACGAAAATGAGGAAGAATTCAACAAGTACAAAAAGGCATTGGAAACATGTGGTATTCAAATAGGGAGTTTTCAATACTTGACAGAAAATGCCGATCGTATTTATTACGAATATTCCGATCCAGACGATCTAATTGTTAAATTGAAAAAGGGAAAGGACTTGTCTTATCTTGCATTTCTATCTACAGAAAAAGATTTCCTAGAGTGGCAAATTCCAAGGTTTGGAACAGAAAATCCAACGATCGTCCATTCAGAACATTGGAGAGCATGCATTTATTCTCGAGAAGAAGCTTATTCCATTGGAAGTCAATATGATAAATCTTCAGGGGGGCCTACATGGTGTTTCTCAAGATTTGGACAATCTTTAACTCGAGTGAACGATAAGGAGATTTATATTGCAGGAGAACATGAAGATTCTTATGATCCCGATTTTTACATCTATAATGATGTCGTAGTTGTGAATAGCGACGATACCGTGGAAATATACAATTACCCAAAGGAAGTTTTTCCACCAACTGATTTTCATACCGCTTCTTTAATTGACGCGCAAACCATTTTAATAATTGGAAGTTTGGGGTACATGGATCAAAGAAAGGAAAATGTTACGCCTGTTTACGCGCTAAATATTGATAACTTCCAAATCGAAAAGATCGAAACCTATGGTGATAATCCAGGCTGGATTTATAGGCACAAAGCAATATTAGATGACGAAAATAAGTCTATTAAAATCGTGGGAGGTGAGGTTCAGTCAAAAACTTATTTAGAGAATATTGATGAATGGCAATTGGATTTAAACACCTATCAATGGACCCGACTTACCAATAAAAAATGGAAGCGTTGGAGACTCCTGCGAAAAGACGAGAAAAGCAATTTTTTGTGGAATATCAGACAGGCACTATTTAGTTTAAATGCTTCATGGGAATCCGAAGAGGAGAAAATAAAAAGTATTCGGGAAGAATTGGGTTACTCAATTGATGTGACAAAAGTGGAGGAACTTTACCGATTTAATGAGATCTCAACATATAAAGAATTACCAAAGAGTGACAAATTCGATACATTTAAAATTAGCATAGATGATGTTATTATAAGATTCCAAGAATCGCACTTTTACGTTATGGCAACTGTGGAAGGTGATTTGGAGGATGAAATGGTAAGTTTAATTCAGGAAAAACTTTTGAAGAAATTATCCAAACTGGAAAACTGCACCTATGTTTTAGTTAAGTATTACTAAATAGACCTGGAAATACGCGATCTGAAGGAACACAAATAAAAAAAGTTATCAAAGCACATCAAAGCATACAGAGACTTCTCAATTCAAGATTGCAACTAGCAGAAAGCGATTCTACAATGAAAGATGATGTGCTGCGCCAAATGCTTTGGAACGAAATCGAGTTACTTTATAAAACGGTAGAGGATCTCGGAATAGAAAATGTGCAAGCCGTTCCGCTTAATCCCGAAATTAATTTTCTGGAGATTTATCAAGAAATAAAAGCGGAGTTGAATATAGACTTATTGGATTTTAGAGATCATGTTATATTCATTGAAGTGGTCTGGAATCATAAATCGGAACCAGAATCTAGAGCTCGATGCGGTACTGAAGAACTATTTAGGTATCTAATGAATTATTTGAATAAGAATAACATTGCATCTAGCGTTTTGGACCAAAACTATATTTCTGACGGGATAGGAGGGATGAGAAATGCTACGATACTTATTGAAGGAAAGGGCAAAAACCTTCAGTTTTTAAACAACATTAGAGGGAATTATATAAGCCTATTCGACTTAGTACCGGGATTAAATAAAACATCCGTTTCTCAGGAAACTAAGATTACTGTTTTGCCGAGAATTACATCAATCGATTATCCGTTAGGAGTAGAGGATATTAAAATTGATAGGTATATCCAATCGCATATGCCTATGTCCGTTAGTAAAACAAAACATATTCAAATAACACATCATGCAACTGGTTTTCAAGTAGCATTAAAAGCGGATAACTCAGCGATAAAACCAGATATTGAAATCCTAAGTGAAGATGTCGTGAGAAGCCACGTTTTTTATCTGCAATTAAAAAAAGAACAATCCAAAAGACCTGCGACAATTATTGATTTCAAAAGAGGAAGTATTTTTGTTGGCGCAACTGAAAATGCAATTTGTAGATTTAAAGATAAACTTGAATTGTACGATCATTTGGACCGTCTAATCTTCGGCCAAGTTTTTAATTAAGCGATTTAAATGGGAAGGGGTAAATTAAATAGAGGAATATTAATGGCAACGATCGTCTTATTTATGATGCTTGCCGCTTCATCCTGTAAGAACTTTTACAACCCTTGCTGGGTAATAAAGTTTGCTCCGACGGAAGTACGAAGAAGCTTAGAATATTGCTACAACGGACTTCCAACTGGTTTGGACACCATTATCCCAATTCATGGATATTACACAATGTCATATGAGCAAGGTAGATGGGATTATGAACTGAACAGGCCATATAAAGATACCATTTATGAGAAATTTATGTTTTACCCCAATGGTTTTTTCACGTTGAATTATGGACATGGCGGGGAAGATCGTGTAGGCAACTATGTTGTGATTGGAGATGTGATAAAGGCTTACTATTATCCCGCTCCATGTCAATCAACCTGGGGAGGTTCTGCGAAATGGTTTCAAATCAACAAAAATAAGTCGCTTACCTATATTTGCTTCTCTCCAATGAAAAATAGGAAAAGGAGAGGGCGCTGTATTTATGATGCTCCTTCCCGCGAATATACGGATGCAGTGTTTGAATATTCAAAATTGATTCCTGATTGCTCAAATAACTGGATTTTAAAAGCAAAGTGGTTTTGTTGTAAGTAATAGAAAAGGTATGTAGTTGAATAAACCTGAAAATAATGGCGCAAAAAAAAGTTTGCAGAACTCTTGATATAATGCATTTATCCATCATTTTTTCTCAATATATATATTCTAAATAGCATACTCAATAATGCAAGTACGGATTACATTTTGGTGAAAAAGACAAATTTAATATCTTTATGGCCGTAGGAAGTGGACGTACACACATTGCTTCTTACACGTTCAACTGAAACATTAATTAACAATATAACAAACATGAAAAACAATTTTAAACGCTCTTTAATCTGCTTCAAAATCTTTTTGTTGGCGGGTACGTTGGCTTTTGTAGGATGTAAAAAGGATGACGGAGACACAGGATCTTCAGCGGATGGAGCCTATACAATTACGGTAGGAGTGTACCTCCTTAATGGGAATACCTATGAAGATCAGAATAAAGATCTTGTTTTTGTAACACAGGAAGCATGTCAATCTTGGAGTAGGACAGCACAAGGAGATGACCATGATGCAGGTTCCCACGATCATTTTAATGCGGCGAAAAACACAACGTACAATGCCGATACAGAAACCATTACTTGGCTTGAATATGGACCTACGACAGATCAGGCATCGATTGATTCTACATGTGATGATGGGAGTGATGGAGCCACTAAAACAGCAAACAAAACGGATTACAGTGCAGACAAGAATTTTTACTTGCAGATTAAATCGGTTGTTGAAAATTAAATAATATTGAATTTAATCGGATTTCGATTAGATAATTGCAGTTTTTTCAAACCCAGATTGATCGTATTTCGAAGACGATTAATCTGGGTTTTTTTATTGTTTTTGTGGTAACACAGAAGAAGATGCTTATACTAGCTAGGTGATGACTCCGATTTGATAATGGGGAAAGGGATATGGAAGATGATTATCACACCTAAATTAAAAATGACAGGTCCATTCAATTCATGAAGGATAAAACATGGTGAATAAAAAATAATTTCATTTATTACGTTCGAATTAGCTATCAAAAAGGGCATCATGTATAAAGTAAACCCATCCAGAATTTCAACCACTATAAAGCATCTGGAATTCTCCAACAAAGAAAAAGAACATATTATAGACAAGAATGTAATGCATAAGCCATTTCTGAAAGATGGTTTTCTCTATTATGTAAAAGCGTGGCAAGTGGAAACGATGTTTGTTGAGCATGTATTGATGGCTTATGACCTGAAAACCAATAAAAACATACCCATTCATACATTCAAACGAAAAGTAAATTATAATGCAGGTGATTCATTTTATTGCATCGTATCTGGTAATACCGTTTGTTTGAATGCAGGGGAAGATTTGATTATTGGAAAATTATCCGGTACCGAATTCATCTATGAGACAAAGGAATCATTTTTTAAAGGAGTTTCATTCTTTAAAGAAAATGGCTTGTTGATAGGTGAAAGCTTATATTTTAAGGATACAAACTACGAAAGTAGTGGCTATTACTTTGCGTATAATCTTACCCTGGAAAAGTTGGAATGGAAATACAAAAAGAAACGAGATTATTGTTCATCATGTGGAAATGAGGAGATTGTTATCATAGTAGAAATATATAAAGACCTTCATTGTATCAATCGAAAAACGGGTGAAAATCAATGGATTTATCCGGTGGGTAAAAATAACACGGCTTCACCCCCAATTCTAAAAGACAACAGATTGTTCTTTTCTCAAAACAATCTTAGATTAGTGACGTGCCTTGATGCGTCTTCAGGTCAAATTATATGGCAAAAGGAATATGGCAGTTCAAAATTGTACCATATAGCATATGACAATACGGATGATTCATTACTGATCTTGAATAATGGCTATTATAACGTAGACCCACTTAACGGAGAACTAAACTTCTCTAAAACCTATGATGATCAATATAAGTTGGATCACAATATGTCTGGATTGATTGAATCATTAGATATTACAATAGAGCACGTTGTTGCAGTCGATGGATTTGATGATAACATCTATGCCATTAACAAAAAAAATGGGGAAGTGGACTGGGAATGGAGTAAGGATATGAAGGATATTCCTACTCCACATGGCGGCTTAATTATTGAAAACAATTGTTTATATTATGTTGATTACGACAATAATTTTTGTGCAATAAGTTTTAAAGATGAATAACCAGAATCCATCCTAATATGAAGTATTTTACTTTCAAATATCCATGGAATAACCTTCTCTTCTGATAGATTATAATGATGAAAATTAATCAGTTAGCGGAAGAAGACTTACAAGATATTGGAAAGTATATGTTTTCAGTTGCCAATGGCAATCATATTCTGAACTATTCCGAAATGGAATATCGTCCGTATTTATCTAAATCACCCAATGCAGTTGTTGACATGTTAGCGTTGTATTATGGTAGTTCAAATTGGGGATATGATGATCCACGAATGTTTGAGGAGTATGATGTTCAGTGGTTAACAGAGAAAGTCGATCCGTCATTTAAGAGTTCGTTGGACTTTAATCTCCCCGATTTTGGCTATGTGAAATTACAGCCTTATCAGCAAGTAATCATCGACTTCACTAAAGCATTGATCCACGAAGTAAAGGATTGGTCAATCTTGTTAAAGACAGGAACTCCAATTGAACAGATCTATGCAGTCCTAGCATGCAATATGGATGTGGATGTGCACAATAAGGATCAAATTAAAAATAAAGTTCACGTAATTCACCGAGGACTCGAAATGTATAAAAATCTGCTGGTAAAAGGATATAAAGTTTCAAGACCATTTGAAAGTTGGGAATTAATGGTACTTTAAAGGAATGAAGACTACAAAATGTAGGGTAGTCTCACCAAAATTAATTAATCAATTTAATTTATCAACCTATGATAATCAAAGTGATTCTTTCTGTTTCGTTATTCATGGTGATTTCTGTCGTTTTTAGCCAGAACCATATGGTCTATGTAGATAAAGGAGAGTCCATATATATCACTTCCTTTAAGAAGAAAAAAGATACGATTACTAATGATGGATATCATTTGCTTTATACGGATGATGGGACTATCGAAAACAATAGCTTACACTTATTTATTGGGATCATATCCAAAAACGATGGAGGCCCGGAAAAAATGCTTTCTTTAGGAAAGGTTGGTTTGAAAAAATACATCCAAAAACAATTTCAAGGAGAATACATAGGAGAGGGACAAGCAAAAGTTTCTGGTGTGAAAACGGGTTATTATTATTTCATTAATGCCGTAAAAGGGAGGAAATCAAGTCAATATCTCAATAAAGAATTATGTTGTATGGTAATTTCCACGGCTGAAAATAATGTCTTTTTTTTAGCCTATTATGATGTAGAAGATAACAAAAAACAGCGTAAAAATCTCAAAAAAATAATTAAGCATATAAAATTGAATTAAGGGAAATGTCTATTCAATAGATTGGTCAAAATTGAATAAGGTTTTGGTACTAGGCATCTGGAGATAATTATAGGTTGAAAAGTAAATGAGAAAAGTGGTTTTAATATTGTTGGTAAGTAGCATGTATTCTTGTGCTCAGCAAGCGAATGAAGAGCACCTTGATGCATCATTATTTTCAATTGAAAATCCACGAAAAAAAGAGCTCCTTCCGAGCTGTACAACGCTTGTCTTCTCAAATATTGATAAAGTTAATTTGTCGAAAGATTTAACTAAGAATTACAGTTCCCTGTCAGTTGTTAGAAATAAAGAAAATTACGTAGGTAAATTTTTCGGTAAGAAAAGCGACTTGATTATTGTTAGGGATTCAACCGTGAAAATTTGTGAGTTTGATGAAATTAAACAGAGTACAAGAAATGGATTGCATGTAGTTGAAATTTCAAATCAATATGGAGTAGTAGGCAGTAATGGCGAAATTATTATTCCAATAAGGTATGAAAGATTAAGATTTATAAATGACGATGGGAGTTTAATATCTGCATTGGATTCAAATTTATTTGGTGTATTGACATCTGAAAATAAACTTGTTTTACCATTTAAATACGATCTAATTTATAGGTCTGAAAAGAATTTGATTTGCGTTATAAAGAAGGGTAAGATGGGATATGTTGATTTAAATGAAAAAACGGTTATACCCTTTGAATACTCTTCTATTACTTCATTTAAAGAATCGAACGTGACCATCGCAAGAAAAAATGGTAAAAGTGGAATGATTGACGCAACGGGAAAAGTTGTTTTGGATTTTAAATATGATATAATTTCCAAGAGGGATAAGTTGAGAAGTGATTCAAGTGGGTCAGGCGAATTACTTACCAGAGTGGTTTTAAATAATAAGTTTGGAATAGTAGACTTTAATGGGAAAGAAATCACCCCGGTGAAATATGACTCTGAAATATCACTTTATTTACCTGCAGAAGCTTCCGTTGATGGTAAGTGGACCATTCTAAATAAAGAAGGTAAAGAGATTATCCCTGCTATTTATGATGAAGTTAAATATGTAAATACGTATCAACGAAATCGTCTCTATTTAAAAACATATCATTATCCCTGCTATGGTGTGAGATTCAATGATAAATGGGGATTAGTAAGTAAAGATGGAGAACTGCTAGTTGAATGCCAGTATGAAGAGATTGAATCCTATGGAGACAGTGTATTTCTAGTGAAAGATGAAAATAAATTTGGAGTAGTTAATCAACTCGGTGAAATGATATTACCCCTGGTTTATGATAGTATTGGATATTGTGACGAAGGGACATTTCCGGTGCGGAAATCTAGGAAATGGGGTGTAGTAGATGAAAGTAACAGAGTTATATTAGCGTTTAAATATAACGGAGCTAAAGGTTTTGTGAGGAATTTATGCGCGATCAAACGGGATAATAAATGGGGGTTTGTAAACAAGAACGATGAAATGATCATTCCTCTAATTTATGAAGATGTAGAATCATTTCATGGCGGAAATAATACAACTGTAAAGAAAGATGGGAAATGGGGTGTAATTGATTTAAAAGGAAAAATTATTGAACCCTTTATTTCTGAAGGACCGATGATGGTAGGAGGGTGTTAAGCCTCATGAAGACAAGAAGAAGTTTAAGTAATAACACAACTTGCGCACGTTTAACAAAGAGTAACGCAGCCACGTTTTGTAACCCTTAGCATAGATAAAGTAAATAAATCAGTAAAAAAAGCAAAAAACAAGCCCCAATATACCATAACCATCCCACCCAACTAGTCATTTCGACGGCAGGAGAAATCTATTGTAAAATCAATTCAAAAGACAATAGGTTTCTCTCAAAAGCTCAAAATGACCTCTGTTCTGTTTTAAAATTCATATAAAACAACCAAGATTAACGCATGCCATTTCTAATATCAATTCAAGCATGAATAAGGTAAGTTGACCAGTGAAAAAAGCAAAAAATAAGCCCCAATATACCATAACCATCCACCCAACTAGTCATTTCGACGAAGGAGAAATCTATTGTAAAATCAATTCAAAAGGCAATAGATTTCTCTCAAAAGCTTAAAATGACCTATGTTTTGTTTTTAAAATTAATATAAAACAACCAAGATTAACGCATGCCATTTCTAATA
>CBDICC010000051.1:0-96792 GCA_965277185.1 Cytophagales bacterium | reverse complement strand
AAGAACCGAAGAACCGAACAACCGAAGAACCGAAGAACTGAAAAACCGAAAAACCGAAAAACCGAAGAACTGAAAAACTGAAGAACTGAAAAACTGAAAAACTGAAGAACTGAAGAACCGAAAAACTGAAAACCTATTTATGTACAACAGCAATAATATTTGGAATTTGCCAGAAAGTAGGATTTTCATCGTTTTCGTTAAAGCCTGTTTCGTAACTGCCAAACTTTTCGACCCGGAAGCCTTTGTGATTTAGATAAAACGAGGCTTCAGGACCACCTTCCAAATACATTGCATTTTTTAAATTTAGGTCTGACTTCAGCAAGAAGTCAATAAAATCATGCACGGTGTAAGGAGAACGACAAAAAATAAAGAGCGCATTTCCAATTTTATCCGTACCCATAACAGATATACTCCATTTTTTAGGTTGTTGAGCCCATCTGTTGTTTTGATAGCAATCGACCATGCGAATGCTTTGAGAATAAGAGTTATATTGAGACTTAAGATGTTCCCAGTTTTGGCATTTTAAATCGATGATTTGAAAAGGCGGGAGATCTGATTTTTTAGGGTTGAAGGCGAGAATAGCATTGTCCTTATTTAATCGTGCATTATTTACGAAATCATAATGTTTCATATATCCCATATTCGTTTCTCCATCACCTGCAAACATCCCAGCATTGATTACGGCAATAAGGTTTTTGTTTTTAGCCCATTGCGGTGCCGTTAGAATAGGGGAGTCCTTCTCCTTTGCACTGTGTATTTGAAAACCGTAAAGCTTCGGATCGATTTTCAGAATGGTTATTTTTCCGTCACCGTGAGAAGATTTTTTGGAGGCACTTAGCGTGCCGAGCATCAATCCTTTGTCTACCTCTTGCCAGGCGACTTTGGAGTTACCTTGACTTTGTCCATTGTTTGTAGCAATGATTAGAATCAAGACTAGTAAAGTTGATTTAAGATAGAAGTTGGATAATGAGTAAATTGTGTTTTTCATGTTCAAATTCAAGGTTATATAATCGTTTTATCTAGATAAATACTCGCTATAATAGTTTATCCTATATTTTTAGTATTATAATGTCTTGATTGCTGATCGTTACATATTATTTGAAATGAAATTTTACGATGGATTAAAATATTGGTTTGGAGCTAAAACAAAAAGCCTGATTATCAGAAATAGATAACCAGGCTTTAATAAGTTTTTTAAGTTCGATGAACTAAACTATATATATGCTATATACTAGACCGAGAAACTTTCACCACATCCACAAGTTCGGGAAGCGTTAGGATTGAAAAAATGAAATCCTTTTCCATTTAATCCATCTGAAAAGTCAAGGGTGGAGTCGCTGAGATATAAAAAACTCTTCATATCAATCACCATTTTTAATCCACGATCTTCAAATTCCTGATCCATAGGTTTCAGTTCATTGTCAAAATCCATGTTATAGGAAAGACCAGAACAACCACCTCCAGCAACGGATGCACGGAGGAAATAGGTAGAATCTAAATCTGAATCCTGCATGAGATCATCAATCTTCTCTTTTGCTTTTTCTGTTACCTTCATTGTCTTATATATAATGTTATTAAGTATTTATTAACCAATTCTATTTTGGAAAACACGCACTTGTATTTGTTATTTAAGCTTTTTTCAAAGCCTCCATACCATTCTTTTCACGGTAATCATTGATTGCCGATTTGATTGCATCTTCTGCCAAAACAGAACAGTGAATTTTTACTGGAGGTAAAGCCAATTCCTCGACGATTTCCATATTATCAATGTTCAATGCATCATCAATGGTTTTTCCTTTCAACCATTCTGTTGCTAAAGAAGAAGAAGCAATAGCGGAACCACAACCAAACGTTTTGAATTTGGCGTCTTTAATTTCATTTGTAGTTTCGTCTACCTCAATTTGCAATCGCATTACATCACCACATTCAGGTGCTCCTACCAACCCAGTACCTACGGTATTTTTACTTTTATCCAATGTACCTACGTTACGTGGATTGTTGTAGTGATCAATTACTTTATCTGAATAAGCCATATTATAATTTTGGTTTCTTGTATCTAAATTTTTGTATTGGTTAACAATAATTAACCCTTCTTATTATTATAACGTAAAACTATTTAGAATGGTTCTAAATAAGACGTTCTTTTTTATATTAATGTTCTTCCCACTCAATGGCGCTAAGATCAATACCTTCCTTAAACATCTCCCAAAGTGGAGACATATCTCGAAGTTTTGTTACCGCTTCTTTTACATGGTTTATAGCGTAATCAACTTCTTCTTCGGTGGTAAATCTACCCAATCCAAATCGTAAAGATGAATGAGCCAAATCATCACTAAGGCCTAATGCTTTTAACACATAAGACGGTTCTAATGAAGCAGACGTACATGCTGATCCAGAAGAAACAGCAAGATCTTTAACTCCCATCATTAACCCTTCTCCTTCCACATATGTAAAGGAAATATTAGCAATGTGCGGTAAACGGTGCTCAACTGAACCATTTACATAAGATTCTTCCAACACGGTCAATTCTTTTTCCAAACGATCACGCATTCCTGAAAGACGAGCAGTCTCTTCTTCCATTTCTTCTTGACATAATTCACAGGCTTTTCCTAAACCAACAATACCAGGGACATTCAACGTTCCGCTTCGCATTCCTCTTTCATGTCCACCTCCATCAATTTGAGCTGTAACCTTTACTCTAGGATTTTTTCGTCGAACATACAATGCTCCAACTCCTTTTGGTCCGTAGATTTTATGTCCAGATAAGGCAAGTAAATCAATTCCATCCGCTTGTACGTCCACAGGGATTTTCCCTACTGCTTGTACACCATCTGTCATAAACAGGATGTTGTTTTTACGACAAAGCGCAGAAATAGCTTTTACATCTTGTATAACCCCAATTTCATTGTTTGCATACATAATGCTAACCATGATGGTTTTATCTGTAATTGCATTTTCTAATTCCTGCAAGTTTACTCTTCCATCTGCTTCTGGCACAAGGTAAGTTACCTTTCCGCCCATTTTTTCCACATTTTTACATGCATCTAAAACAGCTTTATGCTCCGTTTTACAAGTAATAATGTGATCTCCCTTTGAAGCATACATTTCGAATGCTCCTTTAATTGCGAGATTGTCAGATTCGGTTGCTCCAGAAGTGAAGATGATCTCTTTTGGAGAACAGTTGATTAATTTTGCAATTTGTTCCCTTGCATAATCCACCGCTTCTTCCGCTTCCCATCCGAAGTTATGATTTCTTGAGGCAGCGTTGCCAAATTTATTTGTTAAAAAAGGCATCATCACGTCGAGAACCCTAGGGTCCATAGGCGTGGTAGCATTATTATCAAGGTATATTGGTAAGTTCATTGTACTTTTCTTAGTTTCGTCTTACAAAGATAATGTTTATTTAGATTAATTATAAATAAGAATGAAAAAAATCGAGCATATTGGAATTGCGGTTAAGGATATAAATGCGTCTAAGGGATTGTATGAGCAACTTTTAAATACTAAAAGTTATAAGACAGAAGAGGTAGAAAGTGAGGGCGTAAAAACGGTTTTTTTTAAGGTAGGAGAGAGTAAAATTGAGCTTTTGGAGGCTACAAATCCAGATAGTGCGATTGCAAAATTCATTGAGAAAAAAGGAGAAGGCATACATCATATTGCCTACGATGTAGAAGATATTGAAGCGGAAATGAAACGACTCAGTGCGGAAGGTTTTGTATTGCTCAATGAAGTTCCCAAAAAAGGTGCAGATAACAAACTAGTTTGTTTTATACATCCAAAATCAGCAAATGGTGTGTTAGTTGAGTTGTGTCAAGAAATTCGTTAGAACGATTTGAATCTAGATTTATAAATTTATCTACGAGATTATTTATTTTTTCTTAGCTGATTCCTTTTCAACCCAAACTGGAGAATTTTCTTCTTTTTTGTTATAAAAAAAGAACATCAACAAACCTATGATCACCGGGATAATACTTAGAATTTGTCCCATATTCAACGCAAGTCCTTCTTCAAATGATTCTTGAGCTTCTTTAGAATATTCATAAGCAAATCGAAGCGAAAATAAAACAGCTAGAAATGCACCAGATAATTTACCTCTATAATGGCGAAGATTGGACTTAAAATACAATGTGGCTAAAAGAATAAATAGAATCAAGGAAGAGATTGCTTCGTACATTTGAGAAGCATGGCGGGGAACTCCATAGGCCTGAAACTTAATTTTCCTCCCTGTGAAATTCATTTGTTCCACGGGAGTTGGATCAATCATCATCATTCGATCTTCTGCACGAATTTTATCCCCGGAGTAGTTACTAATCAGTGATTTGTATACCTGTTGCTTGTAGGAAATATCTGAATTGGATTTGTATTCAAGCGTTACATCGTATTCAGCAAGTACCATTGAATCGAATTCCTTTGTTTTATCAGTAGCTTTAATTTTGATGATTTCCGCTTCGCCATAAGACATTTGTCCTACTCCTTCTTTGAAATTGAGTGGAAAGACAAAACCATAGTTTGCGTCTGTTGGTTTTCCAACAATCTCTGAATTCATAAGATTCCCAAATCGAATTAAACAACCTGAGATAGCAACGACAATAACCAATCTATCCATGAGCCATAAATAGCCCATTTTGTATTTTCTGTTGAAGAAATATAATGCCAATGCGATACCAATGGCCGCACCATGACTAGCCAGTCCTCCTTCCCAGATATACAATATTTCTACGGGGTTTTTGAAGTAATGCCAATTGTCGTTATAAAAGAAGCAATGGCCTAATCGAGCACCAACAATGGTTCCTATGATAATGTAAATGGTTAGACTTTCAACCGCTTTTTTAGGAACACCATCTTTGGAAAATAATTTTTCCATTACAAAGCTACTTACGATAAAGGCAAGTGCCCAAGTAAGACCATAATATCGAATTTCTCTTCCGAAAATTTCAAATATTGAAGGGTCAACATCCCAAGTGATAAAGGCTAAATTCATGCAGCAAAGATATAGATATACACAGGAATGAAAATGCAAAAGCCAGATTTATTTTAGCAATAAAAAAAATCATAACATTCCATTGAATTGGTATAGAAACTGTAGTAAGTTTGATATATTGTATCTCAAGTATGAAAAGAAAGAAAATCATCTCAAAATCAGCTGTTTTAATTGCGTCAATGTGTGTTGGGATCATTTTGTTTCTGGTGCAAATTTCCTTTGCGCATCCATTTTATGTTTCGGTTACAGAGATTAATAAAAACGAACAAAAAGGAACGCTGGAAATTTCCATCAAAATTTTCATTGATGATTTTGAACATGGGTTGAAGAAATATGGACATACCAAAATGTTCATTGGCGACGATAAAGAATCTCCTAAAGTTGATACGTTGATTCAACAATATTTATTGAAAAACTTCAGTTTAGAGGTAAATGGAAAGGAACGGGAATACGCCTATTTAGGGAAACAAGTTGAGGATGAAGAGCTGTTTCTGTTCATTGAGATGCGTGATGTAGAGACATTAAATACTTTGACAATCTTTAATTATCTTCTCTGTGATGTGTATGAAACCCAATCTAACATTATTCACTTTAAGACGATAGAAGAAGTTAAATCATTGCTTCTAACGAAACAAAAACCCACAGGAACCTTGAATTTTGACCAAGAATAAAAAAGCACTAAATTTGCTTATATGTCTTGGACCATACATCTTAAATCCTCCTCCCACTTTTTCTTAGTAGTATTATTATCTATAATCGCAGTACATGTGGAGGCACAATCTAGTTATGAAGATTCTTCCATAATGATTCAATCTGGTACGACCACACTTGATGATTGCACCGAAAAAATTGAACAGTTGCAGGAAGACCATAAGCAAAAGCAAGAATTGCTTTTAAGCGACATGTCAGATATCTCTAGGACAACTCAGCGATTTAAATTGTTTTCAGTATTGATCGTGTTTTTTGTGTTGATTTTTGTGTCTTTATTGTTATACAATGCCATTAAAAATAAGAAGTTAAGTAAGGAATTGGTCGTAGAGAAGACCGAAACGATTGAAAGGCAAAGGGAACAATTGAAAAGTCGAAATTATGATTTGGAAACAGGATTGCGCTACGCCAGACGAATTCAAGAAGCGGTGTTGCCACTTGAAGAAGATATTCGGAAGGAATTTGAAGATGCAATGGTATTATTTCGACCTAAAAATCAAGTAGGAGGAGATTTTTATTGGCATGCACGAAGCGGCGGATTCAACATTATTTCAGTTTTAGATTGCACCGGCCATGGAATAGCTGGTGGGTACATGGCGTTGATGGGGAATGATCTTCTCAATCAGATCATTCAGGATCCTACTATTACGGATCCAGCACAAGCACTAACTTACATGAACCTAAAGTTAGTAAAGTCATTTGCGAAGATAAATGATGCAGAAAAAATAATTGATGGAATGGAAGTAGGAATCTGTGCCATTAATGAAGAAACGTTGAAAATGGAATATGCAGGTGCCTATCGACATTTGTATTTGATTCGAAATGGAAATTTAGAAGTAGTAACGGGAGATACGCAGGAAATTGGAACGGATCGTGGATTAAGGAAACAATTTACACTTCAGGAACGACAGTTACAAAAAGGAGATTTGATCTTTTTACATACAGACGGTTTCGTAAATCAATTTGGAGGACCCGATGGGAAAAAGTTTAAGTACAAGCGATTTCAAAATTTACTATTAGAAATAGCGAATTTACCTTTGCATGAGCAAAGAGACCAGTTAAACGAAGCGTTTGAGGCATGGAAAGGTCTAGGAGAGCAATTAGATGACATCTGCGTAGTTGGAATAAGAATCTAGGCAAAGTCAAATCAATAAAATAATTAAGTTTACTTAAAATCGATCATTTCAAGATATAACTCTTCCACTTTCTTACGTGCCCAAGGCGTTCTACGAAGGAATTTAAGGCTTGATTGTAAGCTAGGGTCATGTGTAAAACACCGAATTCGAATATTGAAACCTAGCTGTTCCCACCCATAAAACGAAACCAATTCTTCTAAAATAGCTTTTAGCGTTTTACCATGTAATGGATCATTTGAAGGTTGATTACTCATAGTGTAAGTCCGGTTCTGAATGATTTAATTATTTACTTGTTTGAATATTCTTCCAATTTCCGACGTTCTTCTGCCGATAAAGCATTGATTCCTCGATCATTTATTTTATCCAGGATGCGATCTATTTCTAATTGTTGTATTCGTCTTTTTTCATTGTAGGCGTCATCCATGGTTTTCAATCCCTTGGAAGAGGAAGAAAACATTTTTTCTCGGATAAGAATTTGTGGTCGAAGGATAGAAAAAGCCATGAAGCCAATAGTTGGTACTAGTAAACCAATAATTGCGATGTAATTTTCTTGTAGAAGGCTGAAGCGAAGTAGTATGGCCGCGATTAATCCCGTTATGGCGCCACTCAAATGTGCATCATGTCCTATGTTATCTTTTTGAGCTCGCATTCCATAAATTGAATATGCAACAAACAAAATGGCAAAAAGCCATGCAGGCATAGGAATAATAAAGAAAACAAGGAACATTGCGGTTGGGTCAGCCGCAACAAAGGCAAAGATCATACCTGATACTGCTCCAGATGCACCCAGAGCTCTATAATTTCTTTTATGCCGGTGGATAAAAAGTGAATACAAATTACCGCCTAGAAGGCTCGTGAAATAGATCAGGAGAAATCCGAAAACCCCATATTTTTGTAGAATTCCCCCTCCAAAAAAGAATAAACTCATCATGTTGAATGCTAAATGCATCCAATCAGCATGTAAAAAGCCAGAGGAAATAAGACGAATATACTCCTTACCTTGAATAATTCGTTGTGCGTCGAATATGTACTTTTCCCTAAATCCTGATTTAGTAAACCCAGTATAGGAGATGATGCCTGTAACGACAATTATGATTATGGACAGCAAATTTTGGTTCATTGGGTCAAATATATTTATTTATCTTAAATTTATTAAGTAAAGAAGAAAGGCATTGACTCAAATTCAATAAAATTCCCTAATTTTCGACATAAACGATGATCAATTTAAATGGAAGATAACTTCAAAGATTTTAAAGCCGGATTTGTCAATATTATTGGAAATCCAAATGTGGGAAAATCCACGTTAATGAATGCGTTGGTAGGGGAGCGCATATCAATTATTACATCCAAAGAGCAAACAACTCGCCATCGTATCATGGGGATACTGAATGGAGATAATTTTCAAATTGTATATTCAGATACGCCAGGAATAATTCGAGATCCTAAATACAAATTACAGGAATCCATGAATAGTTTCGTGGCTGGATCAATGCAGGATTCGGATGTGTTGATTTACATGACGGATATTTTTGAATATGAACAGGAGGATAAGAAAAATCAGTTTTTAGCAAAAATCCTTGATTCTAGATTACCAGCCATATTGGTGTTAAACAAAATTGATCTGGATCAAAAGGAGAAAACAACAGAAATAATTAATTATTGGAGAAAACTTAATGCTTTTCAGGAAATCATTCCAATATCGGCATTGGAAAAGTTTAATCTGGAATTATTGTTTGACACAATATTAGGAATGATTCCAAATCATCCGCCCTTCTTTGATCAGGATGCATTAACCGATCGACCCGAAAGATTTTTTGTAGAAGAGATAATTCGAGAAAAAATCTTTCAAAATTATTCTAAGGAAGTGCCGTATAGCACACAAGTAGAGGTGGAAGAGTTTCGGGAAGAGGAAGGTAAAAATTACATTCGTGCGACAATATATGTGGAGCGTGATTCACAAAAAGGTATTATCATTGGTAAAAAGGGGGCCGCTTTAAAGAAAGTAGGGATTTCAGCCTGTAAAGACATAGAGTTGTTCCTTGATAAATCGATTGATCTAAGATTATTTGTGAAGGTAAAAGAGAAATGGAGATCAAGTTCAAATGACTTACGTGGATTTGGCTATAGTCAATAATGGATTAAATATTGCGATCTCACCTGATCAATTAATAAATTAAATGGTTGGGGGATTTGTAAAACAAAAAAGAGGAATAACATATGTATGTTATTCCTCTTTCCATTTAAATGCGTTTCATCAATAATCTATACCCATCACTCGTTAAGTTAAACTCAACGTTTCAACTTCTTGAAATAGAAGGGTATGTATATTTGATAAAGAGTAGATTAAGCTTCTTTAGGAGTCTCCTCCTTAGCTTCTTTCTCTTTCTTTGGTTCTTCTTTCTTAGCTTTAGCTTTTTTCTCAACCGGAGCTTCGGTTGCAACTACCTCTTTTTCCACAACTTCAGCTGCTGCTTTAGTTTCTTCTTTTTTGGCAGCGGCTTTAGCCGGTTTTTTCTTGAATGAGGCTTTCAGCTCTTCAACATCTACTTTCTTGATTACAGGCATGAAAGACTGGTTTTTCAATTCTGTTCTTCGACGAGATGCTTTTGCTCTTGCTCTGCTTAATTTTCGCTCTATTTTAACGATGCCCATTGTTGCTTATCTTATAATTGAGGCGCAAAGGTAGTAATTAATTTAATTAATGCGAAACAATTTGAGTGAGTTATTTTTTAAAAGCGTAGTAAATGCCTTTTTCTTTTAAAACTAATGTTGTAGTACTGTATGAATTTACCTGATACGTACGAACTATCGTGTCGTTGGAATTTTCTTTTGGATGGTACGTAAATTCGAGTTCTTTCGAATCTTTAAGCAATTGCCAGGTTCCATTCGATTCAATTTTCGCTTCATTCAATATGTAATAAAATGATCCGTTTTCTTCAATCGTCATGTAGTCGTTCTCTCCAATTGGTTTTAACGCTTCTCCATCTTCATTTTGGATGTATTCAAAACGCCATTTATCAGCAATTTCATCTGTAATTTGTACTGCATTCGTTTCCAAGTTAGAAGACTGTTTAGGCTCATTTTGAGACGAATCGATGCTTGTCTCATCTGTATTTAAAGAACGAGCTGCGCCACCATTTCGCTCACAAGAAGTAAGGATAATTATTGCGGAAACTAAACACAATATGAGTGAAATAGATCTTGAGAATAGCTGAGTTTGGTGCATCGGTGATGAAGTAACGTTATTAAGAGTAAGATGAGCAAAATGGAGTGAAAATATAATTTAAGACAGAAACAAAATTTTAACCATGCTTGTCTAAATCAAGTTGTTTTAAAGTGAATGAGGTTTATTCGTTGAATAACTCATCCTCATGATCAAGGAAAAATTTGATAGCAAAGTTTGTTAAATCAGCTAATTCGATGTCATGTTTTTTGCCGAGCTCTTCTAGTTTGACTGTTAATTCAGGGGCAATAGGAGTTGTCGAATTTGGAACTGACTCTGAAGGTTTTCCTGGAGTGGGTTGTTCAGGTTCCTTTTTCTTAGGAGCTTCTTTCATGACGCTAGTCTTAGATAGCAGCGCTTTTTGAAACTTTGAAATATCTTTCTTAGCCATGTTTTTCCATCAATTCAGTTGCAAAATTGAGATAATCTTCTGCTCCTCTGCTTTCCGGAGCATATTCAAAAACGGATTGACTAAACGCAGAAGATTCCATTAATGAAATGTCTTGCCGAATGTTAGCAGAAAATATTTTTCCATTTAGCATTTCATTTTCTTCTAGATTAGAAATAACTGCCTGACTAAATTTAGTTCGATCAGAAAACTTAATTAGCAATACTCCAGCTAATGAAAGTTCCTTGTTAAGTCGTTTATTTACTTTTTCCGCTGCCGCAAGAATTTTATCAAGCCCAATGAAAGCAAAATTCTCCGTTTGCATTGGCACGATATAACTTTGTGACGCAACCATTGAATTCAAGGCAAGAGTACTTAAACTAGGAGGACAATCTATTAATATATAATCATATACATCCTCAACGCTTTCAAGTACTTCTTTTAATAAGTATTCTCTTCCGGTTTCATTGTTGATTTTGTATTCATAATCAAGTAAATCTGAGGAAGCGGCAATAAGATCAACACCTTCTTCCGATTTAATGATGTAATCGTTTATTGGGCCCTGTTCGGTCAATAACTTTCCTATGTGATTTTCGGCGTCTTTAATACCAAATGATACACTTAGGTTGCATTGCGCGTCTAGATCGATTACAAGAACCTTCTTTTTCTTTTGTACAAGCGCAACCGAAAGATTTAAGGTTGTCGTAGTTTTACCAGTTCCACCTTTGTTGTTAATGATTGAAAAAATACGTGCCATTTATTGTTGAATCAAATTGTACTAACCTTGATTTACGTAAAACTAAAGTTAACAAATTAGTCGTATTGTTTTTATTTTATTGATTATAAATTCTAACTGCAGTTTTGAGATGCTTTTTTGCTCTCCAAATCAACCTTGCTCCTGACAAAACACCAAGGAATGCCAATTCAGGGTAGATGGGAACGTCTGATCGGGAAACCGTCCCATTACTATTTGTTTTATTATAGCGAATTGGGCTAGGGGCATAAACATGAGCCAGACCTACTAAAAATGATACATTGTATATTATTTTGGCTGCTTTTCGCTTTGATTTATTCATTATGTAGTAATCATATGCATTGAGATTATCTAGTAGCATTGATCCTAATTTTTCTTCCGAATAATCTTGCATGCCCCCTTCTCCTTTTACAAGATATTCAACATGTTTTAATTTGAGTTCCGGTTTGGTTGAATAACCGGAAATTTTGCCTTCAAATGCTGGAAATAACCAAAGACTATCGGTAGGATATCCTTTAATAACAGAGCCATTGCGAAGCGTACGTTCAATAAAAGTAGTGTTTTGAGGGTAAATGATTTCATCGTTTTCATCATATAGAAACATAACTTTATTGCAAAAGTCAATGTTAAAACGTGACTTAATTTCTATCGTTCGTCCAGTGGTTAAGTGTGCTGTAAGTTTGTATTTTTTCCAACCTTTTGCCTTTGCAAAATCACCAGCATCCTCTTGACCCCAGGAGAGGGTTCCTACTGCCATGAGTAGAAATAAAAACATCATTTTTTTCATTTAATCACGAATTATAATGAGACAAAGATAGAAAATATTTTCTTTTTATTACTTTTGTGTGTCCTCAAAAGAGGAGGATAAATTTGGATTGGTTTGGATCAAATATCTAATGTAATAATAGGTGTTGTTTCCATCTAAACCAAGACTTCCGAATTTTGATTGAATATCTCGTTTACAATAGATTCAAAATAAACTATGGCATCAAAATCTAAAATAATATATACCCAGACTGACGAAGCTCCAGCATTGGCTACGCAATCTTTATTACCAATTGTAAAAGCTTTTACTAGTGTAGCTGGAATTGATATTGAAACAAGGGATATTTCTCTTGCAGGACGAATTATATCTGTATTTTCAGATTATTTAAAGCCAGAACAGAAGATTGGAGATGCGCTTGCAGAATTAGGAGATTTAGCCAAACAACCTGAAGCAAATATTATTAAACTGCCAAATATAAGCGCGTCTGTACCTCAATTGATGGCGGCTATCAAAGAATTGCAAGAACATGGTTTTGAACTTCCGGAGTATCCTGAAGAGCCAGAAAACGATGAGCAGATTTCGATCAAGAAGCGATACGATAAAATTAAAGGAAGTGCTGTGAATCCTGTTTTGAGAGAAGGTAATTCAGATCGTCGAGCACCAAAAGCCGTTAAGGAGTATGCAAAAAACAACCCGCACAGTATGGGGGAATGGAATGCAGATTCGAAGTCGCATGTGTCAAACATGGATGGAGGAGATTTTTACTCCAGCGAAAAATCAAAAACCATTAAGGAAGCATGCAAAGTAAATATTGAATTGCTTGGTGCGGATGGGAGTACAACGTTGATGAAAGATGGACTTGAGTTGTTAGAAGGAGAAATTATTGACTCCGGAGTAATGAGTAAGAATGCATTGATCTCATTTTTAGAAAAGCAAATCGAGGAAGCGAAGGATGCGGGAGTATTGTTCTCATTGCATATGAAAGCAACGATGATGAAGGTATCCGATCCAATCATTTTTGGACATGCAGTTCGTACCTATTTCAAGCCAGTTTTTGATAAATTTGGTTCTGAATTAAATGAGATTGGAGTAGATGTTAATAACGGGTTTGGAGATTTAATAACCAAGTTATCAGAACTTCCAGAGGCTGTACAAAAAGATATAAAAAATGAAATTAATGCGTGCTTAGAAAATGGACCTGCGTTGGCGATGGTGAATTCAGACAAAGGAATTACCAATTTACATGTTCCAAGTGATGTTATTATTGATGCATCTATGCCAGCAATGATTCGTAATTCAGGATGTATGTGGAATTCTGATGGAAATTCGCAAGATACAAAAGCTGTGATACCCGATGGTAGTTATGCAGGTGTGTATCGTGCAACCATCGACTTTTGTAAAGAGAATGGAGCATTAGACCCTACTAAAATGGGGACGGTTCCTAATGTAGGATTAATGGCTCAGAAAGCAGAGGAGTATGGATCTCACGATAAAACGTTTGAGATTCCTCATGCGGGCGTAATGAAGGTTGTTACGAATGAACGAGTAGTGTTGCTTGAGCATGAAGTAGAAGCAGGTGATATTTGGAGAATGTGTCAAGTTAAAGATGCTCCGGTTCAGGATTGGGTTAAACTAGCCGTGAAACGTGCTCGTGCCACAGGAAGTCCAGCTGTTTTTTGGCTTGATGGTAATCGTCCACATGACATTCAATTGATCAAAAAAGTACATAAATACCTTGAAAATCACGATATCGAAGGGTTAACTATTAAAATTATGGCTCCAGAACATGCGACCAAATATAGTTTGGATCGGATTGTGAAAGGACAGGAAACAATTTCCGTTACAGGAAATGTTCTAAGAGATTATTTAACTGATTTATTTCCAATTTTGGAAGTAGGTACAAGTGCGAAGATGCTTTCCATTGTTCCATTAATGAATGGGGGAGGGTTATTTGAAACAGGTGCAGGAGGTTCTGCCCCGAAGCATGTTCAACAATTTCAAGAAGAAGGTCATCTTAGATGGGATTCACTTGGAGAATTTTTAGCGTTAGCAGTCTCTTTGGATCATTTGGGTGAAAATTATGACAACCCTAAGGCTCGAATTTTAGGAGAAACATTGGATGATGCAACTACTAAATTTTTGCAACAGGATAAATCACCTTCTAGAAAGGTGGGTGAGTTAGATAACCGTGGAAGTCATTTTTATTTGTCTTTGTATTGGGCAGAAGCACTAGCTGAACAGGAAAAAGATGGAGAGCTAGCAGAGTACTTTAAAGGCGTAGCAAGCAAGTTAGCTGCTCAGGAAGAGCATATTGTGAAAGAATTGAACGATGCCCAAGGTGAAGCAATAGATATGGGAGGATATTATCATCCGGATCTATCAAAAGTGAAAGCAGCAATGCGACCAAGTAAACAGTTTAATACTATTTTAGATGAAATGGTTTCTAATGTAGAAGCAGAGGCCTAAAGATTTGTATTACGAGCGTTAACGAAACGAGGACTAGTTCGTTATTCGGAGTGTGTATATATAAATAATTCAGATTCAAGTATCATACGTACTGACTCGTTAAGTAAAACGTTTGATTTAAGTAAGTTGAAAAACGATACTTAGGTCAAACGTTTTTTTGTTCTCAGTGTGCACTTGAATAATTTAGTTAGATCGCCTTGGTTATATATATATAATCATAAAAGGCCCTTTCATAAAATGAATGTAACGTTGCCCAGAGGAATCCAACTTGAACGGACGAGAATTATACTATACGATTTGGATAGGAGTGGATAGGATAAGAATCGAAGCGCGCAACCAGCTTAGATAAGCAAAGCGAAATAGTTACTTTTTACCTTTTCGCTTTTTTAGTTTTTGTAATTCCTTTTTAGCGTTTGATATTTTAGGAGACATTTGATTGTTTTCTACTTTTAAATAATTCTCAACCGTCTTGTCATTTTTTTGCATCTCATCCTTCATATTCATTATGGTTTTGTTGAGTTCCATAATTTCGAGATTATAATTATTTATTTCACTTACGTCTGTTGAACGTACGGATGCACCGATTACATTAAAATCATTGTCATAAATAGCAGAGTAGTATCCTCTTTGATAAAGAATTTCTCCGTCTTTTGATTTAGATTCAATTTCTTGCGTGTAATTTTCTCCAGAAAAGCATCGATCATATCGTGACTTCCACAATTCATGTTGATCTAAAGGAATGCAATCGAAAATATTATCACCTTCTTTTAAATCTATTCCATTACTGATGTATTTCTCCTTCAACGTTCGATTAACAACAATGATTTTATATTCACGATCAATTGCAAAAAAGGTATCCGTAGAGGTATCTAAAAGTGCTTTGATGTTGTAATCTTTGTGCATGATCTCTTGCTGGATTCGCTGCATTTCCTCTTGAGTACTTTGCATCTCTTCCATATTCTGCCGCATTTGCTGCTCTTGTTCCTGCAGCTCTGTAGTTTTTACTTCTGATTCATTCAGTAAAATCTTAGTCTGCTGATTGGTTTCCGCTGCAGCGATGGTAGAAGATATGTTCTCCGCCAGACGTTGAATAAAATCGACCTCAAAATCTTGATACTTATTGAAGGACGCTAGCTCCATTACACCATAAGTGTCTTCTTCCAAAAGTAAGGGTATAATAAGAATAGAATTTGGACGAGCTCCACCTAATCCAGATGTGATTTGAACGTAATCCTTAGGAATTTCTCTTAAATGGATTGGTTTCTTTTCAAATAAACATTGCCATAATAGACCAAATCCTTCCGGAATTAAATCCGTACTATATTTATCTCTGTTATACGCATAGGAAGCAATCTGTTTTAAGTTCTCTTTACCTTCATCGTAAATGTATAATCCTGCGTGCGAAGATTTAGTGTATTTCACTAACTGAGAGATGATTGTTCGTCCTAAGTTTTCAAGATTACCATCACTTGATCGAAGAATATCTACAAATTGGTTTAACCCCTCATTAGTCCATTCACGTTGAACTGCTTCGTCACTTATACGAATCATTTGTTCTTGCAATGCTTTTAAAGACTGCTTTAGAACGTGCTCATTGCTATTCTCTATTTTAAAGTTTAAATTATTCTGTTCAATTTGCTTTACATGCTCGGTAGATTCCTTAAATATTCTTAATAAGAAATTAAACGATTTAGAAACGGTTTTATATTCCTGTAAATCGCTAATAGTCACATTTGTATCACCTGCACCAGTAGCGGCGATTTCAATGTAATCATTCAATTTTTGAAGAGGCTTCTCTACAAAATAAATTAAAGTTACAAACATGAAAGCACTGAATAATATAGCCAGTGTTAATATTATTTCGTCTAGATACCCATTTGCATCATATAAAAAATAGTAACAGACAATTCCCAATAGTACACAAAGAGATGAAAGTGCAATTCGGAAATTCTTCAGAGATCGATATGTTTCTAGAAACTTTTTCAAGAACGATTTTTATTTTCTAAAACCTTTACCCGCATTTTTAGTTTAACTATTTCTGTCATGTCTTTAGAACGTACGGTGGCTCCTACAACTTGACCATTGTCGTTAATAACTGGATCGTAGAATACTTTAATATAGATTGTATCTCCTCCAACTTCACGTTCCATGTCTTCTGTAAAACTATTTCCAGTTAAAATTCGTTCGTATCGCTCTTTCCACACATCATGGTGTTCTTCAGGAAGATATTTGAAAACGTTGTCTCCTTCCTTTATTACAATTCCATCCTTCAGATAACGCTCACGTAAGGCGTCATTAGCAACCAATATGTTATAATCTTTGTCTAAACAAAAATACGTGTCGTCTGAGTGGTTGATAACGGAAGTTAGCATGGCACCTTTTGTTTCGATTTCCATTTGAACTCGTTCCAGTTCTTCTTGAGTGGCTTGCATCTCTTCCATGTTTTGACGCAATTCTTCCTCTTGAGTAGTCAACTCCTTCGTCTTGGTTTGTGACATTTTTAAGAGTTCTTGCGTGCGCTCATTGATACGGAATGCAGATATGGCACCGGCAATATTTTCCGCTACAGACTCTACAAAATCAATTTTATATGACTCAATTTGAGTAAAAGATAAAAGTTCGATTACCCCAAAAATCTCCTCATTAATTATCAATGGGACCAATAAAACACTAGCCGCTTTCCCTTCTCCCAATCCAGATGAAATTTGAGGATAATCTACAGGAACTTTGGTCATGAAGATTTTGTCCATTTCAACAATCACTTGCCATAAAAGTCCGTCTCCTTTTTCAAGACTCTGCTCAGCAAACTTTTGACGATCATAAGCAAAGAATGAAAGTTGTTCTAGTTTGTCTTTTTCTTTATTTATCGCAAACAACCCTCCCTGATGACAGTCTAAATACTGGACCATTTCACTGATTAACTGAAAGCTTAATTCAGTAGTGTCTCTTGAGAAATCACGAACGATGGTGCTGAATTTAGCAATTCCTTCATTAGACCATCTTTTGATTTGATCCTCTTTGTCGACTCTAATTAAGTTTTCTTCCATGGAAAGCAAAGCTTCTCCAATTTCTCCTTTGTTAATTTTTACGTCTTTATTTTTCTCAAATTCCTTAACCGCAATGTTACTGGTAAATAGAATTACGTTATTCTGGAAATTTGCCAAATCCATAGAAGCTTTAATCATTTGACCCACTTCATTTTCTGAAACATTATCCAATTCGTATTGAACTCGATTGCCTTGACTTAGTTGCTCAATTATTCCTTTAAGATGAATAATTGGTTTAACCATAGATTTGGAAGTAATCAGAGTTAAGATAATGCTGAATACGATTAGGATTGCAGCCACCAATAAAACTTTAATTTTTAGTGTATTAGTAGGAGCATAAACTTCATCTAGGTCAACTTTTGCGACTAATCCCCAGTCCAATTTGGTAATATATGTCCAATGAGCTAACACCTCTGAATTATTATAATCAACTCCGGACCCTCCACCATGCTGCTTTGAGACGGCTTTGATTAAAGGCTGAGCCTTCTGTTCTTTTAATCCAACTTTTCTTCGAAAAGCCGCTTTTCTATCATGTTTTAAAGGATTAATAAATACAACAGAGTCTCCGTCCATGATGCCAAGTAACGTTTCTCCCTTCTTTCCTAATATTGAATTACTCGAAATGGAATTGTAAATATCTTCTAAATTTAGTTTGAAGCCAATCACCACTTTTTGATTGCCTACTTCTAATTTTCGGAAAACGTTCATGCAATAGTTATCCTTTTCCATGTAAGGTTTGGCATAAAGGAAATTAATTTTATCAACTTTACTCTTTGGTAAAGCAATTGTATCACCCAATGGACCTGCATTATACACATATTTGCCATTGTTGATAAAAGATATTTTACTGATATTATAATTTTTCAGAAACAGATTTACATACTTCTTGAATTTATCGTTCGATTCAGTTTGGCTCAATGCAGTTTCACTACCAGAATTCCTAACAAAGTTTTTAATATGATCAGATTCAAGAAAGAATGTTGCTTGCTCTTCGAAAGCGTCCATTTGATCCACAATTTTTTGAACTTGAGCTTGTGAATTTGACTCTAATGTTTTTAAACGGGATTCTTTTAAAGCAGATTTTGCTTCAAGTATTACAACCCAACTAATGATTCCTGTAATCACCACAGTAAAACCGATTGAAAAAAGGGCTAGTTGACTTGAAAATGAAAGGTTTTTTAATCCTGAGATCAGCTTCATATAATGACTGCTTTCTAAAACACTAATTTAGTAAATTATATGAATCGCTAATATAAAAGCCTTTTAAATTAGTACTTTTGCCACCAATATTAATGATAAAAACAAAATTAATGGATGCAAAAAACGGTTGGTGGAAATTGGGATTTATAATCACATTGACGATTGTATTGAATTCGTGTGAGAAAAAAGATCTTAAAGAGGAGCGAAGTATTCTTATCAAAGCTCCGCTTGAATTGGTATACGGGCAGTTGATTGAACCTAAGAATCTGGTGAAATGGTATTTAAAAAATTCGGTTACTCATAAAATGGAATGGGATTCAGCAAATCCTTCATCCACAAGGAGTATAACTTGGTCTGAAGCCGGTAATAGAAAGAATAGTCTTACGCTTCAGTCAGGAGAAAAGTTAAAATATGTTTGGTACAAAGGTGATGAAAATGGGGCAAAAACAACCAACCGATGGGATCTGCAGAATGAATTAATTGGTACGAACGTTATTTTTAAGAAAACGTTGAATTCTAATACAGAACAGAGTAAGGAATCAATAAGCGTTGAAAATGAGGAGAAATTAGTCGCTCTAAATAAATATTGCGAAGAGTTAATGCAAAAGGAGGGTGTTGAATTTAAAGTACTCAAAGAACAAAGTTACCTTACGATACGCGCTCAATTTTCAGCTGGTGAAACGGAAGGAATACATCGAAAGCTGTATGGGGAGATTGCTCAGTATATGTATGCTCAGGGAGTTTCTCCTAGGCCTGGTCCAATTGCTACTTATTATAAAAAGGCCAATTCTAGTAAAGCGGATAGTTTAAAAGAAAAATTAAATGTAGCTGTAGATATTGAAGCTGGAATTCCTGTTGATACAGTTTTTAAAGATGATGGAAGGATCAAATATAGAAAGATGAGTAAGAGAAAGGTGTTGGTTATCTCGCATTTCGGACCGTACGATGATTTGGAGAAGTCCTATTTGAAAATGACTAATTTTATGAATAAGTATGGAATTGCAACCATTGGAGCACCTTGGGAGAAATATGTAACAGATCCGAATACCCAGCCGGATGTATCCAAATGGGAAACTAGGATTTATTTTCCTATTAACTAATTCCTATCCTATGGCTTCTATTGGCGAAGCTAATTAAGGGGGAATTAAATCAATAGAGCTATCCTCTGGCTAGTAATTGGATCGCAAAGTGGGGCTAACCCTACTGAACTATTACGTTGATTGTGATAAACTTCATTCGGCGGTATGTTTAACAATTAACATTAACCCAACAATTCAAATTACATAAAGCTAAAAATCCTGTATCATTCTAAGGAACGATACAGGATTTTTAGCTGAGAGAGAAGTATTCTTAACCGAAACTTATACCGGTTAGATTATGCCCTTAATTAGTTTGATTCTTCCGGCGAAGAAGCTTTTTCTTTGTCACTTTTGGCACCATATTTTTGATCAAAAGTAGCTTTTCCTTCATCTAAGAAGTCAACAAATTCATCAATATTTAGATTAAATGCTCTGGTTGGAACGAGTTTATTTCCTTCCCAGTCCATCAATACATATCTTGGTTGCTGATTACTATTGAATTCATTTATCTGATAATCTTTATTGATGTCACCGACATTTTTGAGCATTTCTGTTCCATCTTTAGATTGAACCCATTCATCTTCGGTTAACTTAACTTTGCGATCATCACAATAGAGAGCAACCATAATATAATCTTTTCGAAGTCGACTATATACCTTTGGATCCTTCCAAACTTCTTCCTCCATTTTACGACAGTTCACGCAAGCATGGCCGGTGAAATCTACAAACAGAGGTTTGTTTTGTTCTTTGGCACATTGCAACGCTTCATTTATTTCAAAATACCCTTTAAGCTGATGAGGCAAGTGTAATTTGTCACTATATTTTGGATTAGGCGAACATAATTTATTTGCCGATACCCCCTTCTTTTTTCCAGTGCCTTCAAGATCTTCTGTTATTTCGGTTACTACACTTCGCACAATTGCCTCCGTATTATGATAATCATCCTGAGTACTCATTGGCGGAAGATATCCCGTCAATTCTTTTAGAGGAGCTCCCCATAAACCTGGAATCATATAAATTACAAACGCCATAGAAACCATGGATAACATTAATCTAGGTACGCCAATTCGGTCCATGTCGCTATCATTCGGTAATTTAAATTTACCAAGTAAATACAATGAAATGAATGAGAAAATGGCAATCCAAAGAGATAGATAAATTTCACGATCTAATATTCCCCAACCGTAAACTAAATCTACCATGCTTAGGAACTTAAGTCCTAATGCAATTTCAACAAATCCCAATACTACTTTTACCGAATTTAACCAACCTCCTGATTTAGGTAAATTACTTAACCAATCTGGGAAGATTGCAAACAGTGTAAATGGCAAGGCAATTGCACTTCCAAAGGCTAACATGGCCACGATTGGTTTAACAAACTGTCCTTCCACGGCTTCGACCAATACACTACTAACAATAGGACCCGTACATGAAAATGAAACAAGCACCAATGTGAAAGCCATGAAAAATGGACCAAGAAAACCACCTTTATCAGCTTGCTTATCCATTCGATTTACGAGCCAACTTGGGAGAGTAATTTCAAACATCCCAAGAAATGAAGCTGCAAACACCATGAAAATGGCAAAGAAAATTAAATTGACAACTCCATTCGTCGATAAATTGCTAATTACAGTTGCATCACTTGTTAAAGCAGCAACACCAAAGCCAAGTAAAGTATAAATTAATACGATCGATACTCCGTACATCAGGGCGTTTCGAATCCCTTTTCCTTTACCATCCTTCATAAAGAAGGTAACAGTCATAGGAATCAATGGGAATACACAAGGGGTAAGTAGGGCTGCAAAGCCAAATCCGAACGCCATTATGATAATTCCCCATAAAGACTCGGCCCAAACAGGATTTTCCATTGAAAACGAATCAGAATGGCTTAGCACCATTTCTGTTAGTTTTTTGTTACGTTTTAAATCTTTGAAGTTCGATGCACCTTCAAATAAAGCAATCGCATCAGTAAAGTCCTTTTTAGTTTGAACTAAATTTAAGAGTTCAAGAGCATCCTGCTCACTAACAAAAATCTTTTTGCTAGACTGATTGGTTTCAGTTTTAACTTCTAAAGAATCCGCTCCTAGACAAATGTTGCCATTCAACAATGTTGAAAATACAACGAGAATATATAATATTAAATGCTTTTTCATTTTAACTATTTATTGCCTGTAATCATCAAATACTTCTGGTAAAATTTAGGGCTATTGTTCTTAGGTACTTTGTGCCATTGCATAGCTACTCGTACATAATCAGCTCCATCTTTACCTTTCCCAAAATCGCCTTTCGAAGATGCGAGTAAATTCATTCCCTTATCACCACTTGAATGCGTTGTATTTGAGGACATCTCTGAATTTTCAACATTAGATGAAGTAGTGTCGTTGGTGTCACTACTTTCCATATTTGAATTAGCTGTCTCATTTACAACATCGTTGGAAGTAGGTTCAACTTTGTCTGTAGTTTTCGAGACATCTGAAGGGTTTTTAGTGGGGTTTTTTACCGCTGTCTTTTCTGTATTGGATTTTGTTGTATTATCAACTGGCGCAGCTTTCTTTTCTTTAGTCTTTATGTTGATCGAATATTTTTTCTTATCGCTTATACAGCTTCCTTCATGCTGACAAGTTTGAAATTCTACTTTTATGGCTAGAACAGGATCTTTTGCCGTAATCTTGATTTTCTGCTTAAACTGACCTGTTGGTTCAAAGTAGGTGTATTCGCCTCCCCATAAATCATCAAAAGCTTTTTTTGGATTAATAGGTTTAACTTTTCCTACGATCTCGATTCCGGTGGTTCCTTCATAATCAAACGTCGTAACAATAGGTCCAAGATCCGGATCAAAATCGGACGAGTATAAATACCATCCTTCATCGATCGTAACGTTAAACGTTACCTCAATGGTTTCTCCAATTTCAGGATTAGACTTAGACAATTTTGCTTCGCTCCACTTAGCTGGTTTTTTTATCTGACCAACGGCTGATAAGATAATGGTAGCGAGAAAAAAAGATGTAATTATTTTCTTCATAATTCAATTGAAAAATTAATGGGCGAATATACTAAAATTCTTTATGTGCACACGATGCTTACAACTATTCTAAGTAAAAAGTTCCTTCCATGTACCCTTATTGATAACGTACTTCATAGTACTTGGGAGCGCATAAAACCAATATTTACTTAAATGTGAGGCAAAAGATGGCTGCATGTAACAATTTATCGTGCAACCTTCACATTCTTTGTATTTGCCTTCAAGCTGTATTAACGTTTGTACTTTCTCAGAGTTGTATAATTCGAAGAGGTTATTACTGATTGGTAGATTTTCAATTCCGAGATGATAGCATGGCATGACCAGTTGATTCTCTGGAGAAATTACCAATGTAGTACTTCCAGCTTTACAAACTGGATCTTCAGTCCGATTTCCCCCCGCCTGTCGTAATTTTATAAAAGCATCATTTAAATAGACCCCTTTTTTCCTACCCCATGAACTGATGTATTTTAATTGTTCAGGGGAGAGGGTTTCTTCGTCGATATTATTATAATTAAATACGGGGTTTAAAATAAGCATTAAACCGTTTGGAGAGGTGATTCCTTCATAAATGGGAGCTATTTCATCCAAATTATCTTCAAAACATGTGAAAATGATATCTGGACGTTCTCCTAGTTCAAGCGCTATTTCAATAGATTGCATTACAAATGCAAAACAATCTACTCCACGCTTTTCATTATGAATAGCCTCATTGGCTGAATCAAGAGAAAAATGCAGCATGTCAATATTCCCTTTCAAAGATTGAGCATATTTCGGATAAAGGAGTCCGTTTGTTGTCACTGTAGTGATGAACCCCATTTTTTTTGCCATTTCCAGCATTTGCGGTAATTCACGATGGAGTAGGGGTTCGCCTCCTGTGAAATCAATAACCTTAACTCCAAGTTTTTTAAGATCCTTTAAGTTTTGCTCAACTTCATCTAATTTGATATATGGAGACGGTTTTTCCCAAATATCACAGAAACTACATTTCGCATTGCATCGAAACGTAACATAGTAATTGCACAAAGTAGGATGGTTAACCAATCTCATTGATACAAATATTCAAACTTTTAGTTGATTTTGCACAAGGTAAGTTGATTAAGTTCGAAGTTGTTAAATCTTATAAGATTAGACGTAATGCTTCTTTCTTACTTAATTCTGAAAGTTGGTTTTCGTTTTGACGTACAAATTGTAGTACAGCTTGAGGATCCGTTCTTGAGTATTGACGTAGAGACCATCCAATGGCTTTACGTATGAACAAATCGGATTCATGCATTCTTTTGCTACAATACAAAAACAATCGCTGAGGATCAGTCTGATCTCTAAATTTCAATTGGTGAATTAAGGCACTTCTTCGGAGCCATAAATTATCATCGTCAATCCATTCATCCATTTTAAGAACTAGGTGTGGATGTGTGCGTATTAACACCCCCAAAGAATTGGATGCGAGCATGTCTACGGTATCCCACCAGGATTCGGTAGTAATGAAAAATTTTATGGAATCAATGAGGTCTTCGGAAGGTTTTTTGAAATGACGCTTTAAGATTTCGAGCGCAAAATACTTATACTCTCTTCCATTTAAATCCCATAGCTTGTGACAGATTGCTAGCTGATCTGAACTAGATAACGCTTTTATTTGAGCATAAAACTGAGTTTGGATTTTATTGCGTTCTGGACTTTTTATTCCTGAAAATTCAAACTGATTACGTAAATAACTTTTCATCCAACTTGCTTCCCCAGGATGCCCCGCCGCACTAAACGCATGTTGAATTTCAATTATTAGTGATTCCAATAGAGATACGTTTATTTATGAATGCCTTGAATTATATTATAGTGTTATTTCAAACTGTCCCATCAATCCTTTAGAATCCAGGTATAAAATAAACGGAATGCGTTTTAACTTTTTAAGCGCATTCTCAATCCAGCCAAACGTATTAAAAAGTATACCTATTGACTAAAGTAAATGAATCCTGAGAAGAATAGGCAGAACCTATTATTTGGAATTTATTTTTTTGCTTCCAGCATTGACAACAGATTTGACAATCGAGTTTTTAACTCAGGACGCGCAACTATAAAATCAAGAAATCCATGATCCAACACAAACTCAGCACTTTGAAATCCCTTAGGTAAGTCTTTACCAATTGTTTCTCTTATTACACGAGGACCAGCAAATCCAATTAATGCTCCAGGTTCAGCAATATTAAAATCACCTAACATTGCATATGAAGCAGTAACTCCACCTGTAGTAGGATCAGTTAATAATGAGATGTAAGGAAGTTTAGCTTCTGCCAATAATGCAAGTTTGGCTGAAGTTTTAGCCATTTGCATTAGAGAAAGACCCGCTTCCATCATTCTTGCACCACCTGATTTTGAAATCATCAAAAACGGCATCTTGTTTTCCCGGGCATAATCAATTGCCCTAGATATTTTTTCTCCTACCACAGAACCCATTGATCCTCCAATAAAAGAAAAATCCATACAAGCCACAGTAATGTTCATCCCGTTCATCTTTCCGTGAGCAGAACGTAAAGCATCCTTTAAGCCTGTTTTCTTTTGAGTCGCCACAATCCGATCCGGATAAGCCTTTGTATCTTTGAATTTCAAAGGATCATCACTTTCCATGTTCGTATCCAATTCCGTGAATTTATTGTTATCAAATAAAATCTCGAAATATTCAACGGATCCTATACGTTCATGATATTCACATCCGGTACACGTATAGTGATTGTCTTTATGTTCTTTGGTATGCACAACCTTCTTACAAGATTTGCACTTATACCAAAGTCCATCAGGTGTTTCCTTCTTCTCTTCTGTAGGGGTTATAATACCCTTATCTTTTCTATTAAACCACGCCATTGCCCTCTGTTGTTAAATGGAAATACAAATGTATTCAATTTTTTTTAATGCAATAATAATTTTAAATGCATTAATTATGGAATGATTTGTGCAGAAGTTATATTTTTGTCAAAACAATTGTTAAGAGAATGAAGAAATTAGCAGGAATACTACTATTTGCAATCGTTATGGCTTCATGCGTTGCAAGACAAAAGTACGATGACTTACAGGCGAAAAAAGTACGTTTAGAAACGCAGATCCAAGAATGTGAATCCGCCAAACTGGAAACACAGGAGCAATTAGAGGAGATGCAAAAGAAATATAAAAAGCTGGACGTTGAGCATAAAAGTTTAACGGACGAGTTTGAACAAGTGAGTCGGGTATTAAAACGAATAAAAGAAGAATATAATAACTTGGAAGATTTACATGATCGATTAACTGCCAAATATGATGACCTACTTCGTTTGGGAGCAATGCGTACGAATCAACTTACAACGGATCTAAGCGGAAAAGAGTCTGAATTGGCTGCTGCACAGGCAAAGTTGGATAGGCAAAAAGCTGAAAACGATCGAATTGCTGCTGATTTGCAAGCACGTGAAGGACGAGTGAAGGAGTTAGAAGGAATTTTGGCTCAACAAAAGCAAGCGGTGGATGATTTGAAATCAAAGGTTTCAGGTGCATTGTTAGGATTTAGCGAAAGTGACCTGAATGTAGAAGTAAAGGAAGGGAAAGTATATGTGTCACTAGCTTCGCAGTTGTTATTTAAATCTGGAAGTATCAAGGTTGATTCAAAAGGAGAAGAAGCGCTTCGTAAATTGGCAGGAGCATTGTCCTTACATAAAGAACTCTCGATTACAGTAGAAGGACATACCGATGATCAGAAAATGTCCAAGAAATCAAGTTATATGAAAGATAACTGGGATTTAAGTGTGTTAAGAGCTACGGAGATCGTTCGAATACTTGTAGAAAACGGAGTAGATCCAAAGCAAGTTCAGGCCGCAGGAAGAGCAGAATACAAGCCAAAGGAAGAAAAAAACACGATGGCTGCCAGAAAAAAGAATCGAAGAACAGAGATTATTTTATCTCCGCAATTGGATGAATTATTGAAATTAATTGGAGGAGAAGCACCTTCTGAATAATTTTAGAGTCTTTCTATAAATTAATTATAGCACAATAAACTTACGTTCAGAGAGTGTAGGTTTGTTTCTTAGAAGAAAATTAAAATCCCTCATGGTTTAAAGAATCATGAGGGATTTTTTGTTGATGGTTATTTGTAATAAGATAGGAGGAAGGTCTTCTTAATAAAGAATTTATGGTTTAGAACAATAGTTGTTGCAGCGGAATGAGGGGTGTAACGTTGTAGCAGAAGCCAAAAGAGTCCTTTTATCTCATTATAGTTGATAGATTTCCGAATTTATATTGGGGGCAACAGCCGAAGTTTATTATTTATTTCCATGAAAGTGGTACAAATAGATTAGGGTGGCAGCAGCTATTATTTTTACAGCTGTAGCAAAGGAGTTTAGAAAGAGTGATGATTCATAGAAGAGGTTGTCGGATTAACGCTCGAGATCAAACAAAAAGCCCGGATTGTAAAATTGATTACAATCCGGGCTTTTCAGTAAATAAAATTTGACCTAATTAAAGGTGATTGTCTTAGAACTTGCCTTTTTCAATTTTAGCAGCTTCATCGAATAGGCTTAATGCTTTTTTGAACACTGGATCATTTTCATTAATGATCTGATAAGATTCGCTCAATCCCCAGTGCGTACGAGCTAGCAAAACCTTTATTTGCTTTGTCATGTGCGGAGTAGCTTGATTAAATTTATCTTCATCGTATTTTATATTCTCCGAATCAGCTATTTTTTTGATGTCTTTAAGCCATTTATCCTCAATCTGAAAATTTGATTTATAATCTTCGAAAGTCATTTTGTCCAATTTGCTTTTCTGCTTATTGTAAAGTTTAAGCGCATAGGAGCGTAATATAGCACCATGTTGATTGTAATAAGAATAATTGAAACTTGAATCCAACGGGATAAAATAATCAGGCATAATACCACCGCCACCATACACGGTTCGTCCTCCTACGGTTTTATATTCCATTTTCTGATCAAAGTTGATGCTGTCCGCACTGTACAATTCTCCGTTTTTGATTCGATTTATGTAATCTTTAGAATAGGCCTCTTTCCCACTAGAGTAATCCTTTTGAATTGAACGACCACTAGGAGTGTAGTATCTCGAAATAGTTAAACGAAGTTCAGAACCGTCACGTAAGTTGTAAGGGCGTTGTACGAGACCTTTACCAAACGATCGTCTTCCAACAATTAATCCACGGTCATTATCTTGAATGGCTCCAGATAAAATTTCTGAAGCAGAAGCGCTTCCTTCATTAATTAAAATAACGATTGGACCTTTCTCAAATAGACCTGGTCTTCCTGCTCTTTCCTCTGAATCATATTCAGGTACCTTACCGTCCGTATAAACGATCATTTTATTTCCAGATAACAACTCGTCAACCATCTTAATGGCAACATTAAGATATCCACCTGAGTTGTATCTCAAATCGACCATTAATTTTTTCATTCCTTGCTCTTTCAGTTTTACCAGCGCATTTCGGAATTCTACATCTGTCTTTTGGGCAAATCGACTTACTTTAATATAACCAATTTCGCGGTCAATCATATAGTTGATGTCAGCAGATCGAGTTGGAATTTTGTCTCGAGTAATCTCAAAAGTAAGTGCTTCCCGAGCAAATTGACGCAAAACTTTCACTTTCACTTTCGTTCCTTTTTTACCTCTGAGGTATTTGAAAACCATTTTATTGGTAAGACCAATACCGGCGATATTTTCGCCATCAATCTTGATGAGTTTATCTCCCACTTGAATTCCTACTTTCTCAGAAGGCCCTCCAGCAATTGGATCAACAACATATAATGTGTCTTTTATGATTTCAAACTGAATACCTACTCCTTCAAAATCACTTTCAAGGGCGGTATTAGCCATTTGACGATCTTTGGCTGGAATGTAAACAGAATGTGGATCTAAATCTTCCAACATATCGTTGATTGCACCCTCAACTAATTGTTCTGTATTTACGGTATCCACGTATTCGTGATCGATCAAGCTAATGATACTCCTAAGCTTCATATAAGTTTGTTCTGGAGATATCGATTCCGTTTTACCAGAAAAACTAGTAGCAGTACCAATCAATATCCCAGCCACAAGTGCAAGAGATAGGAAAATTGGTAGGCGAATAGAAAATTTAGTAGGTTGTTTACTTTTGTTTTCCGCCTCTATTATTTTACTAAGTTCTATGGGTTTATTTTCATCCGAAGATTCAAAATTGTCGTTATTCATTGTGCGTTTTGTAAGTTTTATCTATACTGAATCCTAAAAATACCGAAGTAATTATTAAACGCCAAATTTGCTTTCAAATTGTGTGTCGTAATTAATAACAAAGATTTAAAATCGTTGAAAGAATGATGGTCCAATTAAAATAAATAATTTCGACAAGTATCGCAATTATATTAATCATACCTTTGTAAGAGAAGCTGAAGGAAATCATAGGATGATTTTAGTTGAAAGGAGATTAATTCGGATGCATTCAGCAATAAAAACAGTTTGATATAACAAACATTATGGGAAGAATTTTGGGGATAGATTACGGATTGAAGAGAACAGGTATTGCGGCAACTGATCCTCTGAAAATCATTGCATCTCCGTTGGAAACAGTGGAAACTGAAAATTTGTTAAATCATTTGAAGCTTTATTTCGAAAAGGAGGAGGTAGAGCAGGTCGTAATAGGTATGCCGATCGATGTATTTGGCAACGATACGCATTCAACCGCTGAAGTAAAACAGTTTATAATAAATTTCAAGAAGCAATTTGAAGGAATCCCGATTGCAGAAATGGATGAACGATTTACCTCTAAACTAGCAATGGACGCAATGTTACAAGGCAATGCGAAAAAAAGTCAAAGAAGTAAAAAAGAAAACATTGATAAATTAAGCGCAACTATTATCTTGCAGGATTATTTGCAAACAATAGAGAATAAGAGATGATTTACCCAATTGTGGCATATGGTGATCCGGTTCTGAAAAAGAAGTGTAGAGAGATCGAAGAGGGGGAAATGGATGTGAAGAAAATTTCCGATAATTTGTTCGATACTATGAATAGTGCGAATGGTGTTGGTTTGGCCGGACCACAGGTTGGAATGGATCTTCGAATCTTTGTAGTAGACGGAACACCAATGGAAGGAGAGGATTGTGAAAATTTTGTACAAGTATTTGTTAATCCAGAAATTCTAGAGGAATCAGGAGATTTGTGGTCCTATAATGAAGGATGTTTGAGTATTCCTGAAATTCATGAAGATGTTAAGCGTCACGATACGATCCGAATTCGTTATTATGATGAAAACTGGGAAAAACATGAAGAAGTTTATAAGGGAATGGTTGCCCGAATTATTCAACATGAATATGATCATATTGAGGGAGTCTTGTTCACAGATCACTTATCTGGGATGAAACGAAGATTGTTGAAAGGTAAATTGGCCAACATAAGTAGAGGAAAGATAAAGGTGAAATATCGAATGAAATTCCCTCTAAAAAAGTAGGTTAACGAAGTAAAAAGAAAAAGAACACTAATAAAAGAAGGTCAGAAAATGGACAATTTTGTAGTTTCAGCAAGGAAATATAGACCAACCCGATTTGATACGGTTGTAGGACAAGGACATATTACAACGACCTTGAAGAACGCGCTGAAAAATGATCATTTGGCACAGGCTTTCTTATTTTGCGGGCCAAGAGGAGTCGGCAAAACAACTAGTGCCCGTATCCTTGCGAAAACGGTGAATTGCGAAGATATTACAAAGGAGTTTGAAGCGTGTGACGCATGTGCTTCTTGTAAAAGCTTTAATGAACATGCTTCATTTAACGTTCATGAATTAGATGCAGCATCGAACAATTCAGTGGAAGATATTCGGAATTTGGTAGAACAAGTTCGATACGCACCACAGAGCGGAAAATATAAAATCTATATTATAGATGAGGTTCACATGTTGTCGAATGCAGCATTTAATGCGTTCTTGAAGACATTGGAAGAACCTCCTTCTTATGCTATTTTCATTCTTGCAACAACGGAAAAGCATAAAATAATCCCAACAATTTTATCCAGATGTCAAATTTTTGATTTCAATAGAATTCAGGTAGATGACATAGTGCAACATTTAACGAAGATTGCAGAATCAGAAGATGTAAAGGCCGAGGAAGAAGCATTGCATGTGGTGGCGACCAAAGCAGATGGAGCATTGCGAGATGCATTATCTATATTTGATCAATTGGTGACTTTTACAAACTCCAATTTGACATACGATCAAACTATAAAAAATCTTCACGTACTTGACTATGAGTACTATTTTAAATTGATTGATCAATTGTATTCTGGGGAACATTCTCCATCATTGATATTATTTGATGAAATCTTAAACAATGGATTTGATGGGCACCATTTTGTAAGCGGTTTAGCTCAACATTTAAGAGATTTGATGATTTGTAAAGACCCTAAAACGATTACTCTTTTGGAAGTGACGGATGGCGTTAAACAGAAATATTTAAAGCAAAGTGAAATAGTTGCGGACTCTTATTTGTTATCAGCATTAAACATGGTAGCAAAGTGTGACTTAAATTATAAAACTTCAAAAAACCCAAGATTACTGGTTGAGTTGATGCTAATGAAGTTGGCTCATTTAAAGCAAGCAATCAATTTATCAAACCAGCTGGCGCTGGAACCTTCTGCAAAAAAAAAAGTAATGTAGAATCAACGAACCTAGATTCGGTTCGCTCAGACAAATCGATTAATTTAGATAAAAGCAGTAATAATGCAGACACCTCACCTGTTTCTCAGGTAGCAGAGGCATCCGAAGAATATGGTTCTAGTGATTCAGCTAAGGACAAAAAAGATTCTGCAACGCCAGAACCAGCTGCCGATTCAAAAAAGGTGAAGCCGCAAGTTCAAGCAAAGCCAAATTCATCCAAAAAGGCATTAGGAGCGGTGTTCTCGATGCCTGATCTTTCGAAAATGGAGAAAGAGATTAAAAGCCAAGCTGAAGCGGCTGAAAATCAGGTGGTAGAATTGAACTATGAAAATTTGAAGAAATGTTGGGATGAATTCTGTGTGGCCAAAAGATCCAAGGGATTATCCGATGAATTTGTGACACTAAGTAATGCGCTAATAGAATTAAAGCCGGAATCTCCAGAAACTATATTTGTTCAATATGATTATCAGGATACCTTTGACCATTTTAATAAAATCAAAACGGATTTTTTAAAGCAGTTGGGAAGAAAGCTTAGGAAGCCTGAAATACAATTTCAGGTTTCGTTAAGAGACCGCTCGAATGAAAAAAAGAAAATGTTCACAGATGATGATAAATTTAAATATATTGCGCAAAAATACCCCGAATTGAATGATCTTCAGAACCGTTTGGGCTTGGATTTTGAATATTAACAAGAATTTAGTCTAAGAATAAATACGGTTTGTCGAGTATTTGTAGAACTTAAGTCAAGTGTTTTTACTGTTGCGGTTTCGCAGAGAACGTATTGCTGTTGGTTAATACATGTGAAATATTTAGTTAAGTATATTAAAGTTGAGGTACGAGAAGTACCATGTAATTGATTGCACAAACAAAAAAGAATTGATGTAGTAGTATAATGAAACTACATTATGGAATTTAGATTCATTTAAAAGAAATAGAAAGAACCGGTATGAAAAAAGTTGCATTAAGCGTATTTGCGATAGTAGCCATATTTTCTTGGGGTTGTAAACCTCAGGATCAACCAGGCGAAAGCGTATCCAAATACAAGTTAAAAACTATGGGAGAGAAATATAAGTATGAGATTGTAGAGGGGGATCCCACTAAAACTAGAGTATATACCTTAGCGAATGGGCTAACTGTATACTTATCCGTATATAAGGATGCGCCGCGTATTCAAACACTTATTCCAGTTAGAGCAGGAAGCAAGAATGATCCAGCGGATGCTACTGGTTTAGCTCACTATTTAGAGCATTTGATGTTCAAAGGAACTTCTAAAATTGGTTCACTTGATTGGGAGAAAGAAAAAGTATTGCTAGATCAGATTGAAGGTTTGTATGAAAAATACAGATCAACAACAGATGTAGAAGAACGAAAAGCAATTTATGCTGAAATTGATAAAGTATCGGGTGAGGCTGCGAAATTTGCGGCTGCGAATGAATTCGACAAAATGGTAAGTAACATTGGTGCAAAAGGAACCAATGCATTTACCTCTTTTGATCAAACGGTATATGTAAATGATATTCCTTCTAACCAATTGGAAAAATGGTTGGAATTGGAAGCAGAGCGTTTTACTGAAATCACACCTCGATTATTTCATACAGAGTTGGAGGCAGTGTATGAAGAGAAAAACAGAACCTTGGATAGCGATGGTAGAAAGGTGTTTGAAGCTTGTTTTAAAGGACTATTTCCTAAACATCAATACGGGACACAAACTACAATTGGTACCATTGATCATTTACAAAATCCTTCGATCGTGAAGATCAAGGATTATTTCTACGCGAATTATGTGCCAAATAACATGGCTATTTGTTTAGCAGGAGATTTAGATCCAGATAAGACAATTGCGTTGATCGATAAATATTTTGGAGGGATGAAGTCAAAAGAAATGGCTCCTTATACCCCAATAGTGGAGGATTCTGTAACGGAGAACATTGAGCAAACTGTTCTAGGTCCAGATGCGGAAAATTTGATGTTGACTTATCGTTTACCAGGTCGATTGCATGAAGATATCCCAACATTGGATTTGATGAATCAAATGTTATATAATGGACAAGCGGGATTAATTGATGTGAATTTAAATCAAAAACAATCTGTTTTAAATGCAGCCTCATTCCAATATACATTAAATGATTACTCTGCACACTTAATTTTTGCTACAGCAAGAGAAGGTCAGGAGTTAGAAGATGTAAAAGAATTGTTACTTTCTCAAGTTGATTCGTTGAAAGCAGGGAAATTTGATGATTGGATGTTGAAGGCAGCAATTAATAACCTGAAAATTTCCGAAATGCGTTCTATGGAAAGTAATAGAGGACGTGCATATTCTATGATTGATGCTTTTATTGGAAACCAACCATGGATTGATAAGCTTAAATATTTGGAGAAATTGGGACAAGTATCAAAAGAGGATATTGTTCGGGTAGCCAATAAGTATTATAACAATCATGTTTGTATTTACAAAAAGATTGGAGAAGAAACAGACAAGCAAAGTGTAGATAAGCCTGTGATTACAAAGGTGGAGGTGAATAGAGATAGTACATCCGCTTTCTACAATGCATTAATGGCAAAAGAGGCTTCAAAAATGTCTCCAGTATTCTTAGATTACTCTAAAATCAATAAGAAAAAAGTAAAGGGGTATAACTTCATGCATACTACAAACGAGGATAATGAGATTTTTGATCTTTATTACTTGGTTGATATGGGGAAAAATAACGATCCGAAATTGGCTTTTGCTGTGGATTATTTACAATACCTTGGAACAGACAAATATTCTTTAGAGGAACTAAACAAAGAGTTTTACAAATTAGGAAGTAAGTATTTCGTTTATACATCGGAAGAACAGGTATATGTTCGATTAACTGGACTTCAATCTAGCTTTGATCAATCTATTGAGTTATTTGAACATGTATTGAATAATCCAAAAGGGGATGAAGTAGCCTTGAAAAATATGATCGATGGAGAGATGAAACGTCGAATGGACGCGAAGTTGGATAAAGATAATATTTTGAGAGGAGGTTTATTAAGTTATGCAATGTTTGGACAAGCTAATCCATTTAACAATGTAATGACTGACGAAGAGTTACAATCCTTGAAAGTAGAAGATATGATTGGATTGATCAAAAGCGTAATGACTTATGAGCATAATGTAATGTACTACGGGCCAGAAGCGCAGGCGAAGGTAGAACCTACAATTAGTTCAAAACACATGGTTCCTGCTATTTTAAAACCTTTACCTGCGGATGATAAGTTCATGGTACAAGAAGTAAATAAGCCAACGGTTTATTGGACCAATTATGATATGGTTCAAGCGGAGATTATGTTTCTAGCGAACTGTGGTCCATATGATAAAAACGTAGTACCTCAAATCAATACATATAATGAGTATTTTGGAGGAGGAATGGGATCCATTGTTTTTCAGGAAATGAGAGAAGCGAAAGCACTAGCTTATTCGGTTTACTCCATATTTAGAAAGCCACGAAAAAAGAATCAACCGTTTACGACTATGTCTTATATTGGTACACAGGCTGATAAATTACCAGAGGCTATGGCTGGAATGATTGAATTGTTGGATAATATTCCAGAATCAGAATTGGCATTTTCCAATTGTAAGAAAGCGATTCAGAATAAAATTGAAACCGAGCGTATAACCAAAGCGAAGGTGATGTTTAATTATCTTGCCGCTCAGAAAAAAGGATTAGATTATGACATTCGTAAAGATGTATATGACAATGTTGGAGGATTTACTTTTGCAGATATTCGAGGTTTTCAAGAGAAATATGTAAAAGGTCAGCCAAGAAATGTAATTGTAATTGGTAGCAAGGACAAATTAGATTTCAAAACATTGGCAGAATATGGAGAATTGAAGGAAGTTACACTTCAAGAATTATTTGGCTATTAATTAATTTAATCGATCCAAATTACAATAAGGAGCGATTTTAATTATTATAATAAAACCCAATGTAGGCTGAAAAGGGCTTACATTGGGTTTTTCTTTTTGAGAGATTGAATTGATGGGTAAATGAGATATTAATTTTGTGCCTGATTTAGCGTTAAATATTTTCAATTTTGGCAAAGCCTTTTAAATTTGCATTTAGATTGGATCATCAACATATGATGACTATCTCAATGAAGTTAATTGAGTAAGCAAGAAATACACCGTAGCAAGTAATAGTAAACATGGACGAAATAGGAAAAGAAGGCCAAGGAGAAATTAAAAAAGAGGCAACAGGAAATATCGATGCCTCTGCTCAAGCAGCCGAAAACACGCATGTTCCTGCTGGAATTGAATCATCGATTAAGGAGAAAATTAAGGAGGTGTTTACTGAAGTAGGAAAGGTGGTCGTTGGCCAGGAATATATGGTGAATCGATTGCTTATAGGCTTATTTACTAACGGACATATATTGTTGGAGGGGGTACCTGGTTTGGCAAAAACATTAACCGTAAATACGTTGTCTAAAGTGTTGGCGCTAGACTTTCGAAGAATACAATTTACACCTGATTTATTACCATCAGATGTTGTTGGGACGATGATTTACAATCAGAAAAAGTCGGAATTCGAGGTTAAAAAAGGTCCTATTTTTGCTAATATGATCCTTGCAGATGAAATTAATCGATCTCCTGCAAAAGTACAAGCAGCATTACTTGAATGTATGCAGGAAAAGCAAGTGACCATTGGAGATAAAACTTATCCGTTGGATAAACCATTTTTTGTTTTAGCGACTCAAAACCCAGTTGAGCAAGAAGGGACATACCCGTTGCCTGAAGCGCAAGTTGATCGTTTTATGATGAAAGTGAATGTGGGGTACCCGGAAAAGAAAGATGAATTGGAAATTATGCGAAGAATGGCAGATGCCAACTTTAAAGCTGAAATAAATCCCATTTTGTCCAAAAAAGAAGTGTTCGAAATTAGAGAGGCGATTAATTCGGTGAGTATCAATGAACGATTAGAACATTATATTATAGAACTAGTGTTTGCCACACGAAATCCAAAAGATTATGATTTGGGTGATTTGGCCGATTATATCCAATTTGGAGTATCTCCACGAGCAAGTATTGGACTCAATCAAGCAGCGAAAGCGGCGGCTTTCTTCGAAGGCAGGAACTATGTATTGCCAGAGGATATTAAAAATATTGCCGTTGATGTCTTGAATCATCGAATCATTCTGAATTTCGAAGCGGAAGCAGATGGAATAAGTTCTAGAGATGTGGTGACAGCTATTTTAGATAAAGTTCCTATTAACTAATGCAGCTCTGAGTTAATTCAGTTCAAATTATTAACGATTCCCAAATTGAATAGATGAAAATCATCTCTAAAGGTGATTAATGTGTATTTATTCTATTTTAAATAGGATTACGGTCATTACTATTTTATTTTTTAGGCTTATCTAAAAATATTTTTAACTTTGTAGAAAAATTATATTGTTAAATTATAATTAATTCCAATGGATGCTATTGTAGAATGGTTTAAAGGGGTAAACCCCATAATGCAAGCGTTGTATGCTACACTGTTTACGTGGGGTGTAACGGCTTTAGGTGCATCTACTGTATTCTTTTTTAAAAGTATCAATCGAAAAGTGCTGGATGGAATGCTTGGTTTTACCGCAGGTGTGATGATTGCAGCAAGTTATTGGTCTTTGTTGGCTCCCGCCATTGAGATGTCAGAGAATGACCCTATTGGTAAATGGTTTCCTCCGGCCGTTGGATTTTTAGCAGGTGGAGCTTTTTTGTTTGCTGCAGATAAAATAATTCCACACTTACATCTTGGTTTTCCAAGATCTAAGGCAGAAGGAATACAAACGAGTTGGCATAGAAGCATTTTATTGGTATTGGCTATAACCTTGCATAACATTCCAGAAGGGTTGGCTGTGGGTGTGGCTTTTGGGGCGCTGGCACATGGATCAGATTCTACCACTTTAGCTGGAGCCGTGGCATTGGCTTTGGGAATAGGAATTCAAAATTTTCCAGAAGGGTTGGCGGTTTCAGTTCCGTTACGGAGAGAGGGAATGAGTCGTATTAAAAGTTTTTGGTATGGTCAAGCGTCTGGTATTGTTGAACCTATTGCTGGAGTAATTGGAGCAGCAGCGGTCATATTTATTGAACCAATCTTGCCTTACGCACTATCTTTCGCAGCAGGAGCAATGATCTTTGTAGTAATAGAAGAATTAATTCCAGAATCACAATTGGGTGATAATACAGATATCGCTACAATTGGAGCTATGCTTGGCTTTGTAGTGATGATGGTGTTGGATGTAGGATTAGCCTAATAGGTGTGTGTATACTTGTAAAATAGATTATCCAAACCACCTATAATTGATCCAACATTCTTGTGAATTAGGTTAATACGTTAAAGCAAAAGAAAAGACCAAATCTTCAAGTCTAATTGAAGATTTGGTCTTTTCTTTTAACGCTTCATTAAAGAATCAGAGCGTAATAAAATAAATAAATCTTACTGGAACGTATGTTCGTATGATATTCCAACAACGGTTAGCGTAATCGTTTTATCACATATCCCGTCTCCAAAATCAATTGTTCTTGTTTCTTTTCCAGCTGGAGTTACCTCAGTGGTTCCACTTGCAGGAATGAAAATGCCGTCAAACCAACATTCAATTTTATGCTCTACGTTGTTAATGGATGTTGTGAAATCATCACCCAGTCGGTTCGTACCTGAAGCGGTACCATTTATCGTATACACATCATCTGAAAGAACAAATAAGGTGGATCGTCCTCCTGACCAAGTTCGGATTCGATTGGAAGTCCATTGGGTTGTAGTTCCATCCGTCCAGGAAATCTTAGCATCTGTTACGTTTACTGCAAAGGTAGAGTCGGTTGTTTTTTCGACTGTTTTAGTTCCTTCGACTTGATGATCGTTCACAAAGTAATTGTCAAACGTGGTAGTGATCTTTGTTCCTGTAGTTCGATATTTACCTGTGTAGGCGATGAAAATTTTACCTCGGCGATTGATTCCGTCTGATCCTTCACAGTTAGTCGAACCGAAATCAATTTCTATACGTCCTAATGATCCATCACCATCTGTGAAGGCAGTATCTAAGGAAACGGTAGCGCAAGTTGTATCAGAAAGGGTATAGGTGCCTGTTCCAGATTTATCCATATCATTTCGATTGGAATTCATTACATCTTCCGCAATGGAAAGTATATCGTCAAATTCAGATTCAATTTGTGAATTGTCATCGACCGATTGGGTATCTGGTTTTTCCGGATCATCTTTTTTACAAGCTGTCATTGTTAATCCAGCTAGTAAGATAACTCCAGTAAATTTCAAAGCGGATTTTAAAATAGATGGTTTTTTCATAATGTGTTATTTATTTATCGTAGTTGCTTCAATTCGTATCAATGGTACCAGTTCATTCTAAGCGTATCAGTTTTCATTCGTTCAGTAATAAAGATGCCTGGTGAAAATCTAAAACTGGATGATTGATATCTTGTTGACGTTCAAATTAAGAAAAAGGTTTAAATAGAATGAGAAAAATGGAACTTGATTCTAACTAAGTTAAATGTTGTTTTTAGATTTCATTCATGAAAAAAGCCTCTGAAAAACTTCTCAGAGGCTTTTTTGACCTACATTTTGTATGTCTAAATTGTAGGACTAATACTTGTAATTTATTTGATTAATTCAGTTCAGAAAGCTTAACTGTACGTTCTTCAGTGTTAAATGGTCCCTCAATTGCATTACCATCTTTGTCAATAAGTTCAATTTTGAATGTGTTGTCGCCCATTGGTAATCCTTCTACAAAGTAAGGAGCCCATTGATCAATAATAAACTCATTTCCATTAATTGTCGCACGTACTTTATTTCCTTCAGGAGATATTTCAGTATTGACCAAATAGAAATCAAGCATTACTTTTTTTGTGTCGTCTCCAACGTATTCTCCTTTAGGACGGCTGTAAAATAAATGCGGTGCAGTTAAGTCAACGTTTTTGTTTTCTGCTTCTCCGACGGTAAACTGACGAAGTACATATGCATCTGGTTGTTTTACACTCATGTGATATGATCGTGAAAGAAATGCAAGTGCTACATAATGACCTTCTTCCAGTTCTTTATTAAACTGAGACTCGTAATGAGCTGAATAAGGGTTATTATTTAGAATTAGATGAATATGTTGTCCCTTAGCTGAATTAGCACACATTTTGGTTTCAGCGTCGGAAGTTTGATTTCCTAACACGTAGTTTTTAACATTGAAAGCAAATTCTACTGGCCCAATAGCCGCTTTGTCCGACTCAGCGGGTACATTAAGTTCTATCATCGCATCGTTAAATGCTGGATCATTTTCTGAAACTGTCAATGTAATTCCATTTTTAGAAAGTGGATTTTCATTGTTTTCCATATTCTTGCTAGAAGCAGCACTGCTGTCTGCCGTAGTAGAATTGGAGGAATCTCCTGCGCCACCGTCAGTTGGCTTGCAACTTACTGCTAGTATAGAAGTTGCAAAAGCTAATGCATATAAATAGTTTGATTTGCTCATAATTTATCCGTGTTATTTGAAATAATTTTAATCAAATTTAACTAAGTATTCGAAAAATTAGAATTATTTTGGGTTAAATATACGATCTGATAGTATCATAGTTGATAAGAACTCATTTTAACGGAATGGAACTCAATTTAAAATACGAACCGAGCAGAAAAGAAATTCGGAATTACATTTTTTTAAAAGATGTAGTATGGCTCACCTTCTCAGCATTTGGAGGACCTCAGGCTCATGTGGCCATGATGTTTAAGTTTTTTGTAGATAAACGAAAATATCTGACAGAAGAGGAGTTGATAGAGCTAAATGCACTTTGTCAAATTTTACCGGGACCAACTTCAACGCAAACAATTACCGCTATTGGATATAAAATAGGTGGTGTTTTTCTAGCAGTCATGACCTTGTTGGTTTGGATTACTCCTGCCATATCTATGATGACATTGGCGGCTGTAGGTATTATACATTTTGGTGAAAATAATGTTTCGTTAGAATTTGCACGATTTATACAGCCGATGGCAATTGGATTTGTGGCCTATGCCGCATATAAAATTTCAACAAAAGTAATAAAGTCTAAAACTGGATTTGTGCTATTGGTTCTTTCAGCCGTAGTTTCTTATTTTGTTAGATGGCCTTGGGTCTTTCCAATTCTATTGTTGGTAGGAGGAGCGGTAACTGCAAGAGAATTTAAGCGACATAATAAAGAAGAGAAACAGAAGATTAAGGTTAAATGGTACTATTTAATTTTATTCCTTTCCATATTTGTCGTTTCTGCCACGCTTACCGGGTTTACAAATAATTTATTTGTTCAGTTATTTGAAAACTTTTATAGAAATGGAAGTTTAATTTTTGGAGGAGGACAGGTTTTAATACCATTAATGTATACCGAGTTTGTCGAATTTAAGCAATTCATGACTTCTGACGAATTTTTAACTGGTTTTGGAGCTGTACAAGCATTACCTGGTCCCGTTTTTTCATTTTGTTCTTACATTGGAGGTGTAGTGGCAGCTGGGAAAGGTTATGGTACGTTAGGTGTAATCTTAGGAGCTGGATTGGGAGCGGTGGCAATTTTCACACCGGGAACATTGTTAATCTTTTTCTTGGTGCAAATTTGGGAAGAACTGAAGAAAATACGAATAGTTAAGGCATCTCTGGCGGGAATTAATGCGGCCGCATCGGGTATGGTTTGTGGAGCTGCGTTGATTTTATTTAAAGGTTTGGTTATAAGTTCCGCAGTGGATGGGTCAGGATTAAATATAGACATTCTATTAATTGATATTGCAACCATTATTGTTACTTTTTCGCTGCTTACATTTACGAAAATCCCTTCTCCATTTATTGTATTGGCAGGTTTGGCGTTGGGATTTATATTGTAATATATATGTCCTATTCGTTGATTCAAATTATGGTATAATAAATAAGAAGTTAGAATGAGCATTGACTAATACTTTTCCTAGCTAATTTTAGGGCTAAGTTCAATTCCTCTATTACAGACTTATCACGAGTTCAATGAAATTAAATTCGATACAAATGAAGTTCCGAACAGCAATGTCAAGTTCTATCGCAGTTTTAGCATTGTTTTTAGGCTTAAATCATGCCGTTTTTTCGCAAGAAGTTTCTCTGCCTCGGGTGAAAGAAACAATTGACACACTATGTTCTAAAACCATGTTTGGGAGGGGATATGTACGTAACGGGCATGTGCATGCGGCAAAATTTATAGCGAGTCGTTATAAACAAATTGGATTAAAGGATCCGGCAAAACTATCGATTAGAACTAAGGATATAATGAGTAAAGATCCTTATTTACAGCTGTTTAAATTTGATATAAATACGTTTCCAGGGGTGTTGTCTATGAAAATGGGGAGGAAAGAAATGGAATTAGGAAAAGATTATATTATTGCACCTTTTTCTAAGGCTGGAAAAGGAAGAGGGAAAGTAGTGATCCTTGATTCAGGAAGAGTAAATGATAAAACCTACCTTACTGAATTTATGGCACAGTCTTTTAAGCGAAAAGTCGTGATGTACAATGAATCGGATCATAATGCATTGATGAATTTAGAGGAGAATTCCCTTGAATATATTGAGCAATTGTATTCTGCTAAAGCCATAATTAAATTGAAAAATAAGAAGTTAACGGCAAGCATGTCCACTTCTCAATATGCGCCTCCTCTTTTTGAAACGTTGAAAGATTCAATAGATCCTGAAGTGAAAAAGATAAAATTTAACGTAGAAACGGAATTAAAGAAGCAGACTTCTCAAAATGTATTAGGTTATATTGAAGGGAGTGATGAGCCTGATTCGTTTGTAGTGTTTACGGCGCATTATGATCATCTGGGAGGTATGGGAGATATTTATTTTCCAGGAGCCAATGACAACGCTGCCGGAATTGCTATGTTATTAGAATTGGCAGCATATTACTCTAAACCAGAAAATAAACCAAAACATTCGATTCTATTTATAGCATTTTCTGGAGAAGAGGCGGGGCTTATTGGGTCAAAGTATTATACTGAACATGCGTATTTTGGTTTAAATCAAATCAAGTTTTTGGTTAATTTAGATTTGGTAGGAACAGGAAGCAAAGGAGCTACGATTGTGAATTCTACGCGATTTACAGAAGCTTATGATGCTTTAAATGAAATCAATAGTGAAAACAATTATTTGCCGTTGCTTAAGAAGCGAGGAGAAGCGGCGAATTCGGATCACTATTTTTTCACGAAGGCAGGTGTCCCATCCTTTTTTATTTATTTGATGGGTGGACCTCCGGCATATCACGATGTTTATGATGTTCCAGCTACCTTGCCATTAACTAAATTCCAAGAAACCTTTCGATTAATGATTGAGTTTGAGGGGAGTTTTTAAAACATTTGCCTTGATTTTGCGTACAATAAAACGTACCTTTAATCCAATCACTCACTTATCACGAGCAATTGAAAAAAACAGTAATTAAATTGATTCCACGTTCCCTATTTCAATGTCTAATTTTAGTATTGTTATTATTTGGTGTCAATGATTCCCATGCTGGAGGAGAAGATCGATCTTATGCTTTAGGACTCAATGTAAACTCAAATAGTTATTTTATTGGAGGAGTTGATTTTGCAATCAAACATTTTGATGGAGGAGATGGGTTTTTGTTGATTGAAGCAGTAAATGTGAAGCATGCCAATGAGGTGCGTTGGGCTTCTGGTTTTAATGGCACAAATTTGTTGGGAAATAAACCATTTGTTTTAGGAAAGAATAATTACCTTTTTGCGCTTCGGGGTCAATTTGGAAAAGAGATACTGATGTTCCATAAAGGAAATAAAAATGGAGTTCAAGTGGCATTAAACATAGCCGGAGGCGTTACAATAGGATTCGAAAAACCTTATTTTGTTCGTTACGCTTACACATCAGAAACAACTGAAATAGAACAATACGATGCAAATGTTCATCAATTTGCAAATATATTGGGTAGTGCGGGACCAATTTATGGATTTGAAAAGTCATCTATAGTGCCAGGTTTAAATGCAAGAGGCTCCATGGAATTTGAATATGGAAGCGGACAAAAGTTCCAAAGCATCATCGAAACGGGAATTCTTTTGGAAATGTTTTCTCGGCCAATAGAGTTATTGGATGGAGCACCAACGCAACGTCTTTTTGGCTCCGTGTTCATTGCACTTTACATTGGTAAAAATTAGTGTTGTTTTATGAATTTAGCTAATTTTGCGACATGAGTAGTTTGATTCCATTACCCGTCGTAGATGCCAACCGCAATGGCAAGCCTAAATGGCTCAAAGTGAAACTTCCAGTAGGAGAAAATTATAAGAAAGTGCGTAAGCTCGTTGATGAGAATCGACTGCATACCATTTGTGAAAGTGGAAATTGTCCAAACATGGGTGAGTGTTGGGGAGAAGGAACGGCCACATTTATGATTTTAGGAAACGTTTGTACTCGAAGTTGTACATTTTGTGCAGTTGCAACAGGTCGACCTCCAGAATATGATGAAGATGAACCGAAGCGGGTTGCTGAAGCCATCAAGCTTATGAATGTAAAGCACGCAGTGCTAACATCTGTAAACCGGGATGAATTGAAAGATCGCGGGGCGGAAATATGGCATAATACGGTGAAAGAAGTTAAAAAGACCAGTCCTGAGACAACGATTGAAACTTTAATCCCCGACGTAAAGGGAACTTGGGATGCATTAATTACGATGATTAATCCTGGACAAGAAGTCGTTTCTCATAATATGGAGACCGTTCGGTCTTTGTATAGGAAGGTTCGACCACAGGCAAAATACGATCGAAGTTTAGAACAGATTAAACGCACCAAGGAATTTGGAAAGCGAACTAAAACAGGCATAATGCTTGGATTAGGAGAGACTGAAACTGAGTTGTTTGAAGCGATGGATGATTTGGTCGAAAATGGATGTGATATACTTACGTTAGGTCAGTATTTACAACCAACTAGGATGCACATTGAGGTATTTGAATATATTCATCCGGATAAGTTTGCCTTTTATAAAGAAGAGGGACTCAAAAGAGGATTGAAATATGTGGAATCGTCGCCGTTGGTACGTTCCTCATATCATGCGGAACGCCATGTGCATGTACCAATTTAAGATTGTTTAATTCTCCTCGTAGTAGTAAAGAGAATATTGAAACGAAATAAAAACCTTTAAAAGTATATGGCCAAAGATCAGCTAAAGACATTTTTGGAAAAGTCTAAAGATAAAGTAGAGGATGCCAAACACAGGCAAACCATCAACTTTAATATGACGAAATACCATGCGTCGGTAGCAAATGGAATGAATCAATATTCGAACCATGAGTTGGCAAGACAAAGAGGTTCATATTTTAAGGGGAATGCAAATTGATAATTTGGATAAATTGTTAATTGAATTTGAGCGGAATTTCGAGCAGAATGGTGGGAAGGTCTTGTGGGCGGCAGACGATGAGGAGGCAATTCAACTCTTTCATGATATCATACTAAAACACAAGGTTAAGTTAGCGGTTAAATCGAAAAGCATGACCACCGAAGAAATCGATTTAAACGATTTCATGGAGGATGTAGGAGTAGAGCCCGTTGAAACTGATTTGGGAGAATATATTGTGCAGTTAGCAGGTGAAAAACCGTATCATATTGTGACACCAGCAATGCATAAGTCTAAAAAAGACATTGCTCAACTCTTTCATGAGAAATTGAATTATCCATTAACGGATGATGCTAAGGAATTGACGTTGTTAGCAAGGCGTTTACTCAGAGAGAAATATGTGCAGGCAGATTTAGGTGTAACGGGAGCCAATTTTTTATTGCCGGACATAGGAGGCATTGCCATCACTGAAAATGAAGGAAATGCTCGTTTGAGTACAAGTGCACCACGCGTACATGTAGCAATTGCTGGAATCGAAAAAGTACTTCCATCATATAGGCAGTTGGGATTATTTTGGCCACTTCTGAGTACAAGTGGAACAGGTCAAAAAGTAACCGTTTATAATAGCATATTTCGAGGTCCGAGAAAAGCAGGTGAATTGGATGGCCCCGAGCACATGTATGTAATATTATTGGACAATGGGCGGACTAAATTGCTTGCAGAAGAGAATAAACGTCAGGCATTGAGTTGTATTCGCTGTGGAGCTTGTTTGAATGCCTGTCCGGTATATAAGAATATTGGAGGACATACGTATGAAGCCACATATCAAGGACCAATTGGTTCAGTGATTACGCCCCATTTCAAAGGCATGGATGACTTTAAACATTTAAGTTTTGCCAGTAGCCTTTGCGGCGCGTGTACAGAAGTATGTCCGGTTAAAATTAATATCCATGAAATACTATTGTTAAACCGAAATCAATCCGTTGAAGAGGGGCATGCTGATGGATCGGAGAGAAAACTGATGAAGTTGTGGAAGTATAGCATGAAACGACGTTGGACAATGAATCTTATAGGAGGAAAAGCTAAAAATTATTTTTTAGGGAGATTCTTTCAAAAAGTATGGGGAGCGCAAAGAGTGTTTCCAACTGTTCCGCCAAAATCTTTTAACCAAATGTGGAAGGAAGAACAGAAAAAAGCACAAAGTTAAAATGAAAGGCTAAATTTTATTTTAACAGGCCACCCTTTGGTCAATTAAATTGTCTTCTATACAGAAGAAAAAACAATACCCTTCGATAAACCATCATTCTAATACTAAATAATGCAACAAGAAAGCGCAGAAAATAAATTAAGCTCATTTGGACGAGGATTGAATTTGAATGCTATAACGGTAAGATACAAGCAAGTCTTCATCGCTGGATTCGTTTTAATGATTGGAGTACTATTTTTTACGTCATGTTCAGATGGAGAGAAACAAGATGTACCAATAGACACAGATCAGATTTCAACTAAACAGGAGGATACCTTAGGACCCTTGCAGCAATTGAATCAGAAAATAAGTAGTTCACCTACCGCTGGTTTATTTAATGAACGTGCACTCCTTCTTTTGGAGAGAAATGACGTTGAAGGAGCTTTTGAAGATGTGAAACGCGCGATAGCATTGGATTCTACAAAAGGGGAGTTTTGGTATTCAGGCGCTTTTGTTTTACGGCAGAATCTTCAGATTCCAATCTCAATGGAATATGCAAAGAGGGCAGAGGCAAAAGGTTTAGCGACTGAGAAATTATTTTTGCTGATGAGTGAGGAATATTTGATCCTAATGCAGTATCAAGAAGCTATAAGCTACGCGAATAAGGCTCTTAAAGAGAATGTAGCGAGTTACCAAGCTTATTACTATAAAGGAATGGTATATGAAGAGACCAAAGATGTAAAGCGAGCTATTTCTAGCTATCAAACGGCACTTGAGCAAAGTAATAAGTTCCCAGATGCTTATAACAATTTAATAAAATTGTATACGGCTAAGGAAGACTATAAGATGGCGACGGAATATGTAAACTCAGGTTTGCGATTTTTGCCCAATGACCCGTTTATTCATTATAACTACGGGATTTTGGTGGAAAAGCAAGGCTTGTTAGATAGTGCACTTTATATATATGAAAAGGGAGAGGCGTTAGACTCTACTTTTGACCTGATGAAATACAAAATTGCGCACATTTGTAATCTTTTAAATAAAAAGGATCAAGCATCCTTATATTATGAAAAAGTTATTCGAATGAATCCTACTTTTGAACTCGTTTATTCTGAATGGGGAATGATGTTAATAAAGCAAGATAGAGAGCTTAAAGCTCAAGAGATTTTACGAAGAGGGCTTCTGCAGTTTCCTGACTCCAAGGAGATACAAAAGCTTTATAATCAAGTAAAATAGATCCCAAATTTAATTTCGCAGCGATTTTTTCAGAACTACATCATACGTGTTGTTTTGTAAGATCATACAATGGATTATTTTGATATTTTCATAGGATTAAGGCAACCTTATGAATGTTTTTAACGTTAAGTATATAGAGGGTGTATAAAGTTAAATTGTAACGACAATTTTCATCGTAAGACTTATTTCTTTTTGGATAGAAGTTACGATTGCCTTCCAAAACGTATTTAAATGTTCAACTAAACAAAAGTTCTTATATGAGTGTACAATTTGTTCTGGATCGGTTGGTGTTAGTATGTGGATTACAGACTGGAGCGTATAGTTTAAAAACAATATTAAATTATTCGATTCCTGAATTCCCACAGTTAAAAGACATCGCAACCAAATTAAAAAAAGATGGTTATGTCCAAAACCTTGTGTGTGATGAGGAGCAATCCGATATTAAATTCGAATTGACATTAAAAGGGAAGGAATATTATCAGTGGAAGAAAAGGGCATAGCCCATTGATAACCTATTTTTAAAGTGGATTCGCTCCTCTAAAGGGATTCTCTCAATAATATATATTATACATGTACTAATCCGCATCTAGCGAAATGCATATCTATTCTGACTTATTGAAGTTCAACAAACCATCAGCAAACCGTCAGAATTCTTTTTTAATAAACTTCTTAGGTTAACTACTGACACTTAACTAAAGTTTAGTAAAAACAAAAAAGACGCTTTATGCGCCTTTTCTAATTATCTTATAATTAAATATAACTATTTAATTTGAATCTATTATTGTTTGTTGTGGTTCAACAACCCGTAGATACTAAACGTAATTGTTTAACATTACCGGCATTACCAGCATTAACAATTCTTCATTATCTTCCTTGTCAACTGGTAGTAGAATACCTGCTCGATTTGGAGTAGATAATTCAAGGACCACTTGATTTGAGCTTAAATTGCTCAAAATTTCCATTAAGAAACGTGCATTGAATCCAATTTCCAAATCTTCTCCTTCATACTCGCATGAAAGTCGTTCATTTGCTTCATTTGAAAAATCCAAATCCTCTGCAGAAATTTGAAGTTCACTTCCCGCTAACTTAAATCGAATTTGATGGGTTGTTTTATTAGCATAGATCGCAATACGCTTAACAGAGCTTAATAACTCGGAACGGTCGATAATCATCTTATTTGGATTATCAACAGGGATTACGTTGTTATAATCAGGATACCGTTCATCAATCAATCGACAAACCATTTTGATATTTCCAAAATTGAAAAATGCATTGGAAGAATTGTAGTTCATTTCCACGTCTACAGTTTCTGACGACAAGACGTTTTTCAACAAGTTAAGTGATTTTTTAGGAACGATAATAGATGCTTCTTTAGAAGAAGCTACATCTACTCGTTGACACTTAACTAAGCGATGTCCATCCGTTGCCACAAATGTCACATTGGATTCACTAAGGCTTAAATATACACCCGTCATAGCAGGACGAAGCTCATCGTTTGAAGTAGCAAACAACGTTTTGTTGATAGCTCGGCCAAGTACGGCTGAATTCATTTCCACTTTTTCTGTATTTCCATCTGGTTCAGGAACCCGAGGGAAATCGGCTGCATTTTCACCAGCAAGTTTGTATCGTCCATTATCTGAACTTAACTCGATGGTATAAGTTTCATCATCAATTACAAAATTTACCGGTTGTTCGGGTAAATTTTTCAATGTGTCCAGTAGGATTTTTGCAGGAACTGCAATTTTTCCGGTTTCGGAAGCTTCCACTGTAATTTCTGCAACAACAGAAGTTTCTAAATCACTTGCTGTTACAGTAAGTTTGTTTGGCTCAATTTCAAAGAGAAAGTTCTCTAAGATTGGAATTACCGGATTATTCGCAATGACCCCGTTTATTCCGTTAAGTTGACGCAACAGGGTGGTAGATGAAACTAAAAAATTCATTTATATATGCTCTAAAATTTGATGCAAAAGTACGAATAAAATAAAAACTTCCTACAAAATTACAGTACGCTTTTGAAAAAAAGATTTACTCACCATTAGCTTCTGGAAGTTATAATATTGCACTGTCACAAGTTCTCCATTTTGCGTGATTCCATACATTCGATCTAAACTTTTGAACGGATAGAGCGTTAAAGATCTATTTTTAAAATGGTCAGTACTTTTAAGTTCAATTTTACAGAAAGGAATTGAGACTTTTAATGAGTCAAGAATAGGGAGTTGCTTTTCATTCTCTACAAAGCTTTCAATGTGGGTACTGGCGAAATAGGAAATATACTTGTTTATAGCCATATCATCTGGATTGGTCAGGCCTTCTATTACTAAAGAATCCAGTTCTGTGTTACGCCGTACAGTGAAACTCTGCATGGAATCGGTTGTGTACGAAAGTGCGATTGATTCTAATTGACTCTTAGGACATTTAAAAAATAATCGATCAACCCAGTTATGCTTTTTGATTTGAAATCTAGATGTAAGGAATCCATTAAATCCAGGAATATGTACTACATAAGGATTTTCTGATTTGTCCATGATAAAATAAGTGCCTAAATCATCACTTGTAGTACCTCCAACATAAAACGTTTTTAGGATTCCAGATTCATTATAAAGTTCGACTTTGATTCCTTGAATTGCTAAATTTTTGATGACCGTATTTCTAGCAGCAGCTGGAACGGGATTTTTGACCTTCATTTTTTCTAGAGTAGTTAATAACAATTCCATCATATGCGTTGCAGCATAGTAATCGTCATTAATTAACCATCGCCCATCTGTTTGCTTTACAAACTTGTGTTTTCTTTCATTCCTATCTGCAATAAAGATCATTGATAGGGATGAAGTATTTGCAACACTAAAGTCCGAGTCTTCTTTTTTAAAGTCCGCTTTCGATCCGTTTTGATCTTTTAGGGTAAAATAAGCTCCGATTCCGAGAGCGATTACAACCAATACCGCTATAATTCGAGTGACATTTTTCATTTTGCTTTTCTTATAATTTATAAATTGATTCGATCGTACATTAATTTATTTCTCCATTCCTTCATTTTTTATCTGAACGCCTATATGTATATAGTATAGTTGTTCAAAATGATCCCTTTTGGCTGGAGCGATTTAATCGTTTAAATTAAATCTGATAACGTTGCGATTCAGTTATATAAAGTTGAATTGGTTAAGTCGATAGGATAGAACATTAGCTTTATTTGCTGGTTACAATCGCGAAGCCTTATTAATTATATGCTACGCAAATCGTTCATATTTACGTTTTCTAATAAAAGCCCATAGAATGGCAAAAAGAATAATAAATAGGATAGGAACTACGACATTGACCATTTGATATAAAGCTTTACTTTCTTTTATTTTTACCTTGTCCATTGGACGTAATGTAACTTGTTTGTTTCGAGCTTGAATCAGGCCAGAGTCATCCATTTGATAATCTATCGCATTTAAAATCAAGTCTTTATTTGCAAAGTTTCGTTTTAAAAATTTGTCATATCCAAGTACATGTGCTTTACCTGTTCGCTCACTTATTTCATTTCGAATGAGATCTCCATCCGAAAATACGATTACCTTACCGGGTTTATCTTTTTCCTTATAATCAAATGCTTTTTGTGTAGCTTCAGGGAGTCGTCCCTTAAACATAGATTGAAAAGAACCTTCCAATAAATAACCTAATGCTTGTGGACCATTTACAAAGGTATTTGGATCAACTTCTAACTGAGCGTCTTTAAAGCTTAATCGAGCTGGGGAACTCACTATTCTAGTATATTCAGAAGTGAAAATTAACGGTGATTTACGAATTCCTTCTGCCCGCACTGTATCAATGCTTCCCGTAAACTTACAAATCATACCACCCATATTTTTTGAGATAGGGTGGTCACCAAATTTATTTACCATTGGATAATATCGCCATGGCATAAGCTGCATTTGAGGTTGATTACCAGTATATCCTGTAACCATAGGAAGAAAACCACAATAGTAATCCTTGATTAAATCAGGATTAAGCCGAACACCTAACTTGAAAAATAAATCTCTCAAATTCAAGTCATACGGCAATGAAAAAGACCCTTTTTCACCAATACTATCTAATTCTACATGCATGGCATCTACCAAAAACATTGCATTTCCACCTTTTACAATGTATTGATCTAATTTGAATAATGAAGTGTCTGAGAATCGTTCGGTAGGTTTAGCAACAATTACCATGTCGAAGTCATCCAAATTCACTACTTCCTTTAAATCGACGCCTCGAACTTCATAATATTGTCCTAATTCAAATACAATATCCTGAATATCCATTCCAGATAATTCACCATTTCCTTGTGTAAAGGCTATTTTCTTCTTTTCGGAGAGATTAAGTTTTCGAATTGCATCTGCTAAATTATACTCTGTTGCTTCCACAGAATTGTTTAGTTGCTCATCCGCACTTGCACCTCGATTTCCACTTAATAATTGTACCGCTATTTCTTTGTTTTTATACCGAACTATGGCACCAGGAAACATTATCTTTTGAATTTTCTGTCCGTCTTCCTCCGCGAACAAATTAGTCGGTTGAATTCCTTTTTCTGCCAATTGTTTATGGAAATCATTTTTTGATTTATCATCATCAAAATCATTTGGATCTATAAATTCATATTGAATGTTATCGTTGTAAATACGAAATTCATCCAATGTTTCTTCAATGGCAGATTGAAGTCGTTTAAATCCAGCTGGAAATTCACCAGCAAGATAAACTTCGATGTAAACGACTTCGTTTACATTTTCTAATAAGTTTTTAGTTGCAGGGTTAATGGAGAATCGTTTTTCCTCTGTAAGGTCAATTCGGAAGAAATAATTTATCGCAATTAAATTGATAAATATGACTCCAACTAGGATCAAAAAGAAATTGATGATATTGCTTTTCTTTTTACTTTGCATTTCCTTTTACATAATCTAATGAATCAACAGAACTTGTCGATTTAAAGCCAATAATTACCATTTTTTACTGTCAAGCGTAAGTTTTGTTGCCGCCAACATAATAACCGACACACTTACAAAATATAATACATCTCTGGAATCAATCAATCCTTTGCTTAATGAAGCATAATGATAATCAGCTCCTATCATTTCTATAGTTGCGGCAGAAGAAGACCATACATTTAAAATAGAAATCCCCCAGAAACCGTAAAAAAAGAATACACAAAGCACTAATGAAAGCACAAAAGACACGATTTGATTACTTGAGATCGCGGATGCGAAAATTCCAAATGAGCAAAAGATGGTAGCTAAACCTATCAAACCAATATAAGATCCAAATGTCCCAGCTGAATCGATGTTTCCTTCTGGGCTTCCTAATAAGTAGACCGATACATAGTATATTAATGTAGGAATCAACGAAAACAAAACGATTAATAGACACGCCAAGTATTTTCCAAGTATTAATTGAACCGTTGTAATGGGTTTAGTTAATAGTAATTCAATTGTTCCCTGTCGTTTTTCTTCTGCGAACGAACTCATGGTGATTGCAGGAATAAGTAATAATAAAACCCATGGTCCAATATTGAATAAGCTTTCAAGCGAGGAATAACCAGTTTCAAAAACATTTATTCCAGGGATAATCCAAGTGAATATACCTGTGACTGCCAAAAAAACGATAATTACAATGTATGCAATGAGCGAATTGAAGTACGAAAAAAGTTCTTTTTTTAAAATACTAATCATCCTTTTTCCGTGTTAAGGTTTGAAAAATATTTTCCAGTGAATGTTGTTCTTGTTTCATTCCAAGCAGAGTCCAATTGTTTTCTGAAGCAATTTTAAAGATATCCCCTCGCACATCTACATTCCCTGCCGTCACTTTATAGGTGTTACCACCAATTTTTACAACATCAATTACCCCTTGAATGTCTTTTAATTTCGCAATGGTAATATTTTGTTCAAATTCCACAATATGGATAATTTGATTTTCAGTGACCGTTTGCATTTCAGAAACAGGTTTGTCTGCGACGATCTCTCCTTTATTGATAATAATAGCTCGATCGCAAATGGCTTGCACCTCCTGCATGATATGTGTAGAAAAGATAATTGTTTTGTTTTGCGCGATGTTTTTGATCAGGTTTCGAATCTCAATGATTTGATTTGGATCAAGCCCAGTAGTTGGTTCATCTAAAATAAGCACCTTAGGGTCATGAATCATAGCTTGTGCCAATCCTACCCGTTGTCGATATCCCTTTGAAAGCGCACCAATTTTCTTGTTTTGCTCTATTGTAAGTCCGCACATCTCAACCATTGAAATCACTTGTGCAGAAAGGTCTCTTCCTCTCAATCCATGAAGTGATCCTACAAAACGTAAATACTCGTGCACGTACATGTCGAGGTATAATGGATTGTGTTCCGGAAGGTAACCAATGTTTTTTCGCACATCCATCGGATGGGTTGTAACATCAAAACCAGAAACAATAATTGTACCTGAAGAAGGAGGGATGTACGTAGTAGCAATTTTCATTGTAGTCGATTTCCCTGCACCATTGGGGCCCAAGAATCCAACTATTTCTCCTTCCTTAACAGAAAAGGAGATGTTGTCAACTGCACGTTGATCTCCATAAATCTTACTTAGTTCCTTTACCTCTACCGACATTTCTTTCGTATTCCCTGCAAAAATAGAAAAATTACGTTATTCTCAATTTTTCAATTCGCATTCTTTTTACACAGACCATTGTAACAACGAAAAGGTTGCTCAATTCATTGTATAAATTTTAAAATCAATCAATGCTTAAATTCGATTCTATTAAATTATTTAAAATGAAGGTGCGAAACGAATCTACTGCGAATCCTATTTTGTAAGTATTAAAGATGGGGAGGCAAGAAATAGCTTTAAATAATCAGCGTTGAACGATCTAAAGATAAGCTGGAAAATGGTGGTTTTATTTGAATTTAAAGTCGTTCTCATTTAGCTCTAGATCTATGCCCTTTTGAGCTTATCACTTATTTTAAAGGACTTTTTAGGGATTAATTTTCAATACTATCAATTGTTCTTTGTGCATTACGCATCTTTGGTTAATTTTAACCAAAATAAACTAAGATTAAACAAGCGATCAATGGCCATTAATAAAGTAGTGAAAGACGTCAGTGCAGCAGTGGAAGGGATTGAAAATGACATGACCCTTATGCTAGGAGGATTTGGGTTGTGTGGAATTCCTGAAAACTGTATTTCGGAGTTGGTAAAAAAGGGAACCACCGGACTTACTTGTATTTCCAATAATGCGGGAGTAGATGATTTTGGGATTGGATTGATGTTGCAACAACGACAGGTTCGAAAAATGATTTCTTCTTATGTAGGAGAAAATGATGAATTCGAGCGACAAATGTTATCTGGAGAGTTAGAGGTTGATTTGATTCCTCAAGGGAGTTTGGCCGAGCGATGCCGTGCCGGGGGAGCTGGAATTCCAGCATTTTTCACTCCTGCAGGATATGGAACTGAGATTGCAGAAGGAAAGGAAGTACGGGATTTTAATGGAAAACCTCATATTTTGGAATCAGCGTTAACTGCGGACTTTGCAATAGTGAAAGCTTGGAAAGGAGATACTGCGGGGAACCTTATTTATAAGGCAACATCAAGAAACTTCAATCCGATGATGGCGATGGCAGGTAAAATAACTATTGCAGAAGTAGAAGAATTGGTACAGCCGGGTGAATTGGATCCAAATGAAATTCAGACACCGGGGATATTTGTACAGCGAATTTTTCAGGGGAATGGATATGAGAAACGCATAGAACAGGTTACAGTTCGGAAGAAAGGGTAGTTTAAGAATAGTAAGCAACAATTAGTTGAGTTTAAACGATCACATATTAAACGTAAATACGCTTAAAGCAGAGTTGGATTCGCTGCGACCACTGTCTTCAGAGGCAGAAGGTCGTGTGATGCAGAAGTTTCGTTTAGAATGGAATTATAATTCGAACGCCATTGAAGGGAATTCCCTTGATTTTGGTGAAACGGTGGCATTGCTTAATCATGGATTGACGGCAAAAGGCAAGCCGATTAAAGATCACATGGACATCAAAGGGCACAATGAAGCCATTGATTTCATGATGGGTATGATTAAAGATGAACGCCAATTAACGGAGCAGGATATAAAGGAATTACACAGTATTATATTAGTAGAACCTTATAAAATAAAAGCAATTACTCCAAATGGTGATCCGACTACAAAGTGGATTAAGTTAGGTGAATACAAAGACACTCCGAACCATGTTGAAACCTTAACTGGAGAAATGCATTATTATGCAACTCCTGAGGAGACACCTTCTAAAATGACCGATTTGGTGGATTGGTACAATGAGCGGTTGCAAAGTGGAAAGACGCATGCGCTGCAACTGGCGGCTTTATTTCATCATCGTTTCGTAGCGATTCACCCATTTGATGATGGGAATGGTCGACTAGGCCGGATCTTGATGAATTTATGTTTGATGAAAATGGGATATCCGCCTATTGTAGTTCCCATGGAACGTAGGACGGAGTATTATTCTGTTTTGAATCAGGCTGATAATGATATTGATGAGCCTTTATTAGCGTTTCTAGCCGAGTTATTGGGGCGGTCTTTGGATATATATGTGAAAGGAGCGAATGGGGAGGTGATTGCTGAACGACAAGATTTAGATAAAGAAATAAACTTGTTTAAAATGGGCTTGGCTTCAGACGAAACCCATGAGGTGAAAACACATGATTCAATTATTTCCTTAGTTTCAAAGAGTGTAATCCCATATTTTAAATTATTGAAAGATAAATTTGAAAAATTTGACGAACTATTTTTAGAGAAGAGTAAATGGGGACTGAATATAGAAGGTGATGATGAGAGCGTAGATATAGGTTCTGATTTTAGCAAAATTGAACAAATTTGGATTGATAATAATATTAAAGATTTAGAAAGACTACCTTCTATTTACAGGAGTCTAAGTGATAATAAGTTAATCGCATTAACGAAGAACTCGACTAATCTCAAAATAATTCGTTTTGAATATACTTTTTTGGGTTATAAAAAAATTCAAGACCCTTTTGATTTGTCCTTGAGCGTTTTAATTGAGTTTGAAAAGTATAAATATAATTTTATTCCTGTTCCGGACAGAAATAAAATGGTGAGTAAAAAATATCATGAGAATTTGACAAATCAGGAGCTTGATGAGTTAGTTTCTACTAGTATAAAAGGGTTAATGAATACCCTAGATCAAAAAACAAAGGCAAAATAAATAATGGCATTAGATAAAAATCAAATAGCGCAACGAATTGCGCAGGAACTACGAGACGGTTGGTATGTGAACTTAGGAATTGGAATTCCAACGTTGGTAGCCAATTATATTCCACAAGGAATAGATGTGGAGTTTCAATCTGAGAATGGCGTATTGGGAATGGGTCCATTTCCTTTTGAAGGAGAAGAGGATGCAGATTTAATCAATGCTGGGAAGCAAACTATCACCACCATGCCGGGGGCTGTTTTCTTTGATTCAGCAACGAGTTTTGCCATGATTAGAGGGCAACATGTACAACTTACCGTGTTGGGAGCGATGGAAGTGGATGAAAATGGAGATATTGCGAATTGGAAGATTCCAGGTAAAATGGTAAAAGGAATGGGAGGAGCGATGGACTTGGTTGCTTCAGCAGACAATATCATTGTAGCGATGATGCATACTAATAAGAAGGGGGAATCTAAATTACTAAGTAAATGTACCTTGCCATTGACTGGTGTAGCATGCGTGAAAAAAGTAGTTACCAATCTTTGTGTAATGGATATAAAAGATGGCGCCTTTCATTTAGTGGAACGTGCACCGGGTGTATCTGTGGAAGAAATTCAAAATGCCACCGAAGGTAATTTGGTGATTAATGGAGAAATTCCTGAAATGCAGTTCTAATAGATTCGTTATACACTATATTTTTTAAATTTCCGTTGAAGCGTTGATTTATTCCTTCAACCTTCGAAATATTATTATAGTCCGATTTAATGCCAGAAAAGAAACGGAAGGTCATATTATCTGTAACCAATGACCTAACCATAGATAACCGACTACACAAGGTCTGCACAACCCTGCACAATGCAGGGTTTGATGTTTTATTGGTAGGTCGGAATCGGAAATCATCCGTTAAACTTGAAAAACGTGCTTATCGAACGCATCGAATTGCGATGATCTTCGATCGGGGTAAATTTTTTTACATGGAGTACAATTTTAAGTTGTTTTGGTATTTACTTTTTAAAAAGGTAGATATCTTAACAGCGAATGATCATGATGTACTTCTTCCAAACTTCATGGTATCCAAATTTAGGTTCAAAAAACTGGTTTTTGATTGCCATGAGTATTTTACCGAGTTACCTGAATTAGTCAATCGACCGTTTACGCGAGGTATGTGGGTAATGCTTGAGAAGTCTATTTTTCCATTCTTAAAAACATTCTCGACGGTTAATGATACGATCGCCCGAATATATAGCGAGCAATATGGAAAAGAAGTAGTTTCTATTCCTAATGTACCTCGAATTCGAAATGACGTAGATCGATCCAAACTTTCGGAAGAACGGATAATTATTTATCAAGGAAATGTACATCCAGCACGTGGCATCGATTTAATTGTAGAATCATTGCAATATGTGGACGATGTCGTTTTTTGGATCGTAGGTGGCGGAGATATTCTGGATGATGTTAAAAAGCAGGTGACCAAATTAAAGGTCGAAAACAAGGTGAAGTTCTTTGGAGCAATTCCATTAGAAAAATTACCAGAAATTACGATTCAAGCGTCCATTGGAATAAGTATGGAAGAGGCATTTGGATTGAATTCGACTTATAGTTTGCCCAATAAATTTTTAGATTATATTCAAGCTGGATTACCTGTGATTGTGGCAGATATCCCAGAATTAAAGCGAATTACTGAGCAATTTGAGGTTGGAGTAGTACTTAAAGAGCGTACTGCTGAAGCATTGGCGAAGGTTATTTCGGATCTGCTCAATGATAAGGAGAGACAGCAATTATATCGAAACAATACTTTAGAAGCGTCCAATTACTTGTGCTGGGAGAATTACGAGGAGTTATTACTCAAATTTTATTTGTAATTTGCTCAAACTTAAATCAATGAGACGGAGCGTTCCATACATATTGCCTTTTCTATTAATGTTTCTGACATTATTTAGTGTAGAAAGGGGAAATGCGCAAAGTTATACAGCACGAAATCAGGATTCTACTCGAATTAAACTTAAAGTCTATCAAAAGGACCTTTCAGCTCTTGGAACCCAACGAGATACGAATAGAGTAAATGCCTTGTTTCAAATAGGACGTTGCTATATCAATTTAAACATTCCAGATTCCGTTTTTCAAATTGCTCAGCAAATGAGGAACCTTTCCGATTCGTTAAATTTTGGTCGAGGACAAGCACAATCAAATCATTTTTTCTTTGAGTATTATTACATGCAAGATCAATTTGATAAGGCACTTCACTATAATGTAATTGCACTTGAATTGTCATTAAAATATTCCTCCAAATCAGATCAGGCTAGGTATTATCTTATGAATGCCAATACTCATAATCGGAAAGGGAATCATGAACAGTCGTTGGACAGTTATTTTAAAGCCCTAACTATCTATGAAGATATGGAAGATCCTGTTTCTATGGCTACCGTATATAATAATATTGGGTTGCTGTATCAAGATCATAAAGAGTTTGACAAGGCATTAATGTTTTATAAGAAAAGTGGAAAGCAAGATAGCATTACAGGTGATAAAAAATCAATTGCAACGACTTTAAATAACTTGGGCGGCGTCTATCAAGATTTGCAAAAATTTGATACAGCTTTGACTTACTTTAAACAGGCGATGGCGCTTTATGAGGAGTTGGATTATAAAAAGGGGTTGGCGCATGGATACAATAATATTGGTATTACTTATTACTATGATGGGAAAATAGATAAATGCTTAGAGTACTTTGAAAAATCATTGTACATGCGAAAGAAGATTGGAATCAAAGTAGACGTTGCTCAGAGTTATAATAATATAGGCGTGTTTTATATGTATGAAGAGCAATTCGACAAGGCATTGGTTTATAGTGACTCTAGTTTTGTGCTTGCCAAGGAGATTGGTACGAAAGTGGAAATTATGGATGCGTTGAGCGTTCAATTTGAATGTCAATATCAATTAAAACAATATAAAAAGGCATATGATTTATTGACTACGTACAATTTGTATCAAGATTCTGTATATCAAGAGAATAAACAAAATGCCATTGCGGAGTTAGAAACAAAGTATGACACGGAGAAAAAGGAGAAACAGATTGAGATTCAGAATTTAGAATTAAAAAGTCAAGATGTGAAAATTCAGAAAGAACGTGCATTGAGTAATTTTTATTTTGCATCTGGAATTGGAGCGGTTATAATCTTAATTATGGTAGGGTATAGTTTGTTTCAAAAGCGGAAAGCAAATGAGTTATTGACAGAGCAGAAATATGAAATAGAAGAGAAGAATGAAGAACTAAATCAGCAAAATGAAGAGATAATAGCCATTGGGGAAAAGATTGAAATGCAGAATGATGTATTGTCAAAACAAAACACCGATATTCTATCCAGTATTTCATACGCCAAACGAATCCAAGAGGCGATTTTGCCTCCTGACAAGACCATTCATGCGCATTTTTCAGATGCGTTTGTTTTGTATAAACCGAAGGACATTGTTTCGGGAGATTTTTATTGGATGCAGGTAGTGGGGGATACTATATTTTGGGCAGTAGTTGATTGTACGGGTCATGGCGTTCCTGGTGCGCTGATGAGTATTGTTGGCGCACATGGTTTGAAAAAAATTGTCGTAGACAATGGGATTTCGGATCCGGTTCAGATATTAAATGATTTAACTTCTCATGTAATAGAATCTGTTGCAGATTCCAAGGATGGTCGTGCAATTATGGATGGAATGGATATCGCGTTATGTTGTTTGAATAAATCGACGGGTGTATTGGAATTTGCTGGAGCGTATAATCCATTAATCCAGATTCGAAATAATGAATTAAACGTGTTTAAGGGGGTTCGAAAACCTATCGGACGGTATGTAGCCAAAATAAATAAGCCATTTATTAAGCATACGGTTGAGGTTCAACCTGGCGACTGTTATTATATGTTTTCCGATGGATATGTGGATCAGTTTAGCGAAGAGACTGGAGGAAAGTATACTCAGAAGGTGCTGAAAGCAAAATTGTTGGATATTCACATGAAATCGATGAGTGATCAGAAGGATGATTTACAAGAAACTTTTCGATTGTGGAGAGGACGCGAATCTCAATTGGATGACGTTTGCTTAATGGGGGTGCGGATCTAAATTACTTAATTTTTTAGCGGAATAACGCCTGAATTTTGGCATTTTTGTAGACTGAATATGTACAACCGTCTAGGATATAAAGGGAACCTTCATCTACGTGAATTACGTTGGCTTGTTGTATTGCTTTTCTTAGTACAGAGTCATGTTTTTCTTGGCCAAAAACGAAGTAGCCTAGTAATCCAAAATTACACCCCTAAACAGTACAATGCCCACACCCAAAATTGGGCAATATTGCAAGATCAACGAGGTATAGTTTATGTTGGAAACAACAATGGAATTATTGAATACGATGGAAAGAATTGGAAGCTGATTGAAACGGATGGAATCGTACGATCAATGGATTCGGATAAAGACGGAACTATCTATGTAGGGACTCAAGCAAACTTTGGAAAATTAGTGGTGGACTCTACCGGTGAACTAATGTATGCGTCCATTTACTCCCAATTTAAAGATTCACTTTGGCTTGAGGATAGCTTGGACTTTGGTGATTTATGGAATACCTATTGTATTGATTCTTGCGTGTATTTTTTATCCAATGAAGTTTTATTGGAATGGAATCCAAGTTCAGAGAAATTGAATTATTGGAAAGCAAGTGCTGAAAACGGTCGTTTTCACGTAGCCTTGGAAATGAATGGCAGACTTTTTATTAAAAATATAAAAGGAGGATTGTTCGAATTGAAAAATGGAAAACTAGATCCAATAAATAAAGGCGAACAGTTTAACAAGTATCACGTGTTTTCTATTTTGCCTTACAAAGAAGATACGTTGTTAATTGGTACCTACCGGAACGGAATCCTGAAATATGCAGAATCTACCGGCGAAATTATTGCGTTTAATACGGAGATAGATGATTTTATTGTAGATAATGGAATCTATAATGGTAGGCTATTGACAAATGGTAATTATTTGTTTGGTACGTTGAATGGAGGTGCCGTGATCATAGATGCGTCGGGCGAATTGATTCAATTTATCACACCGGATCAAGGACTACAAAGTTCTAAAGTGAAAAGTACGATGATTTCGCAGAATGGTGATTTGTGGATGGCGTTGAATTATGGGTTTTCCAAGGTGGAAATTAACTCTCCTTGGTCGAAGTGGGGAGAAGAACATGGATTAGATACTAAAATTTATTGCAGTGAGGTAATGGGAGATGAGTTGTTTGTTGGGACGCCCATTGGAGCATTTCATAAAAAACTAAATGAATCTAAATTTAAACCTATCGAATCGATTAAAGGACAAACGTGGGATTGGTATCGATACCGAAAATACCCTAATTCAGGTTCCAAGGAGGAAGGACTTTTAGTCGCGAATCAAAATTATTTGGGAGAATATAAAAATGGAGAGGTAGAGATTATTACTCCAGCATTGCAGGTTTATTTTATATTTGAATCGAATCGGGTTGAGGGACAATTTTATATTGGAATGAATGATGGACTGGGGGTTCTTAAGTATGAAAATGATCAATGGACCTATTTAGGGAAGAATAAGTTTTTAGATTCGGAAGTACGCTCGTGTTATGAGGAAAAGAATGGAGATTTATGGTTAACAACATCGTATGATGGCGTCTATCATATGAATATGGACTCTGTTTTAAGTGCGGTAAGTTCGCCTGTATCTAATTATGATACTACATCTGGCTTAGTAAGCATGCGTCGTACTTCCATAGAAGAACTGGATAATCATTTAGTTTTTGGACAATCCGGTGGAGTATTTCAATTTGACGAAACATCGCAAAAGTTTATTAGAGATTCATATTTTAGTTCTGTAGTCCCTGGATCAGACTCCACACATGGCTTTCGCAATTTTATGAAGGATGAAAGTGGAAGTTTATGGTTTTGTAGAGATGATGCAGCTCAAAGTAAAATTGAATACATGGAGTTAAACATGCAGAATTCCAGTTTCAATTATCTTGTTGATAAAAATGAAAACCAGTTTTTGGAAACTAAGATATACAGACGTGTTCCATTGGATGAGGTAGTTGAAATAAAGCCTATCCAATCGAATCAGCGTTCATATATGCAATTCGCTACATCTGAGGGACTTTTTGTATACGAATTAGGCAAGCAAGATTGGGCGAATCAGCTGCCTAAAATAGCGCTTCGTTCTATTGTTGAAGGAAAACAAAACCATCTATTTAAAGGGAATAAAGAAGATGTTCAAATCGAATTAGATTGGTTTGAATTGTCTCATGAGCAAAATTCTTTGGTTTTTTCATTCAGCTCACCAAGTTATGTATCAGAAGAGCTGACGGAGTATTCTTATATATTAGAAGGATTTGATAAAGAAGGCGAGTGGTCTGATTGGACTACCGAAACAAAGAAGGAATATACCAATCTTGACCCCATGGATCATTATCGATTCAAGGTGAAGGCAAGGAATGTATTTGGATTAGAGTCTGAACCAGTAGTATGCCTATTTTCCATTCGAAAACCATGGTATACAAAGTGGTACGCCTATTTATTATATATTCTGATCGCTTTGTTTGCTATATATCTGATTATTAAAGGATATACGTATCGCTTGCGACGTAAGAATTTAAAATTGGAGCAATTAGTAACAGATCGAACGACGGAAATTCAGCAAAAGAACTTGGAACTGGAACAATACAATGAGGAAATAATGGCTCAGCGAGATCAAATTGAATCCCAAAAGATTATGGTCGAGGAGGCAAACGAGGAATTGAATCAAACCAATGAAGAAATTCTAGCACAACGTGACCAGATCGAATCTCAAAAGAACAAATTACTCAAGCAAAATAAAGATATCTTCGCTAGTATTTCTTATGCAAGAAAGATTCAGGAGGCGATTCTTCCATCGGAGGAAGTGATCAATGAAACACTTCCGAACAGTTTCTTTTTCTATCGTCCAAAAGATATTGTTTCGGGTGATTTTTACTGGGTAGAACGTGTGGGTGAAAAAGTATATTGGGCTGCAGTTGATTGTACGGGACATGGGGTGCCGGGTGCGTTTATGAGTATCCTTGGATCGAATAGTTTAACTCAAATTATTATTGAGCGGGGTGTAGAAAAACCAGCCCAAATTTTAGAAGAGTTGACCAAACATGTCATAGATTCAATGGGAGAGACCAGAGATGGTAAGGATATAATGGACGGAATGGACATCGCACTTTGTTGTTGGAATCAGGAAACCGGAATTCTTGATTATGCAGGAGCCTATAATCCATTGTTTTTAATTCGAAATGGAGAACTCCATGAAACCAAGGCAACTCGACGGCCTGTGGGAAGATATCTATCCAAGCGGACCAAACCTTTTGAGAATCATTCGATCGAATTAAAATCAGATGATATGATTTATGTGTTTTCGGATGGTTTCGCAGATCAATTTGGAGGTGAAAATGGGGATAAATATACGTATAAACGATTACGTGCTAAGTTGAAGGAATGCAGTAACGAGGAAGTCTTGATTCAACGGACTACATTAGAAAAGGAATTCGATGAATGGAAAGGCAATAGGGGACAACTTGATGACGTTTGTTTGATTGGAGTTCGAATAGTATCTCCGACACCTTTAAAAGTAACGAACGTAATTAATAATTGATAATAGTGAGGCTTCCAGCTTATAAATGATGTTTGATATTATCCTACCTGCGTATAAAAATTTATCTAATGTAAAGGAATGTTTGCACGGTTTTGAAAAGCAAACCTTTTGGGATAGTTCAAATCAACTTTTTCTATGCATTAACGGAGATCCTGAGCCTTTTTTAATCTATTTGGAAGATCGGAAAAAGAAAGATGCAGATTTCGAAAATAGTGGATTAGAAACTGGAAATAAACTAAATATCATTCCATTGTTTTTTACGGATCGAAAGAATCATGGACGGGCTGCCAATCGGAATCAAGCGTTGCCTCATTTGAAATCACGCTATGTATTGTATCAAGATTCGGATTTGATTCCAGATGAAGGTTTATTGCAAACGCATTTTGATTTATTGGAAAAACAAGATTGTATTTCTGTAGGAATGGTGGATTATACCAATCGATCTGAAAACGAATGGGCAAACTATCAATATTTTACAGGAAGAGCGAAGTTCAAAGATACTGAAGTAATACCATCACATTATTTAAATACTCAAAATGTAGCTTTAAAGACTACATATTTGCAAAAGTTGGAAGGACAAATGGAATCGCTTGTGCATTATGGTGGAGATGATACTGAATTGGGATACCGCATGTCCAAAGTACTTCCAGAAATTCCAACACTTTTTAATGCGAGCGCTATTAGTCGAGCAGAAATGGATAAAACATTATCCAAGGCACTTTCAGATGTATATGAGTTTGGGCAATACAACTTGCCTAAAATTGTAGAAAAGCATCCAGATTTTGATGCAATTTACCGTATAGGAGATTATCGAAAGAGTTGGATGTTGCGAACGTTTATCCATTTTCCGCTTTTGCGACAATTTATTTATTTATTTAGGTTTGTCGCACCTGTAAAAGCGATTCATTATCTTACCATCAATGCGGTGTATCGAGGATATAACATGAGGCTGAAATAGCTTGACTATTCAGAATTAAAAGCGATACAAGTTACTGTTAATAAGTATCGTTTTCTTGTTTATTTAACCTCCGATTGCAGGATTAATTGACCTCTGAAATTATTATCTGAGTTGTATATTTTATATACAAATAATCCTGAGGGTAGGTTAAGGTTTAAATTCAATTGATCTCCAGCAGATAAAAGTACGTTCTCACTGTGTACCAAAGTACCTTTTAAATCCATAATCTCCAGTTGATATGCGCCTGATGGCATTTGCTTGTCCATTTTAAAAGAAAATCTTCCGTTGGAAGGATTAGGGAATACTGTAATTGGATTCTGAATACTTAGTTCCTCTATTCCTGCGTTTGGAGTTGTGATGAATGCTCTGAAATCTCCATAATCTCCCACTACACCACCAACTTCTGCTGCAACTCTCCAATAGTACTTGGTAGAAGTCTCCAATTCGTGGATTTGGAAAGAAGTATCACTTACGGTTGTATCTATTTCATGTTGAATTACAATGTTGAAGTTTTCATTTTTAGACACTTGTATGTGGTATGCATCTGCTCCATCCACACTTGACCAAGAAAAGTTAGGAATGACCGTTGCCGGATAAAGGGCAACCGTTGGAAATAACAATTCAGGAGTTCCAATAAAGGTAGTTAGTGATCGACTGGCTGAACATGTTAGTTTTCCTCCATTATTTGAGCAAACTCTCCAATGATAGGTTTTAAAGCCTTGATCAAGTCCTTCTATAAAATCAGCACTTAAACTGGTATCCATATCTTGTTCTAAATCGATCGTGCTAAAATCTGATTGCTGTGAGAACTGAATTTTATAGGTTAGAAAGTCGTTGGAATCTGCTTTTAGCCAAGAAAATTGGGTAGACCCAAATACATCTAGCGCTACGTCACCTGGACTAATAAGAGTAGGCCCATAAACAGGAGCGGTTGAATCGACTCCAACGTAATTAATAAACATTTCAATTTTATCATTGGGGCGATCATTGGAAAGATCCCGTGGTCTTAAGACGATGGTGTCGACTATGTCGATGCCTGAAATGGTATTTCCGTATACAGAGTAATTACCATCCAAACTAGTCGCTGCAGCTACACAAATGAAAAATTGAGAACTTGCACTATTTGGGTCAGCAGCTCTGGCTGCGGAAAGAATTCCACGCTGATGTGATATTGGATTGAATTCAGCATTTACATTCGCTTGATTTGGATCCCCTTGGCCCCAAGTCGATTCAGGTCCACTTATAGAATTAGGATCTCCTCCTTGAATTACAAATCCGGGTACAATTCGATGAAACGCTCTATTATCAAAGTTGATTGGTGCATTAACAATCGAATCAAAGTTTGCCACATGCAAAGGGGCAATTGTAGGATATAATTCTACCCGAATGGTTCCTAAGGTGTCACCAAGTTCCGTAACCATAATATCATACAATGGTTTCCCTCCAAACTGAGCTTTTACTATGTATGGAGTAAAGAAAAATAAAAGTATAAACAGGTTAATCCACAATAACTTTTTCATAGTCCGGTCTTTTGTTTATACAATATTACAAAAAGAAGCGAACTTTTTAGGATGTTCCCGTTGTTAACTTGCAAATTATTACTTTTACTAAAAGTGCGAAACCTTATAGGTTTTAAGAATTATAAAAGACAGAAACAAATGACAATGAAAATAAATCGAAGAGTTAAATACGGAGTAGGGGTTCTAACCATGAGCTTGCTAGTTTTGTTTATAAGCGGATGCGGAACGAATGAATCAAACTCAACGAACGCGGATGTGGTTACTTCAGAAGGATCAGAAATAATGAATGAAGAGACTGGAGAAACGGTTTCTGATGGAGCAGAGACGCAGGGGACAACGCAAGAAGGAGATTCGAACGATAATTCGAATAGCAGTGACGTTGCTGATGCGGAAGAGATGAAAACTGAGTCCGGAGATGTCGTATCCGAAATTACCACGGAGAGCAAGGTTGAAGAGAAACCGTCAACTACGGAAGGAGGGAACGAAGCGAGTTCTACAGCGGAAACGGATGATTCTGAAACTACGGAATCAAAGCCAGCAGAACCGGCAAAACCGTCTATTCATTCTCATCAAGCGTTAAATGAATTGTTGAAAAAGTATGTTTCTGCATCAGGTAAGGTTAATTACAAAGGGATGAAGACGGAACAAGCAAAGTTGAAAGCTTATATTACATTGCTGAGCCAAAATGCGCCTGGAACTTGGTCTCGAAATGAAAAATTAGCTTATTGGATCAATTTATACAATGCTTCTACGCTTAGTCTAATTTTGGATAATTATCCTCTGGCTAGCATTACGGATTTAACGAAACCTTGGGATCAAACGTTTATTACTTCTGGAACGCAAAAATTGAGTTTGAATGATATCGAAAATAAGATTATTCGCCCTCAGTTTAAAGAACCTCGGATTCATTTTGCAGTTAATTGTGCTGCGAAATCTTGTCCTAAATTATTGAATGAGGCTTTTCTGGCTGGAACATTGGAATCTCAATTTAAGAAATCTGCTGTGTATTTTGTCAATAACTCAGCGAAGAATACGATAGGAGCAACGTCTATAAAGGTTTCTAAAATTTTCGAATGGTACGCAGAAGATTTTGGAGGAAAGGAAGGATTAATCGGCTTTTTAAACACATATAGCAATACAGATATTGATGCTACAGCAAGCATTGGTTATGCGGAGTATGATTGGAAATTGAATGAGTAGTTTTTCAGTTTCTCAGTTTCTCGGTTTCTCAGTTCTTCGGTTTTTCAGTTCTTCTTCCTTAACTATCAACTGAATAACTCGTTTTTTTTCAGTTCCTCGGTTTCTCGGTTCTTCGGTTCTTCAGTTCTTTGGTTCCTCGGTTCCTCGGTTCTTCGGTTCTTCAGTTCTTCAGTTCTTCAGTTCTTTGGTTCCTCGGTTCTTCAGTTCTTCTTCCTTAACTATCAACTGAATAACTGACCAACTGAATAACTCTTTTTTACAATTCTTTGGTTCTTCGGTTTTTCAGTTCTTTGGTTCCTCGGTTCTTCAGTTTCTCGGTTTTTCAGTTCCTCAGTTTCTCGGTTCTTCAGTTCTTTAGTTCCTCAGTTCTTCAGTTCTTCTTCCTTAACTATCAACTGAATAACTGATCAACTGAATAACTCGTTTTTTTTCAGTTCCTCGGTTTCTCGGTTTCTCGGTTTCTCGGTTCCTCGGTTCTTCAGTTCCTCAGTTCTTCGGTTTTTCAGTTTTTCTTCCTTAACTATCAACTGAATAACTGAATAACTCGTTTTTTTTCAGTTTCTCGGTTATCGAAATTGAGGTTTAGTTATTATACTCATGTGATTCCAAATTTTGATCTACTACTGGATTTCCGAATTGATCAATTTGATCTTCTTTTTTTTCAATAATAGGATCGAAAATACGTTCGTATGCTACATGCAGAACACAAAATTTATAGGGATATAAAATTATCAATCCAAACCCTAAGGTGAGTAGGGCACTGAATAGATAAATGATTTCGACCACGATAAGTAGCCCCAATATTTTTAGAAATTCTCGGTTTACGACTTTACGACTGGTCTCCATGGCTTCCCAAGCCTTGGTTTCTCCTTCAACGACTAATGGAATTCCAAAAATATAGATCATGTATATATAGCTGGAACCAACGATTAAAAGTAGAATCCCTATTGCTGGGACATACCATGTAACCGTAAACTGAGCGATCCAGGCATCTTCCCAACCTAGATGTAAATGCATCCAGGGAAAAACGATCAAAAATGCAATAAGAAATAGGCCAATTTCAAACGCTGAAATGATCAATAATTTGATCATAAGCGGAACAAAGTGATTGAACCCTTCAAAGAAGGAGTTAAACAAGACTTCTTCCTTGTTCAAACGTTGCTTTCGAGCAAAAATAAAGAATCCGGCTTCAAATCCAATGATAATCAAAGAGGCCAGCCCTCCAATCATACCGGAAGCCACAAAGGTTACCGCGGCAATTAAAAGTCCGAAAATGATGTAGTTTCTTGCTTGCCCTTTAAATAATTCCCAGGCTTCTTTTAATATGGAACCAATTGGAACCTGATAGCCTTTTTCGATTAATTCCAGGTGTTTTTTGGTTTCCATCTGAGTTAATTTTATTGAATAGATTTATCGAACTTCGTCGTTTTCAGTATTGACATCTTGTTCTTTTATTCCAAACGTATCTACTTCGGATCCACTATCAATTGAATCAAATACTTTTTTGTAAAGAGTGAAAGGAACCAAATATTGGAAAGGAACCAAAACAACCATTCCTAAAAGACAAGTAAAGATGATTCCGGCGGTCGTTATTAATGATGTAACAAATAAGATTGCAAAAATCACCCAAAACTTACTTTTTGCCACGTGGAAACTAGTAACTATCGCATCCCATGCTTTCATTTTTCGATCAACAATTAAAGGCAAAGCGAACACCATTAAACTATTTACAATGAGCATAAGGAATTGGGTTCCATATTGGATGGTAGACATATAAAGTTGTTTTCCTTCCATTTGATATTGCATCTCTTCCATAATGCTAACAGCGTCTTCAGGATGCTGCATTATTTCCATGTAATATTCCCATGGCATCGCAAAGTATATTAGTATAAAGTAAAATGGGGACAACATTAATGCTAGAATCAGTCCGTAGATACAAAGTTGACCTAGGCTCTTAAATCCAAGAAAGAAATTTCCAAACGAACTATCTCCCTTTTCGGCAGCTCTTGAATAGGTCATGTAACCTGCCATTAAGGCAAACATAAGTCCACCTCCTAAAACGGGAATAAGCAAAAAGATGAAACCAATCACTATTAGAATCATGGAAACAATGAAAAAACCAATATAACTTCCCAAATACTTTTTGATATCAGCCCAAGTATCAGATAAAACAGCTCCAAAATTGATTTCGTAGCCTTGCTCCGCTAGTTTTTTATACTTTTCTTCCATAATTAATTATATAAATTGATATTACTTAATTCTTTTTAACTTTCAAAATGACCTTTTGTAGAATTAGATTCCATATTTTGATCCTTAATAGGAACTCCAAAACTGTCCAATAAACTGTGATCTTCTTCCTTTGTAGGTTTTAAAATTTGATCGTACAAACTAAATTGAAGACAAAGAAAATATGGATAAACCACTATAATGACAAATATTGTCATTGCCAGTACTCCCAATATTGTGGCGACCGTTCCGCCATTGAAAATTCCTATTAATGGGAGTCCTATAATAGTTGCGGTTGCTAGTCCAAACGCTAAATAAAATAGTATGTACCAGAAAAACCTTTTTCCTACTACCTTTCGGCTGGTTTCCATTGCTTTCCATATACTTAGCTTTCCATCAACGATTAATGGAATTGAAAATTGATAGGAAGCTGCTAGATAGATTGCACCACAGAAAACCAGAAATCCTCCACAAAGCATAATACCCATCTGATCGTGAAAAGATTGTGCGATAGAATTTAAATGGCTGAAAGGGTTGCCATCACTTATAAAATTCCCATTAAATAAATCACCTATAAATTTAAAAGGAATAATAGCACTAAGAGCCATTAGTCCCAACGGGATTGTGAAAAGGACATATAGAAAGTAATGTCCTAGTATGTTTCCAGTATATCTAAATCCAGCAAAGAAATCACTAAATTTAGGTTTGTTTTTCATTAAATTTCGCAAGAATACGTAAACACCAGCAATAAAAATGTACTGAGCAAGTTGGGAAAGAAAATTGATTCCCTGACCTAAAATTTGTCCTACCGTTCCGGCAGTTGCTAAAATTAGTGATAGAAAACCAAATCCTAAATAAATTACAAACAAGATTAAAAAGAACAGTATAATCCATCCAACGGATTTTTTGTATACTTCCCAAGCGTCAGTAAAGTATTTTACAAATTCGAACTTGTATCCTTCATCTACTAAATATTTGTACTTTTCATCCATTATTCTGACTTTCTGTGTCTATTTCACAATGAACCCTCATTAATTGCTGAGGCTGCTTTCGAAAATAGTTGAACTTTAACGTTTGTATTAGGGGAGGTGTCAATTTAATGTGACCTCTTTTCAAAAATAGGGATTTTCTTGATCTCTAGGGGTAGAAGGGAAGAATTATTTTTCTTCTTGTGGATTAGAAATTTCATTGACCAACTTCAAACCTAGTTCTTTGCCTTTGTCTTTAATAAATGCATAAGAGGATTTGAAGTTGTTCTTAACCTTACCTTGTAAAATGGCTTCGATCAATTCTTCTTTTAGATCACCTATGACACGAGCGGGCTTCAAATCAAACATTTCCATAATGTTGTCACCGGTGATCAGTGGTTGGAAGTTTCGAATCTGGTCTTCTTCTTCCACTTTTTGCAATTTGATTTCTACGGAATCAAAATTCTGTAAATAGCGCTTAACCTTCTTGTCATTTTTAGAAGTAATATCTGCTCTACAAAGCATCATTAAGTCTTCTAGATCATCTCCGGCTAGGAATATCAATCGTCGAATTGCAGAGTCGGTAACGATGTTTTTTACTAAGGCGATTGGTCTTAAATGCAGATTGACTAATTTTTGAACGTACTTCATTCGATCGTTCAAGGGCAATTTCAGACTTTTGAAAATGGTGGGAACCATTTTAGCTCCTAATACCTCATGTCCATGGAAAGTCCATCCACTTTTTTTATTAAAACGTTTTGTATCAGGTTTAGCGATGTCGTGTAATATTGCAGACCATCTAAGCCACAAATCGTCCGACATTTTTGATACGTTATCTAATACTTGAAGGGTATGATAAAAGTTGTCTTTGTGGCTTTTCCCATCCTTAGTGTCGACCCCTTTGAGCTCCATGAATTTTGGAAAAATCAAAGGCAGTATTCCACACGCATCTAGTAACTTAAAACCATAGGAAGGTACTTTCGAAAGAATGATTTTGTTCAACTCATCACTTATTCGCTCTTTTGAGATAATCTCGATTCGTTCTTTATTTCGAACAATGGCATCAAAAGTATCGGGATCAATGTCAAAGTTTAATTGGGAGGCGAAACGAACCGCACGCATCATCCGAAGTGGATCGTCAGAGAATGTGATGTCTGGATCCAAAGGTGTTTTAATAATACCCTTTTTTAAATCTTCCGAACCTCCAAATTTATCAATAAGTTCGCCATATCCATCACTGTTGACTTTGATTGCCAACGCATTAATGGTGAAGTCTCTTCTGCTTAAATCGTCGTCTAATGTGCCTGGAGTAACTTCTGGATTTCTTGAATCTCGTTGATACGATTCTTTTCGGGCCGTTACAAATTCAACTTCCCAATCATATGCACGAACCATTGCAGTACCAAAATTTTTAAAGTAATGCACTTTGTTATCCGGGTGCACTTTCTTGGCAAAGTTGGTAGCTAAATCTAGACAATTTCCAACGCACACAAAATCAATATCCTTTGAGGCTCTTTTTAATAATAGGTCCCGAACGTATCCTCCCACCACATAGGTGTCCATTTGAATTTCGTCAGCGGAATTAGAAATAAGTTTAAATACCGGATTGTCGGGTAAAAGCATTTGGATGAAATTCTAGATTGATTGGTAGATTAAATCGTGTTAGGCAGATGTACAAGCTAAAAATGATACGAAAAAAAGGATGATTAATTTTTCATTAATCATCTTAGATTGTACTTATCCTTTTCATTGGAAGAAATCCGACACAAATCAAATCTTCTGAGATTAAAACTGATTTAGACAGATGATTGAATTTATTTATTCAATAAAAAGATCTTCTCGTCCAGCCATTCTTAAAGGAGCTTCGTGGTTTTCTTTGATGGAGCAAATAACTTTTAAATGCGTTGCTCTATCACAAAGGTCTTCATCTAAACCAGCGACAATAAGTTTAATACTTTCATAACTTCCTTCAAAATGACGTAATCTACCTGATTCTCTAAAATAGATTGAGGTGTTTTTAGCTTCCTGACTAACTTTAACATCTTCACTTCCAACAAATTCTGTGAAAATGTGGTTGTCTACTATAAGCTTAATGATGGTACATTTGAAAGGTAGAATAAGACGGCTTCCAATATAAAAACCTGCAGTTCCTTCAGCCAATTTAGCTTCAATTTCCTTGTTCATAGTCTTTTATCTTATTTGTATAATTTCACCGGATTCAAACCGTACGATCCGAGATGGTACGGCTGATTTCCTGTCATCTTGCCGCCAATTTACCACATAATCAACCTTGTTCAAAATCCTTTTGTCAATTTCTGAAAATAGAGCAGGGGCAGGTTGGCCAGACAAATTTGCTGAAGTAGAAACGATGGGTTGGTTCAATCTGGAAATCAGCGATTCACAAAAAGGATCACGTACAATTCGCAAGGCAATTTCTCCTTTGTCAGAAATAAGGTGTTTGGGGCAGGAAGTATTTGCTTTGACAATAATTGTTGTAGGGGTTGTCGAATTTGAAATTTGACTTTTTAATTTTTCTGGAATAGGCAAGGTCCAATTTTCTGCCATGGGCAAGCCGTTAGCAAGTATAATTACGGACTTACTTGCTGGTCTTTGTTTCAATTCATAAATCCGATTTATGGCATTGAGATCTGAGGCTAAGCAGCCTAATCCCCATATTGTATCTGTTGGATACAATGCAATTAACCCTTTTTTAAAGGCTTCAAGCGTATATTCAACTTCTTTGTTCATAAAAAGCAGATTGAAAATTTTGTTGTTTACCAAGTATGTTTAATCGCAGCTATACCAATAAAAACCCATCCGACTAAAAAGCAGAGGCCACCAATCGGAGTGATGGCACCCAATTTTCCTATGTTAGAGATGGAAAGTGCATAAAGCGAACCTGAGAAAATGAATATTCCTGCAATAAAGCTCCATGCAGCCCAAGGCAAATAGCGAGAGTCCATCGTATGCATCATTAATGCCACAATAAATAAAGCCATGGTATGATAAAAGTGATATTGTACTCCGGTTTGGAAGGTTTCTAGTCGACCATATTTTTCGAGCATTGTTTTTAAGCCATGGGCTCCAAATGCTCCTATGGATACCGCTAAAAATCCAGATATACTTGCGAATATGTAAATTAATTTGTGCATTATTGTATAGAATGGTTATCTTTATTTTTTTGTAAAGGTAATAAATGTCCGAAGAATTCTTACACTACATTTGGAAGTTTCAGTTGTTGGAATCCGTATTTTTAAAAGGTACAGACGGATCTAGTATACAAGTATTGAATCAGGGTAAGTTGAACTATTATGCTGGGCCGGATTTTTTTAATGCACATATCAAGTTGAATGATACTCAATGGTTTGGGAGTATAGAGATTCACAAACTTGCCTCTGATTGGATTCGTCATGGGCATCATACGGATAAGAAATATGATAATGTAGTATTGCATGTGGTTTGGGAGGCCGATCAACCTATTTATCGTACAGATGACACCTTAATACCAACTCTGGAATTAAAAGATAAGTTGGCTTCCAATAGCGATGTAAATTCGATGGAGGTAAAGGCCGCTATTAAGCAACATCAAGTCCCTTGTGCACGCTATTTAGATTCCATAGAGTCTTCTGATTATGATGAATTTTTAGATCAATTGGCTTTAAAACGTTTGGAACGAAAAGTCGAATTATTGGAAGTGCAATTGAGTGATTCTGCTGTTGGTTGGTCGCAGCTTATATATGAAGAATTTGCAGGTTGCTTTGGTCTTTCAACCAATAAAATTCCATTTAAAGAATTGGCTCGAAGCATTCCAATTCACATGATTGAAAATATAAGTAGTGATCCAGGAGCGTTGGAAGCCTTGTTTTTTGGACAGGCTGGGTTTCTGAATGATCCTATAGGTACATGGGATGCATACTATGATCAATTAATTACTTCCTTTTTAATTCTTAACAAACAACTCTCCGTAACTTCAGGTTTAACAATCCAAAATTGGAATTTTGGAAAGATTCGACCGCATGCACTGCCTACACTTCGCATTGCTCAATTTGTTTGTTTTATTTCAAAATTTAAACAAATTGAGGAATCTTTATCAGTAGAAATTTCTTTGGGTGATTGGAAGAAGTTATTGCATTCTAGCACATCTTCCTATTGGGATACGCACTACCGGTTTGGTAAGGCAAGTAAGAATCAAAGCCATAAGTTTTTAAGTGATGGATTTAAAGAGAAAATACTTATCAATGCTGTGATTCCTCTGTTGTTGCTTGAATCTAAGAGGACATGTAATTCTAGCTTGAGAGAATACGCATTGAATCTTTTTAAGATGTTAAAGTCGGAAAAAAATGCAATCACGTCATTTTGGACTTCTGCTGGCTTTAAAAATGGAAATGCTTGGCGATCTCAGGGACTAATTGAACTAAATCGAAATTATTGCGATCAAAAACAATGTCTTTTTTGTAATATTGGCGGGAGTATTTTACAACGAGTAGAAGGGGGCGAAACCTTTTAATTAAGTTGTGTTTGGGCGATTCCACATGGTTAAAAGTGGTTTGAAACAGAAATAATTTGATTTCAATTGATTGACTTTTGATGGTTTACTTTTTTAACATATTTCTGATGTTATGCATGTGTTTAGTCTACTATAAACACAGTAATAGCTCATCAGTTATTGATTATTTTTGGCCGGGTTTGATCTTCAAATTGATTATGACTGTGGCCGTAGGGTTTTACTATTCTAGCGGAGATACGAAGGAGTTTTTCAGGTATAGTTTAAACATGAACGGGATCTATGAAATGGATTCATTTTCTTCCTATTGGAAAATGATCTTTTATAGTGAATTTAAAAGTGAATACTGGAAGTTAGGGACCGTTTATTGGGGGAATCCCAGGGCATTATTTTTTATGAAAATGGTCAGTGTATTGAATATGCTCACATTCAAAAACTATTGGCTTACGAGTATGTATATGAGCCTGTTTTCCTATTTCGGGACATTCTACTTATTGAAGAATATAGCAACCTATTATTCTAAGTTTAAATATACCGCAGTAGCTTTCTTACTATTTTTACCTTCTGTTATTTTTAATTCAAGTGGGATTATTAAAGAATCGATCGCTTTTGGGAGTATTTGCTTTGTGTTTGGCTATGCGATTCAAGTGAATTTGGCCATTCGGAAAATCAATGTATGGAGTACGATAGGTCTACTTGCAGGGGTGTTTTTTCTGTATAAACTTAAATACTATTATCTAGCAGCATTGCTTCCTGTGATCATTTTATACTTTGTATTGAATTTTGTAAAACAAATTACCTCGAGGAGGAAGTGGATAGTATATAGTTCTGGATTGGTGCTAATTTTGATTTTTGTTTATTCTGCAACTCAAATTCATGAAAATCTTGGCTACGATCGAATTGTCGGTGAAATGTCGGCAAGCCAAAGAATTGGGTTGCATTCCTCTACAGAAGGAATGGCAATTTCGTATGATGAAAGTGTGGGGACGTCGGACTATTTCATAAAAAACAGTCCAAAGGCGTTGATTTATGGACTTTTTGGTCCTTTTGTGTGGGAAATGAAGAATGTGGTAATGGCTTATGTCTCCATTGAAAATCTATTGTTGGTCTGTTTTGTGCCTGTTTTTGTCTGGTATTGGTTACGGAAAAGAATCAAATTGACTGCGTTGGAAGTAAGCTGGGGAGTTTACATTGTGGGATTAGCCTTATTTCTCGCTTTGTCGACGCCAAACTTTGGTACTCTTACTCGTTATAAAGTAAGTTATTTTCCTTTTTTATGCTTGATTATTTTTGGAAACCTTAATTTTGTGGAGCAATTTTTTGATGATCTGCTACACTTTAGTTTGCAAGTAAGGAGATTGCAGCCTAGAAAGAAGAGATAACCGATTAAGTCTATTTATTTATAATAGATACGAGGAGATCGAATGAATAGGTTGGAGAACAAGTCAACATAGTGTTTATGTTGAGAAATAATTTAATTTGGAGAATAAAAACTAAATGGAGAATCCAGTATTGATAATAGGAGCGAATGCAATGGGAAAGGCAGCGCTTGATATTTTTAAGGAAAATAATGTGGTAGTGTACGGTTTTCTGGATGACGAGGAGGCATTGCATGGTACAGAAATTTTAGAAACGGTAGTACTGGGTTCATCTGAAGATGAGCAATATTTGGGATTGATTTCGGGTTCGTGTGAGTACTTTGTAGCTTCAGAGGATAATGTGGAGCGAGATGCTATTTCTAATCTAATTCAATCAGAACAAAAAAAGAAAGGCGTCAACGCGATTCATAATCGTTCGATTATATCTAATTCATGTTTGATGGGGCATGGAAATATGATTGATTCCGGAACCATATTAAAGGCGCATAGTGAAATAGGAGATGGTTGTAATTTGAACTCTTCTGTGGTGATCGGAGTAGAGTCTAAACTGGGCGACTACGTACAGGTAGGAATGGGAAGCCTAATTCAAGATGGTGTTACTGTTGCAGATCAGGTATTTATTGGTGCTGGTTCAGTTTTAGTAAGTGGAATTACAATAGGAAAGAACGCTCAAATAGGCGCAGGATCAGTGGTGATTGCAGATGTACCAGAAGGACAAAGAGTATTTGGAAACCCAGCTAAATCTATGTAAATCAACGGTTTTTAGGAGGGATTAGCTCCTCCTTGTACTTGATCTCGTTAAATGAATTAAATTCTTACTTATTCAAGTAAGAAGGAAAACGTGCGAAAGGCATTTCGATGAGTTTACCAAGTCGATAAAGTGCATCACTCATATCTTGACCAATTACGTGCTCTTCTAAAATCTCGTCTTCTTTGAAGTACACTATTTTGTACATCCAGAAACCATTTACATCTGTTTCTTCCAAAATTTCCATTTGTAGGACCCGTATTTTGTCAGAGATTATTGGGATTAAATGTTCGTATTTTTTGGTTACTTCAGTCATGATCAAGTTTTGTTTTGTCCGATGTAAATAGTTACATACGTTTAGAATGCAAAGATATTTAAAATTTAATTTTTGTGTGCATCAAAAGGCAAGAAACACAACTAGATATTTAATTATTGATCTTGTTAATCTATTGTTTCCCACGTGCCAGATTGGATCGATTTTACAGCAGCCAATGAAGCTTTAGTTGAATTAACTAATTCATTCATTGATATCAAAGGAGTTCCGCCTGTCCGAAGGAAATTCAAATATGACTTGAATTGATTGTTATGTCCTTTATCCAGTCGCATGGAAGAATCTTTTGCACTAATTCCAAATCCTTCCATTTTTTTGAAATTATCAATGATAATGTTTTTTCCTTGGAAAAACACTTCAAAACGTTCCTTGGAATAGGCTTTATTACCATTTGCCCAATAATTTACGGTTCCAATCGATCCGTTTTTATATTTTAACAATATGCTGACCACATCTGAGTTGTCCATAGGATTTTGTCCTAATGCATTGCAGCAAACGCTGGAAACTTCTGAATCAGTTAAATAAGATATTAGATCTATAAAATGACATCCTTCTCCAATAATCCGTCCACCGCCAGTTTTCATATCATGTACCCATACATCTTGCGGTATGTACCCGGCATTGACATTGATGTTTACAGATATTGGTTCAGAAACGGATCCAATTAAGGTTTTTGTTTTTTGAATAAAAGGAGCAAATCGCCGATTGAAACCAACCATGATAGATTTGTCAGACGCTTCATAAACTTGAAGCACTTCTTCTAATTCTTCTTCGGTTAATACAAGCGGTTTTTCTACGAAAACATGTTTGTTCGCTTTTAATGCTTGAATGACCATTGATGCATGCAAATCGTGTCGTGTAGTTATGATTACAGCATCCACATCTGGATCTTGTAAAACCTCTTCATAATTGGTAGAACTACTTGCTATGCCATATTTCTTGGCCAGATGGGTACCTGAAACGCCTCCACTGCTTACAATGTATTTTAAATTTGCTCCAAGATCTTTGAGGATGGGCATCATGGTCATTTTGGTGAAATTACCAGCACCTACGATGGCTATTGTGTCCTTTTTAGATTCAAATGATTTGTTAGGTAAAATATTTACCGAATTTGTATGTACAGAATCGGCGTCGTATTTTAGAATGGAAGCGATGGAATTACCTCCTTTCATATCTCCATATATTTCTAAATATTGATCTAGATGAATCTCTTGCGTTATCAATCGTTTAACATCTAATTGATTTTTAGAAATGGCGTTTAGAATGGTTTGAAAATTCCTGTTTTCAGTCCATCGAACAAAACCAATAGGGTAGTCAATGCCTTTTGTTTCGTATTCATCGTCGTATCTACCTGGCCCATAAGAACAGGAAACCTGAAATTCAATTTCCTTTTGAAAGAAGTCTGCTCGGCTAATATCTAACCCAATTACGCCAACAAGTATGACTTTTCCTCGCTTACGGCACATTTTAGCAGATTGAGAAATGACATCATTGCTCTTGGTACTTGCGGTAATGATCACAGAATCTGCTCCGACCTGATTTGTCAGACCTTCAACGGATTTAACTACGTCTACCGATCCTGAGTTAAACGCTTTGACTCCCTTTTCTTTGGCGAGACGTATTTTTTCTTCATCAAAATCAAATCCGATTACATCACATCCATTAGCGAGTAATAATTCAGCAGTGATTAAACCGATAAGACCTAAACCGATTACAACTACCGTTTCACCCAGTGTCGGATTTGCTAGTCGAATGCCTTGTAAACCAATGGATCCGATGACCGTAAAAGCAGCTTCTTCGTAGGATACATTCTCCGGAATGTGCGTAACTAAGTTCTTAGGAATATTTACAAATTCGGCATGTTGTCCATTAGAAGCCACTCGATCACCAATTCGAAAGTTATCAACTCCTTCACCAACACCAATAACTTCTCCTGCATTGCAGTATCCTAAAGGAAGAGGTTCACCCAATTTTTTAAAAACAGCTTCAACAGTAGGAATTAAACCATCTGATTTAATTTTGTCCAATACCATTTTAACCTTATCTGGCTGTTGACGGGCCTTAGATAAAAGACTCGATTTACCAAATTCAACAAGCATTCGTTCGGTTCCTAATGAAACCAAGGTTCGATGTGTCCTAATCAAAACATGTCCCGATTGAATTTTAGGGGCTGGAACTTCTTCCAATATGGTTTGTCCGTTTTTTAAGTCTTGGATTATTTGTTTCATCTGAAAGTCGGGCTAATGATATTTCGGCAAAGATATGTATCTATTTTAGTTTTAGGACTTGTCGTTCCAACAAAAACCATGATGTGGTCCCTAAAATAATACTGCTTAATAAACATGTGATCCAACCATACCAATTGAGGATTTGATGGCTGACCATAAGATTAACGATTAACATATGGTATAAATAAACTCCATAGGAAATGTCATTGTGCCCTATAATGGACTTGGAGATAGATCTAAAACTAAATGCAAATGAAAAACAGGTTAAAACAAGCAGTAACGAGGCGATAATTGTCCCTACATTGAGTGTATAAGTTAGCTTGTAAAAATCAAACCAATACGATATTACCAAAAAATAAACGATGTAAGCGACCAAAAAATAAAGAAATTTACCTTCAATCCATTGTATGATGTAATTCCAATAAATATAGAGGAGCATCCCTAATGAAAAGTAGAATAAGTAGGGCAAAATAGATACATAGCCTAATTTTCGAATGGCACTTTCGGCGTCTAACTGATTAAGATAAAGATTGATCGCAAGAGATGCAGCCATCAGTACGAGAAGTCGAATTAATTTTCCTCGCTCGCTCCAATTAATGTATTTGTAAACGATCGGAATGATTAGGTAAAATTGAATTTCTACGCAAATTGTCCATAAACTTCCATTTGGAGAACCAATTCCCCAATTTCGTAAAAGGTCCGGTGTGAAAAATTGGAAGAAGGTACCATTGGCTGCAAACCAGCCAGCCATATCAAGTGTGAAAACATCTTGAAATGAAATTACACCTTCTACTAAGAAAATGGCAAGAGCGACGAATAGACACAGCCATAATGCAGGGTAAAGTCTTAAAAATCGATTTTTATAGAAATTAAAAAATTCCTTTGGTCGTCTTGAGTAGGTCCAAAAGATTAGAAATCCGCTAACTGAAAAGAAAATTGGAACCCCCGGAAATTGACGAAGAATCTTAAAGACCCAACCATGTTCCAATCCCAAATGTTGTGCAGAATGAACTACTACCACTTGCAGCGCGGCAATCAATCGGATCAGATCAAAATTATTGGTTCTATATTCTTTGTCGATTTGAGTCATGTGGGAAATGCTATTCCTTACTTGGCTAAATTAATGTTATGTAAATAAAGTAGTTTTCTCGCAATTATTGTATTATAAAAAGGTCTTATAATGTGCTATTAGCTTCGGGAAAAGTACATCTGTTGTATAATTAACCTTAAGGTCATCATAGGCTTGTAAGCCAAGCCGTTTGATTTCGTTCGGGTTTTCATGTAAGTACCGTAGTCCATTAGCCATATCTTCCACTGGATTCTCAGGGTTGATTATTAGGCCATTGTGTTTGTCTTTAATGATATATGGGAGAAAACCATGTGCCGTACATAGAATACACATTCCATTCATCATTGCTTCATTAATTGAGTTATTATGTCCTTCCCCAGGATGTTTGGTTGGGAAACAATAGACTGAGTTTTTTTGAAAATTTTCTAAGACCGTCTGATGTGGAATTTGGCCAATTCTTTTAATTTTTAAATTATCTGGAATTGAAAGTGCATTCATCCAATCGGAAAAGTCAGGTGCTTCATTTCCTATTAGACTAAGCTCTATGTTGATGTTCATTTTACTTGCTTGAATACAGGCATTAACCAAATCAAAAACGCCTTTCTTTTCATAGCAAAAACCAACAAACATGATCTGCAATGTATTTACATACTGATATTTGGATTCTTGCGGAGCTTCAACCATTTCAGAATTTGGAACGAAATTGGGAAATAGATATGCCTTCTTGCCAAAATGATCTTCCATGTATGAAAGGTAGGGTTGTCCTTCTACCAATACCACGGATGTTCTGGATATGATTTTTTTAATCAGAAAGCGGCTTATCGATCCGCATTCTTGATGCCATTTAATAAATGCACCTGCTTTGACTTCATAAAGTACTTTTTTGCCCATGAAACGTGCAATCCGGACAATCATATATTCACGCATTATGGCTCCTCTATATTGAGCCAAGATATGCACTGCCACAGGACTATTTTTGAATATGCTGGCTACAAATACCATCATATCTACCAGTAGTCGATAAACTTTATTGTTTTTAAAGCCACTTTTTAACCGAATTGTATGGAAACAAGGTATTAGTTTAAATTCGTCCGAATCAAACTCATTTAGATATACTTCCATATTTCGGGTATATCCACCTGTACCACCACCATAAAAGGCATTCGTGATCCCTAATTTGGGTCCGTAAAGTACTATTTTATGTTTTTTTACATTCATTTAACTCGCTGGCTTCGTCGTTTCTGGCTTAGCCTCCTCCTTGGTAGCTTTGTAATCTTTTACAAATATGTCATGTTCTTTTGAAATCATCACAATGACAATAATAGTAATGTAATCGGTGAAAAAATAGGTGAACATTTGAGACATAATCATTACAATAAGAAGCATTCCAAAATACAGGGAATGCCTGAGCGTAACGGATTCTTTTATAAGTTGGCGAATCAAGTTTACCTGAAAAAACAGGAATGCAGTAAATCCGAGTAAACCATAATATAAAAATATGGTAATAAGTTCATTGTCAGTAGAGTCTCCAAATTCTGGAAAAATGTTTTCACTCCATCCCGTTAAAAACATAACTGGATATTTAAGAGCTTGGCCAAACAGTACGCCCCAGTTTTCATATCGACTGACGGCCGAGGAGTCTCCGGCGACACCATCGTCCATAAAACGCATCACACGTGCAAAATAAAAATTATCATAGATCCCTAAAAAAGGGATGTAGGCTAGGGCAGCAAGGGACAATAGCCGATTTTTACTTAGCATTAGCACGGTTGCCGTACTTATTAGAACAGTCACTAATCCGGTTCTGCTACTTGTAAATACAACCATTACAATGGTACTTAGGAAGACGAGCACATGCCATAATTTAAATTTACGGGTTAGTATTTTGTGACCGAATAACAAATTAATCAAGGTAATGCGAAGCGCGTATTGTCCAGGACCGGCATTAAGTGCTTTGGAGCGGTATATTACATCACGATGTACTTCACTCCAATAGTTTGTTCGGAGGAATACAAGAATGGGATTTGCATGCATTTTTTGAATCTCCATTATAGAAAGCCCTAAGCTAATGGCTGTATAAATACCCAGCAGGACATAAATATATTTTACTTTATCGTGATCTATTGTTTTTAAGTAAAAAATGCAGTTTACAAAAAAGATGAGTCGTAGATACCATTTGACGTCCTCAAAGCTTTGAAACAGGAATAGCTTTAGACAAAGGGCAATAACTCCGATTAGAAGAGTGAGTGACATCATTCTCACATCGCCCAATTTGCGTCGATTTTGTATAAGCCCGAATGTTAATAGGCCAAAATTTAAAATGAAAACGGGATTGTACAGAGAACTTGGAGCAAATAAAGAGATGGTGACTATTATAAGAACTATTACCATGGATTCAAGCGGTCTCTATACTATTTCTTATAACTATTTATTGTTCAATAATCTTATTTTGTACACAAAGTGGTTTACAAAGATGATGGTTGGAATAAATTGTAAGGGATTTTATTTTATTCCAGTTTATTTATTTATTTATCCATAAACATAGTTGCCATAGCCATAATGTGCTTGTCTGTTTTCAATGCCATTAAGAACCATGTACATGTTGGTGAATTTATCATCCTTTGTTAAGTCGTTTACAAAGTCAATAACTTCGAGTGAACTATAGTTGGCACGCGCAACAAACAAGTGAGCTTGAATATGTTGTTTTAACACCATATAATCGGATACTAGCCCAACCGGTGAAGTATCAAAAATAATATAATCATATTGATCTAGGACTTTATCCATTAAGATTTTAAGTTGGTCCGACCCAAGTAACTCAGACGGATTTGGTGGCAATGGTCCGTGTGGAATAATAGATATGCCCTCAATATGTGTTTCATATATAACCTCCTCTAGTTTTGCAGTATTAATTAGATAATTACTAAGTCCAGCATGTTCTGATTTATCAAAATGTTTACTCAACGAAGGCTTTCTTAAATCAGCGTCGATTATTAGCACCTTGGCATTTGTGAGCGCCAGCGTATGGGCGATATTAATCGTACAAAATGATTTACCCTCTCCGCTTTCCGCTGAAGTAAGCCCTAAGACTTTCAATTGAGTATCAGATTTAATATATTTTAAATTTACCCGAAGTGTTCGAAAGGATTCCGCTGTGCTTGACTTTGGACTTTCGCTTAATGGGAAGAACCCATGTCCACTTTTAGTAATAACACCAAGAACTGGAACTTGGCAAGTTTCTGTGATTTGACTAATATCCCTTAGCTTATTGTCAAGTAGACTGGTAACGGTAATAATAGAATATGAGGATGCAAAGGCAAGAATCAAAGCGGCTAGATAGATTACCTTCGTATTCGGAGAGATTGGTCCAAATGTATCTAGACGTGCCCGATCCAAAATTCTATGATCTGATTTATTAGCTGCCTTGGCAATACCAGCTTCCGCTTTTTTCTCAAGTAAATATTTAAATAGGGCGTTATTGAAATCAAAGATTCGTTCAATATTAATCAATTCTCTTTCATTTCGTGGAAGCTGACTAATAGCCTCTTTTACAACGCTGAGTCGACCTTGAAGATCTTTTTGTCTAATTTGTGAAGTTTTTTGAATGTTTTTCACATTTTCAACCAGCACTTTTTTCACATTGTCTATTTGACCATCCAAAATTGCTCTTCTTGGATTATCTTTTTTTACAGCAAAGTCGAGCGTTCTACGTTTGGATAATAACTCGTTTAATTCATTTACTTTCTTAATTAGAAGTTCATTTTCAATTCCAGAAATGGAAGGAGCCATTACTTTTTCCGTTGTATTATTAGAGGTAATGTAGACAAGAAGGTAGTCAAAATATTTTTTTTCTAATTCGTATCTAGACTTTTCTTTTTGCAGTTTATCCAAATTTTGAACTAGATTGAGCGAAGAAACATCCAAATCAACAAAGTTGTTTTGCTTTTTATATGTTTCCAGTTTAAACTCCGTGTTGTATAAATCCTTGGTAACTGTACGTAGTTGTTCATCAATAAATTCAATCGTACTTTCTACTATTTCATTCTTTTCATCTATGTTTTGAGCAATATATTCAGCGCTAAGTTGATCCAAGAAATCAATTGTTTTGAGCGGAACATTGCTGTCTAGTGTTAGTTTGAGAATGGAACTCCATTTGTGCGTAGGTTCTACTTTTAATGCAGAACGGAATTCCCGCGTTACTTTATCAATATCCCTTAAAATGAAATGGAATTCAGTGGTGTTGCGGACTGCTTCATTGAATGTTTGCCCTTTTTCTATGATAAAGGAGAAGTTATTGGTTTTTACGATGGAGTCAAATTGACAAATCCGATCAAAAGGACGAAATTGAAATGGTATTTCTAACTCTTTATGAGTCACGAGATCATAGCTTTGATAGATTCCTTCTCCTGCCCAAAGTCTGAATTGATTAGAATCCAGGATTTGAAGATGAAAGTTGACTTCTAGTGCTTGGGGAGATAAGGTATCATATACCACAACAAATGGAGTAGTACCGTAAATTTCATTTGTAACCACATTCCCTTTTGCAAAATAGGAAATATTAAAGTTTAGAGATTCAATGGTTGTACGAATGAGGCTGTAGGATGTTAGTATTCCTATTTGATTATCAATATTTTCATTGGTAGAAAGTAATTCTAGACTTTCAATCAGGTTTTCGGCACCGATTTTATTTTGTTTACTGTCTTTAATTAAAATCGTAGAAGAAGATCGATAAACTTTCTTTGTATAACGCGTGTATAGAATAGCAAGCGAAAAAAATATTACGGACGCGATTACGAAATAATACCATTTACTCAATGTTAAATAGATGAGTTTTTTTAGTTTGATATTATCTATATTACCTGCCATAACAGTTTAAAATCTGAAAGTATCCTTTCGAACGTACGAATCGGATATCTAAAAGTACAATTTATTTTGAGGAAAGCCAGTTCGTGTAGCCCTATTTCGTTTTTTCAATGGCGTTTTTTGAAAACATAGATTTAAATAAGCATGAAAACCAGCGGTAATAAACCTTTGGATTTCCAGGCCACATTTTCCATGATTCTTTGAATTTGGAAAGTGCCTCATTGTAATGGCCTAGATTCATTAAGTCCAATCCCGTTCCGTATAAAACGATGAATGCATACGATTCTTTTAAGTTTTTGCTCCATTTCGAATCCAGTTCTTCCTCAAATAATTTGATCGAAGTAATAGAATCTGCAATCATCGGACTTTTGGAATTGGTGATGTTGGAGTCATGCCTTCTATATTTCCCTAAAAATTCATTCACGTAGCCGAATGTACCTCCATTTTTTAATGAATCGATATAAAATTTCCAATCTGACTGGATAGGAATACGTTCATCAAAGCCATAGGAAGGGATGGCATTTCTTCGAATCATGATGGACAAGGCAGAGAACATTGCACCATACCGAAGCCAATCTTTCAATCCTTCCCCTTTTTTCATTTTACGTGAATGAATACCGGTAATATCAGACTTGTAATCACATAAATATACCGGATGACCGCACAGAACTCCGTCGGGATTATGGCGGAACCAATCAACTTGTTTTTTGATTTTTCCGGGTAGTAAAATATCGTCTCCGCCCATCCAAGCCCATAAATCAGCCGTGCATTTATGTAGGCCAAGGTTCGAGTTTTTGGTGATTCCTTGATTGGTTTCAGCAATTACAGGAATGACCTTGTCCGGATATTCACGAGCCAATCTGCGAATAATGTCAGATGTACGATCGGTGGAACAATCATCGGCAACAATTACTCTTAAATTTTCATAATCTTGATTGACCACGGACATAATGGCTTCTTCGATATAATCTTCCTGATTATAGGTGATTATTTGGAAATCCACAGAAAGGGTACTGTTTTGGGATTTTTCTACCATAGAATTTTGCGACAAGAATAGGTGATGTAAGCAAAGTAAAGAACATAATTAGCTAAATAGGCAATAAATACAGCGTCTTTAGATAAATAAGGATGCAGCAAATATATGGAGCCAATATATAATCCATAAAAAAGAATCTGAGTAAGGATAAACGTGGTTGCTTTTGCTTTTGCTTGCAACAACAAAGCAACAGTCCAACTGGTGATTTTCACCACATCTCCGGCGAGTTGATATCCAAGATAATTCTCAACTTCTAAAAAAGAATGATCGAACAAAATTAACAATACGTATTTCTTTCCTAAAAATAACACCAAGGCAAGCGTTGCAGAGATTAAAAACACAAATTTCATTGATTTGAAAACCTCCTTGCGTAACAACTTCTTTTCAGTGATAGCTGAATACGTAGGTAATAAATAGACGCCAAATCCGGTAGTAAGAACCATCATGTAATAATGGGATATTTTCCACGATGCTTCCCAATAGCCCGTGTATACCATTCCTTCCTTCGCTAAAAGAAAATTTCGGATAATGATAAGCGCAATAGGCAAACTGGTAATGCCAATTAAAGACATGGCTGAATAGGGGATGAGTTTCTTCCCAAGTTCTTTATTTAATTTGAAGTGCTGTTGGATGTTTTTAAGCCAATATTGTTTTCGAAGACTGAAAAACATAATTCCGGATACAAAAACCGGGTGTAGTATTATTCCAAATAATGCTCCGTTAATGCTAAACCAATAAATTAATCCACAGGTTAGGAGTAGGGCGATTAAGCTGGATACGCTATTTAAGATGGCATATTTTTTAACATCTTTAAATCCATTAATAATGGAAAAGCAGAAGTTATTAAAGGCAAAAAACAGAATGCAAACCGAAGCAATCACAATAAGATCGGCATAACGATCATGATCAAAAATCAACCATGACAGTTGACTTTTAAATAAAAAGCAAGTAATAAAAGTAGCGACGCAAAAGAATGAGGAAATGAGGAATGTTGTACCGACAATTTGCGCAATGTATTTTTCGTCCTTGTCCTTTTTTGCAATTAGTGCTGTAACTCCTTGTTGAATCCCGCCTGTTGCAATAGTATTAATAACGGATGTAAAGTTCTGTAACTGACCAATTAGAACCAATCCGGATGGACCAAAAGACATGGAAACAAACTTGCTGATAATTAAGCCGCTAAGCAGTTTAATTCCCGTAGAAAACCCAACAAATATGGTTGTTTTGGAAATGTTCATCAGTGGATTAAAACAGCATTAGTTGAAAGAATACTGATTGATAACCTGAATGACGGTATTACATTCATCTGTCGTCATAACTGGACTTATTGGTAAACTCAATATATGTTTATGAATGTGTTCTGTTAATGGGAAGCTCATTGCATTCCATTCAGCATAGACTTCTTGTTTATGTGGAGGAATTGGATAATGAATTAATGTTTGAATTCCATTCTGCTTTAAATATTCTTGAAAATGACTTCGATCTTCGCACATTACTGTAAATAGATGCCAAACATGTGTGTTATGCGGACCTACTGTTGGAAGATCAACGTGTTTGTTTCGAATATTTTCAAGGTAAGTCGCGGCAATCGATCTTCTGGCCTCATTATCGGCATCCAAATGTTGGAGTTTTACAGTCAGTATTCCAGCTTGAATTTCGTCCAGACGACTATTCAAACCATGATATTTATTGACATATTTTTCGATTGATCCGTAATTACGTAATGCAACTAATGTTTCATATAACTTAGGATCGTTTGTGGTGATTGCACCTCCATCACCTAGTGCTCCAAGGTTTTTACCTGGATAAAAGCTGAATCCAGCCGCGTGACCAATAGAGCCCGTTCGTTTGTTTTTATATTCTGCACCGTGTGCTTGTGCTGCATCTTCGATGACGATTAGGTTGTGACGTTCTGCCAACTGCATGATGGGATCCATCTCGCACGGTTGACCATAAAGGTGAACCGCCATAATGGCTTTGGTTTTACTTGTAATTGCCTTTTCAATGTTTTTAGCCCCTATATTCCAAACACCGTCTTCTGGTTCAACCAATACGGGTGTTAAATCGTTCTGAGTAATGCTAAAAATGGAAGCAATGTATGTATTTGCGGGAACAATGACTTCATCTCCTGCTTTTAGGATCCCTAATTCTTGGTATCCTTTTAAAATTAATATTAATGCATCAAGCCCACTTGCCACACCGATACAATATTGAGCATTGCAATAATTGGCAAATTGGCGCTCAAATTCTTTTGTCTGATCACCTAATACGTACCAACCAGAAGAAAGCGTTTCTTCCATTGAGCGATTCAATTCAGCGGTATAACGTTGATTTATTTTTTTTAAGTTCAGGAAATCAATCATTGGCAATTAATTCATTGTTTGAAAAGACATAGTTCATTCCTGTTTCTTTTGATTTTAAATTCAAATCAAGCAATTCCCCGTCCTGGGTAATATATCCTCTTTTTTTAGCTGGATTACCGTACCACACTTCAAACATTCCAATGTCTTGTGTAATAACGCTTCCAGCACCTATCAATGCGTATTTGCCGACTTTGACCGGTGCGATTAATGTGGCATTAGCTCCTATACTTGCACCAGTTTCAATGATGGTTTTGTCCCAAACTTCTTTATATTTTTTAGAGCGAGGAAGCTTGTCATTGGTAAATGTGACGTTCGCACCCAAATGTACATTGTCCTCTATTACAGTATTGTCCCAAATTTGGATTCCAGACTTTATGGTAACATCATTTCCAATAACCACATCATTTTCAATAAGACAATGGCTACAGACGTTTACTCGTTCCCCAATAACGGCGTTTTTAAATATTACTACAAATTGCCAGATTCGACTGTCATTCCCAATTTGGGTAGATTTCACCTCTGCCGTTTCATGAATCATTACTTCACTCATTTCTTAAACTGCTTGTAGTCTCGGATATATTCATCTTCGGAATAAGGAAGTGACGCTAAACACAACAAAACCGATTTTTCACCAAAATCTAGAGTTCTCCAATAGCCTGCTGGAAGAAACAAGCCCATATTAGGTCGATCTAAGAGATATTCGATTTTTTCACCGTCTATGTTTTCCAGTCCGACCCTTAAACTTCCTGATGTACAGATGATTACCTGCATTAGATTTTGATGAGAATGATTCCCTCTTTGTACATTCTTAGGAGTGTCATATGTCCAATAGACTCGTTTGATTTCAAACGGGATATTGTCTTCGATCTCTGCAACACTTATATAGCCTATGTCTTCGCTACCAATTTTGTTGAACTCTATGAGATAAGGTTTTGTCATTGTGTATTATATTATATTGCTCTGAGCTTATTACAGCTGTATTCTACAAATTAGGAATATACGGAAAGGTACAATATTTTTTGATAATCTTCTTTTTTTGAAAGCTATTTTGTGCGGGATGAGAAGGCCATTCACTCTATGTTTTTGATTAGAAAAAGGCTAATTTGTTTGACGAATATTCTATTTATAGTACTTTTAGTTTTACGAATTAACCCATTATAGTTAGGATAGCACTATGTTATTTAACTCCATTGATTTTGCCATATTTCTTCCTCTGGTTTTTGTCTTGTATTGGTTTGTCCTAAACAAGAATTTAAAGCTTCAAAACGCATTAATTGCAGCGGCAAGTTATGTGTTCTATGGTTGGTGGGATTGGCGTTTTCTTTCGCTGGTTTTATTCAGTACAATCGTTGATTTTTCGGTAGGATTAGCCCTTTCCAAGAAGCAGACACAGTTAACACGGAAATTCTTGCTTTGGACAAGTATCGTGGTGAATTTGGGTTTTCTGGGCTTTTTTAAATACTATAATTTCTTTCTGGATAATTTCGCTTCTGCGTATACCTTTTTTGGTTCAGAAATTACGGTGGATTCGTTAAGCATCGTATTACCAGTTGGGATTAGCTTTTATACGTTCCAAACCTTGAGTTATACAATTGATGTGTACAAAGGAAAATTGAAGCCAACCAAAGATTTTATTGCTTTTTCCGCTTTTGTGACCTTTTTTCCTCAACTCGTTGCTGGTCCAATTGAACGGGCGACTCGTTTGCTTCCTCAGTTTAATCGTAAACGGGAATTCAATTACCATCAAGCGGTGGACGGATTACGACAAATTTTGTGGGGGCTTTTTAAGAAAATGGTGATTGCGGATAATGCCGCACAGGCAGCAAATGAAATATTTAATCATTCGGATAAGTATTCAGGTAGTACCCTGTTTTTAGGAGCGATCTTTTTTGCTTTTCAAATTTACGGTGACTTTTCAGGATATTCTGATATAGCCATTGGTACCTCAAGACTGTTTGGAATTGACTTAATGAAAAATTTTAATTTCCCTTATTTCTCAAGAAATATTGCTGAATTTTGGAGGAGATGGCATATATCCTTATCAACCTGGTTTAGAGATTATTTGTATATTCCACTTGGAGGGAGTAAAGTAGGTACGTTTCAAAAGGTGCTAAATACATTTATTATCTTTATTGTTAGTGGATTTTGGCATGGTGCTAATTGGACATTCATAATTTGGGGAGCTTTAAACGCGTTGTATTTCTTACCATTGCTATTGACGAATAAGAACCGGACAAACTTAGATACGATTGCAGAGGGACGTCTTTTTCCATCCGTAAAGGCTTTTTTGCAAATGATGTTGACATTTGGGTTAACGGTACTGGCTTGGATCTTCTTCAGAGCTAAAGACGTAGAACATGCGTTTAATTATTTAAAGACCATCTTTTCCAAATCATTATTTACGGTTCCAGATTTCCAAGGTAAGACTCCAGCGATTACAACAGGTGTATTAATTTTGTTATTTCTATTATTGGAGTGGTTGGGAAGGGAAGAAGAATATGCGATTGCCAAATTAGGATCCACTTGGAAAAGGCCATTTCGTTGGGCGATGTATTATGGATTGATTTGCTTGATTTTTTGGTTTGCAGGAAATCAACAAGAGTTTATTTATTTTCAATTCTAGGTTAAGGAAGGAGGTAGCAATATAAAAAATGCAGAAATTCATCAAATTTAGTTTGCTTTTTGGAACCCCAATACTGGTGATAGGTATAATGGCAGAAGTACTTCTTCGACAAATTCCCAATGATTATGGGATGAAGAAAAGCTATTTGGATTCCAATTCAGATCAAATCGAAACACTCATTTTAGGAAGCTCACATTCTTTTTATGGAGTGAATCCAGCCTTTATTTCTGATAAAACCTTTAATTCAGCCTATATCTCTCAATCCCTAAATTACGATTTCGAAATATTGAAAAAGTATAACGATCGGATGAAGAATTTGAAAACGGTGATTGTACCTATTTCCTATTTTTCATTTGCGCTCTCGTTAGATAATGGTGAAGAGTCATGGAGGGTTAAGAACTATGAAATGTATTTCGATATCAATCGATCAAAGGCCGTCAAGGACCATTCTGAAATACTGGGTAATAGGTTGAAAGTTAGTACAATGAAAGCGGCTTCGGCTTATGTCCTTAAAAAGTCATTGATCTCCTGTTCAAAGCTTGGTTGGGGGACAGCGTTTCGATCAGAAAATGCAGTGGATTTAGAAATTTCAGGAAAGCGTTCGGCCAAGCGCCATACCAAAGAAGATACGGCGGCATATGCTTTAAATCGGAAGGCACTGGTAGATTTGGTGACGTTTTGTGATCAAAGAAACATTGAAGTACTTTTATTTACTGCACCGGCTTATGTTAGCTATCGATCAGAACTCAATCAATCGCAACTCACTCATTCAATTTCGACAGCGAAAGAAATGGCGTTGAATTTTGACAATTGTGAGTATTTAAATTTGTTTGAATCTGAGCAATTTGTCAAAGAAGATTATTACGATGCAGATCACATGAATGAGATAGGAGCAAAGAAATTAACGGAGATATTGGCTCGATCAATGAAGCAGTAAATTAACTAATTGATTACGGATTCAACCTGGATAAGGTGATAATCAGATACATTGCCGTAACTCCCACATTCAAAATTGTAAATGTTTCACGCCAAACTTCCCGATTAACTCGAAACTTCTTTTGTTTGATGGGTTCAATGTAGACCACAGAATTTGGTTTTAAATAGAAGGCGGGATCGCCTAAGATATCTGGCGAATCAAGATCCATAAAAGTGATTGTTCCTGTAGCTCCATCAATAATTTTGATCGTTCGGGTATTCGCATATTCCGTAAAGCCTTTGGCTAGACCGACCAGCTGAAGCACATTAATATCTTTGTTATAAACCATGTAGGTCCCTTTTTCTCGTACTTCACCTAGAATAGTAACTCTGAAATTAACCAGTTTAACATCTATGGAAACTAATTTGTAGTACTTGAATAAAGCTTCATTGAGAACCGTTTTAGCTTCTTCCAGTGAGAGATCTGCAATCTGTAATTTGCCTATTGAGGGTAAATCAATATTCCCTTCTTCATCGATTTCATATCCTGAGACATATAATGAAGCGGAGTTAGATCCGTTTTGCGCGGATAAATTTGCCGCTCGATTAAACATACTCATTGACTCTTTGTCAATTGTGTAGATCTTAATATTAAGTACATCACCGGGATGTAATTTGTAGGCCACGGTCACATCTTGTTTTTTCACTTGTTTCCCTTGCTCAATATTTTTGAGATAGGAAAGTTGCTTTTTCGAAATGCACGATTGCAACGAAATTGAAAGCGTAATAAAAAGAAGAAGAGGGATGATGTAATACTGCTTATTCATAGTCCTAGTGCAGTTCATGATTATTTCTGACTTGTAACAAACTTACGCAAATCTTATTTGTTAATCTCATAACGTGCTATAATATTTTGTTTAAATGCTCCTAGTACATACATTTGGGAAAAATCAAAAACGTATGTTATCTATAGATCCAAAAAAACTGACTACAGCCGAATTTCATGGTTATTTGTTAGGAGCTGTTGCTCCGCGCCCAATTGCTTTTGCGAGTACAATTGATGGCAATGGGAATGTTAATTTGAGCCCATTTAGTTTTTTTAATGCCTTTAGTGCCAATCCACCAATTTTGGTTTTTTCACCCGCACGAAGAGTTAGAGATAATACAACAAAACATACATTGGATAATTGCCTAGAAACAGGGGAAGTGGTAATAAACATTGTTAATTACTCGATCGTTGAGCAAATGTCCTTATCCAGTACAGAATACGGAGATGGAGTTAACGAGTTTATTAAATCTGGATTAACAGAATTACCGTCAGAGCGAATCAAACCGCCACGTGTAGCAGAATCACCTGCATCATTTGAATGTGAAGTACGAGAAGTGATTAAATTAGGAAACGAAGGAGGAGCTGGAAATTTAATTGTTTGTGAAGTCGTGATGGCTCATTTTCAAAATGAAATTTTGGATACGAATAGTAAAATTGATCCGTTCAAATTGGATGCGGTAGCCCGAATGGGAGGGAATTGGTATAGCCGAGCACAAGGGGATTCACTTTTTGAAATTCCTAAGCCAATTCGGACCAAAGGAATAGGAGTAGATCAAATTCCTGAAAACATTCGTAATTCGGATGTGTTAACTGGAAATAATCTAGGAAGATTGGGCAATGTAGAAAGCAAGCCAACCTTAGAAGAAGCAAAAGAATATCAGCAATCTAATGAAGCCGTAAAGGGGTGTAATGGAGATCAAAAGGCATTGCATCAATTGGCAAAACAACTTCTGGAAAGTGGAAATGTGGATGAGGCCTGGAAGGTATTAATTTAGTTAGTAAGCGGAAACGTAAATAATATTAGAGACTACATAATTACAAGGAACCACGGGCTTTAAGCTGAATGTATTTATTAATGGAATTAACCGTAAGATCTTGGGGTTTTGTAAGAATGGTTTGAATCCCATATTTATTCAACTCTTTGATAATCAGTTTTTTATCATACACAAATTTCTCCTTTATGGTGTTTTTATAAATGTCTTCGGTGGTGTGATACGATTGAACGTTATTTTCATCTTGAAATAATTCCGAATTCTTAAAAATAACCACTACTAGCAAATGTTCTTTTGATATTGCTCGAATATGATCGATATGCCTTCGCAGTGAAACGAGTGATTCGAAATTTGTATATAAAATAAGTAGACTTCGCTGTTTTATCTTATGTTTGATATTACGATACAGTCGGGCGTAATCAGGTTCTTGCAGACGAACTTTTTGCTTATATAAAGCTTCCAAAATCACGTTCATATGGCCTGCTTTTTTGCTAGCGGGTACGATGGTGCCAATTTTGTTGGAAAAGGTGATTAAGCCTGCTTTATCGTCTTTTGCAATTGCAATGTTAGCCATTACTAGACTTGCGTTAATTGAATAGTCTATCAATGAAAGTTCATCAAAAGGCATATGCATCATACGTCCTTTATCAATTAGAAAATAAACGTTTTGAGATCGTTCCTCCTGATATTGATTGACCATGAGTTGATTTTTTCGGGCCGTAGCTCTCCAATTTACAATTCGCATGTCATCTCCTTGAACATATTCACGGATTTGTTCAAATTCATTGTTCAATCCCAATTTTCGAATTTTCTTAACACCAATCTCTGTCAATCGATTATTGATGGCATAGAACGAGTAAGATTTAAGTTGAATGAATGAAGGATAAACAGCAATGGTTCGTTCCGAAGGTACAACGACTCTCCGCTTAATGAACCCTACTAAAGTAGTAACGAATAAGTTAATATTCCCAAAAGTGTATTCACCCCTTGTAGTTGGTCTAAGATTGTATTTGATTTCATCTACTCCTTCAGCCTCCAAACGAAGTTTGAACGAATAATCTCGAATTTGAAATTGATCTGGAAATTCATCAATAAGCTCAATATCGATCCCTATTTGATAAGAGCTTTGTACAATGATTCTAACCGGATTCAGATCGCCATTGGATAGTTTGTCTTCACAAATTCGATTTGTTTTAAACGGCTTAGCCTTACTATATAGCAATGAGAATTCGGCAATAACCACTACCAATACCAAAATAAGTAATCCTTTTGCAATCCCAAAAAGAATAGGATAGGGGAAGCCCAAAATAAATAATCCGACCAAACTCAACAATGCGATGAGCAATCGGCTGGACAAAAATATGTCGGGAAGTATTTTGCTTAAAAATTTGATCACTTAATAAATAACTAAATAAGTTTAGAATGAACTTCTTATCTTGGAACTTCAATTTGTTCCAATATTTCTTTAATAATATCTTTAGACGAAACTCCATCCATTTCTTTTTCCGGAGTAGGGATAATTCGATGGCTTAATACAGGCAACGCAACATGTTTGATGTCGTCCGGAGTTACAAAATCACGTCCTCTAATTGCCGCAATAGCTTTAGAACCTGTTAAAATACCTATGGATGCCCGCGGAGAAGCTCCTAGAAATAGACCCGAATTAGATCGTGTATTTTCGACGATTTTAGCGATGTATGATATTAAATTAGACTCGATACGAATCCTTGGACCATTTTTCTGAATTTAGCCAGTTGGTCTTTAGTTAGAATATTATTAATGTCCGAAAGATCTTTTGTAATGGTTTGATTTGAAACACCATTCAAAATTTGAATTTCTTCATCAAGCGTAGGATATTCGACGTCAATTTTAAATAAAAATCGATCCAATTGAGCTTCCGGTAATTTGTACGTTCCCTCATGCTCCACGGGATTTTGAGTCGCCAAAACAATGAATGGGAAATCCAATTCGTATGTTGTTCCGTCCGAAGAAATTTGTTTTTCTTCCATACACTCAAAAAGAGCAGCCTGTGTTTT
>CBDICC010000050.1:0-77785 GCA_965277185.1 Cytophagales bacterium | reverse complement strand
GATGCTTATTTAAAGGATTCGAATTCGAAACAACGCAAGCAGGCGATATCGATTTTGGCGAGAGTAGGGGAGAAAAGTAAGAATCGAAAAGTAAAGACACAAGTTCTAAATATTTTGTCTGCTGCTTTAGGTTTAGAATCGGATATAAACCGATCTAAAATACTTTCTTCGATGACCCGATATTCAATTGCTTCTTTTTCGAATGAATCACAAAAGAATTTATTAAATGCGGTGCAGGATACTTCTTGGAGCAATACGGATAATATTATCTTGATAAGTAAACTTTGCGGCTATTTAAATTTGAAGAATGCTATTCCAATGTTAACTCAACGGTATAAAACGTCCAAAATATTTAGTGTGAAATGGGCTTGCCAAATGGCGTTAATTCGATTAGGTAACAAAGAAGCGACAAGTGCATTGCTGGAAAAATTGAAGCGGGCACCTTTAAATGACGGATACGTTTATGATGTGCTTCCAGATCTATTGTATACTCATAATACCGAAGTTTACGAAGTGATCACAAAACATATTCAAGTGAAAAATAAAGGGTGTACTTCATCTGACCCAGATAATCCTGCTGAAATGGATTGTGGCTATCGTATGATGGAAATGATAATTCCATACTGTACGAATTCTCCTTTGAATAGGGAGAAGTCCACAGGAGAGTTGGAAGTCTCTAATTACCGAAAAGCCTTGAAAGATTTGCGTGATTGGTTGGCCAAAGGAAATTCTTTTGAGATAGATTCAAATCGGTATTAAAAAATAAAATAATCAACCCTTAGAACGACATTTTGGTTGATTTTGAAGGAAGAAGGCCCACGTTTTTTCAACAAGAGCAAACTTTTGTAATTCGTTCTTCCTAGGTCAATATATTTCTGTGCTGCTCGAAACGATTTTTAAATCAACCATGCATTCGGACTGCGACCAACGAAGCACAATCTAATATGTGCTGAACAATCAAATCAATAGGTTTTGTAGATACGCTCTTACCTTAATTAGTACAAAATAATTTTGTGCGTATACTGATAATCCTGTGTGTTAAGTACAAGGAAGTAAATGCCGGCGGGTAGGCTTTCCAAATTGATTTGTTTCTGTAAAACTTGTCCTTGCGCTTCATCCATCATGATCATTTTTCCATTAAAGTCAAATAAGCGTAACGTGATTTCAGAAGATTGATTTAATAAAGCTTCCAATGTAAGAAGGCCAGTGGTAGGATTTGGATACACTTTCGAACTGAGAATACGGATTCCATTAGGAAGATCTTCGAATACTACTTCTTCTTCCTGCTGATTCACCACTTCGATACTTTTAGTCAACGTATCAGTACAGTTCCCATTTTCAACCGTTAACTGAATTTCGTAGGTTCCCGTTAAGTAATAGATGTTGGTAGGGTGTTTTTCGTTAGAAGAAGTACCATCACCTAAGGTCCATGAGTATGTTGAAATAGGTTGAGGAAAAGATACTTGCACAATTTGAACGGTATCTCCAATACTTACGGTAGAAGGAATAAGGAAATCTGCAGTTAATGGAACAAGTGGTGCAACCACGTCTACTGTGTCCGTGAAGGTGCAATTGTTCCAATCCATAGATAAACTAAGCGTTCCGGAGGTATCCACCGAAACAATGCTATCCGATCCGATGAAGACGCCATTCCAAGACCAAGTTGGGGTCCCAGGATAAGATGCTTCAAATGTTTGAACTCCGTTGCCACATAATTCTATCGTTCCTCCTAATTCAATTTCAAGACCTGGATATACTAAGACATTGATAGTGTCATTGGAAGTACAACCATTTGATCCAGTTACCACAGCGTGATAAGAACCTGTGGAGTAAACAACATAATTGCTTTGACTGCTTCCGTCAGACCAAAGAATACTACCTGTAGGAATCGATAATACTAAACTGTCTTGATTACAAATCGCGGTATCGTTGCCTAGCGAAAATGCAGGAAGTGATAAAATAGAGACATATGAAGTGTCATGAGAGGCACATCCATTTTGAGAATACCCAATCACCGAATAGGTTCCACTTGAATTTACATTGATAGTGGATGTGTTGCTTGTACTAGACCAAGTATGGGTAATTGCATTACTCATTGGATTTAATATTCCGCTTCCACAAAACGTAGAAGAATCTGCCAAATTCATGATCGGAGCTAATTCTTGAATAATGTGGATGGTATCTTTTGTTACACAGTTATTAGTTCCAGTTACTCGAACCCAATAAGAACCGGTTGATTTTTTATAAAGAGATTGACTAATTTCCCCAGTAGACCACAAAAACGAAGCCGTAGGATTACTTGCGTTTAAGAGAATTGAATCTGTACTGCAAATCAATGTGTCTGCGCCCAAATTAACAACCGGGCTGGAATTGACTACTAATGATACGGTATCCGTTCCAATACATCCATTTTGATCCGTCATTCGAACCCAATATAAACCTGAATTAGTGGCGTTGATGGAAGCTGAATTGGCAGAGGTGGACCATAAATAATTACTACCTGGCTGAAATGCGTCCAATGTAACGCCATCACATACCGTTCGGTCGAGGCCAAGATCTGGTTCTACGAGGGTGTTAAGTAAGACGTAAACCGTATCTCTAAACGAACATCCAAATGGAGAAATGATTTCAACATGGTATGAACCAGTGCTCGTTACGTTTAATGTTTGAGAAAAGGAATTATTTGACCAAGCAAAGGTAGATCCAGCATTTTGAGCATCGAGAAGGAAGAATGCACTGCACGTACGAATGGTATCCCCAAAATTGATAAATGGAATTGCATTGATTCGGGCACTATCTGAAATTGTATCCTTACATCCTTGATCTGAAATGACTTCAAGTGTTACTAAATACTTGCCATCTGCGGCATAATTGTGGGTTGGAGTGATTAGATTGGAATAGATGTTTCCATCTCCCATATCCCAATTATAAGATAATGTACCTGTAGTAATTGCACTGGTATTTGAGATAGGTGCATTTTGACCTAAACAATTTTCAGAAATGGTAAAGCCTGCATTTGGCCGAGGATGTACGGTAATTGCTTGAGAAACAGAATCAAAACACCCATAGGAATTGCTCGCTAATAATTGAACTTGATACGTTCCTGGATTAATATATGAGTGATTAGCATTAAATGCATTGATGCCATTCCCATCTCCAAAAGTCCAGCTGTATAGCATGATCCCACTTTCCAATGAACTGTTGTTATTAAAGTTAATATTATCTGCCTGACATGCATTGCCTGCCGTAAATGAAGCGTTCGGAATTGTGTCAACTAAAATTAGTTGAGTAGTGTCATGCGTACAACCATTAGCCGAAGTCACATTTAGAGAAACAGTGTAATTACCGTGAGCAGCGTACAAGTGGGTAGGATCTGCGACTTGGGACGAATCACCATCTCCAAATGACCATTGATGATAATACCCTAGATTGGAGTTGTTGGTAAATGCGATTGGCAGATTACTACACTGTCGGTCAAAATTGAAATCCGATGTAGGACGCTGATTAATCGTGATGTTTTTTGTCAATGAATCAACGCATCCTGCATTGGTGGTAACGATAAGCTTGGTGGCAAAAGATCCATTACCTGCATATAAATGATTTGTAGTTGCGATACCATTCATGCTATTTCCATCTCCAAACTCCCAAAATTGATTGAGAATTCCTCCAAAAGAGACCGAACTGGTGTCATTAAAAACAATGCTGTTTCCCTCACAAAGACTATCGCTCACGGAATAACCAATAGTAGGTAGAGGGAAAATGATTTTTGGTTTTAGAATAGTGTCTGAACATCCAAAGTCAGAAGTTACAATTAATTGCACATTGTAGTTTCCATACTCTTGCGGATATAGATGAGCTGCATTTTGAACTATAGAAGTGTCTGATATACTATCTGTTACTCCAAAATCCCATTGCCAATCGACGATGTTTCCAGTACTTATGGTGCTGCTGTCAGATACATGCATGCTGTCATTTTCACAAACGACTAGATCATCGAAATCAAAATTTGCAGTAGGTATCGGCGAAACGATTACTTCCACAGTATCAGAGCCAGTGCATCCCTTTATTGTCAGAGCACTTCCATAATATTTCCCAGATGTTTTTACGGAAATGGTTTGAGTGTTTTCTCCAGTTGACCATTGAAATTCATGATTAGGGTTATCCAAATCCAGTTGTACTGAATCGCCCATACAGAGGTAAATTGTGTCCATTCCAAATTCGACGATGGGTGTAATTCGGCAATTTTTTTCAGCAATGGTATAGGTGGTATTTGCATAAGTGGAATCAAAACTTTTGAAGGAAGTATCGGCGACAGGGTCTACCAATCCAAATTGATTTCTCCATACTCCGTTGTTATCACTTTTCCATACATCCAAAAAGGTTTCGATCAACGTATCAACTTCTGGATTGAAATAATCCATTCGAAGATCCATTTGTACTGCACTTATGGGATTAAACTTAAAGTAACGATAGATACTTCCGTCTCCTGCACTTTCTTGTCGGTTATTTCCTCGACGTATTTCGGAAGCAACGAATACTGGTTTCTTAGTATGAAATCCAATCCCGGCAACATTTCCAACTGGATTGATGGACTTATATACATATATTTCTTCTCCATTGGTTGTGATTACCCGAGATGAATCCCATTCATTTATGAACGTTCCATCAATATTTTCTCTTCCGTATTCACTTAATGTTAAATTTCCTTGTTGCAAAATCATATTGCCTTTCGTGAAATTTAACTGCCGTTTTACATAGATGTGATTGGTAACAATAAGATCTCCGAATGGTTTATTAATATGTAAATAATTAAAATGGATCGTGGAATCACCCGACCATGATACGTGTTGGTTTCCTAAACCTATGAAATGAATATAGCCTGTGTCGCCTTTTGCCACAACGTCGTTGGAATGATTGATGAAATCACCTGTTAGAAAAAGATGACCATCATTGATGATTTTACTAGAATAAGTAGGAGTAGAATTGGAGTCCATATTAAAATAGCCTCCTTGAACATATACAGAATCGTTCCCAGAAATGACAATATCACTTTCAAAGGTGTAAATCCCTTGTTGGGCAGTGGCAGAAGTTATTAAAAGGAAACAACAACCCCACAGAGCTATGTATTTAAGCACGGTCAAAATGAATTATAGTTTCATGATGAAGGCTAAAACAAAATACGGAGGTGTGTTTTCGTGGGTGTTTCCAGAGCCAGTTGCGTTCGTAGTTCCAGAAAAAGCATGAGAATGAACACCGGCCCAAATTTTATTATTAGCAGCCCCTTGGTTTACTTGATTTGGAGTCCCTCCATCTGCATTTTCCATGTTGGTTCCGTTGGCGCCACCAGCACCATGCACTTGATACGTATGGCTATGACTCCCGTCTGTATTTGTATTTCCGGAAAAAGTATGCGTATGTGAGGGTAGGTTCCCTGTGTTTAGAGCAACATCGGCCGCACCCCCAATTTTTCCAGCAGTGTTGTACTCAAATTTATTTTTTTCATCATTAAAGTAAGTATAATTAGTTCCATCTGTATTCGACTTTCCCACAATAAATCTACCTCGAAGGTCGGGTGTCACAACCATGGTTCCACTTCCGTCTACCGCCGCATGAGTTGTACCATCACAAATAGCCCAACCATTTGGAGGAGTGTTTCCGTTCCACATGATAATGGATCCTCGTGGGACTAGATCAAAACCTTGTTCTTTAATTGTCGCAAATTTCCCAGTAGCATTTACTGGACCCGTTGAGGTTATGCCTGGTAAACCATTTACAGTGATCCCTCCACCAACGGTTATATCAGAACCCACAGCAAGTCCTCCATCCATATTGGTGTTTCCTGCCACATCCAAGTTGGCATTTGGAGTAGTTTTGCCGACTCCGAGGCTATCTAATATATAGGAACTTCTTTCAGTAGCGTTTGATCTTAATCGATTCAAAGATTGCCAGGTATTCGAACTATCGTTACGAAAGAAAAATTCATTGATAGAGTCGTTATATATTAAAAGACCATGAGCAGGCTGATTTACATTAATTACGTCTCTGGTTGTAGGAAGAAGGATCCCTTTGTCTATATTGGTTCCACCAGACATATCCAATGTGGAGGATGAATCAGGACTGTCATTGTTGATTCCTACTTGCGCGTAAATACTGGTATAAGAAAGGAGCGAAATGAATACTCCTAAAAAAGCGGATGTAGCGTTGAACTTCATATTGCAATTTAAATTTGTACAAAAATAGAGAAAAATGTCCTTTTGATCTCAAAGATTCTGTTGAATTATTTTAAGATCACTTTTTCAGAGTATAAAATTTCCCCGTTTGTTCCGTAAGCTCTGATTTGATACTTGGTCCCGATTGAAACATTTTTGTCTGTATACGTAGTAATTCCGTCGGATTTAGTGGATAAGACTTTTTCTGGAGCAGAATGTTTCAATTGTTTGAAAAGTGCGATTTGATCAATAGAAGCTTTGCATCCTGACCCTTCCAATGACCAGTCCAATCGCACGTTTTTATTCTTGTTTTTGTATTTTAAACTTAGTTCAATTGTACAATTGTTCGTTAGTTTTGCAGGTTTAGTTCGTATCGTATACGCTTTGGAAGCCACTGATTTATTTCCGGTGCTATCAAACGCAAATAGTATATATTGATAAGTTTGCCCTAGTTCAATGTCCCTGTCTTTATAGGAAATAGCAGAGGCAGAAATTGGCTTTACATTCACTTTCTTGTAAGAATCGATTGCCGCAGTTGTTTGTTCTTTGCTAGATTGAACTCGTTTATATAATTCGTAGTAGTTTAAGTCTGAATCCGTGTTGCTCGTCCATTGCACTTGTAAAAGATTTTTTTCAAATTGAATGAGCTGAATATAAGGCCGAAGTGGGGGGACCACATCGGGCATTTTTCCTTCCACACGCTCACTGAATCCACTCATGTTATAAGAGCTATCTACCGCGACCACACAATAGTAGAATATGTTTTTATTCTTCTTATTTAAATTAGGATCCGTGTAAGTTGTTGAATCCATTGGGTGCGCATTTACTAAAACATACTTTTTCTGAATATTTCCCGGGTCCGTAGTCCTATATATTCGGTAACCCATTAAATCTCCCGCATCCACGGCGTCCCAAGTCAATTGGATTTTGCCGGTGTCTACTTCTACTTTCACATTAGAAGGTATTGGAGGAGGTATTACATCTTCTACCATAAATGTAATGGTATTGGAAAAGTTTTCATTTCCAGAAGAGTCAATTGTTGCTATTTTATAATAGTATCCATCCGGTTTTGGAACAACATCTGTAAATTCATCTGCGGTTAAAGGTAGGAGGGTCTTGTTTACTTTTTGAAACAATGTGTCGAGTTTGAAACTTCGATATACGTTAATACCTTTTGCTTCTTTATAGGTGTTGTTGAGCCAAGTAAGTTCCACATTTAATTTTTTCACGTCTTTTTTGATCAATGAAAGCGGAGCTAAAGGAGGAGTACGATCCTTTACTTTAATGGAAATGCCGGCAGATGGTTTCGATTCAACTCCAAAATAGTTAATCCCTTTTAAGTGATATTTATAGGTGCTTTTTTCTTTTAAATATTCGTCAATATAAAAATAGTCTGGTCGTTGTCCTTTTTCTGATTCAGAGATGATTACAGGAAAATCGTTTACTTTTTCAAAGGCTCCGTTATTCGTACTTCGATAAATGTTTACTCCATAAAACAGGTTTTCAGAGGTTTTCCATTTGAACTGAATTTGTTTTCGCTTGTGCTTGTGCTCTATGTTTTGAGGCGTCCAGGATACTCTTTTTCCAACAATGATTTTTTTAGATAGAGCAATTTCCTTTTTGCTACCTTCTAAGGTTACTTTGTACCAATAAGAATTTCCAGCTGATATGCTTTCATCTTTATAGTAAATCCCCATGAAATCGGCGAATTCTGTAGTGCGGAATGATTCAAGAATTAAGTTAAGCAAAACAACTCCGGTTAATTTTCCAGCTGCAGTACTAGACCCAACTTCATAGGCCATTTTTAAATCTTCATTGGTCGTTGTAGGAACCTTACTTTTTTTCTTAATTGGCTTGGAATTAAGTTTTGTCCAAGCTCCATTCTCTGCGTTTTTCCGATAAATATTTACCCCGTTCGGATAGATGAAGTCTTGGCTATACCATTTTAATTCGATGCCATTCGAAGAGGAAGACATTTGATATACAACTTTGCCCGTAGATTGAGCAAAGAGAGGCGAATTCATAAATAATAAGAATCCGAAAATGAGCAGAAATAGCCGTTTTATATAGCTTTTTTGAACTATATAGTAAAGTTGTTGAACCATAGTGCCGCAAAAGTACTACTTGTTTGTGAAAAAAGGAAGGGTCCGGGATGGGAAAGTTTTTGAGGATTGTATTAAGTTCTTCATTCTAGATAAATCGCATTTTTGTCGGTGTCAAACCTACTCAAGGTGGAAGAAGCATAAAAGCACTAATAAAGGGTCTTATGAGGTCAGGAAGATGATTTTGAAGTGAGTTTTCATTAGGATTCCTCATAACAAAAAACATTCGCGTCTTCCGGTGCAAAAGGCAATAGTTATTGCTATATTTGCGCGATGAAAAAGTTCAACAGCCTTTTCTTTATAATATTACTATGCCTTTTCGGTCTTTCCAATGTGTGTGGACAAGATGTGGAGGCGGTATTGAAGGCGGATCCTTTCAAAATTTCTGGGAGTATTGGACAAACAACGAACTTCTATTCTGCCGCTAATATCGCACCAAGGCGTCCGGGATTTTATTGGTCCCTGAATGCTAATTTGAACATTAGTTTATTTGGATTAATATCGGCTCCTTTTTCCTTTAATTACAGCCCACAAGGACAAAACTTACGTTATCCTTATCAGAATAATCAACCATTTAATCAATTTGGGATAAGTCCTAAATACAAGGCAGTAACGGTACATCTTGGATATAGAAGCATGAATTTTTCGGAATTTAGTTTATCAGGAAACAAATTTTTGGGAGTAGGGGTTGAGGTAAAACCGAAAGATTCAAAGTGGCAATATCAATTAATGAGTGGTCGATTTGCCCGTGCAATTCAAGATACGGCATTTTTGAATGCAAATACCCTTGGATTAGCTTATTTTGATCGATATGGCGTAGCTATGAAAACTAAACATAATGGAACAAATGGTTTTAGCGAATATGTTTTTTTTCGAGCGTGGGATGCCCAAAGGTCAGCTAGTATTGATCCAGTATTGATAACAGAAGCGCCGCAAGAGAACCTTATCGTTAGTTTTAAAACGAAAAAGACCTTCTTTAAAAAACTAAATCTAGAGTTTGAATATGCAGCAAGTGCATATACCCGAGATATTCGAAGTGAACGGGTGAAATTGGAGTCCGCATCCTATTTAGATAATATGGGTTTTTTGTTTCGATCGAGAGCTTCGTCGCAATACAATGGAGCATTGAAGTCTTCAGCGGGATATACGTTTGGAAATAACGCAGTTAAACTTGGTTATCGACGCCTGGGACCAGAATATACCTCTATGGGGATTCCATTTATGAATAATGATTTTCAGGATATTACACTCTCTTGGAATCGGAAATTGTTCAAAAACAATATGAATTTAGTGTTGAGTGGCGGTTTGCAGGAGAACAATCTAAAGAATACCAAAGTGTCAAAAATGACAAGATTGATTGGGAACGCACAGGCCAATGCAAAAATTAATAAGCGTCTGAATATAAATGCGCGTTATGCTAATTTTAATTCGAGTACACGTATGATTCGAATCAATCAATTGGATTCGCTTAATTATTATCAAGTGACGAATAATATGGGAGGGGGATTTAGTTGCTTATTAGGAAATAGTACGAGCACAAAAAAGTCGCTGATTGGAAATGTGAACTATCAATTAGCCAGTGATGTCAATCAAGTAGGCGCTAAAAATGTAAATGGCGTAATGGGGTACAATTTAAATGTATCTAAAAAAGCATTTACCATTTCCGCAATGGTAAACGTAAATGCAAACTCTGTTATTGGTTTTGATCACATCGGGATTGGACCGGTGCTTAATGTGAATAAGACGATACGAAAAAAGATAAAGTTAGGAGCAAGTTTTAATCAGTTAAATTATACAAACCAAGGGACGATCATTGATCAAACCAATAATGCCCGTTTTAATCTGGGATACAGTTATCGTAAAAGTCATAATCTAAATTTGAACTATACCTGGATCAATAAAGAAAATAAGCAGAATAATATTTTGTTTACCGAGCATGTTGTAGTCGTTCAATATGGATACACCTTTCAGTATCGAGTTAAGTCAAAAGCGGGCAGTGGAAAAGGGAAGAAACAGGATAAAGCAAAAGACGAAGCAAAAGCGAATACGGATACCCAAGTTCAACCAACCGGAAAGAATACAGTAATAAATAATGAACAAGATCATGAAAAGTAGCTGGAAAGGAATCATCTCGTTTTTCTTTCTAATGTTAAGCCTGCCTATCTTAAACTTGTATGGACAGCAGCAAATATTTTTTGAACATTCCTATGCAACTCCATACTTGGTAAATTCAGCTTCTATTGCGAACACTCCAACAAATCAAGTAGGAGTGTTGGTGCAAAAGAATTTTACTGGATTTCCGGGAGCCCCGTTAGCACAAGCAGGATGGGTTTATGGGAAGGTAAAAGGAGATCAAAACGTTGCATTGGGGATGCGGGTGAATAACCGAAGCATGTTTGGGCTTAGTGCGACCAATATTTTGTTTTCGGCAGCTTATGGATTACCTCTGGGGGAAAAGTCATTGTTGAAAGGAGGAATGTCGTTAGGCTTGGGATCTCAGCATATTGATTTTGACCGTTTTAATATTGAAGACCCTAATGAAGTAGTTTTTACAGCTAATTATCAAACGAAAAGTTATGCGGATGGAGAAGTAGCCTTAGAATATGATTTCAATGATAAAATTCGATTAGGAATTGCTTCTCAGAATATTTTCGGAAATAAATTGAACTATGAAGATGCACTGGGTCAGACTTCTGGTTCCTTTCGATTTTTAAGACATTATACCATTTCGGCTTCGTATAAAATGAATTTAAATGAGCAAATCTCCTTGCAGGAATTCGCTTTTTTTCGGTCATATGAAGGATTACCAGGTTGGTTATCGTTTACTACAGTTGCAACCTTTAGTAATAAGATTCAAGCAGGAATTGGATTTAAATCGGGTCGAAGAGTTAGTTTGCTTACAGGATACGCTGTGTCGGATCAACTTAAATTGAACTATGGTTTTGGAGTTAATCCAGGAGTAAATAGCGTTGCTAGTTTTAATTCATCCTTGCATGAGGTTCAAGTGCGTTTTTTATTTGGAAAAGGAAGTGATGATACGAAAGAAAGTAAAGAGGAGTCAAATGTGAATGCTGCTTATGAAGAAGTGGATCAATTGGCAGAGCAAAACAAGAAAATGCAGGAGCAATTAGAAAAACAAAAGCAACAAATCCATGCGCAACAAAATGAAATTGATCGACTAAAGAAGTTGATGGAGCAAATTGCCAGCGATCCAGCGGTGTTGCAACAAATGAGGCAAAGCCAAGACGCAATGGGGAATGGAAGTCAGAATGGGAATTCGAATTCAAATTCAAATTTTGGTCCTGGAGAAGGAAACTCCTTTGGATCTGATCGTTCAGAAGGTCTAGATTCGAATTCAGATTCAAATACAGAAATAGATTTTAAAAATGTAAATGCTCATGCTCCATCGGGAAACAAACGATTTTATGTCATAGCAGGCGTATTTAAAGAATTGGAAAATGCCCGTTCGTTTCAGAAGGTATTTCGACGTGAAAAAGGGAAACAAGTTTTTATGATGGAGGAGAAAGCGGGGATTTATTATGTAGCAGTAGATGGTCCAATGACAAAAACAAACGCGGTGACATTGGCCTCAAATCTAAATGCTGATGAGGCTGCGAAAGCATTGATCGCAGGCAATTATTGGATACTGGTGAAATAAAAAGTGGAGGAGTAATTGCGAATTAGAATTTAATATAGAACGTGCTTTCAAACTTGATATATCGATTTGTTTTTGGAGCGATTCTGACATTCCATTGTTACGGAATAGGAATGGCCCAACAAGTACATCCATTGGATTCAGGTCAGGCCTTGCGCATACCTATTGTTTTTAATAATGTTTACAATACGCAACAACAAAAGATAACGTATGCTCAATTGCACATCCAGCTGAATCAATTAAATCGAGATTTTAATGTGGAGAACGATACGACCCCAATACCATATCCTTTTAATCATCGCGTTGGAAATCCAAATATTAGATTTTATCTATCAAAAAGTCACAGTTCGATAAACGAAGTACCTACTCAGACACAGGTCTTCGGAAATAGTGCGATTTATTCAACGGCTGATGGCGGAATGGATCCGATTGCCAATGATCTGAATTTAAATGTTTGGATTACGAATTTGCCTCCAACTACAAGTGGTTGGGCTAAAACAGTGAATGAAAATGCAACAGAAGAAGGGGTGGTGATTGATTATGAGTATGTGGGGATTGGACCAATAGCGCATAGGGCAGAAGGAAGAACACTCGTACATGAAATTGGACATTGGATGGGATTAGGACATATTTGGACAAACAGTTGCAGTACCGATGATGGGATATGGGATACCCCAAATCAAGATTTTCCGAACACGGGGTGCGATACGTTTACGGCGTCGTGTGGGCTTCTTAATATGACTAAAAATTTTATGGATTATGGGGATGACCCTTGTCGTTTGTATTTTTCAAAAGGGCAAGTCGATTCCATGCGTTATTTTTTATTGGAATATAAATCGGACTTGCTATTAAATGGAATTGACTTAGGGCAAGAAGAATTGTTGGACGCGACAAACGTTCATTTTTATCCAAATCCTGCAAAAGACATGTTATATGTTGAATCGGATCTAGGGATTGCATCTTTAATCATATCTGATCAGGTTGGAAGGGAGGTCAGTTCGATTTCAATGTCTGACTCTGGGCCTATTACAGAAATTGATTTAACAAAACTAAGAGATTACAGAGGGCTGTTATTCCTAGTCGGACGAACAGTTGATAATAAAATATTTAGAAGTAAAATTGAAAAAGTTGATTAAGACATTAATAAAGATAGGAGTGATGGCCATTATTGTCGGTCAACAACTATCTGTATCTGCTCAGGTTTGCATGAGTGGGTGGGATTATCGTAAAACCGTTGGGGTGGATAATTCTGCGAACGTGTTTGGTTTAAGTGATTTTCAAATTTCATTTGATTTGAATACGTCTAGCTTGATTGCTGCTGGTAAAATGAACGCAGATGGAAGTGATGTTCGAATTTTATCTTCTTCTGGAAATGCATTGCCATTTTGGATTGAACAAGGAACGGTTAATACGACGAACACGACAATTTGGGTGAAACTAGATACGATTGCAGCAGCAACTTCGGATTCGATTTTTTTATTCTATGGATCCGCAATTGCAAGTAGTTTGCAGAATGGAGAAAGTACGTTTTCATTTTTTGATGATTTTGAATCAGGATCATTGGACGCTTCTAAATGGACATTTTGTAACGGAGGAACACTTTCGTTTACCTCAGGACAAGCTACGTTAAGTAGTACCGGGACGACCACGGACAGGGCGGTAATGAAAACAATATCCACCTTTGGTTATCCAGTAATTTCTGAGGCTCACGTTGTTTCTACGGCAATAGGTATGACTGTTTTAGGACAAACAAACAGTTCGAATGATGGGTACGGAATGGCGTTTGAGAATATAGGTGGAGGAGTGACTACCATGCGGGTGATGGAAACGAATAATTCTGTCAACTGCCAAGATTTAGTAGATCTTTCTGTTATTAATGCAGAAAATGCATCAACAACATCCGGAATTTGGAAGTTTAGTTGGACTATGCAAAATCAGCAATATTTTACTTGGCCCGGAGCTTCAGGAGATTTAGTTCGAACGGGTTTTAATAATACTTTTGAAAACGATATCTCTGGGACCTTGAGTTTGCAAGATAAAGCGGGCTCCGTGACGGCTGAATGGTATCGAATGCGAAAATATACGCCGAATGAACCAGTTACAATGGTAGGGGATGAGATTTCTATAGGTAATCCGATCATTGCTGTTTCCTCTAATTCTCCGATTTGTGTTACAGATAGTATTCGTCTTGTAACGAATCAAAATTCAAACATCATGTATCTATGGAGTGGACCAAATGGATTTAGTAGTGTCAACGCGGATACTACATTTCCGGCAAGCTTGATAAAAGCAGGAACCTATACTTTACATACATCTGATTCTGCAGGGTGCGAAATTCGACCTTATAATGTCGTAGTTCAGGTGAATGCAGAACCTTCTAAAGGAATTATTAGTAATGATAGTGTAGTTTGTGAAGGAAGCGATATTCAACTTGTTCTGACGGGTTATACTGGGAATGTAGATCATTGGGAACAAGCTAGTGCTGGTTCGGGGCCTTGGGTAACGTTGTCAGCGATAAATGACACAATGAGTTTGCTTAATTTGAAAACTTCTGGGTATTATAGAGTGGTTCTCACAAACGGGGGATGTTCGGTAAATAGTGATTCAGTATTTGTGCAAGTGGATGATTCTGCCAATGGTGGATTTTTGTTAGGACCCGAGAATCTATGCTACGGGACCGATGGTTTGATTACGGCGCAGGGATTTTCTTCCGGAGTAGCGTATTGGCTTTCTTCGACTAATAATGGGGTAAACTGGGACACCACATTTACGACTCAATCTAGTTTGCCAATAAGTGATTTCGATGATTCACTTGGTCTTGCAGTATGTATTGTCGCTGATAATGGAGCTTGTCCAGTAGTAGCGTCTGATACTTTCTTTATAGCGCTTCGTCCGAATCCAAACAGTGATTTTATTTGGAGTGGAGTATGTGAAAATACCTTGACAAGCTTGACGAATAATACCGCAATATACTCTGGGAGTATTGTGAAATCCAATTGGGACTTTGGAGATGGTCAAACGTCGGTAGCTAGTGATCCAAATCATTTATTTGATGCGGGTAGTTTTACGGTAGAACTTGTTTCTGAGTCGGACTATGGATGTTTGGATACCATTCAAAAAAATGTAGTAATATCTGCAATTCCAGTACCTGATTACACTATGAGTACTTCTTGTGAACAGGAAGATATCACCTTTACAAATGTAACTTCGATTGCCAGTGGCTCGATTTCTGGATATTCATGGGACTTTGGTGATGGAAGTTTATCAACCAGTCCAAGTCCTACGAATAGATATGCTGCCATGGGGAATTACACCATTCGATTGATCGCAACTGCGGTATCTGGGTGTGTAGATTCTTTAGTTCAAAATGTGTCCATAGAAACAAAACCTGTGGTAGATTTTGATTCGGATACGGTTTGTGAAGGAGCTTCAATCCAGTTTGTGAATTCCACCCCAAATTTAGCAGGAGGAATCAACTATGAGTGGAGATATGGAGACGGGAATAATTCAGTTTTAGAAAGTCCAACCTATATGTATTCGTCTGTAGGGAGTTACAATGTAATGTTAATTGCAACAAGCTCGTATAGTTGTAAGGATACGTTGTTCCAAACCGCGGTTGTAAATCCTAATCCTGTAGCAGATTTTCTAGCACAAAACCACTGCCTAACTGATACATTGGTTTTGGTGAATAATTCAAATTCTGGAACAACTTCAGGGGCCACTTTTACATGGAATTTTGGAGATGGGAATGTCAGTGTAGATTCTCTTCCAACCAATTTGTATCTGATTCCAAACAATTACCAGATCACATTGGACGTATCCAATGAATTTGGATGTAAAGAAGATACGTTTGCCTATATAAACGTGGCAGAGCGACCTGTGGTGAATTTCAGCTTCCAAAATGCGTGTGAAGGGAATATTGTTTCATTTACAAATTTGACAACACCTACAGGAAATATCCAATATCAATGGAATTTTGGAGATGGGAATACGGATACAGTATCTGCTCCGATGCATGGTTTTCTACAGGACACGTCTTATTTTGTACAATTGATGGCGACATCTGGATCTGCTTGTGTAGATAGTCTGACGAAAAGTATTTTAATTTATCCCAATCCAGAGGCAAGCTTCTCTGTGCCAGACGTATGTTTAGGCTTCTCTTCTCCATTTACTAATAATTCTCAAATAAATTCAGGCACAATTGTTTCTAATAATTGGGATTTTGGAGACGGCAATGCCTCAGCGATATTGAATCCAACATATTCATATCTAAATGCAGGAAATTATGCAGTAAAACTAACGGTGACAAGTGATTTAGGATGCATGGATGATACCACAATAACGACGAATGTTTCAACGGGGCCTACAGCAAATTTTAACGTGGCAGATGTGTGTGATAAGGAAGAAATGACCTTTGCAAATTTATCTACTGTCAGCGTTACAACTACGTATAGTTGGGATTTCGGTGATTCATCTAATAGTATTATCCCATCACCGGTACATACCTATGAAGGGGCGGGCGTGTATTCTGTGAAATTGGTTGCGGCAGATTTAATTGGTTGTGCTGATAGTATAACCAAAGCCGTAATAGTCTACAATTTGCCAATCTTGAATACAATTGAAGATACGGCAATAAGTAAGGGGCGAAATATAGAGATTTGGGCCCAAGGGGGACTTTCATATATTTGGACGCCTGTTGCGACATTCGATAATCCTTTTTTAAGTAATCCACTTGCTACGCCAACTGAAACTACGACGTATAATGTTCAAGTAACAGATACCAAAGGATGCGTAAACTACGATAGCGTGCATGTTGAAGTGGTAGAAGATTTTTATTTGAATGTGTTTAACATTATTACACCGGATGCAAACGGGCAAAATGATGTTTGGGTTATTGAAAATATCGATTCGTATCCTGATCATACCATAAGTGTATTTGATCAGTCAGGAAAAAAGGTGTACGAATCTATTGCATATCAGAATGATTGGGATGGAAATTTTAATGGAGAACCACTGCCGGATGGAGGATATTATTTTGTGATTAATTTGACTATTGATTTGGCAGTACGCGAATACAAAGGAGTATTGACAATTCTCAGAAATCAGGAATAGTACAACTGTAAATGTTGTAGTGCATAAGAAGGTTCTCGATGGGTTGATTCTTGAGTTTAGAGATTTATTCTAACCTTGGTTCTATTCTTATCTTATCTACTCCGTTTGATTATGTTCCTAACCTCCTCTATCTAAACTTTGGACATCCAACCCAACCTTGGGTGAGCGGAATTATTCGCAAGTTGCTTACATGGTTGTACTCCATCGGAATGTGCAGGTTCTTGGTTTCGTTTGGATGAAATTCTCCATGAAACGTTTTGAGCCCTCTACGACCTTTCATCTCTTTCGGTACGATAACTCTAATTTCAACCTTGTCAGATAGATAAACCTTGATTTCTTCTTTAAAATCAAAACGTCCGTTTTCTGCATAAATGGATCCACGCAATGTTCCATTTATGTATAGTTCTACTTCTAAATCTTCCTTTATGATCGATTTTTTGTTATTGCCACGATACAGTATTCCTTTGACCGATTGGGAAGAAAGTTCTGCTATGGTATTTTCCGTATCGGGTACGGAAAACTTAGATGCGTGAGCCAATTCGGTTGCAGGTTTCTTATTCTGATTATTTGTGTCTTGACTTTGAACTGTATGTGAAATGCCTAAAAATGTAACTACGGAAACGACACCAGCGCGAACGAGATTGGAAGCGCCTAACAAGCTTCGTTTAATTTTATTTAATGGAGCAACTCCAACACGTTCTCGTTGGATTTTAATGCACACTTCTCCATTTGTCGCATCGTACAATTCTTTAAATTCTTCAAATGTGCGATCTGAAAAATCATGTACTGTTTTCTCACATTTGGAACAAAATCGGTCACAACCTCCACCAGAAGAGGACTTAGTCATCTTCTGCCAGTCTGAGGAACAAGCATCTGGAAAATAAATGTCTTTAAATGAAGATTGGGAATTTGCCATAATCAAATTTAATCAAATAATGCAATGCCTCGTTTCTAAATAGAAGCTCAAATGCATATGTGTACATATATTAATAGTAAATACGAGAAACCCACAATAAGGTAACCATCATTTCGAAGAGCAGCGCAGATATTCTATTTTACTATTTGTTTCCTTTACGTTACGACGTAGAATAGGTTGCGATTCTTGAATTAGGAATGTCCATTGAAAATAACGGACTACCTAAATCGTGGACAACCTTTGCTTCGTTGCATGGTAGGCAATAGGTGGAAAGAACCAATATGTCGATGATTTAAACGAATGTCGATTTTTCCATTTTCATTAATAGTTACTTTTTCTTTAAAATTCCTGAAACCTCTACTTCGTTTTAATCTTCTAGGAAGATTTATTTTGATTACAATTTCATCTGAGTCCTTAATCAAAATTTCTTCATTAAATTTAAAGGTTCCATAAGTGGCTAAAGTGGAAGCTTTACGAGTTCCATTGATGAAAATATGTACATCTAGCGCATGACCATTGATTTTGGTTTGGTTCCATTCGGCGTTTATTTCTCCCCAAATGTGGGTAATGGGTTTTGAAACATTTAGAATTGTATCCGATGAAAAAAGGAGTGGTTTTTGAAATTCGAGTGTATGAGTGATATCGTTGCTATCATTCTGACTTTGAGCCGCATTTGTTATTCCTAAAAAAGGAATCGCAAACAGTATAGCTACGCGGAATAAATTAACTGTTTTTTCGCATGACAAACAGAATTTGCTACATCCATCGTTATGGTCTGTTTTCATATCATTCCAATTGGTAGAATTGGGTTTTGGAAAATAAATATCTTTAAATAAAAAATGTAATTTAGGCATCAAACGGTGTTTGAGTGTGCAGGGCCGAAGTTTAATTAAGAATAGAACGATCCCTTTATTTCTAAATACAACAAGGTATTAAAAAAGTAACCAAGAAGATACAAATGGGAAAAATCTAATGTGTGAATTTAGTCTTCTTGCTGATACTTAATCCGTTCTAGAATACTTCTACCTAAGGTCAATTCATCTGCATATTCGAGTTCTCCACCGATAGGAATTCCTCTGGCTAGCGTAGAAATTTTCAGATCCACATCCCTTAATTTTTTAGTGATGTAAAAGGTCGTTGTATCTCCTTCCATGGTAGATGGGAGCGCAAGAATCAATTCCTTTGTTTGAAGAGATTGAACACGTTCTACCAGCGACTCAATTTCTATTTCATCTGGTCCAACTCCTTCCATAGGATTGATAATCCCACCTAAAACATGATACTTGCCCTTAAATTGAGCGGTATTTTCAATGGCGATTACATCTCTTAAATCCTCTACGACACATAAAATGTCCGTTTGACGCAGCGGATTAGCACAAATTGCACATATTTCACCATCACAAATGTTGTGACAATCTTTACATTGGGAGATGTTGTTTTTAAAATTAGAAAGTGCATCGGTAATGAAATCCGTAGCTTTCAAATCTTCTTTATGTAAATGTAAAACTAGGCGAAGGGCTGTTTTTTTCCCAATTCCAGGTAAAGAGGCAAAAGCTTCAACTGCTTCTTCAAGTAACTTGGATGGTAAATTCATGCGACTAATTTGATTCGGATTGCTTTGGATTTATTGGATTACAAAAGTACCAAATTTATTTTTGAAATGCAGTCAGTTCAATGATTGAATTTTTAATGAAATGTACGGATTGTATTGTGGTTTAGGCTTTTAAAGTATTTTATTTATGCCATTTGTTTGGAATGATTTTTACGGGGGCAGAAGTATGTTGTAGAACGATTTCGCTCCATGATTCGTATGCTTGTTTAGAATTTATTTGAGGAGTGAATTGAAAAGGAAAGTAGTATTTATCCAAATCCAATACGTGATCGAATCTTCATAAATATGATCCCAGATAAATTAAGTAAAACAATGAATGTGGAACTTAGAGATGTTTATGGGCGAATTGTAAAACGAGTAGAAATAGTTTTACTTAGTACAGAGGAAGGTCAAATTCAAACATATGAAAGAAATTGACTTAAGTTCGCTGACCAACGGTACGTATCTTCTAAACCTTGCGTTTGAGCATAGTGCGCAACGAAATGTGCACGTAGTTAAAGCGAATTAGAAGAATATAATGATGTAAATTAAATATAGTATAAGAAAACTTGAATGCCTGCATGAAATAGGCAGATAGCTGAGAAATCCAAGATAGTCCGTCCGATTGAGACTTTTGGATTTATTCAGAGGGTTTTTTGATGTATTATATTGTAAATAGAAAGAAAATACAATTCGTATAATCTATCCTTAATAGATCAAAAACGCCAAATTTGTTCGAGTTAAGGCGAGCCTAATCGATGAAATAAAAAAATGAAAGGATAGATAAGTAAGGACTACTCCTGAATCTCTGCCGCAATACCACGATCCAAAACTGCCTCCCACAGAGGTTTTAGTTTTTTAGCAGATCCTTCCTTCACGGAACATTGTCCATTATAATGAATGATCATTGTGCATTGTTCTGCTTGTTCATTGGAGTGTTCGCAAACGGTTTCAAGCGTTTCGATTACATGGTCAAAGGTGTTTACTTCGTCATTGAATAACACCAATTTTTTGGTTTGTGATGCTTTTTCAATCACTAAAACATCCTCCTGCTCGTCAAATAAAGTACTCATACGTTTTATACAATAGTGTAACTGAATTCAGTACAAAAATATAGAAAAAAAATGATAACATCATAATTTATAGATGTAAAATTTATCTAAATGATTGAAGATGAATGTGAAACTGCTTTTAAAATGCACTGAATTAGAAAATATTCCATTCGAATAAAGTCAAAACTTTGTACTTTATTAAGTTTTAATTGGCTTTAGTTAAAAAACCGAGTTTTACGTAAAAAGGGTGTTTAGTTTCTTATGCATCTAATAATCAATCATTTGTTCAAATTGACTTCTACAAATACAATAAGCTTGTCCGGTTTGGATTTTATATGCTTCGTTAATTTGTAAAGGATGTATTCAATAGATCTCTTAATCATTCAGGTGGATTGGAAATGATCCTTTATAACGCACTCGGTGCACAAATTCTTAATAAACAATATCAAAGTTCCTTTACCATTCAAGATCATGTGGATTTACATTTCTTGGAGAATGGAGTTTGTTTTATGGAGTTTCGGTCTGGTACAAATCGATCGATGGAGCGAATCATTTTAGCGAAATAACATTATAGAAATTTGCTGCGATCATAAAAAGAAGCTCCTGGAGAAATTCAACTTATCTAATTTCCAGTATAATACCTTGTTAAAATGTTTTACATTTGGCGTGGAAAGAATTAAACAAATTTCCACACCATTTTTATGTTATATCTGGTACCAACCCCAATCGGAAATTTGGAGGATATTACCCTCCGTGCGTTGCGCATCCTAAAAGAAGCTGATTTTATATTAGCTGAGGATACGCGGACAAGTAAGAATTTGTTAAATCATTATGAAATTCAAACTCCACTTACACCGTTTCATTTAAACAATGAACACAAATTGGTGGATAAGTATACGAATGAATTAAAACAAGGAAAAACCATTGCCCTCGTATCAGATGCTGGAACGCCAGGGATTAGTGATCCGGGATTTTTACTGGTACGTTCCTGTTTGGAGAATGAATTAGAAGTAGAATGTTTGCCTGGTGCTACGGCGTTGATACCTGCATTGGTAAAATCGGGTCTACCTTCAGATCGTTTTGTTTTTGAAGGTTTTTTACCGCATAAGAAAGGACGAAAAACCAAATTTGAAACCTTGGAAAAAGAGGAACGGACCGTTATACTTTATGAAAGTCCACATCGTATATTAAAAACGCTTAATCAAATCATGGAATATATGGGGCCAGACCGAGTGGTATCTGTATCGAGAGAATTGACCAAAAAGTTTGAAGAAACGATAACCAAACCGGTATCGGAGTTAATCGAGCAATATGAAAAAGGAGAAGCTACGATAAAGGGAGAGTTCGTACTGGTGATTAAAGGAAAAAATGTAAAATGATGCAGGAAAAGTTAAAGCGATTTGGATTAAGCATATTCTCCGGAATCTTACTTGGAATCGCGTGGCCAACAGGTCCATGGTTTCCATTAATATTTGTTGGATTTGTTCCTTTGTTGATGCTTGAACGAATGATTACTCAAAATGGAGTGAGAATATGGCGTAAGGTATTACTACATTCATTTATCGCAATTTTGATTTGGAATGCGATCACAACATGGTGGGTGTGGAATTCCACTGCGGAAGGATCAATTGCGGCCATGATCTTGAACTCATTTTTATTATGCCTTCCATTCTTAGCTTTTCATTTTACAAGAAGGCTAATGGGAGATAAACTGGGTTATATATCCCTTCCTGTGTATTGGATTGCATTTGAATATTTACACCTCAATTGGGAATTCTCATGGCCATGGCTTACACTTGGAAATGTTTTTGCAAGTGCTCCATCACTGGTTCAATGGTACGAATATACAGGGGCACTAGGCGGTTCTTTGTGGGTTTTGGTAGTGAATCTGACAGTGATGTTTTGTATTTACAAACGATTTAAGTTGAAGCAATTGGCATTGCTTGGATCTTTATTCCTGCTTCCATTATTGATTTCTTGGGTTTTACCAGTGGAAAAACCAGAAGGGTTAAAAGAATACGAAGTAATGGTGGTACAACCAAATATCAATGCGTATACCCAGAAATTCATGTTTAATCCAGGAACTGGTACGAATAATAAGAAGACTTTTATTCCGTTTCGGAAGCAAGATCAACGATTGGTAGATTTGACGATCAAAAATGTTTCAGATAAAACAGCAATGGTTTTATGGCCTGAAACCTCCTTGCATCAAGAAACGATCCCGTTTCCGTATTGGGAGCGAAGTTTAGATTCGTTAAATGTATTAAAACAGCTTAAAGGATATTCTGCTCAGAGGAAAACCGCCTTTTTAATTGGAGCCACCACTCGTAAAAGATACCCTTCTAAAGACAAAGCGCCACCAACGGCGAACAACAGCAAACGTTTTGGGTACTATGATAATTTAAATTCAGGATTGTTTCTGGATGATGAGCAGAAGATTCAAGTATATCATAAATCAAAATTGGTTCCAGGTGTGGAGCGAATGCCATATCCTGGAATGTTTTCTTTTCTGGAACTATTTGCCATCGATTTAGGAGGAATTACCGGAAGCTTAGGGATTCAAAAAGAGCGTATGGCTTTTCAATCGAAACATCATGAATTGTCGGTTGCACCCGTGATTTGTTATGAATCCGTTTTTGGAGGATTTACGGCAGATTATTTTGAGAAGGGAGCCGATTTCATTGGGATTATTACCAATGATGGCTGGTGGGGGAATACCGCAGGCCATGAGCATCATTTTGAATATGCACGATTACGAGCGATTGAGAATAGAAGTTGGGTAGCTCGATCTGCCAATACAGGGATTTCGGGATTTATAGCACCGGATGGTTCGGTGAAATCGACATTGGGATGGGATAAAATGGGCGTGTTAAAACAAAACATTACTCCAAGATGGAAAAACACCTTTTATACCAAATATGGAGATTATCTTGGTAGACTATTTGCATTTGTTACTGTACTTTTAGTTCTTTCAATGGTAGTGAAAGGGTTTAAGCGGTGATGGACAGATTTAATAAAAACCTGTTAATAAGATAATAAATACATTACAATTAAGATACACGAAATTTAAATATAGTTATATGATTCAGTCAATGACCGGTTTTGGAAAGACAAATGCAGAAAATGAGCAAGTGTCAATTTCCGTTGAGATCAAATCATTGAACTCTAAGTTTGCTGATGTAAGCATCAGGATTCCAAGAAGTTTGAACGATAAGGAGTTGGAAATGCGAAATATGATTTCGACTGCATTGGTTAGAGGTAAAATTGGCGTGAATGTAGATTTACAAACCAAAACATCCGGCGTAGCTAAGACCTCCATTGACAAAGAGTTATTGAAACAATACCATCAGATGTTGAAGGAATCTGCAGCATTTGTGGGCGAGCCGGATCAATCTTATTTCAAAACGGCTCTATCTATGCCTGATGTTATGCGAACGGATGTAGAGGATCAAGACAATGAAGATTCGTGGAAACTTTTAAAACAGGCAATTGAAGCAGCATTGGTAAAAATAAATGCGTTTCGGCAAGACGAAGGAAATAGCTTGAAAACAGCATTATCTAGTTACATTGATGAAATTAGAGAAGGTTTAGAAGAAATAATATTAGTGGAACCAATTCGAAAAGAGGCGGTACGTACTAAAATTCAAGATCAACTAGATCAATTAAAAGTAGAACTTAATAAGGATCGATTTGAACAAGAGATCATTTATTATTTAGAAAAACTGGACATAGCAGAGGAAATTGTACGTCTTACCACGCATTTGGATTACTTTACAAAAGAACTAAATGGGAATGGAGGAGGAAAAAAACTGGGATTCATTTCGCAAGAAATTGGCAGAGAAATAAACACAATCGGATCCAAAGCAAACAATGCCGAAATGCAACAACATGTTGTTAAAATGAAGGAGGCTTTAGAGAAAATTAAGGAGCAGTCTTTGAATATTTTGTAGACTTTCTTTCCTTCCAGATAGACTTGTGTTCTAAATTTGATTAGATCTTTATCTTTTATTTGTATGCTTTTTCTTTTACAAACAAAAAGAAGTGGGAACTGTCTATAACTACGGATGGAAGAATTTTCCCATGTTGGTTCGTAGTTGATTTGTTTTGATCAAATGAAGAACAACAAAATTGCATTAACTAAATATATTATTCCCAGTACTTTTTGAACTTTAACCCAACTCGGTTTCGATTTTAATGTTAGAAGCCAATTGGATGTGAGCATTAGGATAATTACCATTGGAACCATTGCACCTATTAAAAAAAACAATAGTGCAATAATTGGTGTCCAGAATTGGCCATCGCTAGACTCAATTAGTATAGTTGACACTATTGGGCCCATTGATCCGAAAGTGGCTACTCCGTATGATAATGATAGGAAGACCATGATTAGTATTTGGGTAACCTTTGTTGTTTTTAAATCATCGAAGGCACCAATCATCCAAAGGCCAAATGAAACTAAAAGTAGAGCAAGGAAAATTTTGAAATAGATGTTTACCTCTAAATAGGAACTCAATAGGAATGACGACATAGACATCATTAATGTAATCAGCATTATGTATCCTATTCCAAAGATCAAACAGAGTAGTAGAGTCCGAAGGATTAATTTTCTAAATTGTTTTTTATCCATATGCATGGTTCCACCAAGTTTAGAAAAAATAAGCATGGAATAAAATGTATACAATATGCAGCCAGGAGTTAGAAAGGCGGCTAATCCCATTAGAAAAGCAAGTGAATTCATTATTAATAGTTGAATTAGAAAGACGTTTGAATAAGCAATATAATCAATACGACTTAAGATGTTTATGGAAGAATTGACTTCTTCAAAAATTAAGAAAATCGTAGAATTAATAATTTACATTTGGCTGAGATTGAATGTCTTATCGAAACGCGTAAATCGTTGTCGCTCAACAGCCAATTCGTATTGTAAAAAGGAGTCCGGATTTTCATTGAAATAAGTTCCTGAAAAAAGCAAAAAAAACTCCTTTCAAAAACAATAAAACCCATTATATTCGTTGTCTGATTTTCGTAAGTTCGAACAATTTATCTAGTTTGTTAAAGTGAAAGTTTCTACTCGAGAACCCTACAAAGTAATATATTCCTTGTTCAAGCATGAATTCCTTGGATACTTGTTTGAATCCTTCGCGATTCAGGAAGATGATAAGGGGAATTTAACCTTGAAGAACCAGAACATTTCCTACAAAAACGCACGTGATTTTGGTAAAGATTTGGATGAACGCGATTATCGCGCCATTCAACTAATGGATTCAATTCAACAAGAACCCATTCACCTAAAATTTCAGCGAAAAAAACTGACACCGGAAGATTTCTTCTTTTCTATTTTTGATAAGGAAAAAGGAGATGCCATATTAAGGGAAACGATTGAGCGATATGTGGAGGAAAAATTATCTGAAATCTTATCGTTACTACCGGGAAAACCAGTTTTTATAATGGGTAAAAATGGTTTCCCAAATTGGAAGCCGGTTACGGTGGAGCAAAGAAAGGCGAGTGTACTGTTTCACTTTAGAAGGAATGAAGAAAACACACACTATTTTCCAACAGTAAAATTCAACGGAGAGAAAGTAGAATTCCAATACAATAACTCTCAAATTATTTGTAATAAACCTGGGTGGCTTTTGTTAGAGGACAAAATCATTTCCTTTGAGAAGAATATTGACGGGAAGAAAATTAAACCTTTTCTAAACAAGAAATTTGTCGCTGTACCTCGCAAAATTGAAGAGAATTATTTTAAGAATTTTGTTACGCCACTCGTTGAAAAATACGATGTATATGCAAAGGGATTTGAAATCAATACAGAAATTTATGATGCTCAGGCAGAATTGGTATTAACCGAAACTGAAAGTTCAGAAGCATCCATGGATTTATTCAAGCAAAAGGAAGTTGAAGTGGATAATATCCGTTTTGATCTTTCTTTTAGGTATGGAGAACATAGTTATCCACTAAATTCCGGAGATTCTGCTATTAAAGTGGAAATGGAAAAGAATGGAGATGACTATGTGTTTCATAGAATAAAGCGAAATAAACCGGAGGAAATAGATATTGAAGCATTCCTTCGAGAGCTGGAATTGCCTTTGAAACACGGAAAGACAATACTTCCTAAAACGGCTGCATATTCATGGATTACCAAGTATCAAAATCAACTTCGGGAAAGGCAAATAGATATAATTCAAAAAAATCGCAGTGAAAAAACTTATTTTATTGGTGAGGTAAGCCTAGATCTTGAGATTAAAGAAAACAACGATTGGTTTGATATTCATGGTGTAGTGCGGTTTGGAGAATTTGAAATTGAGTTCCTAAAACTAAAAAAATACATCCTTGGAGGTAAAAAAGAATTTATTCTTCCTAATGGTCAAACGGCGGTAATACCGGAAGAATGGTTTGCAGATTACTTGGAATTGTTCGCGTTTGCCAATGATGAAAAAGGACTGCGTTTAAAACAGCATCATGCGTCGCTAGTGGAAACCTTACGAGAAGGAAAGTTGGCAAAAGTGATGATGAGTAGAAAGTTAGAGAAACTCCGTGACATCGAACGTATTGATGAATATGAAGTTTCGGAACGCTTTAAAGGGGAACTAAGACCTTATCAAAAATCAGGCTACAATTGGCTGTGCTTTTTGGATGAATACAATCTAGGAGGATGTTTGGCTGATGATATGGGATTAGGTAAAACCGTTCAGACTTTGGCACTTTTACAAAATCAGCTTGATAATAAAATTGGAGCACCCTCCTTGTTGGTTTTACCGACTTCGTTGGTGTACAACTGGCAACTTGAGTCAAAGAAGTTTTGTCCTGATTTACGTGTGTTTACACATACTGGAACAAAGCGATCTAGAAATACAGCCATATTTGATGCGTTTGATTTAATAATTACTACGTATGGAACATTGCGAATCGATATTGAGATTCTAAATAAATACAAATTCAACTATGTTATATTGGATGAATCTCAAAAGATTAAAAATCCAAATTCAAATACAACGGACGCTGTTCGACAGCTTGTTTCTAGGAGAAAGTTGATTTTGACGGGTACGCCAATCGAAAATACTACGCTTGATTTGTGGTCTCAAATGACTTTTGTAAATCCAGGTTTATTGGGTGATCAGGCCTTTTTTAAGAAGGAATTTCAACACGCGATTGAGAAAAAGGCAGATGAGGATAAGTCGCTAAAGCTATATTCACTTGTGAAACCTTTTATTTTGAGAAGAAAGAAGGAGCAAGTAGCACATGATTTGCCAGAAAAAATAGAAACAGTACAGTACTGCGAAATGTCGGAAAGTCAGGAAAGCATGTACGAAGAGACCAAGTCACATTATCGAAATACGCTGCTTCAGCAGATTGACGAAAAGGGACTTGGGAAAGCTAAGTTTATGTTGTTACAGGGACTGACCAAATTGAGGCAAATTGCCAATCACCCGTTATTGACAGACAAGGAATATGAGGGTGATTCAGGTAAAATGAATGAGGTACTCGAAAAAATGGAGTCAGCACTGGATGAAGGACATAAGATTCTTGTTTTTAGTCAGTTTGTGCAGCACTTAGCTATTGTTAAAAAAGAGTTAACCAAGCGTAGAATTCCGTTTACATATTTGGACGGAGCGACAAAAGATAGGCAACAACAAGTAGAAAAATTCCAAACAGACGAACGGATCAAAGTTTTTCTGATATCTTTGAAAGCAGGTGGGGTAGGACTGAACCTTACGGCTGCAGATTACGTATTTATATTAGACCCTTGGTGGAATCCAGCGGTAGAAGCTCAAGCGGTAGATCGAGCACATAGAATAGGTCAGGAACGGACAGTATTTACTTATAAATTTATAAGTAAAAACACCGTAGAAGAGAAAATTTTGGCTTTGCAAAACCGCAAGCTTAAATTAGTACAAGACTTGATTAGTATTGATGAGAACGTAGTTAAAAATCTTACTAAAGAAGATATTGAGGTGTTGCTGGAGTAATGAGAAATTTGATTTGCAAATTTCGGCACGGCATTTGAAAGAAGGATTATAGTGAAATAGAATAAAAGTAATGTAGGGTAGAGTAGAATAAATAGAAGGAATGAGGAAGAGGGAAAGGAAAAACGAAACGCAATCGTACTGTACTATGAAGAAAATCTTGATTTTAATGATACTGATCTCTGGTTTAGGACTCACAAGTCTTATTGCCCAGGATCAACCCATGGATACTATTCCAGAAACTTATCTAGTTAATCTGCACGGACACAGAATCAACACAAAAGACATTCATAATCATGGGAAACCATTTATTATTAGTTTTTGGGCCTCATGGCAAAAAACAAGCTTGCTTGAATTAAATAATATCCACGATGCGTTTAAACTTTGGCATAAGGAAACAGGAGTAAAGGTTTTTGCAATAGCTATTGATTATCCAGAAACATACGATCAAGTAAAGGCGTACGCACATCACCATAAATGGGAATTTGATATTTTGATAGACGAGCATTCTCATTTTGAGAAGAAATTTAATGTAAGAGGGATACCTCATACAATGCTCTTTGATGGGAATCGACATATTGTTTGGCAACGACATGCATATTCCTCTGGAGATGAAGAAGATTTACATCAGGCCTTACTTAATTTAAGTTTGAAAAATAAAGCAGCTAATAATAACCAATAGTAAAATTTAAAGTTAACGGGACCGTTATTTAATTAGAATAGCTTAGATATAGATTGACTGATAATAAACATAGACAAAATTTTAAAAGGGTTTGGAAATATAGTTTTCGAACCCTTTTTGTTTGGGTGCTGTTGCATTTGATCCTAACCACATGGGATGGCTTAAAAGATTTTAGTGGAAAGGCAGATGTAGCGGTTGTACTGGGAAATAAAGTAAATGAAGATGGAACACTATCAAATCGGCTAAAAGCTAGATTAGATGGAGCGTTGGAGCTGTACAATGAAGATAAGATACGTGAAATCGTTGTTAGTGGAGGATTTGGAAAAGAAGGCTTTGATGAAGCTATTAAAATGAAAGAGTATTTGGTAAAGAATAAAGTGATCGAAACCAACGTACTAGTTGATTCAAAAGGAAATACCACAGGACTAACAGCAACTAACTTTTTGAAGTTTCAGAAACACAAAAAGTATAAGAAAGTCGTAGTTGTAAGTCAATTCTATCACGTAAGCAGGACTAAGCTGATTTTTAGAAGAGCACTAGCCAGCGAAAAGGAAACTTGCGAAGTCTATGGTTATGCGCCCAATTACTTTGAATTCCGAGATGTATATTCGATAACCAGAGAATTTGTGGCATTCTATTATTATTGGTTATTTAAGTAGATAAAGACGTGTTTATCAATTGAAGAACAACAGGACTTAGCTAATTACTTTTTGTTTAGTAAAGTTTTTTAATGAAGCCTTTCGTAATTGTGATTTGTGCAAAAATTAGGGTGTTAAACTTTACTAATAGAACTAGAAACCAAGCTTGTAAAAATGTTGTGTAGTTATTTGTATCTCGCACAGCATATTAATTTCTATTTTGCATTGATAGAATTATTAAAAATGAATACTTTTACAACCAATCTTTTATTAATTCCATGGCAGTAAAGATCGAAGAAGTAACCGATAAAGCGGGACAAAAGAAATTTGTTAATTTTCAATTTGACCTTTATAAAGGACATAAGTACTGGGTTCCACCGGTAAAAGATGACGAATTAAAGGCGTTGAACAAGAATACGAATCCTGTTTTTAAGTATGTGGACGTCAAATTGTGGCTTGCTTATAAAGATGGAAAAGTAGCTGGTCGAATAGCTGCAATTGTCAATGATGCCTACAACCAAAAGGTTGGAAAAAAAATAGGCCGTTTCTCCCGAATTGAATTTATAAATGATCTGGAGGTACTCCAAGCCCTGTTAGATAAAGCGGAATCGTGGCTGAAAGAGCAGGGGATGGAGGAAGTGCAGGGGCCACTTGGATTCTCAAACCTGGATACACAAGGGATGTTGATAGATGGATTTGACCATCTTCCATCTATTGGTTCCGTTTATCATCATGATTATTACAAGGACTTACTTCCGCAATGTGGATTTGAAAAAGAAGTAGACTGGGTTGAGTTTAGACTTACCTTAGGAGAACAAGCCGTAAATAAAGCGGACCGGGGTTCAAAACTAATTCAGAGACGATATGGAATTGAAGTAATGCACTTCAAAGATAAGGACAGTCTTCGACCACATGCGCAAACAATTTTCCGCATTCTCAATGATGCGTTTAGCGACTTACCTTACGTAACCGCTTTTACAGAAGATTTGATTGAGTTTTATGCAGAGAAATACATGAAATTTCTTAACCCGGAGTTTGTGAAAATGGTAAAGATGAAGGATGAAATCATTGGTTTCATTATCGGTATGCCAAGTCTTTCATTAGCGATGCAAAAAGCGAAAGGAAAATTGTTCCCATTTGGATTTGTGCATTTGAAAAAAGCCATTGATGGAAATGTAGATACCATGGATCAAATGTTAACCGGTGTAAAACAGGAACATCAATCTACTGGAGCAGCCGTAATTTTGATGGCGGAAATTCAAAATCAAATGGTAGCAAAGGGGATGAAGTATATCGAAACCACTGGAATCTTCGAAACCAATAGCAACGCCATTTCAAATTGGAAAAACTACGATCATATTCAGCATAAACGCAAACGATGCTACCGTAAATTTCTTTAAACGAAGCAGTACCAAATCATTGGGTTTTAACCCAATTGGAAAGTCGGGCGGGAATTGAATCCAATGAATATACTTGTTGGACGCATTTCTGTATCTAGTATTTACGAAAATTCAACTTTTTGGTTAACTCAAATTTATTACCTAAATTAACTCCCGGTTGCTAGGTAATAGATGTTTTAAAGTTCAACTTCGCTCCTGTCAACTAAGTAAAAAAGGCTGAAAATGTAGGGTTTGATATCAGGTTGAATCCAATCTGAAGCATAAATTATTGCAAAAAATTGATCAGCAGATTTACTTTAATTTGATTTTTTTAACAAACTAATTTTGTTCGATATGAGCGATGCAGAAGAAAAAGAGGCAGAAAAAGGAATTGAGTCAATCTACAAGCGTGCTATTTCCTTAAAGCATGAAGGTAAATCAAATATTGAAATCAAAGAAGCATTGATGGGAGATGGGCTTGATGCGGAGGCAGCGGATGCTGTCGTGAAAAACATGAACGAAGTAATTCAAAACAAATCTAGTGCTAGGTCAAGTGAATCAGAAAGTAGCGGTGGCAGTGGAGCCTATCGATTTCTAATTTGGATAGGGATCTTGATTCTTGTAAATATACTAAGTGCTGTATTCGATTGGGGTTTTTGGCTCTACTAAAACGAAAAAAATATCAACGACAGTGATGCTCTAAGACCACAATAATTATTAAGCTATGAAGGCCTAATATAATCAAAATTGGAATGAATCATTTTCAACCGATGCACCTATGCCCTGGCAGGAACGAGTTTGGAATTTAGTATTTGGAGGAAGTCTAATCTTTTGGGCGGTTGCTGGAAGTTATCAGGCGATTGAAGCGAACGAAATAGGTGTCATTCGTATTATGGTGACGATTTTAAACCTATTGGTAGGAAGCTTGATCATTGGGCGAAGACCATTGCGTTCAAATAACGCGGCGATCTCATATAGAGCAGTACTAATTAGTATTCCTTCCGTTTTATGCGGAGGTGTCCTTTTTAAATTGTCTGAATCTTTGATTTCGTGGCCCTTAACATCGAAAATTATATTCATTGTGGGCGCCGTAATTACCATAGTAGCGTTCATTTTTTTGGGGAAAAACTTTTCCATCTTTCCAAGAATTCGAAAAGTAAGTTCGGGTGGATTATTTAAATTAATACGTCATCCAGCCTATTTCGGAGAATTGTTGATGAGTTTAGCTTGTTTTCTTGCGATGGAAAGTTGGTATTCTATACCTGTATTTATAGTGTTAATTCCAGGATTGTATTTTCGAATATTAGAAGAAGAGCGACTTTTGATGAATTCAAGTCCGGAATATCTAAAATATACAATTGAAACAAAATGGAGATTAATTCCATACATTTGGTAACAAGACATGATCTTATTAACTTTAACTACTAATTTATAACCTTACTATACTTTACTATGAAATTACAATTAACAGATAAAATGACATTCGCTGGGATGACGGAGTTATTGGGATCGAAATTGCCCTATGAAACGACATTGAAGAAGAACCCATTGTTAAGGTTTGAATACATCCAAGTTAGAAAAGCGCCGTTTGTAGGAGTTTGGATTCGTGTTTTTCCAAAAAAGAATAATATACAATTGATCAAAGCCATTCCTGACACCTGGGCAAGAGCGTTATTTGGTGGACTTTTGGTGCTTTTATTCTTTAACGGAGCTCAAAATAAAGTGCGTGATGAAATCGCTGAAATTTTGAAAGGAGAATACGACGTGGACAAGGTTTAATAATCAAAGCGCAATTCAATTATTGTAGCCTTAATGAAATGGAGCTTTTTAAAGTTCATTTCTGTCAAGTGCTCTAAAGGTTTATAGACTTAACCTAAATTAAAAATGGAAGGTCTTTTCGACGAAAGAAGAAAAATAGAGTGTCAAACATCAAGACATACTATTTTACCGGTTCGTACGAAAAGACCTTTTTAATTATTTAGTCATAATATTAAACGCTAAAAAATTGTTGCAATGCATTTAATACCATTTGGACTCCCACGGCCATGGTAATGAACCCCGTAATTTTCGAAACTTTATCCATGCCTTTTTCTCCCATAATCTTTACAAGAGAAGGAGAGAGGAGTAAAACCAAAAATGTAATTAAGCCAACGCACAGAATCCCGGTGATACCAAATGCATAATCCCATAGTTGATGACTGGATGCCAGTCCGATTACAAATGCAATAGAACCCGGCCCACTTAAAATAGGCATAGCCAAAGGAGAAAAGGAGATGTCATTTCCACTAGACCGTTCTGGGAGCCCTTTCTTTGATGGGAATTTAACTTTGTTTTCTTCCTCCTTTCTGGATTTAAACATGGTGTAACCAGATTGAAGTATTATTAACCCTCCAGCAACTTGAATACCGTTAAGACTAATTCCAAAGAAGTTGAGGATGTAAGTACCAGCTAAAAAGAAGGCAACCAGAATGGAAACCATTCCTATGGCTCCCTTTAATGCTTGATTTCGTTTCCAAGATTTGGTATCCTTTTGTGTTAAAGATACAAATACAGGCACGGCGCCAATTGGATTAACGACTGCGAACAATCCGATGATGATGGTGAATAGCTGAGTCATGTCAGATGGATTTAAGGTTGAAAAAAGATTGTTGAAATTGAATTTGAATAAAAATTAACACAAAAAAAAAGCTCCCGATTTCCCGAGAGCCTTTTTCCTGTGTTAGTTATGTCTTATCTTACAAGCAGGTGAAGTATTTTGTTTACTTCTTTATCCGAATGACTTCGGACCTTGTATTATATGTAAGAGATGATATGCAGGAATCAAACGCTCGGTGCCTCCGATTTTGTTTTTATAATTTGTTGAAATAAACATTGAATTATTACAAAACAGGAGGTTGATCGTATACATGACCATATGCTTGGCCATAGCATTCATACTACTATAACTCAACCTAAAGGCTGGCCATTGTGGTGATAAATGTGCTATGTGCTTCAATTGATACATGTTATTTCTTTTATCTAGAGGTGTTTTACGTGGCAGATCTTGTGCCAGTGTGTTTCTGTCCTCATTCGCGGTGCAAATGTATGCTTAGAATTCAGACCACCAAACCTTTTTCAAAATAATATTTAATAGGTCTTTGTAAATGATTGAGGGGTAACTAAAATGTAGTCTGCAACACCTTGTGAATCCTTATCCAATTGATCTAGATCTTCTTGTTCACAGGTAGAGATTGTTACGATTTTCAACTTTTTATTGGCTTGTTTTAAATACCAATAAATACTTTCAAAGTTATCAGAATGATATGCTCCGTTATAATGGAGAAAGGTATTACCAGATTTAAAATTTTCCAATATGAAATGAGCCATGGTAGCATCCTTGGAGGCTTGCGCTTTGGCCATCTTTTCGGGAGTTTGCTCTCCATGTGACATATTCATGTCAATAAACATTTTGTAACAATCTAAATTCATATCTACTTCAAATTTTAAAGGAGCGATATAAGATTTCGCTTGCTTGCTCAATGATTCAAGAGAAGAAAGTCCATTTCTAGCTACCATATTGGCATATCTTCTAGGAATGTTCGTCGCAATGAAATTCAGTTTTTGCTCTTTCGCAAAATCCACTAAAGGACGGTAATCAGTCCCATAATTGTTCCACATTTTTGCTTCCGAGGTAAAGTGTTTATGTTTAATCAACCCCGTGAGATATTCGTTCATCACAATTTGATCATCGGATTCAAACATTTCAGCACCTAAAACAAGTTTGTCTTTTTTTGTTTTATACAGATCCATGGCAACTTCCAATTCTAGCCAATGACATACCGCGTTGTTATGCAATTCTCCAAACAAAATGATGTCCGCATTTTGGATTTTAGCCAACATAGAATCATAAGGGATGGCCTGACCTGATTTATCGTAAATTTGATAGGCCTTTTTTTGAGCAAAAGTTGTACACACTAGGAAACAAGAGAATACAACAAAGAAGATTGGTTTCATCATGATACTTAACTTGATTAGGTTTCACTTATGGATCGTGAAATCGTGTCAGTGATACAAACTTCTTCACATAATCCACCAAACGGAGGATTTTTCTTGCAAACTGTTGTGGTAATGGATTTAATTGTGTCGAATTGATTGAAGGCAGATCGATTGATATTATGAACAATATGTTCCAATAACTTCGATTGTTTATGAATTTCAGATTCTACAATTTTATACAGCGTTTCGTAATTAATTGTTTTGCTAAGGTCATCATGCATTCCCGCTGATTCAAAGTTTGTTTCAATTTCTAAATCAATAGAATATCGATTACCTATTTTGCGTTCAGCTTCATAGAAACCATTATGTGCAAAAAAATCCATTTGTTTTAACTTTATTATTCCCACGAAATACGGTATTTAATGAATGTGACTTTTAATAGGTAACGAACTATTAATCAGCATGGTCAAAGGATGTTGATTAATGAGTCAGATTAAGCGAATTTAAGAAAATAGAATGCTAATGGTGGTGATCACTAATCTGCAATTTCATCAAAGAAAGAACGTGTTGTTCCAGCTTCTTTAGATGGTGCAGGGGGTGGAGGAGCCTTCGTTTCTTCTTTTTTCACTCGCACCTCTTCTTTATTTTCAACCTCTTCTATTGGTTCAGATTCAGGTTCAGGTTCTACAATTTCTTCTTCTTCCTCCAACTCGGTAGAAGCGTCTATATGGGGCGTATCATCCTTCGTTTCTTCTTCTTCTACTTCAATTTTAGCCTCAATTTCAGGTTCAGCTTCCACTTCTATTTCCTTTTCTACTTCAACTTTTGGTTGAGGCTCTTCTGTTTTTAGTACCTCAGCTGCCGATTCGATAATTTCTTCCTCTACCACAGGTTCAATTACTTCAGCTTTTACTGGTTCTACTTCTTTTTCAACCTCTTTTTCTACTTTTGGGGTAGGAGCAGGTATCGGATCAGCTACAACGATAGGAGTCGGTTCCGATTTAGGAACTTCTATGGAAGGGGTTTCGAAATTGCGTAAAGGTTCTTTACGAAGTTCTGCCCCAATGTTTTGTGCACGTTCCCGAATCGCAGTTAAATCCTTTTTATCTAAGGAAACTTTATTAACCCGTTCTAATGTATCACCGGCAAGGGATTTAATTTCTCGAATCATAGAGTCCCGTTGATTTTCAATGGCTCTATAATCTTGCTCTAATTCTCGAATTTCATTTTGCATTCTGGAGATGACAAGATCAGATTTGTTTTGAGCATCGTTATACAATTGCTCCGCTTTCAATTTGGTTTCCCTCATTAAAAGTTCGGCAGATTTGTTGGCTTGCTCCACCATGCTGGCACCTGTCGTTTCTGCTGTTTTAAGCGTTTTGAATAGCGAATCTTCGACTTCTCGAAGTTTTTGAACTTCTTTTTCAGCGTGTTCTAAGCGAAGTTTTAGCTCCTTATTATCGCCTACCATCTTTTCCCAAGCTTGAGATAAAGCCAGCAAAAATGCATCTACTTCATCTTTCTTGTACCCTCTGAATTCTTTATCAAAGGCTTTTTGTCGTATTTCTAACGCGGTGATTTTCATGCTTAAACAATATACTACGAAATTAGGATATTATGTTAATTTGAGCAAATTATTGGACAGTTTGTATAGAATACGTACATTTGATCATGCCCGTATTGGATCATTTTGAACATAATGGCTGCTATGTAATGGTATGGCAAATCTTAGAAAGTGAGGAAGAATTGCGTACGCAGTTTGCAAAGTACTCCAAAGAGGATGTGACCTACTCATTTATAAAGAGTGCAGAGCATCGAAAACAGAAAATAGCTTCTCGTTTGGTCTCTGCCACGCTCTTTGATCAGCAAAACTTAGATTATGATAGTATTCAAAAGGATGAAATGGGTAAACCACGTGTACTTAATTCGCCTTTTTACTTTTCAGTAAGTCATACAAAAGACTATGCGGCATGTATTATAGGCAAGAAATTAGTGGGAATTGATATTGAGTTGGTTACATTGAAAATTCAGAATATCAAGCACAAATTTTGCAATGGAGATGAGCTCTTTTACGCACGGACCGATGAGCGGCTTATTGAAATTTGGGGAGCAAAAGAGGCCATGTATAAGGCGTATGGGAAAAAGAAAGTATTGTTTGCGGAAAATATGAATGTGAAAGATAACCGCGGAATACTCAAAAAAAATGGAATGAAATATCATTTCGATATTCATTCCAAAATTTATATAGGTAAAGTGATGATGGTTCTAGCCCACGAATTATACAGAGAATGATTCTCCGCATCCACAGGTTTCTGAAGCATTTGGATTGGTAAAGGTAAATCCTCTTGCATCCAAACCATCTTTAAAGTCCACTTCCATTCCTAATAAGTACATTCCGTGTTTTTTATCCATGATCACGGAAACACCTTCAATATCAAATTCTTGATCTGAATCTTTCAATTTGTCAAATCCAAGTAAATAGGACATTCCTGAACATCCACCTCCTTCAACGCCTATTCGAAGCGAGTACTCAGAGGGAACGTCTTTATCATTCAGTATTTTTCTTATTTCTACTAAAGCTCCTTCCGTTATAGAGATTGGTTGTGTCGTTGTCGTTGTTGCTACCGCCATAACTATTTATGTATTATATTATAATTAATGTTTGTATTTGTGTTGCCAAATTTATTTGTATTTCGCTTATTTCATAACCACGCATGCAAGTCTTTTAAAACATGATAGCATCGCTCGTAAACGAATGCAAAGATAATAATTTTAATGCCTTATTTATAATTATTCTAAATAAGCTTACTAGGTAAACGATCTTTTTGATTGAAAGGTTTCATTTATTGGTGAAATAAACCTTTTTTTATTCGAAAGTTGATATTATTTCAACGCTTCTCTTTCCAGCCGATAACATTCAGATTCTTCTAATTGATTCAACGCGAACATGATTCCTTCTAAGCCAGCAAGTACATCTTTATCCGATGGATTGATTTGATATGCTTGGTTAAAGTAAGGAAGTGCTCGTTTAAATAAATCAATGCAATCGTCTTGTAAATGATCTAAATGGGTGAAATCTTCTGATTCATCAGATTCTTGCATCAAATTTACGGATTGATTGTAGTATAGAGTCGCTAAATTGTAATATACCCGATACATTTCTTGGTCGCTCCAAAGTCGCGTTTCATCATTCCAAATGTTAACTGCTGTCGAAGTTGATTTAGCCAAGATGCGATCAAATAAGGCATCTAAAACTTTCGCGTCATCCTTAGGGATATTGGTATAAAATAAGCCACATTTTTTATAACCTACTTTTCGAGCCATTAATCCATTGTCTGTTCGTTTTCCCATGGCATTAACGACTCCATTTTGCATGAAATGATACAACTTGCTGTAAAAATCGGGCTTACGTTCCACAAATTCCAATTCCTGATGACAACCAAATACTACGAGTCCAGAATCAGCGATTTTAAACACACGTGCATTGCCATCGGGAGCTTTGATCTCATGAAGGGTATCATCACCTATTACGGTTGTAAAAGAATATCGATCACCGCCAAAGTTGACAAGTTTTAGGTCCTGAGCATTCAGCGAATAAAGGCCTAATAATGCAAAACAGGAAAGCATTAATTTGGAAAAAGAAAATCTCATTTTTTTGTAGTTTGTTGAACTGAAAAATTGATGATATTCTAAAGATAAGAATCTTAACTAGGATTTACAAATGATCTGGGATCAATATAGGTCCGAAAAATATGCGGACTGGGAAGAAGTATAAGTAGACTTTTGCATGAAAAAGCAGGTTATTTTTTCTTCTTCTCCTCCTTTTTTTTCTGTTTTTGAGCTTTACGATAAGCTTTCACTTCTATTTTTAGTAAATCCTTCATTTCCTGACTGGCATAGCGACTATAGTATGCGTACATGTCTGGGCGGTAATAACTTGTTCGGTATTTGGCTCGTTGATTCAAGTTTACACCAAGTTTTATAAATGCTTTTACACTAGGTAAATCGTTTTGATCAATGGCTAAGAAAATCGGTTGCTTTCCGGTTGGTATATTTGTGTTAAGGTCAGCTCCGTTTTTAAGGAGAAAAGCAGTTATTTCAGGTTGCTTTTTTATCATGAAGTAGGTAAGCGGGGTACAAACGATGTCTCCTTGTGAAAATACAGGGCTTCTTACTTTTAATATTTGATTAATGTCAAATCCTTTTTTGATTAAGAATTCCATATCTGATACGGCGAAACTATCCTGTTTCATTAGTAAGTAGCCAACCGAATAGCGCTTTTGGTATTTATCCTCTATATTTTTATTGGGATCGACTCCCGCGTTTAAAGCAGTGTATACTCTGTTACGCTTTTGACTCATGAAGAAAAAACCACCACTGAGCTGATTAAGTTTGAATCCACATCGATTTAAACAACCTGAATCTATTCTTGATGCAGGAGCAAATCCAAAGTATTCATCATAATCCACCCGGAAGTTTTCAATAGGGTACACGGTTTCTGCAAACTTCTTTAACGTATCACATGGTACATTTTCAGCCCAATATTCCACATTGATTGTGTTGGGAGAAGCTCCAGCCGCAAGGAGTTTCTTAATTATCGAAATATCTGTGATATGGTGTAGTCGCGCTTTTTCAAATTGAACATTTCGTACTAATAATGAGTCAATCAATGAATATCGAGCTCGTTTTACCAAATCATATTTTGCGTCAAATGGGAACGGATCATTTGGAGATAGTTGAGCCACTTGCTGATCCCATCGATGTAAAAGAAATACAAATCGCGCATTGTCGGAATACTTTAGCGCCGCTTCAAAAGGAGAAACGCGTCTAGTGCCATGTTTGTATTCTCTTTTTATAGAGGTGTGTTTGCCACGAGTAAGGGCTTTTTTAATTGCAGAACCCAAGAATTTACCCACTCTTAACGAAGAGTATTCTACAATACCATGTCCATTTAGCTTGGCACCTTTATCCAACCAATAGGCGGCCGAATCTTCCGTGAATTGACTACTCCATATGATTTCACATAAATTTTGTGTGTATAAATCACTAAGACTATCTTCTTTAGATTTGACGGAACCATCATCGGTAGATTGGCCGGATAGGTTTGAAGAGAATCCTAATAAGAGAAAGAAGAGAACTATATGTTGGACGAATCGAAGCAATAGATTCAAATAATTAATTATTTTATAAAAGGCTTATTACTCGATATCTACAAATTCGATCGTGTTAAATATACCTTCAACTTCTGCATCACGCCCTTCATTTTGAGCATTTTGTGCCATAATAGACCATTGAGCACTTTCATTTGAAATGAGCGTCATTCTGAAATTAAGCGGAACATTACCGATTTTATAACTTCCCTTAGCAGTCTTTGAGACTAAGTTACCTCCGTATTTCCCATCCGTAATTTCGAAATCCATATCCGATACGTTGGGATTCGCCTTCATGTTTGACATAGCTCCCTTCATGCCTTCATCTAAATTATAAGTGATTTTATCCGCAAAAGCATTGTAATTGATCATGATATGGAGATAATTCGAGTTGTTCTTATTATCGTATTCCATTGTAACCATATCGGTAATGGCAAGTTTTTGTTCTGGAGTTAAGTCAAGGCTACTTTGTTTTAATTCGTATGGAGACACAAATGACATCGTTGGAGTTCCAACTTTATAATCATATCCGGCGGCATTATCTGCTTCTGAATTACTATCCATTTCGTTTGATACTACAGCGGGTTCATCGGATGTGGTAGCATCCATAGCAGTGGTATCTGTAAAAATGTTGTCGGAACTAGATATATCAGATTCAGACGAAGTACAAGAATTCAAGCTGAAAAGAACAAGACAAGACATTCCAAGTTGTAACAAGTAAGATTTTTTCATGGGATTAGTTATGGATTTTTCAATTGTTTGAAATAAAAATAGCAAAATAAATGATTTCAACCCTCATTCGATTTCTATTAACTTGAATAAGAAGTGAAATTTTAATTCAGGACTTATTCTATAAAAGGAACGGGGCTAAAGCAAAGTATAAATACAACGATTGCCACGATTCCAATAATCATTCGCGTAGGATTCATTTTAGTTTCGTTGATTGCCGGAGGATGTGTTACTCCTAAAACGCGTCCTACTACCAACCCGAATACCATATACCCTGGATATCCATATGCATCTGGTATTAAAAATACGGTTATAAATTGTAAGGCCAGTATTATGAAAATGTAAAATAGGCGCTTCTTAATGTCCGGATACATTTTCGCAAACATAAAGAACAGGAGTACCACGTAGATCACATCATTATTGGTTAATCCCGTGTTAAAGATATGTGGCGAGATGACACCTAATCCAGCATAAAAGACAAATCCTTTAAATAAAAAGGGAGATATCTTGTTAAACCATTTAGGTCCAATCAAACCATAAATCACATGTCCTCCATCAAGTTGACCTATTGGTAATAAATTTAACGCAGTGAAAAAACAAGCTAAATAGCCAGCAAATAAAAAGGGGTAATGCATTAATTCACTGCCGTTGGGGATTTTAATTTCATCATCAACCAATAACTTACCCATGATGGTCATTAATAGGTTATTCCCAATTCCGAACGAAGTCATTTGATCCGGGGTAGGAATGTAAACAGAATCTCTGGTTTTGGTATTAGTAGTGTCAAGGTCTAATTGATACTGAACGTGTTGTTCTACCCGAAAATCATAAGAATAGACGCTGTCATCCCAAAACCCTTTTTCATTCCAAACTGTTTCGTATTCAGGATGAACTTCATAAATATAAGAAGGCTCCGGAAGATTCGTGAACCCATAAATAAGAACACATAGCGTAGCTACAAATCCTGCAAGCGGACCCGCTACACCTACATCAAAAAATTGACTTCGGGATTGTAGTGGACTTTTTATTCGAATAAAAGCTCCTAATGATCCAATGCTTGGAATTGCACCCAATATTGGGGTAAGAAAACCTAACCACATTGGAATGTAATAAGGCAATGAAACATCCACTTTATAATAACGGGCAAACAAATAGTGACCAAATTCATGAATGGTTAGTATTCCGAGAAAACTGCAGGAGTACATTAAACCCAGTCGAAGACTATCCCATGCCCAAAATTCTTCTGGTGGCGTAGTCATGATCGAAAAGGGCTTGCTCCATTCTACACCAGAGATTGTTGTAACAACAAAGGTTACAATAAATAATCCCAGATGGATAGCAACGGTTTTTAAACGATTCATAGTGAAATTGGGTGATAAAATGTTTATTCGTAATTACTTTTAACATGGATTCTCATCCACATTAGCGTATAACCAATTCCACCTGCTACCAACAATGAAATTCCAATTGTGAAATTAGAATACAGATATATTGCACCAGAAATAGCTAGTAAAATCAGGCTGTAGGCAGCCAATTTTATATTAAGTCCTACTTTATAATGAAGAATTAACAATTGCGAGATACTTACTACTGTGACAATTAATAATGTAAACCGAACAATGGTTAAAGTGTTTTGAGCATCCTTTCCTGAGAAAATAAAGCCAATACCAAACTGGAATATGAGCGACATGATAATCAATAGAACATATCGAGAACGATGACGTGCATTGTGATCTACAGGAGCCTGTGGCTTGTTTTCTTCCATACTTTATACAACTAAGTAATCAATTATTTAACTAATTAATTCTATGAATTAGATTACTCGATCATTTCCTCCATCAATAGGTACTTGAGCACCCGTGATTTTAGAAAACACAGGGCCTAACATAGCGACCGTTAAATCCGCCACGTCTTTCGACGTAACTTCAGTTTTAAGTACATTATTTGCTTTATATTCTTCTACAGTCATTCCATAATGCGTTGCTCGGCTTTGCAAAACTTCATCCGTCCAAATTGCAGTATCGTAGACTGCATTGGGATGTACAATGTTTACGCGAATACCTTTTTCACCTAATTCCATCGCTGCGATTCGGGTTAATTGAGTTAATCCTGCTTTCGCAACTGAATAAGCCGATGCACCAGGTCCTGGAGCCGGAACATTCTTTGATCCAATTAAAACAACCGCTGGATCTATCCCTAATTCTAGGAATGGTACACAAAGATTCATTAATCGTTGATGACTATTCAAGTTCAGATCCATGCTTCGATTCCAAACATCTTGATCCATATCTTTTACAGACATACTCTTAGAAAAGATCCCAGCATTACTTACAAGTAAATCAATTCCTCCAAATTTTAATACAGCTTCTTCCACGATACTTTGCACTTGCAAGGTATCTGTGATGTCACATACTTTTCCAACGAAATGCGCAGATTCAATAACGGTTTGGATTTGTGGATCAATGTCAAGACCGATTACGATGGCCCCTTTTGCTAATAATTGTTCAGCGCAAGCTTTTCCAATTCCTCCTGCAGCTCCAGTTACCAATGCAATTTTTCCTTGCATTTCAGGCCCACTACCTCCTTTTTTTAACTTAGCTTGTTCTAATTCCCAATATTCCAATTCAAATAAATCGGCTTGAGAAAGGGTTTTCCAACCTCCCAATACTTCCGATTGCTGAATGCATTTGGTCGTATGGTTGTAAATATCGCTGATAATGGTTAACTCCTTGGCATTGCGTCCAAAAGCAAAAAGACCTCGGTTTTTTAAAACGGCCCATCGTGGAGCTGTATCTAAACAAGTTAAAGTTCCGTCGTTTAATCGGTTGAAATATGCAATATAATCTTCACTGAATTGTTGAATTCCAGCAGTTAAATTGTTTTCATCTAAAATGGCAGCAGTTCGTTTGGTACGAATGATATGGTCGGGAGTGATTGGACCTCTTGTGGCAATATCATCCACATTTTCTAAATTACTAAAATAAGAAGCACTTTCACTTTGATCAAATTGAGCAAGTACTGCCATTCCGCGTACATCCGATACCGACTTTCGAATCGTAGCCATTTGCAACGCAGAAATACGATCATTTGATTCTGCGATACCAGGAATTGCTTTTGCATTTAACAGATAGTCCTCCGCTTTAGATATGATATCGATCATTCGATCATAACTCACTTTAGGATCGTCATGGAAGGTAAATACCCCATGGTTCAGTAAGATAATCGAATCGAAATCATTCCAATCCAAATCTTTTGTAGCATCGTAAACTTGTTTTGCCAACTTAAACCCAGGAAACATGTAAGGTAAAACTAAGCAACGCTCTCCATACAATTCCTCAATAATTTGTGCTCCATTGGGAGAGTTCGTTATCGTAACGACTGCATCCGCATGTGTATGATCCACAAATGTATAGGGTATTAAACCATGTAAAATGGCTTCAACCGATGGGTTTGGTGCAGATGGATTCGTCATGGCTGCCCGTTGAAACTTAACCATATCACTATCAGAAAGTTGATCCAAAGCAGCCATCTTTAGTAATACGTCCAATTTTACCGGAGCAAAACCTTCCGCTTCAATTGTAGCTAAATCCCAACCACTTCCTTTTACGTATAGAATGTCCTCTGATTCTCCAAAAAGATTAGGCTCTGTGATTTTTACAGAAGTGTTTCCTCCTCCATGTAACACTAAATCTGATTCAGAACCAATGAGTTGAGTGGTATAAACCCGCGTGTCTAGCAAGTTGTTGCTGTACTTACTTGCTTCTGCATCATTCCATTTATTTTCCATACGATGATATTAATTGATATTATATTGAGTGTTATTCTATTCTATTCCTTTGTGGTCTTTTTATTAAAAGACATGCTTTTTCATAAGAAAGCAGCAAATTTAAAGCATAATTGGATTAATCATTTCCCTTTTCTGGAAATAAACCGATCAACCCTTTTTCGCTTGCTGGACAAATCCCTCTTTCGGTCATTAAACCAGTAATTAGTCTCGCTGGAGTAACATCAAATCCATAATTAGAAGCAGGACTTTTTTCAGGAGCAATTAAGATTGATTCCAATCCGTTCTTCCCTTTTCCCTGCATGTATTTAACTTCACTTTGGTCTCGTTCCTCAATTGGAATTTCAGCAACACCGTCACGAATTTCCCAATCAACGGTAGAAGAGGGGAGTGCGATGTAAAAAGGAATGTTATTGTCATTAGCAGCTAATGCTTTCAAATAGGTTCCGATTTTGTTTGCTGCGTCTCCACAACGCGTTGTTCTGTCAGTTCCAGTAATAACCAAATCTACCATGCCATGTTGCATTAAATGTCCTCCGGCATTATCTACAATTAAGGTGTGCGGAACACCCTGCTGTACCATTTCAAATGCGGTAAGGTTAGCACCTTGATTTCGAGGCCTTGTTTCGTCCACCCATACATGCACTTTAATTCCTTTTTCATGTGCTTGGTAAATTGGTGAAGTAGCTGTTCCCCAATCTACACATGCCAACCAACCGGCGTTGCAATGGGTTAAAATATTAACTACGTCGCCTTTTTTTGCAGCGCTAATTTTTTCTATTACTTCCAATCCATGCTGTCCAATTTGAAAACAAGTATCAATTTCAATTTGCTTGATTTCGTGTGCTAGTTCAAGTGCATCTTGCGTTAGATTGGTACTGGATTCCAGTTTTCCCATCATTAAATCAATGGCCCACATTAGATTTACCGCAGTTGGTCTTGAGGTTCGTAGGTACTCGGCACGTTCTTTTACATAAGCAAAACCCTCTTTTTCTAGCGTAGCGAGGAAGATTCCATAAGCAGCGGTAACACCAATCAATGGAGCACCTCGAACAACCATTTCTCGAATGGCAAAAAAGGCATCTTCCGAAGAATTGAGGTCGAATATTTGAATTTCGTGTGGAAAGTATCGTTGGTCATAAACTTGTACGTTGTTGGTACTTTCATTATGCCATATGGTGTGGGCTTGTTGTCCGTTGATTAGCATTGTAGTGGTTTATCTAGCTGTGTTTTATATTAAATAATATAATTAATAATCTATTTATCTATGATTTCATGAGGAGCGAAGCAAGGTGCTGATAAGATATGGCTGAGCGTATTCTATTGTCAGCTGTTCATTTTATATTTTCAAATATCCGCATCATGTCCTGCATTTCAGATGCTAAAATAGTCTGAATTCCCAATTTTTGTGCTGTTTTAAGATGTATTTCTGTATCGTCGATGAAGAGGGTTTCGTTTGCAATCAGATTTTGGTCATTTAGTACCTGTGTGAAAATAGCATCTTCTGGTTTTTGAAGGTTAAGTTCATAGGAGGTGAACGTTTTCTTAAAATAAGTATTAAGTCCATCCTGAGCATATTCGTCCCTAATTAATTGGTCGATATAAAGTCGATGAATTTCATTGGTATTGGAAAGAAGAAATAGATTGTAATCTTTTTTCAATTTTAAAAGTAGTTCATGTCTTTCCGAAGGAATATCAAGCAACATCGCATTCCAAGCATGGATGATTTCCGTATCAGAGACGTTTATGTTAAACTCAGATCGAAATTGATTGAGAAATGTTTCAGAGGATAAAGTACCTCTTTCAAATTCTGAAAAAATGGGGTAGTGATCTACGGGGAGATTTTGCTGGTTGATGGGAGAGCCAATAAGTTTTTCAAATGCATCATAAGTGTTTTGCGGTTTGATATTAATAATGACGCCGCCAAGATCAAATATGATGTTTTTCACAGAGTTAGGAACCATACGGGAAGTTGGATGAAATTTGATTGCAATTTTACTTTGCTAATAAAATGCAAATATGTAATATTGCAGACCCAAAACAAAAAGAGAGTTAAATCTTCGATTGTTTTCGGGCCCTTAGCTCAGCTGGTTAGAGCATCTGACTCATAATCAGAGGGTCGAAGGTTCGAGTCCTTCAGGGCCCACAGAATTAAAAAGCATCTTCAAGCAATTGAGGATGCTTTTTTAGTTTACGGAATGTCTAGTCCTGAAATAGCGATACACTAAAAAGTAAAGCTATGAAAGAAAAGAGAGATCAAGTATATGTAAAGCGTACGCAAAAGGACTATTCAATGTCCTTTAAACTTCAGATTGTCAGGGCGATTGAATCAGGAGAAGAATCACCTACATCTGCACAACGGAAATATGGTGTTCAGTCCAGATCTACGGTTGTGATGTGGTTAAGAAAATATGGTAACTTTGATTGGGAGAACCAAACACCATCAAATATGCCAAAGACATCAGAGCAAAAGCTCATGGAGCTGGAGCAAAAGATTAAGTTGCTAGAAAAGCAAAAAGCTCATTTGGAAAAGCAAGTAGAGCAATCAGACAAAAAGAGTATTCTTTTTGATATGATGATTGATTTAGCTGAGAAGGAGTATAATATACCTATCCGAAAAAACTCCTTACCCGATCAATCGACCAGTTCCGGAAAGAACAAAAAGAAAGCTTAACAGCTACCTGTAGATTGATTGGGGTAAGTAGACAGGTTTATTATCGTTCTGTTAAATCTAGGCTATTGCGTCGTCAAAGAGCTGAAAAAGTAATTGATCTGGTTCAGCAAATAAGAATTCAAATGCCACGAATCGGAACTAGAAAGTTGTATTACCTTTTGAGTAGTGAACTAAAGGCTATTGGAGTGGGTCGAGACATGCTATTTAGGATATTAAGAGCAAATCATATGCTTATAGAAGCTAAGCGCAGTTATCATATAACAACGGATTCACATCATCGTTTTCGAAAACATAAGAATCTTATTGAAGATATGGTTCCAGAGTATCCAGAACAACTGTGGGTCTCAGATATTACCTATGTTGGAAATAGAACCAACCCCATGTATTTAGCTCTAGTTACCGATGCATATTCTAAAAAGATTGTAGGTTACGATGTATCTAATAGCTTAGATCAGAGTGGAGCAATTAGAGCTTTGAAGATGTCCATTAAATCTAGGATCTATAAAGAACATGATTTAATCCATCATTCAGATAGAGGATTACAATACTGTGGCGACCAATATCAATTTTTGCTTAATAAAAAGAAAATACGCTGCAGTATGACTGAATCATATGATCCATATGCTAATGCAGTTGCAGAAAGAATAAACGGAATATTAAAACAGGAATTTATTGGACAAACTAGAAATCTAGAACTCGATACAATGAGGCTATTGGTGAAAAATAGCATTAATATATATAATCAAATAAGGCCTCATTATTCTTGTGAAATGAAAACTCCGAATCAAATGCACACTCAACAAAAAATTAAAATAAAAACGTATAAAACAAAAAATAAGAGCTGGGCTAGCCCAGCTCTTATTTAATAAATTATTATCCTTGTAAAACTGTATCGTTTATTTAGGACTAGTCAGAAGATAAAAACAACTTGCCTGAAGGACGAGAAGTCTATCCCGCACCGAAGAATGAGGTCGGGGAGTCCTTCAGGGCCCACAGAATTAAAAAGCATCTTCAAGCAATTGAGGATGCTTTTTTAGTTTACGGAAGATAAAAACAACTTGCCTGAAGGACGAGAAGTTTATCCCGTGCCGAAGAATGAGGTCGGGGAGTCCTTCAGGGCCCACAGAATTAAAAAGCATCTTCAAGCAATTGAGGATGCTTTTTTAGTTTACGGAAGATAAAAACAACTTGCCTGAAGGACGAGAAGTCTATCAGGGGCCACATTAATTGGAAGCATCTTCAAGCAATTGGGGATGCTTTTTTAGTTTAGGAAAGATAAAAACAACTTGCCTGAAGGACGAGGAGTCTATCAGGGGCCACATTAATTGGAAGCATCTTCAAGCAATTGAGGATGCTTTTTTAGTTTTGGCCTCCTTGAAGTAACCATTCGAAGATTTGTTTTTTAATATTTCAGATCAATCTCAATTTCTGTAAGTCATAGTCAAATGAGTTTAGTCATAAACTCTTTAGTTAAAGATGTAATCTCCCTGATTTTCCATTTCTTATTTTTTGGTTAAAAAAGTGAGTAATTTTTGAAGATGAAGATCTTTTACTACGTTTCATAATTTTAAATTTAAGTAAGGAGAGGCCAGATTTAATGTCTGTGGCACTTCCCATGTATGTGTATGAAATGAATAGAATGAGTGCCAAGATGTGGCAAGAATAAAATTGAAACTATGTAGGTAAAATGATTAATAGATTGATAAATTTATATGTATAAGTATGTAAATGTTTAAATTTAATTATATTGCGTATAATTATAAGTATTATTTAGTGCAATACGATGGTGATTGTTTAAATAAAATTAAAGAAAAATTAACGTAACATAATAGAACATAAGAATGTCGAACTATACAAGAAAGAATGCTTGGGATGCCAATAATGGAGGACAATTTAAGGATCAAGACGGAAATTTTACAGACCTGTACTGGTATGCAAAAGGAGTTGGAGATATGATGGCTAAAAGTTTAAGTGATCCCACCAGTTGGTGGTTTTATGCAGCTATTCATGGCCAATATATTGTAGATAACGATGGATCAGGAGCGCCACCGACTGGTTTTCCTAATTGGGCAGATATTCCGCCTGTACCTCATGTGCCCATAACGCCTTTGCCTTCAGATGATGTAATTAAGCAATATTGGGATCAGTGTCAGCACGGAGGCTGGTTTTTTCCTCCATGGCATCGTGGGTATATATATGCAATAGAGAATATTCTTCGCGAAGTAATTGAGCGTTTAGGGGGTCCAACGGATTGGGCATTGCCTTATTGGAATTATTTAAAATCGAATACGAATCAATATCAAATGCCGCCCGCATTTGCTTCTAAAACATTACCGGATGGAACATCAAATCCGCTCTACGTGAATGCCAGATATGGTCCAAACGGAGATGAGAATATCTTTGTACAAATCCCGCCAGCTTCGCAACAATGTCAGCAAGCGAAGATCTATGCAGATGGATATGGAGGAGGAGAAACAGGATTTAGTCATTTTAGTGGGAAAACTGGAGACCTAGAGCAGAATCCGCACAACCTAGTTCATGTAATGGTTGGGGGTCGTGGGGGATTAATGTCTGATCCTGGTTTGGCCGCGCTTGATCCAATATTTTATTTACATCATTGTAATATTGATCGCATGTGGGCTGCTTGGAATGCCGCTGGACGCAAGAACCCAACGGATGCTAATTGGTTAAATGGGCCTACTGCTAGTGGGCAGAGAAAATTTTATATGCCTAAGCCAGACCAATCTAGTTGGGAATATACACCGGAGATGGTAAATGAGATTTCCCAGTTAGATTATACGTATGATGATCTTTCAATAGGTCTATCACCGCTTGTGGTAAATAGAAATATGAAAAGATTGCGTAATTTAGGACAAAACCCTGATAATACTAAATCTGTAAGTGATATGGAAAGCAAAGCAACTCCTGAATTGGTTGGAGCAAATACAAGTCAATTTGATTTAAGTTCATCTGGTGCACATACTTCCGTAAAGCTAGATTCAAGCAGTTGGAAAACGGTGACGACGAGTTTGAGAAAAGCTTCAGTTTCTAATTTACCAGATAAGGTTTATTTGCAATTAGAGGGAGTTAAAGGAGATGCCGATGATAATTTGTACACATTGACAGTTAATCAGCAGTATGTAGGTCATATTTCTCTTTTTGGCTTAAGAAAAGCATCTATGAAAAATGGACATCATGCAGGAAGTGGTCTTACCATTAGATTTGATATTTCAGAAATTATAGATGATTTACATATTAACGACGCGATGGAGGATACACTGGACGTGCTCATTCAGCCTGCTGGATCTGTTTCAGATACCGCCAATTGTGTAATCGAACGCGTAAGTGTGTATAAAGTGAAAAATCAATAAGGCATTCGTAAAATGGGAGTGTCAAAAAGATTACGCCTGGTTATTAATCTAATTCTTATTAGCATTAGTATTCTTGTTTGGACCTTAATGTGGTTAAATCCGGGTGATCTAAAGATTTTAGCGCATTGTCAAGATTATTCACCATCAGCCACACTGAATAACGTGTCAACCGAATTAAATGCTATTCCGAAAGCCGTAATTTGTAATGGGGTGTACACTTCAGCTTCTAACGGTAGTATCGATTCATTTATGAATCAGACACTTAACTTGAATATGTTTTGGTGGCAGTTAATAGGTTGGGGCGTAATGGTTGTGGCGATGATGCTTCCAAAACTAATTATACCAATTCAATACATTTATATGAGGAGTTTAAAGCGACGCCGCTTATTGTCCTCCTTGTTATTTGTATTAGGGTATATCACATCTTGGATGGTTGCAGGCATTTTTATGGTTGCAACCATCATAGGGTTGAATTGGTTAATGCCAATGTCATATATTCCTGCCATCGCAGTAGGTGTAATTGCACTTATTTGGCAATTTTCCCCTTTAAAACAGAAGTTTGTAAATCTTGGGCATGAGCATAGAAGGCTTTCTGCTTTTGGATGGGAAGCAAGTCGAGACGCCTTGATTTTTGGCAGTACCCATGGTATTTGGTGCGTTTGTTCTGGTTGGGCGTTAATGTTGTTTCCTATGCTTTTACCAGAAGGACATAATTTAGCTATGATTATTGTAACGTTCATAATGATTAGCGAACATTTGGAAGATTCAAAACCGATACAATGGAGTATGAATTTTCGACTCAAACTATTTAAAATCATATTAAATCAAGCCAAAATCAGGATTAGACTTTTACGCTAACTATTTGCTTTGAAATAGGAAGCGCCGGTGCGTATGCTGAAAAGATCAAAATGAACTAGTTCTAATTTGTCTAACCGGGAGGTAGGCCGAGCAATGATCAATTTTTAGGTAAATCAAGAATCCTTTTTTTTTGCACAAATAGTTTTGTAATGTAAACGTTGAAATTACAGAATACTTGATTTATCACTCTCTGAAGGACTATTTTGTATAGGCTGAAGAAAACTATTACCTGATTTAGATTAAAGATAAGGTGTTTTATACCGCTTTCTGAAAGGCATAAATTTCATTTTTCCATTTTTTTTGTATATTGCTAAATCATAAAGTACATGTAATCGTATTTGTAACATTAAGTTCATAATTCAACCTTAGCCCAGCGTATGAAATGTTATTTATTGTTACTGGTGTTTTTTTTGTCGTTCGGTATTGGCCGGGCGCAAAACTTAAAACCAGATCAATTGGAACTAGTACAATCATTTGTTGATTGTATAAAGTCGGATGATACCTTAAAGCTTAAATCTTTAATCATTTATCCTCTTAAAAGAACCTATCCGCTTACGGATGTCAATGATACGACTGATTTTGTAAATAAAATGGGCGAAATATTTGATTACGATTTGGTGAATAAACTCTTGAAATCAAATCCTTCTGAAGATTGGTCATTGGTTCATGCGGAAGGAATTACATTTAAGAAAGGGTTGATTTGGATGAATAGTAAAGGGGAGATAACTGCCATTAATAATCTCTCAGGGCCATCAACGAGTATGAACCTAGCAAGTCAAGGTAATACACAGAATAAGGGGACAGCAACAACAACAACAACAACAGGAAGTGAAGTTAAGGAAACCCCTGTGACTGAAGGTGGAAATTTAGATAATGGAATTGTCAACACCGTAGGTTTTAATGTTGAGAATGAGCCGGTTCATGAAAGTTTGAAAAAATATGAAAGTGGTGTTTTTACACTTGAGACGGAAAAATTTCGAGTGCGAGTAGACGAATTAAAAGATGGAACCCTTAGATATGCTGCTTGGTATGTCTCCGCATCCATGCTGGATAAGCCAAATATTATTTTGAACAATGGAGTACGTGTCTCTGATGGTGCGGATGGGAGTCATTGGTTTAAGTTTACAAATGGATCCTATATCTATCTTTGTATTATTTACACGGATAATAAGCCCTACAAGCCCCCTGCTGAGTTAGTTGTATTGAGAAGAGAGCGAGAAATAGTGGAGGAGCATGTGACGAAACTATCTTATCCGACGGGTGTACATGGATTGAAAGCCGTTAGATGATTTTAGAACCCAATAATATTTGATTTCTATTTTATAATTAATCATTTTTTGTTCACTTATTCAGTCCCAATATGTGTGGCTACGGACGTTAAACCCTCTTTTTTGTCAATTAAAGCTTTTATTATTGAATTTATTCTCTTAGTTTTAAAACATTATTGAATGAATTTCGTTTAACCGTTAATACGCTAACCTACAATTGTTTTATAAAGAACCTAAATATCCTACTGTACAGCTAGCAATTGTTGATAATTTCCCTTTGTACCGAAGAGGAATTACTCAGCTAATGTCATTATATGAGGATATTCAGATTCATGGAGAATATAGTAATGGTAAACAATTTCTAAAATCGATAGAAGAATCAAATCAAATACCGGAGGTTGTTTTGATCAATCTACATCTTCCAGGAATGAATGGAGTAGAACTTTGCAGAGAAGTACAGCAGCTTAATTTAGGTACGCAAGTTATCCATTTATCAAACTATGATGATTCCAATTACGTTGAAAACGTATTTCATTATGGTTCTAAAGCATTTTTACTTAAAAATAGTTCCTCGGACGAAATTCACAAGGCAATTCATGTGGTGAATGAAGGAGGTATTTATTATAATGAGGTTTTCACACCGGATCGAGTGCAGCAATATCAAGGTAAAGACTACAAGATTGATCGAGACCGTGTTTTTCCTGATTTTGAATTAAGAGAACAACGAGTTATTGATTTGATTTGTCAGGAATGCAATGATCAGGAAATTAAAGATCGGCTTGGAATTACGGAGAGCACCCTTGAGCAAACCAAAAATCATATTATGAAGAAAATGGGAGTTCGATCAACCGTTGGTATTGCTATTTTTGCACTTCAACATGGTATTATTGCAGATTAAATAAATATTAATCTCAACTCCTCAAATCTCTTAGATTTCATTCTACCTAACTTTTTGTTTTTTTTGAATTTAATTACGTGATTGATAGGGAACTTCTTATCCGTTTAATCGTTATTCCATCATTATATTATCCTATGTTTTGTATTGATTTAGGGAAATTATATTTTTTTATAAAGAATCATTTTATCTAATACTTCTTTATTCAATAAATTTCGCAAATTTGTCATGGTTAGATAATGGGCAGATTTTGCTTTACGATAAAATAGATATTGCTATGGATCGATTTGAAAATGAGGATTTTAAGACTTTCATTGAGAATGACATTGTACACGTAGTGTATAAGAAATCAGGAGCTTTGGAAGTAGAAGTCGCTATGTTGGCGGTGGAAAAAAGGTTAGAAATTGCGGGTCCCAATTCTACCATGCCACTCTTTATTGACTTTCGGAAACCACAAGGTGGAACGAAAGCAACAAGGAAATACCTTGCCACCCCAGAGAGTATTCGCGGTTTATCCATAGGAGCAATGTTGATTAATTCTGTTCCAACAATGATCGCTTTCAACCTTTATATGAAAATAGATAAACCCCCATTACATATGAAGGTTTTTGTAAGTAAAGAAAAAGCGTTGAATTGGTTGGAGCAATTCAAAGATCGCCTGAATTAATTTGCTTAAGATTTAAACCGATTAATTAGTACATTCTGTTAATCATAGCAAAATCCATTTTGATAGATTATTAATGCTAGGATTACCGATTACAGCACGTTAATAGCCTCTACACCAAAGTTATCTGCATTTTCTGCAAATATGACGGTAGGAATTATTTTCGCACCCAGTCGCTGCTTCTCAATCGAGGCCATATAGCCTAATTTAATATTTTGAAAACCTAGTTCGACAGTGCGTTGAATTGCTTGATAATGCGCTTGGCGATAGCATTGATATTCTCCGTTAAATTCGTAGTCAATTCCAATAATATGAGGAGAATAGCTTTGTTTTGATTTATAACTGAATAATACAGCGACAGCCTGAGTTGCTCTTGGTTCGAATTCAGGTTTTAATTTAAGTTCAATTATATCCCATAGATTCAAATTTTTAGCGGCCTGTTTAAATAATTTTTTGGGTAGTTCGAATGTGTTTAACGATAGATTTTTGTTTTTAACATTCAAATACAATTGATACCAATGATCAATCGTTTGTTTGTCTGGAACCTCCGTAATTATTTGTACATCATAAAATTTTTCGTACGGAAGAATGTTTCGTTTGAAATGCTTTCTTGAATTCTTCGATAAGTTTTTAATGTATTCATTCACCGTTTGTTCCATGATTCCGTCAATGGAATGATTGTCAGGCATGTTCATCCCTACAAATCCCATGTCTAAAAACAGTGGTCGCAGTCCTGTGTCAATTTTAAAATCTCTTAAAACCAAGGATCCTGCATTTTCACTTTCCTGTAGGTCGCGTAGTTTTTCTAATAACCCTTTGATTGCCTCATCGGCCAAACTATGCTTTTTATTTACAAACAAATGATTGCCTTCACTCATAAGAGTACCCATTGCAAGTACATCTGTAGTAAGGAAATATTTATTTTGAATCCGTTGTAGTTCAATGTTGGATGAAATATCCTTATGAGCTAACATATCGTCTTTCCAAACCGCTTTGGTTAAAACGGTAGCTAAAACAATGTTGTCATCTTTATCATACACTACATAATAAAAGAATGACCAATTGTTTTCTTTGTCGTGATTGCCAGTGAAAACCTCTTCTAGGAATTTCATGCCGTCCCATGAATGAAATGCATCTGGAAATAATTGATTCCAAACAAATTTTGGAATTTCACGGATAGATTTTGATAAGACATAATCTAACTTTGCCGATTTTTTCTTTGAGATGACTTTTGGTTTGGCAGCTTGCTCAATCACATTGAGATTTGGCAGCGAAAAGGCACGTTGTATTTTGTTTCTGGACCAGTTGTCTTCATCAATTGCGGCGGGCAGATGATGCGCGATTGCCGCCATTAATTTAGTATAATCACTTTTGTTATGATGTAGGGTAGAACAAATTCGAATGCCTGTATTTTTCATTGGAACAGCCGGGAATACTGCCAAATTGGTGTAAAAGCCCTCTTTGATTAGATGCTGAGTAAGGTTGTATCCGATATTTACTCTACCAACTCCAATAAAAGTAATGGGACTATGATTTTCATAGGGGAGAGGTAGATCCTGTTTGTTTGCCTGACCATTGGCAAAGGTGATGAGTTCTTTTAATTCGTCTTGCAGATGGTAAATTTCATCGGACAAATGAATTTTAGCAGAAGCAATGCTTGCTGAAAGCATAGGAGGATTAATTGGGCCCGAAAACACTAAGGTGTTTCCGCAATTGCGAATTCGATCAGCCATTTCATTATCAGGACAAACGATTACACCTCCAACACTACCAAATGCTTTATGCAAAGATCCTGTAAGAATCATTCGTTCATGCAAATGTACCTTACTGGCAATAAATCCAGCGCCATTCTTTCCAGCCCAACTTAATCCATGCGCATCATCTATATATAAATGAAGTTGAGGGTATTTATCCATTAAATGGTATAGTTCATTGATAGGGCACTCTTCTCCATACATTGAATAAATGCCGTCTGCCATATACCATATGACATCATGTTTTTGCCGGAGTGTTCTTAGCTTATCTTCAAGTTGTTCCAAATTGTTATGCCGAACAATGTCCACTGAAATACCTCGACTTTTGACGGTTTGTACGGCTTGTTGAATGCTAGCATGAACCGATTGATCTAAAATAACGGCGTCATCTTGGCCTACTAAAACAGGAATGGAAGATAAATGCCCAAGCGTGGTAGTTGCGGAAATAACTACAGGTCGATGAAATATTGACGAGATTAGAAATTCAAGCTCTTTGTATAAGCCTGAAGACAAGTAGGTACGCGAAGAAGAAACTTGAGTTCCAAATTTGGTAACCCCTTCAATGGTAGCTTCAATGAGGCGTGGATCAAAATCAAGTCCCAAATAGCTACAGGAACCAAAATTGATCAATTCTTTATTGTCAATTTCAATAGTTCTGCCTTGTCCTTGTGGAGATTCGTTATATAGCTGCCAAATGCCTTTTTGCTTTCCTTTGGAAATTATATCATTGATTGAATCAGTGTGTCCAAATCTAGAGCGTCCCATATATTAAATAAAAAGTTCTGTATCAACTTCACAACATTGCTTGGTGGGAACAATGATTCATCCTTCACAACAGGTGAATAAAATTAAGGGAGCAAAGATAGGTTAAATCTTTCCTCTTGGTACAAAACGAAACACAATGAATTTACCCGCATTCTTACTATTCGGATCACTTAACATTTTGGCTTGACACTTATAGTGTCTTAATCTATTTCCATTAAGATCGGTTGGAACAACTTTGTCTAAATTATCTATGTCAAATCGTTTTCCTGACTCATCAATTCGATTGTGGAAGTCAGAGATGAAATGATCTATGTTTAGGAAGGTAAGTTCCTCTAATTCAAAACCTAGCAGAGATAAATTGCTTCCGGATTTTATAATTCCTTTGACATCTGTAATTAATACGGTTTCTTCTACAAAAGCAAAGGCTTGTTGGAAATAATGTAGTGGAAGCATGGTGTCTTCGACATCCTCGATCACCTGATTTAATGCAATGGCAATTGCCTTCAAAAACTCTTCATCTTCCGACCCCATATTATCATGTCCCAGATGCAATCGTTGAGAGTAATCTAAATTGGAGCAAGCTTCTACCAGATTTGATAGTTCAAGGAGAAATTCTAAAGCTCCTTTTCCAAGTAGCAATTCCACATCTTCATCCACATAAGAGGGGAGTTTGGAGTCTCTTCTTTTTATTGCATGTTTGATTTCTTGATAAAACTGAGCACCGTCCGAATCTTGGGATGAGTTGGCTTCAGCAGATAAGGCTTCTAGTTGATTAATTATTAAAGCATGGCCTTCTGTAATGTTCATTTGTATTCTATGTTTAGCGTATTTTGTCTATGTCACTTAAATATATTAATTTATAAGAGACGAGCGAAGATAAAAGAGGTTATTCCTTGGTTAAATGTAGGTTTCAGCGTTTGGGATAATGTATGCTGAGTTGTTGAAATCCATTGTACAATTCTCAATTGGAAGATTTGTTCAGGTAAATAGATGACCTAATTTATAACGTGCATTAATTCAAAATATAATTTTATAAAAATTGAATTATTTGAAGTTTTCATATAATTAAATGTGGTCTTTGGAGGTTTTGTTATTTTATTTGTTCTCAATAAAAGGAATGTAGGATGATTTTAAGTGGTAATAGTTGTTTTTATTAGATATTCTTGACGGAAGGATCGTTTTGAATTAATCGGAGTAGATGTTTGTATTTTTCAAGTATTTTTATTATATTTGGTATGCGAGTATAAAGTTCAACAATCTTTATTTTGCCCTTTAAACGTTTTGAATATACTTTTGGTAAGCAAGTTTTTTTAAGTGAGTTGGAGCTTGTTTATAAATCATAGAATTGCCTTGTACCCAAAAATATTATTATATAGTGGGGACTAAATTAGAGCGATGCTTTTTTTTGTTTACAGAGGTTTTATCATAATAGAATATAAATTCAATGAATAAATATTTAACCATCACGTTATTTTTGATAGTAGGCATAGTTGCTGGCATGTCTATTTATCTGTCTGTTACTTCAAAACAGAAAATAGCCTATGTATATAATTCCAGAGTTCTTTCAGAATATAAAGGGGTGGTAGAAGCGAAAAAAGTGTATGAAGCGCAGGTGGTACAGTGGCAGTCTAATTTAGATACGCTTTCATCTCAAGTAAGAAAGGATGTGGAAAAATATAATGTGAATCGAGCGTCCATGTCTGAATCTGAGCGACAATTGACGGAGGAATTAATTCAGCGAAAGCAAAATGAGTTGATGTCCTACAAGAAGGCGATTGAAGATAAGGCAAGTCAAAATGATCAAAAAATGACTGCAGAGGTATTGCAACAAGTGGATAGTTATATTCAGGAATATGGAAAAAAGCAAGGCTACGATTATATATTAGGTGTAGCGGATAATGGAAACATGTTGTATGCAAAAGATCAATATGATTTAACGGATGAAATTATTAAGGCATTAAACAAGCGTTACGAAGGAGAGTGAAAAATTGGATCTACATATTGCTTGGTTTTAGTTTGATGTTGCTTGGGTGTGCGGATCAGAAGCCTGCCAATGAAGGGGAGTTTAAGCGATGGTTTAATATAGAAGAAAATGGATATGTGAAATCAAAACAAATTGGTTCCATACTTTTTAATCTAAGGCAGCAGCCAAAAGAATTGATGGCGCTCCGTGAATTGAGAGGAGTTTCGGATTTAGCCAAGCGTGATAGCATCATAAAAACATATGAAGGGAGTATGTATTATGTGTTGGAAATGAAGTGGCAAAAAGAGGAAGGTTCGTCTGAGCAGCCATTAAAAGGAATGGTGCAGAATTATGACGAGTATAAATCATTGTTGGAGCAATTGGCGTTTAATATAGGGACAAATGTGAATTTAGAAATAGGAGGGAAGGAGATAGTTCCCTCTATAGCGCATTTTGAGCAAGCGTATGAAATTTCAAACAGCAACCGTTTTATTTTTTCCTTTCCAGTGGTAGAAGATCAGCAAAAGGAGGAGGCACGATTTGTATTTCGGGACCAATATTTTGGTACAGGAGTACAGAAATTTAAGTTTAAGAATCAAAAGGAGGTACCAGTGGTGCCTTTGTTTTAGATAAGATATTTTAAGAAAGAAATAAGATTAAGAAATCAATCGAGTAATATGATGCGTTTTATTAGAAAGTATAAGAAATCCATAGCCTTATTTTTCATAATTACATTTTTAGGTGAATTTGTGAATATTGGTTCAGCATTGGCGATTACAGGTCATAATAGCATGCCTGAATACCGTAGTTTTGAACCTGTGGCAACGACGAATATGGTCAATACATTTACCGGAGATTTCACCTATAATATTCCATTGTTAGAGGTGCCAAATGGCTATCCGATTTCGCTTTCGTATCATAGTAATGAGATTAATACAGAGGCTCAAGCAAGTTGGGTAGGACTTGGGTGGACGTTAAACCCAGGGGCAATTAATAGAATGAAGCAGGGATTTCCGGATGAGTTTAATGGGCAAAAGGTGACCTACCACAATCGAATGCCTGCTAACTGGAGCGTTTCCTTACCGGGGAAATCGGTAGATTTTGAAGTACTTGGACTCAAAGTGGAAGCTTCTAATTCCATTGTTTTTAACAATCATTCAGGAATAAGTTTTCCGGCAAATATTGGTGTTGGAGGATTAGGAGGGTTGTTAGATGTTAATGCACGAATCTCCGGTGGAAAAATAGGTTACTCAGCAAGCATAAGTACGAGTTCGTTGTTTCATAACGCGGCTAAAAAGGATCGAAAAGATGGTAAGCAACGAAATGAATCTGATAATAGCGCGAGTGACTCTGAAAAGGATGAACAAGAAGAGGATGACGCTTCAGAAGGCGATGAGGTAACATCAAAAAGTATTGAAAAGCGCGCATTTAGACCTCAGGTATCTATGTCTATTGGAGGCATTACAACTGCTTCCAATCAAGGAGGGTCTGCATTTGGTCGGTTTTCATTGCAATCTCAATCATATCCTGTGATGGTAAATAAATACGTGGGTGCCAATTTGGATTTGAATTTGAACAGTGGAATTAACATGCTTCCAGTAGATATAGGTCCTGGTTATTCTATTAAAGGTTCTTATCAAATTGAAAAAAGTAAGGAAGTGACCGATGTTAATGTCTACGGCTATTTCAATAACGAAGGAGCGTTAGAACAAGGAAACGAGGCAACCATGATGGACTATCATACAGAAATGGAAAAGATGTTTGAAAAGAGAGATGTGATTATGGGATATCCGCTACCTAATCCGGATATTTTTGGCTTATCGGGAGAAGCATTGGCGGGAAGTTTTAAAGCACATCGAACCGAATTTGGCCATTATCGCAAGAATCAAGTAAAAAGTGAAACGTTTTCACTTGGAATCAGCACAGATATGCAAACACCGATTCCTGTTTCACCACCGACAAATATGGTAATGACTACGGGTGGAGATATTACCGGAGGATACAAATACCTTAAAGTGGGGGGATTTGAATCTCCGTCGTTGAGTGGATACGATACTGATTTGAATGAATATCAATTTGGTTCTGTTTCGAATTCGGAAGGATCAGATGAAAAGTATTATTTTAGATTTAATGGAGATTTAAGTAGTACCATAGAGTTTGACCAAACAGATGATGCGCAATCGGCTTCGCTAGAACCTCAATTATTCCGGCCCTACAATCCTGATCTAAAAGTGGAATCAACCAATTTAACTAAGAAGTTGCCCTCGCGAGTAAGAAGAAATGCATTTATTGGGCAGAATACAAATGCTGATTTTAACAATACAACCAATGGTGTTCCATATCGTGTTTTTGAAAAGAACCTCCAGATAAAAACGGATGGGACTTTTGAGGAGTTTTCAAGAGACAATATTAATCCAGATGGAATAGGAGAAATTTACACTTATAATGCAGATGGTGTACGATACGTGTATGGCTTACCTCTATGCACAAAAAATGAAAAAGAACTTAATTATGGTTTAAGAAAACAACTTCGGGGTAAGAAAAAGAATGAGACTGATAGCGAATATGCCGATTATATAAGTACATCCGATAACTGGGAATATCAGTTAGATAAGGAGATTGGATTAATAGCAGAGGTTAACCCTAATCGAGATATCGATCAAAAATCAAAACGAAAGATTGGTTATGAATCGGAAGCCGAATATGCCTCACAATTTTTATTAACTCAAATTGTTAGTCCGGATTACATAGATCGCAAATTTGATGGTCCATCCCCGGATGATTTTGGTTCTTATACTAAATTTAATTACGAAAAGGTTGCAGATGATTATCAATACCGATCACCGTATAAAGATTTGAGATTCTCCTTTGGTGATTTATCAACAGATAAGGATGATGTAGGTTCATTTAGGTATGGAGAAAAAGAAATTTATTTTATCCAGTCGATAGAATCTAAAACGCATATAGCCATATTTCACACATCGGAAAGAGAAGATGGAGTAGGTGCTGGTACGGATAAAACAATCAATGACATTATTCAAGGGGGAAAGAACACTGGTCAAAAGTTACGGAAGCTGGATCGGATTGATTTGTACAGTATTAACGATGTAAACCTGGAAACGAAGGAACCGAAAGTGGATGCCAAACCTATTAAAACCATACATCTGGAATATGACTATTCGCTGTGCAAGGGGATTCCTAACCACGTTGATAATGTGGGAGATGTAAAGACTGGAGGTAAGTTGACATTAAAAAAGCTTTGGTTTGAATATAATGGGAAACTTACAAGTAAAATCTCACCCTACCTGTTTCATTATAAATATCCTACCGTTGCAGAAGCAGATTATCCTGAAATATATGATGGGATTCAATCGGAATATCTTTCGGTTGCAAACTCCCAAAACCCAGATTATGATGTTCGAAGTTCGGACCGATGGGGATGTTACGAAGATCACATGGCTAAAAAAGATCATTTTGGAAGTTTAGCAAGATTTTATCCTTACCTGGATCAGAATCCAAATGCCAATTTTGATGCTGCAGCGTGGTGTTTAAAACGGATTGAGTTGCCAAGTGGTGGTGAAATTCATGTACAATATGAACAGAAAGATTATCAATATATTCAGAATGAAAAGGCGATGGTAATGGTTCCATTGAGTTCTGCTACAAGTACCGAGGAAGATGAGAGCCCCGATAATAAAAAATATTATGTAGATATGACAAAGTTGGGAGTGAACTTTCCGATTCTTCCAACGGTCGAAAAAGAACGCATTGTGCAAGAACTTTTTGAACCCATGGATGATCAAAAAGAACGAATTTATTTCAATTTTATGTACAGTTTAGTAGGTGATAACGTGCCGGATTATACTACGAAAAATTCGAAATCAATCGAAGGGTATGCCCGGGTTTCAGGTTATGGATACGACGATACAGGAGTATATTTTCTATTTAAAGGAGATGTAGATGAAGTAAGTTATAATCATATAGAGTATGATAGTCGTTTCAATCAAAAAGAACTTCCAAGAAAGATATGTAAGGATTTTTATCGTTCGCAACGCAGAGGATTAATTACGGGGAACTCAAATGCATTGGGGGAAGAGGAAGATGGTGAAGGATTGTTGCGTTCTGTCTTTTCTGTAATTAAACAAGCCGCTGGTGTAACTAAAAAATGTGCTGCGATGGAACCGACGATGTCTTACGTTCGTTTGCAAGCTTTTAAATCCAAATTAGCCGGAGGATGTCGTGTGAAGCGACTTATGATGTTTGATGATGGTATTTCCAATAATGACCCCAGTACTTTGTATGGACAGGAATATTCGTATCAGGAAATAAACGGCAGAAGTTCAGGTGTGGCGACTTTCGAACCCGCAATGGGAAGAAGAGAAAACGCCTTAATTAACCCAATTGATCAGAAAAACACATGGTTTAATCAAGGAATACAAAATCTTATCGCGTCTGGACAGAACAACCAAATAGTAAGTAATGTACTGGGATTGTATTCAAGTTTGGAGGCCGTTTCTAAACTAGGAATTGTGAGTGGGAGGCAAATGTATTCAAGTGAAGGGCCGCTGGGCGAAAGCCTTTATCCCTCAGCCAGTATTGGTTATGGACGGGTTAAAGTACGAAATATCTATTCGGGTAGATCTTCAACCGGATTCGAAATCAATGAATTTTATACAGCGAAAGATAGGCCGTTTGAAGCCAGACAAACGGGGATTGATAAAAAACCGGCGATCACACGTTTTGGATTAGGGTTGGATTCAGGCGCTTTAGACTCCGATGAGGATGACGCTGATGATACTCCAGACACGGACAAGAGTTCCATAGGGTTTTCTTATTCTAAGAATAATCCATACATGGCAATGGGATTTAGCTTCATTTCGAATGATATTCATGGAAAACCGAAACTAGTTGAGAAGTATGCAACCGGAAGTGCAGTACCGATTGCAAGCGAATTGTATGAATACTATGATCGAGGAGAAGCCGTAGATGTAATTGGTGCAGATCGATCGGTGTATAAAAAGGTACTCGGTAAGGAAAGTGAAGTGTTGGCAGAATCTAGGCAAGTGGAAAATATTTCTACATCAGGTAAACTGGGATTGGATTTGAGTTCCGGAGTATTTGTTGTTGGAATAGCTCCAATACCTGTATTACTTCCAACCGCAGCCAGTTTGAGTGGCTCTTTGGATGAAGCAATTTTACGTACCCATGTAACGACTAAAATCACCAATTATCCGTCTATTTTAAAGAAGATCACAAATAAGGTAGATGGAGTAGAGCACATAACAGAAAATTTAGTATTTGATGATATGACCGGATCCGCAGTTGTAACACGAATCTATGACGGATTTGATCAAGCGATCATTAATCAGGATTATAAGGCATCATGGGTTTATGACCAAATGGGATCAGTTGCTGATAATGAAGGGTACAAATTTAGCATGAAGTTTGTTTCAACGGGGCCAAACGATTTTAGATTGGAAGATCCTTCAGGTTGTTCAACACCAGATCAAACATTGAATCCAGGTGATTTTATTGAAATTCGAGACAATCTTAATTTGTCCAATATGGGATTGTACCACATAACGGATCAGATCAACTCCAACGGAATCAAATTGACAAGGTCTGCCTTGGATCCGGGTACACTGACCGGTTTAACACTTGAAAATACCAATATTACGATAGTTCATAGTGGAAAAACCAATCAGCTAAATGTAAGCATGGGAAATGTTCGTAAAATGGAAGAGGTAGATTTAAGGATTCCATCTGCGAATGACTTTTTTGAGAATCTTACAAATGATTTGTTGTGTAGAGTGAATGAAGCACGAGCTACACTGCTAGCAGATCCCGGATTAAGTTTTGTTCAGTTAGATCAAGCGTTAGAGTGGAAACATAAGGCGTTTGCTACATATCCACCAGATCAAGCTACTCAGCAATGCGATGGGTTAGGTGGGTGTAGAAAGGCGGAAATTCAATTGGTGAGATATAGTAATGGTATTTATTGGAGGTTTGTACCCTATTTTAATGACGTGTCACTTGGATTATTGGAGGGATGTGGACAGTCGATTTATATTGGATCAGAAACCCAATTCGAGACCGGAGAATTTTCTGTTAATGACGTAAGTACTGGAGGGACTTATGAGGTCTTGTTTGAAGGTGAACGATTGCATGGTTTTTGTACTGAAATACCGAATCAGTCTGTTACCATTACCAAAGCACTTTCAGCTTCTGCAGTAACTTTTGCAGATGACTGGGAATACGATGAGGCTTTGTATTTTCCAGGAGATGAATTTACATTGAATGAATACGAAAAAGGGTCGAAAGGATTATGGCGTCCAAAATCACAGTATGTGTATCGGGATGAATTAGAATCGTTGAATAAAAATCATAATTCAGGAAAATTTGAATTGGAAATGTTTAACTGGGACGCTCCAGGTGATCTAGATTCGGACAAATGGGTGTTGACAAGTACTACTAATGCCTATAATCCAAATGGAGATCCAATTGAAGATCGCAATGTGATTGATGTATTTAGTACAGCGCTATATGGTTATAACCACACGCTTCCTATTGCAGTAGCCCAAAACAGTCAATTGAATGAGATAAGCTATGAAAGTTTTGAAAGCACTTATGAAGATAAGAACAGCAATTTTTATTTTGAAAACCGAATTGCCTATGATGAGAATGTGAGTCAGATTAGTTCTGTATATAGCCATACCGGAATGAATTCATTGCAAATAAAACCGGCAACCAATGTTCCAATTGGTTCGGTTTACATTGATAAGCAAGGAGGGGGAAGTGACGGCCAGTCGGAAGGAACAATGGTCCGTGCTTGGCTTAAAACCAATAGAAACAGAGAACCGTTGGATGAACATGTATCGGTATTATTTGGCACCAATAGTTCAAATTTGACGAAAATTCCAATGACCAAAGTTTCTTCTGGAGGAGAATGGACTTTGTTTGAAAGTTATATCTATCCGAGTCAAGTCTCAGTTGAAAAATATGAAATGTACATTTCAGTGAGTAATGAAATTTATAAAGATGGAGATGTATTTCTTGATGACGTTCGAATACAACCCGTGGAATCTGAAATGGTTTGCTATGTATATGACAGAGCTCAACGATTGACAACTGTATTTGATGATCAGCATTATGCAATGATTTATGAATACAACGATGAAGGGATCTTAATTCGTAAACTAAAAGAGACAGTTGAGGGGATTAAGACAATCTCTGAAACGCAGTACAATACAGTGGGAGAAGAACGTGATTATTAGATTAGGTTAAATAAAGATAAGATGATCGAACGCGATTTGACTTTGGATATGATAAAATTAAACAGACTAGAATAGTTAACAACATAATGCTTATAAATAAACACGGAACAATTAAGAAGCTTTTAGCTGTAGTATTTATCCTTGGATTTGGATTCAATTTATTATTGGCTCAAGATTGTGATAAGCAGATTAATTTAATGAATTCATATACCCATTCAATGAGTTTATGGAGTTCAACATATATTAAGTTGACTAACTATCAAGAATTGAATGGGGAAACGACCACACCTGTTCAATATGAATATTGGATCAGTCCATTAAAGACACGTTTAAAACACGAAGCGTTGGATTTGTATCAGGGACCAACTGGAAGAGCCATGGTTATGCACACTACCATGTCGATTATTTTGCAGAATGCAATGCAAAATTCGAAGGACATGGAGCTTCAAAAAAAATGGCAAGAAATGTCGATTAAAGCCCAAATTGATAGTTTGAAAGAGGCTTCAAATCAAATTAGGTGTAGTACTTCCAAGGGAATTACTGAGTTGCATTTTATACTAAAAGAGCAGATAAACGGAAATGCACTTCCTTTTACAAGTGTGAAGATCTTCTTTGATGCGAATTCGGGTGAAATTAAGAAAGGAATGTATTCGTATGAAGAAGGAACACCTTGGGAAGTATATGAATATCAGAAAATTGAAAAATATACAGGGATTGTTTTCAAGGGAACGATTTCAGATCAGTTAATGGTCAATGGACGTTTAATGTCCAATTTGACTGGATATAGTGTGAAAGATTTGCGTAAAAATAATTAGAGTTGATTGCTATGAAAGCAGTTCAATACAGGTACAATAAGTATGTTATAATTCAATTATAACAAAAAGAGAATAGTAGAAGGAGTCAGGTAATAGTAATAATAATAATTATGACGAAGAAAATTTTATCGATTTTATTATTTGTATTTATCGCTTTGTTCAATGGATTTGGGCAAACGAAGGTAAATATGAATACGTTTGATGGCGCACAAATCAATGCTGGTGGAACGGTAATGATTCAAACCATTCCAGCGGATAAGGATTATTTGAATGTTACAAATCATCAATATCGCTTTGATCAGAGGTTACTATTGGTATCGTATGATTTAGGATTAGTTCATAACGTAACACAACAATTTTCTACGCACTCAATTCAGTTTGATTTGATTGCACGAAATGCGCAAAATGAAGAACTAAAACGTTACGAAGACATTGTAATTGATATAGATGCCAATAACCCTAAAAAAGTATTTGTTGTTGATTATACCAATCTAGACGCAACAACATTTGAATTGACTATTGAAAGTAATACAGCGGATAATGCTTTTCTGCGAATGGAAACCCGAGATAACTTAGGATTTAGTTTAACAGATCAAGGGGGGAATTATGTAACTATAAATCCAGATTTACAAGTAAGCAGAAATAACAATTTGGTAACGTTTCAGTGGAAAATGGCTGAAGGAACGTATTTTGATCATTATGATTTGGAAGTGCTTAAAGTTGAACCTAACGAATCTGGGCAAGTTGAGTTAGATTGGAATACTGCAAATACCATTGAAATTGAAGTGGACAGAATCAATCAATCCGCATCTGGATTCTATCAATTTCCTATGTTCTTATCTGAGAATACAGGTTATTATTTTTGGAGAGTTCGTCCTATAGGTACTTGGTATGATGGGGTGCGTGCGGACCATCGAAATTATGGAGATTGGAGTGCCACTTCTTTACCTGGAGTCCTATTTCCATCAATTCAAAAAGAGTTAGGAAATGCTGCGAGCCTTCCAGGAGATTATTTTCATTTTGTACAAGATGAAGAACAAATTAACTGGATCTACAATCGGGTATTTACAGAAGGCAGTCGCCAGTCAGAAACGATGACATACGCCAATGGCCTTAATCAAGTAAAACAGGTTCAAACAAAATTGTTTTCGGAGAACAGAGTAATTGCAACTCAATCTGCCTATGATCATAGTGGCCGACCCGCAGTAAATAGTTTACCAGCACCAAAAGATTTAGGAAATTATCCCTCGTTATTAAAGTATTCATCTGATTTCTTCAATAATATCAATGGAGAAGTGTACTCAGCCAAAGATTTTGAAGATGGACAGTTGATTGATTTAGATCTGACAGGGCCAAATCGATATTACTCGGATCAGAATGTAACGGGGGGATTTGAAGATTTTGTACCAAGTGCCCAAGGTTATCCTTATACACGAACCGTTTATGAGAATAATGCGACGGGCAGAGTTTTCAAACAAGGTGGTCCCGGAGAAACCATGCGGATCAAAGAAGGGAATGATCATAATGTTGCGACCTATTATGCAGCCGTTGCACAAGACGAATTAGATAAGGTTTTTGGAGCATACAGCGCTACTACAGGAGCAGGAGAAGCTCCTTTTGCTAGAAATGTATATAAAGTAATCACGATTGATCCGAACAAGGTGGCATCGGTCAGTTACATTGGTAAAAATGGAAAGGTAATTGCCACCTGTTTAACACAAGATACGGATGTATTGCACGCATTGGATCCAATAAATAATGAAGAATCATCTGAAATAGTTACCAAAATTTCCGGAGGAAAGCCAGATCAATCCGTGAATTTTAACTCAAAAACGGCTACCATTGCGTTGGTAAATCCAGCCAATACCAATGTTGATTTTAACTATTCACTTACGCCGGCTTCCTTTGGGTTAACATGTAATACGGTTTGTAAAACCTGTGATTATAAAGTAGAAATAAGCATTAGTTGTACCAATTGCGACGAGGATGTATTTAATCCATTAACGGTAAGCAAATCGTTTGCTCCAGTGGAAATTGTTTGTGAAACCGAAGCATCTGCAAATACATGGTCGGTGTTTACTTCAGAAAATGTACCTGCCTCGCACACGTCCTTTTTGGCACAAGATGGAACCTTGGAACTACCTCTTGGAACGTATTTGGTGGAAAAAAAGGTATATGTTAACAATATGAACGATGTGACGGATCATTCGTATTTGTCAGGGTATGAAAAAGCATTGGAATTAGAAGCGGCACTTTGGGAAGCCAATGATAATTGCTGTGGTGATTACACGGCGGTTAATCCAGTATTTGATTGCGATGCAACATTTCCGGTTTGTGAACAAACAGCGAATTCGCCACTCGTAGATAAAATTCAGGCAGTAGCCGAGGCCGTACAACCCTATTATGAAATGGAAGTAGGCAATGGGAATACATTTCTGGCATATGCATTAAATCTGAATCAATCTCCTTTCTCTGTGACCAATGGTATATCTTTTAACGAACCTATAGGTAATGTTTCAACGAGTATAGATAATATTAGAGACTTGACGATTGAGCCTTTTATGACAAGTGGTGTGTCATGTCAGCAAATAATGAATTGCTATACCGTAAACGGTGCTTTGTTGGAATTCAATGTGGATACATGGTCTGCTGGCGCACAAGCAAATCAAGAAACGGATGAAAATGGGATTCCATTGAATAATGTTGGTGGTGGATTTAACGGAAATTTCGACCTGTACAAATCCGTGGAAAGTTGTTTACTCCCTTATATAAATAATGAAATACAGGTGCCTAATTATACTTTCACTAGTAGAGTGTCGGCCGAACAACCCTCTATTGATTTGGGAACATTGGATCCCTATTCAATAGTTGCGATTCCTATTCATCCTACTTTTAATGGTGGTTGTGTCTTTCAATCCATCACATATGGAGGAGGCATGCAACCTGAAAATACCTTAGTATTTTTTATCTCAAGTGACGATCCTAATTACAATACCTATTGTGCGGATGAACCAACCAAAGCGCGAGCATCCTATTTCAAAGGATGTTTGGAAGCCAATTTTACGGACGTGATTTATGATGGTGGAGTAATCACTCCGGTTTCCCCAGCCAATGGAATGACTTACGGAGAAGCTTTTGCCAATTTGGAAAGCTGCATGGAATCTTTTGAAACGAACTATACCGCATATCAAAATGGTGAAACGGCCACCAATTTGGAGATAAACAGACTCATTCAGGATAAGGTATTGCAAAGTTGTTTTGATGCATGTGAAAAGCGTAGATTATCCGTTAGTACAGAAATACAACGATCGGTCTCGTTGTATAATGGAAGTGATTTAGGAAGATACGATGAGCCATCTGAAAATGAAATAAACGCGTTTTTTAATCAGGTGACGATCGATTTGCCAGCACCGGTACAAGAAGCATTGGATGCGGATGACTATTTATTAGCCTTAACCAAATATAATGTGTGGACCTTAACGCAGCCCTTTGCACCGGATCCAATTTGGTACACGGCCGAGAATCTATTTGGGCAAAATCGCGAATGTCTAGTTAATTCAATCATAGGTGACTGTAAATCCCTTTGTTATCAGGAGTCAGTGCAAGATCTTGATTTGGATAACAATGTTGATAATGGAATCGAGGTTGATGTACAGGGTAGTGGATATGCTTCCAGAATGTTATCGGAAATTGATGATGCAATTCTTGGTATGGTTGGAAATTTTGAATTGGCACCCGTACTTCCAGAACCAGGAACCGCGGCTTCCAATGATCCCGATATTCTTCAGACACTCCTTCCAGATCTTCGCAAACAGTACTTTATTCAAGAAACATGTGAGGGTGCATTTGATCAATTGGAAGAAAGACTTTATGATGCACTGGCAAAAGTGATCAGTGGAGGAGGACAACGTACGGATTTTAATTATCCGGGAGCAGCTATTACGGAGGATGTAGAATATTTTATGGAAAGTGTCCTTTACGGAGTAACTCCAGAGTTTAATGAGTCGAGCCCCAACAATCCAATATATCAGCAGGAAGCCTTGTTTAATCAATGGCTATCAGATAATGGAATTAGTAATTTCAATTTGAACGGCTATGTGTTAAACATGGAAACGGTGAAATATGAATGTGTAAATTATCCACCTATGTGGTTTGAGGTTTTTACACTGCGGGATAGAAACACAGATGGTACGCCTGGTAAATTACTTTCTCTTAGCATAGAACCTTTTATTTGTGATCCTTTCCAAGGAAACTCGGTAGCTGAGCAAATTCCTAGTTTTGTATTTGATAATATATTTTTCCTTTCAGACCAGAAACCATATGGATTTTGGTTTTATCCGGTTGGCTTGACAAACAATGGTTTGACATTTGGTAAAGATTTTTATACAGCAGGAGAAATTCAAAATATAATTGATTTTGAAGTAGATGTGGACGGTGGTTTTTATACCAAATTATCCAATAATGCGGCCAATCAAAATGTACGATCTGCTAATGTTTGTACAGGTTCCTATAATCATGATGTAACAGTTTATGTTTACCCAAGTGCAACAGGGAATTTACGTTTGGAAATTGAGGGTAGAGTGCTTATAGCTAGTAAAGATGTGACGACATTTGATGTGATTCCAGGGGTAAACGAAGACATTTCTGCTCAAATAGTTGCATTAATCAATGCGGGTACGGAGGATCATAAATTTCATGCTCACGTGATGGATCATGATTTTCAATATAATGATGATGATGAATTTCATGGACATTTTGTATTACAAGTTCCTAAAGACATCTCTGTTTTTGATGTAGTTGCGCAAATTAATTTGAATGTAGATAATCCTATAGCCTCAAATTATACAGATGTATTTGGTTTTTTTGCACCAGATCCATCCTCTAACTTCTTTAATCCTCCCACCTGTGAAGTTTATGGAAATCCTTGCGCGATAAGATCATGTTCGAATTTGTTTTCGTATTATACTTGGGCAATGGGACCTTATCTCCAAAATGATCTGAATTTGCCCCTTTTGCCTTGTGTATTTATCGAAGGCGCGAGTCAGTCGCCAGAACTGAATTTTTGTGCGAATTTAACGGTGATGTTATCTACGAAATATAGACATTCCATTAGTTGTGAAGGTGGTTCTTTCCTATCGTTTTGTTCAAGTTCTACCGGAAATTACCGCTATGTAAATCGAAGTACGACCTATTTGGAATCCGTATTTTCGAACGTGTTGGACCCGCTTAGTTCGGATGCATGCGAGGCTCAGGACGTAAGCAGTCAATTGTGTCCTGCAGGATATGAATTACTGGAAGGAACCCGAACCTATGCGTATCAACCACTTGCTACAGACCTAAATGATCCGGCTGTGAACGATCCATATGATTATAATTATTTATCAGATCGAATCTTACAGGAAATGCAATCTTTTTGGAAGGAAACGCTGCTTCAAGGGGTAAGAAACCGAAGTGCATCGGAAAATGTGCTCTATCCGTTTGAAGAACTTGATCCGGTTGCATTTGGATCCAATGTGGAATACTATGAACGAACCTATGATTTTTATGCTTCCAATGCAGCTGGAGGCAAAATACCAATGCGCGCTTTTGCAAATGTAGCGTGGGAAATCCCTCAATTAAGGTTGACCACCGAAACAATTGCCTCCGCCCGAATTCTGGGAGTTCGATTTGGATTGGCTACATTGGATGCAAATAGTACTGATTTGGCGGGAGAGGAAGTAATTCTCGGAGAGTACACCTACGATCCATCGGATATTAGCTATGAATTAGATCCAAATGATCCTACTAATTCGATTGCGAATGTGAAAGGGCTATGGTTCGATTATCGCAATTCAGATGATCTTCCAATCAATGTGTTGGCGGATGATTTAATTAAATTCAAATATATATCCACCTTGTCGGAAGGGAGTTATTTGTCTATTATACCTGTTGCCAATCCATTTGGAGTAATGGAAGTGTCTTTAAATAATTCAAGTGGGATAGAAGGTAATTTGATCGGTATCGGCAAACCACAAATTGGGAATGATTTTGATAATGCTGGTGAAATTCTTCGAAACTATATTAGCACATCCTCCAATGTGTTTCCAGATTATTTTTCTAAATGTGATGTATGTATTAAGTGGGAAAAGCAAGCGTTACCGGATGATCCGAGAACCCTTTTTCCAGATGAACCGGTGCCTGTTGTTCAACCGCCTTGTGAAGATTTGGTGGTAGAATTTGCGGAAGCACAGATCGCATCTTATTTGTCCAATTGTTTATCTGGGAAAATTCAGGAATTGCGCAATCAATATACCAATGCTTGTTTTGATGAGATTAACGATGAGTTAACCATGACATATGCTACGGGATATCACCATTACACTTTGTATTATTATGACCGAGCTGATAATCTGGTTCGTACAGTGCCGCCTGCTGGTGCTAAAACCACCGGTGTGGTGGATCATGAAAGCCATGAAAAAGAAACGAACTATGAATACAATAGCATCGGACAATTGGCACGTCAGTTCACACCTGATGGGAAAACGACTCTTTTTTGGTACAACAAGGCAGGCCAATTAGTACTTAGTCAAGATGCCGAACAAGCTACAAAAAATAAAGTTTCCTTTACGCTTTATGATAAGCTGGGAAGAATTATAGAGGTAGGAGAAGTAGGTCCGTTTGCCCCGCCAGCCTTTGGCAAATTAAGCGATTTTGACGCGGATAGATTGAATGTAATATTGAGCCCTTTTGTGCCTATTACCGCAGGATCACATGTGAAAACTACCTATACTCGTCCTTTTCCAGATGTGGCTTGTGCAGGAAAACGGCAACGTAATTTAAGAAATAGAGTTTCCCATACGGTTGCGGAAACGGTTGATGGCAACCTGGTCCAATGTTACTACAGTTATGATCCTCATGGAAATGTAGAATGGTTGGTGCAGGAAATTCCGGGAATTGGTCGCAAAGCAATGATCTATGAATACGATTTGGTAAGTGGCAACGTAAACAAAGTAACCTATCAGCCTGGAACGATTGAACAATTTATGCATGCGTATGAATATGATTCGGACAACCGGATTGTAAAGGTTATGACCTCGAAAGACGGTTTTGTATGGGAAAAAGAAGCAGACTATCGTTACTACTTGCATGGGCCATTGGCACAAGTATCGATTGGGCAGGATAATCTTCAAAAATGTGACTATACCTATACCATAGAAGGTTATTTGAAATCCATGAATCACTCTGATTTGAATTTAGATCCGGGAGAGGATTTTGGGAAAGGAACTTATGCAAAGGACATGTTTGGAATGACATTGTATTATCACGATAACGATTATAATCGTTCAAATAGCATTGGGGAATTGGATCCGGCCAATTTTGAAGCATCTCAAAGTTTGTATAATGGAAATATCGCGCTCTGGGCTGCCGCTACCAGTGATCAACTGAATGGGCAGGGAGGGGAAACCCGTTTATACTCGTATCAGTATGATAAGTTAAATCGATTGAAGCGATCTCATATGTTTGAAAAGAACAGCCAGGACGTTTTTGTGGATGCTATGAACAAATATGCTACGGCCTATCAATATGATGCGGATGGAAATATTCTTGATTTAGATCGATATGATGGCGATGATGCTGTATTGGATGATTTACAATACTGGTATTACGATGATCACGGTATTGCCTATGATCCATCCGTGGGTCCTGTAAATGGGCACGAACCAACTAACCGATTGGCGCATGTATTAGATGCGGTTTCTACTACCAATACGAATGATTTGGAAACTCAAAATCCAGCGAATTATGAGTATGATGAAGAAGGCAATTTGGTTACGGATAAGGCGGAAAAAATCAAAATTGAATGGAATGTGTTCAATAAAGTGCAGAAGGTATATAAATTCGAAGATGCAAACTTAAGTACACGGTCTAGCGTACTCGTTTTTGACTATGATGCGGCAGGAAATCGAATCGCCAAGCGAGAGTTGGCAGCAGACGAAACGACCTTGTTAAGAGGAACTTATTATGTAAGAGACGCATCAGGGAATGTGATGGCGATTTATGGGGAGAAACAAGAAGATGCTACGTCAGCAATGGAGTTGATTTTGGAAGAACAACCAATTTATGGTTCTTCACGCCTGGGTCAAAAGAAACCAAATATCCGTCTGAGAGGAAGTTATTTGGGAGGGTCTTTGTTACCACAAACGAATGCGCTTCGGGAGCATTGGTTGGTAGCTTACGATGGAGCTCAGGCCGGAGCGCAATGGATGGATGTATCGAATCCACTAGGAGTAAATGTAGGTTACACGAATGCATCCGGGGACGGACCAACGGGAATGTTGGATCAGGATAATAAAGCTTTGTTGGCTTTTTATGACGGATCAGATTTAGTGTTTACGGATCAAACAAATACCAGTAGTTTATCAACAGGAATTACGGGTAAGGATATTATAGTTTTGGCAAATCCTGCGGACAAAGACACGCCATATTTGTTGTATCACAATGGATTAAGGTGGCGTTATACCAATGGAGATGTAACCAATTGGCCTACCAACCTTCCAAATGATCAAAAAGTATCGACTACTACGTTTGACGATAACATTGCTGTGGTAAGTTTTGCGGATGGAAATCATCGATTTTTTACTACCAAAGTAGAAAATGGTTCTGCCGTAATCTACTCCGTTGATTTGACCTCTACTGGATGGGGCGTTCCACAAAGAAGAGCAGTCCTGGATGGAGTTACAGAAGTGTTTGACCTTGAAATAGGACCTCAGGGAACTAAATTGTATGCAGGGACGAATAATGCGTTGTACAGCATGACATTGGAAGTTGAATCCGGGGTATTGCGAAATATTGTTCGATCAGGGAATTCCGTTATGCATGATATTGCCATTACCGAAAATGAGCAATATGTATATTTTAGCACCTTTACAGGAGTATCTCGAATGGAATTAGGGAATGGGAATGCAGTCCAACTTATTACCAGTGGAAATGTACGAGCAGAGTTGCAACTCGCATTAGGAAATGTAGTATATATCGGAGGTAATCCAGCATATAAAGTGCTTGATGCCGAAGCATTGCCAGAATATGTGGAAGAAAGTGTGGTGGTAGACGCAGGAGGAAACCAGCTAATAGCAGACCATTGGCCACTGCAGGTGCATTACTCAAATGAATCTATGTTGAAATCAGATGCGACCCCTCTAACGGAATTATCTACTTGGTTGGTTCCAGAAAATGACCCCAATGATTTGGTTGATTTCGGTAGCGGTGGTGCGGTTCTAGGAGCTTTTGCACCAACAACAACGTTATCTTCCAATGTAGCCGTAGCGGAGAATTGGAACAATGATGTAGACGGATACTTTTACGTAGAAGGCAATCAGGGGTATTTTGTCAAAGGAGATGGAACCTTTATTGGAAACTCTTCCATGAATGTAGTGGCACAAGGAAAGAGTGTCTTTATCAGTGCAGACGCCGAACGTCCTGTATATTATTTAGTTACAGGAGTAAGTACTTCTGCAACGGAAGGAGCCATTCGGTACGCAAAAGTTGATTTTGAAACAGGCATTATCGTACAGGACAATGTGGAGTTGGTATATCCGAACAACGATCTATTTAATCCGTTGGATTTGCCGGTTACCTTTAGCCAGACAGTTTACACCCCTTATTTATTAAACGGACATGATAATGGTTTTGAAGCGCAGCGATCTTTGTTTGTAGCTACTGCCGAAGAAGATAAAGTGGAACTACGACAGTTTAGAATAGATGTAGAAAATGACCAAATCGCGTATCAGAACATCCTTTCTTGGGGAGATAAAATTGCCGTTAGTACAAATAATGGAAATGGAAAAGGAAAAGTAGCACCTATCGATCTGTTTGGAGATCAGGCCCGAATGGCGATGTCCGATTTAAAGATGGCACCTACAGGAGATTTGTTGGCACTGGGGATTTCGCATGGAACAGGAAAATCGGCCAATGCAGGATTAGAACATTATATTTATTATGTAGAATATGATGCACGAACGGCCACGATGACACAAACCGGATCTATTCAATTAGGAGAAGATACCCGACCTGTGATCGGAGATGAAACCAACGAATGTATCAAATACGACAACAACTTTATGATTGAGAATCAGACAGGGGGCGTCGTAAGCAGCACGGATGACCAAATACAACAAGATTTGGCAGATTACATACAGGAATTTGTATATGCATTTGATTTTTCAGCAGAAGGGAATTATATTTACTTTATAAAGAATCGTCCAATACAATCCAACAGTAATGGGAACGGCAACAATGTGTTAATTGTATCCGGACAACCAAGGATGGATTTGACGATTGACAGAATAGAAGTCAAGTCAGATAAAACGAAGACATATAGTCAATTGAAAGGAAACAATCCGATATTGTTTGAATCGCCCGCAGGTCAATTTATAGCGGATGCAGCCTTAACTAGAGGAAAGGACGGCATTTATGTAAGTTACGACTACGTGGACTTTGGACAAGATTGTAACATTTTCAAAACCGGAATGCGTATCGCCGATTTAAGCAATGAAAATGACATCCG
>CBDICC010000049.1:0-27924 GCA_965277185.1 Cytophagales bacterium | reverse complement strand
CTGCCATAAAATTAGTGCCTACCTGTTGTTTTGCCACACCAATATCGTTATTACAGCAATCCCCTAAAACAATGTTCAGCCGAGCTCCTTTTGCCTTAATCTGACTATATATGTCATTCAAATTCACATTGGTTTGACTCGAAAATTCTTGATATGAATTATAGCGCATATCCAATTGAGGATACTGTACCGTAGCATCAGAATAACGAAATCCATGCCCAGAATAATAGAATACAACAATATCGTTTGGACCTGGATTTAAATTTTTCACGGTCGCCATCATTTTATCTCTAGTAAACTCCTTACCCATGATTCTGGTTTCATGAAATTTAATCTTTAATGCCTGAGATATACCCGAAAGTTCACCAGAGAGATTATCCATATCTACCTTGGTAGATGCTCCGATATCTGGTATGGCGGTATTTGCAACAATGATCAAATGCATTCCTACTTCTGGTGAAGCAGCTGGCGGAACATATTCTTCTTGTGTATTGGCTCCTTTCAATAATTTATATTCTTCCTCCTCTGGAAAATAATATTGTTGTAAATAATCATCAGTCAAATCAGCGGTCTTCAATTCGATCATATCGACCTCTGCCATTTCATCCATCAAATCATGCTCCAGAGCATAGTCTGCAATCACAAAGGGACCTTCCATCCCGCCTTCATCATCATTTATCCATATAAAATGAAATACATCTGCATGCTCGTCTCCCTCGTCTTGAACAAACTCTGACTCAACCTCTTCCAAAGCCACATAGCCTTCCTCTTCATTGGCTGTATACTTATATTCTGAATGAATAACATGATATCCTCCATTCTTTTCATAGCCAATTCGCATATGAATATCGTCTTCATTGAAAAAGACCACCAATCCAGTGTGCTTTACTCCCAGATAGGTCCATTCAAAGTCATACAACGTTTGAGTAAATCCAACGAATTGAATACAAATTAACAACAAGGTAAATAGGATCGTCTTCTTTTTCATAGTCGTACTAATTTGAATTAAATTAAATTGAATGGATTAAAATGAAACGTATTAAACACCGCACTAAAATAAATCTATCTGTTCTTTATCTATCACTTGCAAAGTACCGATTTTTGAATGGAAAAAGATAAAACGGATGTAGATTTTTCCTTTTCATTTTTCATCGGCAAATATTGAATTCCCCCCACCTATTTTATTCCTGTAACTTCTTAAAATGCATTATTACATCTATTTATCGGCTATTTAGATACAACAGGTCCAAATTAGATTAATCATAGTTATACCAAAATCGTACCGAATTGCAACAAAATTACTTCAGACCTGTAATCTTCGTTTTTACGTTTCAATTATTCCTGTATTATTTATATTTGCTACATTCGTTCCCAAAATCATTAGATTGTCTATTCTAGATTGATCACTGATTTGAACTTTAAATTGCACTAATTAATGCCTGATTTCATTCAAAGGATAAATTCTCCCGCAAAAGGCATTACCAAAATGACTTTGAAGCTGAGGATCTTCATTTATTATTGCATCTTCTCCCTTTCTTTTTTCGAACACTACCTAACCAATCGCGGTTACTCTGGCTGGGAAATTCTAACGTATGTGATCGGGTTTATTGTTCCTTTTCTTTTTCATTTCATTTCAAAATACGCTGATAACAGTCTCAAAATGGGTATGAGACTAATGATTGTGGATTGTATGTGGTCTGGTATTGGTGTTGGAATGTTAAATTATTCACCCTTAGCAAGCCTCTTGTTACTTGCAGTGGCCACATCTAATTATGTTTCTTTTAAGGGAATATGGCATTTTTGGAAATCAATACTGCCATTTGCAACAGGAGTTTTCATTGCCTATTTTATTTTCAAATACCGACCAAATCAGGCAGAACCAATCGAAATAAAATGGGGGCTCTACTTAATCATTTTTCTATATTTTGTGCAAAGCTCTCATACCGTATTTGATGTCTTAAAAAAATATGGTCTGGCAAGAGCCAAAATCAACGAAAAAACAAGACAAGTTGCTGATAGCATCAATTATGCTAAACGACTTCAAGATGCCATTTTGCCTTCCATGAAAGAAGTACATCAACATTTCCCAAACAGTTTTATCCTTTTTGAGCCAAAAGACATCGTAAGTGGAGATTTTTACTGGTTTGAAAAGGTAAATAATATTGTTTTTTTGGCCGCAGCAGATTGTACAGGACATGGTGTCCCAGGTGCAATGGTGAGCGTAGTTTGTGCTAGTGCGTTAAATCGGTCCGTCAAAGAATTTGATTTAATTGATCCTTCTCAAATATTGGATAAGACAAGAGAAATCGTTGTAGACACTTTTGCTAAGAGTCAAGAGGATGTAAAAGATGGTATGGACATTTCTTTGCTCACGGTTGATTTAAATTCAAACAAAATTAATTGGGCTGGTGCGATTAGTCCAATCTATATTCTAAGAAAAGAATCTAATGAATTAGAAATCGTAAAGGGCGATCGTGAGCCGATCGGCTATACAAAACAATCCAGTTCTTTTACCTCCCATTCTCTGGATTTAGCACATGGAGACTTGATTTATCAGTTCTCTGATGGTTTTGCCGATCAATTTGGAGGTCCTAGAAACAAAAAGTACGGTTACAAGCGAATGCGAAATCTGTTATTAGAGATTCGATCTAAACCAATGGATGAGCAAAAGTCAACACTCCTAACGACCATCCATCAATGGATGAAGGAAGGAGGAGACGAGCAAGTTGATGACATTTGTTTTATTGGTGTACGCATCTCCTAATTGGAGATCGTAATAGTAGAAAGTAAATAAAATAGCACAGAAAAAAGGATAAAAATACACTCCTGCTCCCCGACCTGTTTAGCGAACTTCCATAAAGAACTCCGGACCAATTGTTACCAAAACTGGCCCGGTAAGAATTCTTATTAACATAAAAACGATGAGCAAATTGAATTACCAAGTAATCAATTCACTCATCGCTTTTTAAAATAGTTCTTACCTCTTCAGGCAATCATTTAAATAAATAATATTTGTTTTATCCGTCTCCTTTTATAATTGCAAAGGACATAGAAGTTGATCCTGAAATATTAGCTGCTCCATGATTGTTAAATGCGTAAACATTTAAATAGACACGACTAGACACGGTACATACTTTTTCTCCAGCTGCCAAAACTTCAGATAATTTCACTTTAAACGTCCCAGACATTTCCGTTTCTCCTACTCCACCAACGGTTCCTGCCGCTCCAATATCTGCTGGATCTTTGATAAATGTATGAGATGAATTCGATTCATTTAATTCTGACCCATCTTCATTACAAGGTACGTCATACGCAACGTGAAACAACAAAGCTCTTACTCCACTCTCTTGATCTCTTCCGGTTGCTGTAATCGTAATTTCATCATCCCCACTGTATTCACGTTCTTCTCCATCTCCATTAATAACAAGGAAACGATATCCATTTTCGTTCGAATCAGATGGCTTCCATCGAATTTTCCCCTTATCACCCGGGTTGTAGTTGTCTACACCTAATCCCGAAATACTCATTTCCACAGTTGGAGCACTTTCATCCGATGCAGGAATAACCACTTTTCCCTTTAGAGCATCTGGAATTCCATCAACAGCTTCAGGGTCAGGTAAATTTCCATCTTTTGGTGCTTCTGTGCATCCCATAAGAAAACTAAATGCAACGAACGCTGAAGCGAACAATATTTTAGAAGGTAAATATTTCATAAATCTATAGTTTGATAAGTTAAGACTGTATGCAATGATAACAATATTATTTTTAATTTAAAATACTTAATTAAATAATAGAAGATATACCGTAGGAAAAGCCTATAAATTATAAAACCATTTTATGATTGAGATTTATACATACTTAGGTATGTGAATACCAGACTATCTATTTAGTTATGGCAATTTTCCTTACTTTAACGGCTTTGTCACCTTCTTCATCCAAGATTTCGATATAGTATAAGCCGGAAGGAATTTGAGAGATATCCAACGCTTCTTCCAATCTATTTTGCCCCTTTTGTTCTAAAAACCAATGTTTAATCCGCTTACCTGTTAAGTCATACATTTCAACGTTCCAAATAGAATTCGATTCAACGGTATAAATCGCTACAAACAGTTGTGACTCGGCGGGATTAGGAAATAGCTTTACCGTAGTATTTGTTATCATAGAAGAAATGGCCAATGTGTTCATAATAAATGGTTCTGAAAAAGCAGTGCACCCATTACTTGCAAAAACTTCTACTGTGTAGGCCCCATTCTCTGTGGGCGTAAAACGATTATCTATTCCACTAAACACCTGTATTCCATCCTTATACCATTTATACAGGCTATAATTTCCGGTTACTAATTCCACTCCAATCAAGGCCAATGTTGGATTTGGAGCGTTTAATACGGTAACTGAAACTTGATCTGAATTGGTACACCCATTTGAACCGGTTCCTGTAACGGAATAAGAAATGCTTGCCGTTGGGCTCACATCTACGCTACTTCCACTTCCTAAACCTGAATTCCATAAATAGGAAACGCCTCCACTCGCAGTCAATGTAATCGTATCCCCCCTGCAGACGTCTTTATCGAATCCAGCTGAAATGCTTGGCAGCGACTCAACACTAACAGTAACAAAGTCCGTTGAGCTACATCCATCCTTTGTTCCTGTCACGGTATAAATCGTTGTAAACGTAGGAGATACATTTACCGATTGACCACTTCCTACACCTTGATCCCATTCATATTGATCTGCTCCGGATGCGGTTAAGACCACGGATGAACCATTGCAAATACTAGAATTAGTTGGCGTAGCTGTTATCGTAGGCGTTGTTACATATATTACATCAATTTGAGCCTGTCCTGTACATCCATTATTGTTTCCTGTTACAATGAAGGTCGAATCTGAATTTGGAATAACGGTTACAGAACTCCCACTTCCTACCCCATTGCTCCAATTGTACGTTATTCCTCCGGAAGCCACCAGATCGAGACTGGAACCGGCACAAACTGAATCATCACCAGAAATAAGCACATTCGGATTGGCAAATACGGTTACTACAATATTGGCTGTATCTGTACAAATCCCATTATTACCAATCACTTCATAAGTAATATTCGTAGTTGGAAATAAAGTATGTATAGAATCATTTCCTAGGCCTTGATCCCAAACATACATGGAGGCTCCATTTACACCAATGACGATGCTATCTCCTACACAAATAGAATCTGTTCCAAAAGTTGCCAGGACCGGCGTTGAATAAATTATCAACTCAATTTGAATGATGCTGTCACAACCATTTGAGTTTGCAATCGTATCCTGATATGATCCAGTAGCACTCCATAATTTACCACTTGGAGAAGTATATTGGTTACATGCTGTATCAAATAGCATCTCAAAAGAAGCATTGTGGACCTTTAAATTCGTAATCACAATGCTATCACATCCAAATCCCAAAGAAGCGAGCGTATCCCTATAATACCCATCTATAAATTGATAATTTCCGGATAAAAAGAGGCTGTCACCTTGACAAATTTGTTGACTCACGGTATCCTCATAAACCGTTGAATATTGAAGGTCCGTTATGACAATACTATCACAACCAACAGAAGAAATTAATGTATCAGAATAAATTCCTGGTATATTTTGAAAACTCCCTCCCACCATTAAACTATCTCCTGGGCAGATCGTTTGAGCATGATTCGAAGAAACGGTTGGAACAGATTGCACAATCACCGAACCGGAACTATCGGTACTATATTTTTTCCAGACTTGAACGAAATAAGACCCTGATTCTGTAGCTGCAAATATGGAATCTGTAGCTCCAACAATAGCTAAACCATCTTTGAACCATTGGAATGTATCATTTAAGGAATCTGCCTTTAGAAGTACAAAATCTCCCTCACAAAAAATAAGGTTTCCAACTACCGTTAAACTCGTATCTGGAACATAACAACGATTGGTCGTATCAAAATTCCATCCACTATTTGCGCCCATATCTGAACACCCCAGTCCAGCAGTGAATGTTGCTCCACCCCCAGCTGTGGCTCCATAAATATCTGTGTATTCAGCACATACATTTCCTTGTGCCACATTTAAATTGTAAGGTAAGGAAGAGTTACTAGTCAGATTTATTTTATTGTTGGCTTTTCCTGCTAAGAACAGCTCTTCATTAATGTTTAAATCAGTACCTTGATATACGGTAAAATCAACGCCTTCTCCAATAATCAACGAATCCAAATTCATATCTCCAGACCATGATGCGTCCGCATTTAGTACGATTTTGTTAAAACTTCCACCCGGATTGGACAATGAGAGGTTTTTAGAATAATCTATGATTAAATTGTAGTAATCATGTCCTCTACCATCAAAGTCTGTTAATGACAGGGTGACGCCATCATTGTAATACCAAATCGTAGAAGTTCCCGCATTAATTGTAGCCGTATTTGGGGATTGAAAATATAACCAACGCCAATTCCCTATAAATTTAATAATGGAACTACCCATATTTATTATTGGAGTAACGTTTGCATCCCCAGAACGCCCAAAACTAATGTATGCACATTCAATCGAAACATCATTTGTATTCACTGTTCCCGTTTCGATAAAAATTCGATCTTTCATTACAACATCACTTACAAGATCATAAGTACCTGAGTGAGAAAATACGAGATCTAGATCTCCAAACAATACCCCTTTCGAATCAATAATAGAATTCCCAGGAGAAAGAAACATAATCTGATCATATCCTGCCCATACCATATTTGTATCACAAACCAAGGATCCAACAATCGACAATTTATCCTGACATATAATTCTGCTTCCACTTAACACATTGTCCCAAGTCATATTTCTGCAAATTGAAAGGTTTTCACTGGTATATACGTACTGGTTGTTAATTGTAAAGGAATTCGCATCAAAAATAACATCGTCATTCGGGCCGGGAATGCACCCCGACATTGTTCCCCCACTGCTCAGAGACCAATGTGTTGGATCATCCCACACTCCTATGTCTCCAATCCAATAATACGTTATACCAGCTCCCACGGGTGCATTTATGGTAAACCCAGTATTATCTCCTAAATCATAACAGTTGTTTACGATGAATGCAGCTCCACCAGACCCATCTATATCGTTGAATGCCGCATTGAATGCAGTTATGCTTGACGAGGCAGGCATGATCAAGTCCCCATTTTGAAAAAGAATGGAACCAGCACAGCCTCCGTTTAATTCAAGGCTTGAATCGACTTGAATTACTTTAACATTTAAATCTATATTTGTTCCAGGTCCAGCAATTATCGTATCTATTTCCATCGGATCACCAAATGTATACCATCCTGGTGCATCAAAAACAATTTTGTTAAACGTTGCATTCCTACCGGACATATAACTCGTTTCTATTTGGGTACCTGAAAAGTAGATATTATTAAATGCGTTATTGTCTCCAAAATAAGCATGCGCAGATTCATCCCCATAAATGTCTAATGTAGCATTAGAAGCACCTAAATTCATATTATCTTGAAAAGATACACCCTCCCAAGAATAAATAAATGAATTGCCTAACTCTGCATGCCCATCGGTCAACGTAAAATAGCCTACACGAACTAAATTAGATTGCGTCAGTAATGTACCTCCTTGCATTTGTAAACGAGAAGGCCCTGATAATGAATCGGTAAGCGTGTATTCTCCAGTGATACCATCAATGTATATTTCCAATCCTAAAAATCTACTTTTACCGCCATCAATCACATGGCCTGAATCATTGGCACTCAAATGGATATCTCCATACCAAATGTACACCTCTGCGTCAATTAATAAAGATCCATAAACCAATAGATCATTATAATTTAGATCCAATGTTACCGCCTCATCAATTCCAGACCAATCCATCGTTTTGCAGTTTTGAATATTATTCAAATCTACTTTTCCACTGGAACTAAAGGAATTCGCATCAAACACTACGTCATCTTCTGACCCAGGAATACATGCTCCAGCACTGCCTCCACTTGTTAAAGACCAATTCAGTGGGTCTTCCCAGTTGCCAGTACCTCCTATCCAATAAAATGTTTTTGCGCCTGCTGATGAGAAGTTAACACCAGTATTCCCTCCATTATCAACGGAGTTCAATGCTGTTATAGAGCTTCCGATTACATTCATTCCGTTTACATCTGCATACTCAATTTGGACGTCAGCTGCAGGATCCACAAACAAATTAGCTACTCCTGCTCCTCCCAATTCATTTTTCATTCCTCCAGACTCAACACAGGTACCTATCAATGAAAAGTGTTTAAATATTTTTGACGTATCAGAGGCATTGCTTGAGAAAGTAAGAAAGTTACCGGTTCCTACGATTAATGAATCGGGCCATACCGATTCATCAAACAACGTAGTGCCCTTCGCTCCAATATTAATCTTGGAAAAACGCACTTTAAACCCATCAAACTGAATGTTTGGGGTAACGCTTGGTCCTTGATATGGTACATTTACATTATGATAAACCTGACCAGTACTTCCTCCAAATCCGGCATAACCAGTTGAAAGCAAATTTATATTAGAAGTTCCAGCATCCAAATTCCCTCCAAATGCAATCCAGCGATAACGAATGTCAATTTCGGAATCCATTAAGTCTAGATTAGTTCCGCCATAAGTAATTACATTATTGACATTTATATAATTTCCATTCGTATTAAAACTTCCATACCTTAATTCAACATCTCCTAATTCTAAATCAGAAATTAAATTCCACTCCCCTGAATCCCTAAAAAAATACAAATCTAAATCAGGGGCATTTTGTCCGGAGAAATCAAGGGTATTTCCGGAATTAAGCGACATAAAATAAATTCGACCGTTCCATCCTGAAATGGTCATTCCTGAATTCAAGAAAATTGAACTGTAAACAAAGAGTCTCTTTGAAATTTCTATGTTAAATCTTGGCGCATCCGTAACACCTGCCCAATCCATCAAATTACAATAAGCACTATCGTCAACGGTTACTATTTGATTCGCCATCGTAAACGAATTCGCATCAAAATAAACATCATCTATACTGTCTGGTTCTTGTGTATGGAAGGTGGTCCCGCCTGATGTAGTTGCCCAATGATTTCCATAGTCATCCCAATCTCCTGTATTTCCTACCCAGTAGTAGTCTAAACCATATCCTGAAGATATCAAACCAAATAAAGATAGAATTAATAATATTTTAGCTTTCATATTGAGTAGAGCAAAGATACAACTGCTGTTAAATAGGTTAAAATTAAAAAAATATAAGGGCTAAGCAAGCTTTATTCACTTAATCCTAAAACAGTTATAACCCCATTTATTATTCGGAACATTCTTAGAGCAATCAACATCTTAAAACACCAAATTCAACGAAATCTTAAGTCAATCTAAGTTTTGCTCTACTTATAAATTCCGCTATTTAAATACTCCATACACTTCTAATTCAGCTTAAAACGTTATTCTTTCAGTCAAATAACTAGACATAGAGACAACTATATCATTGCAATCAATATGATTTCCATTGATTTTTTGTAATTTAGAATAAGATCATTCCAACGTGAAACAATAATACCATCAAATGAGATTCATTAAAACACATCTACCATTAATTTGTTTGTTCTTAGGAATTATTTCATGTTGCAAAGCACAAAATAATACAGGTCAAAAATCCATTTCTTTACGGTATTTCGGGCATGTTTTTTATCTTCCTGGAATCAATGCAAGCGTGTTCTTACCAATTAGCTCTTCTTCCAGAGTGTCTTCAATTTCCAATTCAAGGAAATATCCATCAAAGACCAAAACGCTATTCATTCAACCTTCCCTAGGTTATTATGCTTGGTCGGGCTATAACTCCAACTACTTCCTAGGGGCCTCATTTGGGATGAAACAACAACGAGCCGATAAGAAAAGCTACTCCATATTCAATATTGGACTAAATTATCGATTTAGGTCCGATATTATTGCTACTACGGTTAATCTAAAAGGGGAAATTGTAGATCGAACGCGCAAATCAAGTTTAGCCGCTATCCCTACCATCGGCTATTTTTTAGGCAGGGACGTCAATGACAAATGGGGATGTATTACAGGAATGAATGTTGGAATTCAACGTCCTCTTCAGGATACTAGAGCATTTACCGCCTACTTTGAATTAGGATTAAATTACAATTTAAACTAATCCATATTCAAACAAAAGAAATAGACCAAAGCCACACTGACTAGTTAAATTTACTGATATGACACGAGAAGACTTCATTAAGAAATGCACATTGATGGGCTTAGGGCTCGCTTTAGCACCTTCTATTCTATCATCTTGTAAAAAGGAAGAATTTATAGTGCAATTTTCCGGTAAGGTATTGATCATTGGAGCAGGTTCTGCAGGACTAATGGCTGGTCATTTATTGCATCAACATGGCATCGATTTTGAGATTATTGAAGCCTCATCGATCTTTGGAGGGCGTGTGAAAAAGAATGATTCATTTGCCTCATTCCCAATTGATATGGGAGCCGAATGGGTCCATGATGATCCAGATGTGTTTTCCAGAATGATGCGCAACGACCAAACTATTGGGTCCATTGAACTAGTTCCTTATAATCCTCAAACAATTAAAACATGGCAAAATGGACGACTTACTAATTTAAATGTAGGAGAAGCTGTCTATGGAGAATACAAATTTAAAAATCAAACTTGGTATGACTTTTTCGACCAACATATTGTTCCAGATATTCAAAACAAAATCACTTTTAACAGTCCCGTAACACAGATTGATTACAACGGGGACAAAATTCTGCTTTCCGATGAGAATGGAAATAGTTTTGAAGGAGATAAGGTCGTTGTTACAGTCCCAACAACTATTTTGCAAAGCAATATGATTACATTTTCACCCGAGATACCTCAAACTCGAATCAATGCACTTCAAAAAGCAAGTATGCCGGATGGAATTAAAGTATTTATGAAGTTTTCACAACGCTTTTATCCTGACCTGCTTATTTACAATGCAGAAAGCAGTCAATCAAATGGAGAATTGCTTTATTATGATGCTGCATTCCGAAAAGAAAGCTCGGAGAATGAGAATGTACTCGCGTTGTTCACAGTAGGACAAAACGCATCTCAATTCACTGATATAGCTACTAATGACGCCCTAATTGAATACATCTTAAATCAACTTGATGAAGTTTTTGATGACCAAGCCAGCATGTATTATTTAGATCATGTTGTACAGAATTGGAGCAAAGAACCATTTATACTAGGCTCGTATACCTATTTGGAATCAAATGATGAAACCATTGCTACGCTGCGCGAAAACATCAATGAAAAAGTTTATTTTGCAGGAGAAGCGCTTTCCCTTGATGCCTCTGCTACCGTACCGGGTGCTGGATTATCTGGTATCGAAGTGGTTGAAAACATCTTACAAGGAGGATGACAAAAACCAAACACCTTACTTGTATTCCATTACCGCCACTAATTATTCCGTTCAATTGAATTGAATAGAATTGAATAGCTACTTCTAATTTTTGGCGTATTTATCTTCAGTTAGAGTTGACTTGCTGCACTTAAATACGCCTGGGCCAGAGCCTCCTTTCCTGCCTCATCAACCATTATGGCTTCAGACGGAGTATCACCGAAAAATGGTTCTACAATTATTGCCGGTGCCTTTCCAGCTATTACAGATTGATACCCTCGATCACCTGAAACCAATATATTCACTCCTCGATCTCCATCTCCAGATGGTCTATATAATTCTAAGAGCTTAGTTTGAGTGAGATTTGCATAACGTAAGGATTCACTTGTTCCGCTACTAAGCACCTCTGTTCCGATTACTTTGGCATCAAATGCATTGAAATGCAGTTCGATAGAAAAATCGGCGTTCCATTCATTCACCTCAGCATAAACCTGATTAATTTCATTGGTATAGGAGTTCTGTTCGATTCTAAAGAATACTTTCACCTCTAAATTATACGAACCAGCTTGTTGAAACATGATCTCGGCAATCTCAGAATTAAAATCAAACTCACTTTGATTAATGGGATGTACCACTGTCACTCCAGAAGACGCTACATTATGTCCAACAACAATTGCTAACTTTATCATATCCGTTTTATTTTACAATTTTATAACACTAATGTATTAAAATACAATTTAAAATTAAATACAATTACTTCTAAGTTAATACGTTTTGAATTAATAATACTACTTTTCTTCTTGCGTAAATTTTCACTATCTCGCTTTAATAAAACTAAATTAAGGATAACAACTCGTACCAGTTTCAATCAAATCACCACAAAAGATGTATGGATTCAGGGAGTAAATAACAATTCATTTCAACAGATGCAGCGAATGTCAATGAATTTCACGTAATTAGAACTATTAATAGCCCATTGAATTGTTTTACAGAAGAAAGAGAAATCAATATTATGGATACTAGTATCTCAAATTTAGAATCAGATATTTTGATCGATTCTTCTCCAATCGTAAGAGAAGAACCAATGAAAGCGATTAAAAGTATACACCAGGAACTTTATCATCTTTCGCTACTCGAAGACAATGTGGTATACGTAGATTTCTTACAAGATTGCGACATCGACATTTCATTGTCGAAAACATTAATTGAGCAAGCCCTAATTCTAACAGAGAATAAACCCTTCAAAGGCTTGTATAACCTTCATAGTTTTAAAATATCATCAGATAAGACGACACAGCAATATCTTGCTTCTAATAAAAGAGTACAAGAATCTAAATTAAAGGAAGCGCTTATTATGAACTCGTTTACTTTATCTCTCTTAGCCGGAGTATATCTTCGTATATATCAACCTGCTACGCCAACAAAATGCTTCGCGCAAACAGCCGATGGATTAAAATGGCTTAAAGAATAGAATAAAATTAAATAAACTAGATTAGTTAACTATATTAAATAAGGACTGACCGTCCTATTTATTTAGATATAATTATAGTTCGTACGATATACGAACTATAAATATCAATATGTGAAACTAAGATGGGTATTTGTTAATCAGATGTAATGAAAGGAGTATTAATTAAACTCGTTTCACGTTTACCGCATCAAGCCCTTTGGCTCCTGGCTCTAAACTGAAGCGAACCTTGTTTCCTTCCTCAATAATTCCATCAACATTATTTTGATGTACAAAAAAGCGCTCTTGAGTGCTATCCTGCTCAATAAATCCATACCCTTTGTCGTGATTGAAGAATGCTACTTTTCCTCGTCGTTCGAGTGTTAAATCTTCTTTTTCCCGTTTAGGAACGGCAATTTCAATATCAGATGCTTTGATCTTCTTTTTAGATGGCTCAGGTGGAGTATCAACTATATGACCGTTTTCATCAATGTAGGCCAAGTTATCTTCCAATGCACCACTTTTGGTTTCATCTTTCTTTTCCCTTTTACGCTCTAATTTTTCTTGGCGTTTTTTGGATTTCTTTTTTTCACGTTCATTTTTGTTAAAAGTATTGTTTGATCTACCCATCTATAATATTTGTTTTATACTTGATTTTGGTTGGTTTGGAATATGAAATTTAAAATTTGTCCCAATTTAAGTAAATTATTCCTTTAATCCTTTCAAAAGGGATTAAGTTAGGACTGAATGATGTTTTTAAGTGTAAAAACATCGTTTTCTATTTTTGTAGGAGTCGAGTGTAGCTAGATTCGCAGAATCTAGAAATCCTCTTAAAATAGATCTGAATAAGCTCTATCTTGCATAAGACAAAGTTATTTAAAGTTGATAAAAAAAGACGCTCAATCAAATTCTATGAATTTAATTGGCGCCTTTCATTATTTGTTATCCATTACTGTACCGACCGAAGTCCGTCGCAGCATATATGGATAAAATAATTATCTGATTACTTTAACACGTACCGCGTTAATTCCTTTTTGTCCGCTTTCCGTTTCAAATTCTACTTTATCATCTTCTCGGATTTCGTCGATTAGACCACTTTGGTGTACAAATACATCGTTCCCTCCATCGTCAGGCTTAATAAATCCAAATCCTTTGGTGCTATTAAAAAATTTTACAGTTCCTTCTTTCATTGTTCTTGATTTTATTGATTATATATAATTAATTACTAAATAAATACAATTTGTTCGTTTCTCCTCTCTTTTCTTTCAATATATCGGCCTTTATGCTTTTTTGTAGTTCAAAACGTACATTCGCTACGAACATTTATAATGTTTCGTAATCGTTAATCCAAACTTGAATGTAAGATGATACTATGGAAGATAAAAGGAATTCTTTTTGCCGGAAATTGAATTTTGATCTTCAAGCAATGCGAATAATGAAATTCTTGCGTTTAGATCCGGTGAAGAATGTTTGATAATACTGTGCCCTAGTCTTAAAATTAAATACTCAAAATAACGTGGGAGATAACATAGTGACTGAATCGGGCATGATCGAAGTGCAACGAAACTCCTTGTTTAAAAGCTCAAATTTAACACTTCCAATTGACATGTCCTATAAATCATAGCAAAGGAATCCAACTTTTTTTTAAAATCGTCCAATAAAGCGTTTAACCGTGGTATTTAGAAGTAAAAAAAATGAACAAAAAACCGATTAAACACAAAAAAATGGTTCATTTCTATATTTCTCATCTAAATCCGTCTTCGAAAACAACCAATTTACCTCCAATTTAGCTATAAATTAACGACTTGCGATACTCCTAAATTAGAATGACTATGGAATTTCTACAGAATGTTGTCGTCCGCAATCAATAAGCAACGATCCATTCAAATGAGTTGTTCCTTTTTTATTTAGTACACTATTAACGTGGTGAAAGTCCTAGTACTTATTTTGGACCATGATTGATTTCTGCTATTTTACGTAAATATTCTGCCCAGTACAATCCTCCTCCCTTTTTTCCCATTCGTACAATCACCGTTTTACTTGCGGGATGTACATATATGTATTGTCCCAGTATCCCCTGCGCGAAATAATCTGGATATGGTTGGAAAATTAAGGTAGAATCTTCGGTTTTACCACGGATAACATCAAACAAATCCTGAATTTGCATCATTCCTGATTGTTCTTCACTTTCAATATCAGCAGTATGCCACCATTGATATGAATAGATGTAAAAGTTCTTCTCTTCTCTAAACTCAGTGCTTTCCCTGATCCAAGAAGTAGGAACAACCTGTTTTCCTTCCCATAATCCATTGTGTAAAAAAAGTGATCCGAACTTTGCAAAATCTCTTGGACGTGCATTTAAGCAACAAAAGGTCTTATAATTCGCATGCTTTTTGCTATCCATATTCCATGATGCATTATATTCGGGATGCAATGGCTGCCATAATTTCTCATTAAAGTAATCTAGATAATCCCTTCCAGTAGCTTTTTCAATGATTAAACTTAAAATTTGAGTGTTGGCGCTGATGTAATGAAAATCCTTTCCTGGTTCTTCCCCTGCTTTAATTTTCATTAAGTACTTATTCGTATTTCGTCCATAATAGTACTTTGCCACATCTGCAAATGGATTAATGTATGATTCGCTAAAATTCAAGCCTGAGCGCATATCCAGTACATCTTTAATGGTAACAACATTCAATGCCAAAGAGTCTTTAAAAGGAATGTAGTTGGTTATAGGTTCATTAACGGATTGAATGTACCCTTCGTCTATGGCGATACCTAATAATGCGGATACAAACGATTTAGCAACCGAAAATGAAGGTATAATCGACTCTGAATTGTATTTACCTAAATATGTTTCATAGACAATTGTATCCTCCTTAATTACTAAAAAAGCAACTGTTCCCGTTGCTTCAAGCAAATGTTCAAAGTGGTTCGTTGAAATTGAATCAGGAAAAATCAATGTTCGCTCCTGCTTTACATAGCTGTAGGGCTCGTTCGACTTTTCTAACTCTGCTTGGGGAAACTTCTCATAGTCTTTAATATCCGCAAAATTATAATAGAAAAAACGCCCCACATGACAGCTCGTAAGCAACCATAACATTAAAATGCCAAGTGCATATTTATTAATTCTATATATATAACCCATCCCTTTCAATTATCCTTCGCTTGTTGTCTTTCCGCTGAATACATCATAAATCGCTTGAAAAACATATTACCTCGTTCTATTTGAATTTGGTTTAATTCATTTCCATCCAATATTAACGCCGACAACGAGTAATTTTTGAAGCTAAAGTCTGTAGGAATGAGAAAAATCTGATTCTGATTAAAAATCGCCATTCGTAATCCCTTTATCTTCGTTAATTCCACTGGCAAAATGTTAAATTCATTAGACCCCAAATGTAAGACCCATAACTTATTGGTTCTCTTATGCTCTGGGTCATCCAATAATTGGATCTTAGAAATGCGATTATCAAAGGCATAAAGGTAACGAAGTTTAGGATGTTCCAATAGTTTGGATGGAAAGGTCTCTAATGCATTATGATCAATCCACAATCTTAGAAGTGAGTTCAATTGATTCAGTGGAACATCCAATTCCGATATTTTTAATTCATTAAAACTAAGTTTTAGCCCGGACAACCTCTTTAGCGATTTCAATCCAGATGGGAGGTGCGTTAAATTATTATTACTCAAATTCAAAAATTTCAACTTTTGAAAACGTGAAAGTGATTCCATAGCTCCTACCCAATGTAAATTTGGATTCCCTTTTAATGATACATGTCTCAAGCCTGACAATAAATCAACTTCCTTCGGCAATTTATGTAAATCACAGGAGTCCAAAATCAATATTCTAATCTGCAATTGGTATTTCTTATTCAATCGTATAATAGAATCTGAAATCAACGAAGCATCCTTAATTCCTGAAAAATCCAGACGTGTATCTTGTTCTTGCTGTGGTTTAGCAAGTATAGAGGTATCGATTCCACATAATAAACAGGTGATCAATATACACACAAAGTACTTTCGGTAATATCGTTTTACGTTACATCCCAATTGCTCCACTGGTTTTAGATTGAAAATACCATTTGTTTTTGGCAGACCGATTCCATCCAAATCGAGGATACAGTCCGAAACTATCGTGTAACATGTTTTGCAATTTCCCTCCCCAATTTTGACTGTCGATTCCAAGATCAAATTGCTGGGAATAGTAAGGTGTGGTTAGATTGTAAGTCCCAAAGATGTTTCCGTGAAAAAGATGTTGATTCCTTTCTTTTGCGTATAGTACTGGTTTGGATTCATCGCTCGAATTAATGGTATTTGTGGGGTTTTGATAATAGTTTGGTTGTGGAGTTATCAATCCTAAAGTCAATCCAAAACTATGTAATCGAGCGTTGGAGCCTTGAAATGAATACCCTATATGAACACTCCCCGTTTCACCCTGATCCGTTCCTCCCCCCATTAGTAAACCTGCTTTAAAATCATTCATTATTCGTACCACCCCTACTCCATTTGGTCTATGAACTCGGACCAAAAAGATTCCTCGCCTATTTTCTAAATTCTTCAGCCTGCCAGAAATTTGCTTTTTATTTACTCCAAATCCAATCCCTGAAAAAGATCGTAATAACAAACTGTCTAGGGCATTTTGAGTTGAAAAAGGATTGGTACTGAAATAGTTGTTTAAGGAAGATTCCCCTGCATATAATGGAGTCAGTCGATCATTTCGACTAAATCCAAAAATCCCGTAAGCCTCTAAGATTAAAATACTACCATCCGATTTATCTCCATAATAACGGGAAAACCATTTCCAAGTGATACTTGCTCCCGGTTCCAAAACCATTCCCTTCCAGGATAACAATCCTAAAGTCTTAAGTTGAATTTCTAACGCATGAATCTGCGTTCCCATCTCCAAGGAAGCTGAAAGCTGAACTTGAGGATGAAAATATACTTGAGCGAATGACCTATGACAAAAGCTGAAGATAATCAAGCCTATTACCATCAAGATTCGTAATCGATTTTTTTGATAACTCGATCCAATGTGTTTCATAATCAAACCTGATGATTTTCTTTCACTTGTATAAGTTGAGCTAGTAGTATTCCATAACATAGAAACTCCTGCAAATTAATTTAATTTTTAATTAAACCACGGTAGTACTGAAATTGCGTGAAATTCCTTATATGAAGTAGTCCAATTTTTCAATTTATTGAACTAATTTTCAAAATGTTCGGTTTGAAGAGTCCCTACCGCCTTTATCAAGGATATAAGGTCGCATGTAGGTTTTATAAAATTGAAAAACATATACTTTTGATGACTCGGATATGAAGACAAATCATTCTATAAATCTGGAAAAACTGGTTAACTTAAGAGATCAACAGATACAATCAACCAGTAAGGCTGAGAATGAGTTTAAACGTATGACGCCGCTTTTTTTGCATGACCAGCAAAGAAGGGATTTGATAAATTATTTTAAAAACACATGGGATTTATATGAGTTATTGTTCAGCTCAATCATTGATGAATCAACATTCTATCAAAGCCCAGACCCATTGCGAAATCCTCTGATTTTTTATTATGGTCATACAGCTGTTTTTTATGTAAACAAGCTTAAAGCAGTTGGAATAATCAATAATGGACTCAATTCACACTTTGAAGAAATTTTTGCCCGAGGAGTTGATCCTGCATTACCAAAAGATTTGAATGTATTTGATTTGTGGCCAACCCTAAATGAGGTCAAAAAATATCGTCAGGATGTATATGATTTAGTAACATCAATAATCCATGAACTTTGTTTTCCAAAACAAATTACTTCAGAGAGTCCTCTTTGGGCAATCCACATGAGTTTGGAACATGATCGAATCCATTTTGAAACCTCATCCGTCTTGATTCGTCAGTTAAATGTCGATAAGGTTCAGAAACCTTCAAATTGGCACTACGCTCCTTCCAACATCTCTAATACTGAAAAACTACAAACAAATTGGATTCAGGTTAACGCGGGCACTGTACAGTTGGGAAAAAGTGAACCATCTGAATTATTTGGATGGGATAATGAGTTTGGAGATCAAAAAATTCAAGTAGATCCGTTTTACGCCTCTAAAAATTTAATAACCAATGCGGAATATTTGGAATTTGTAAACGAAGGCGCATATAACAATGAGATTAATTGGTCAGAAGATGGTTGGAAATGGAAATTACGTTCGTTCACCCAGCATCCCAAATTTTGGATTAAACTAGACGACTCTATTGATAGAATCGGTGGCTATAATTATAGAGCCATGTTTGATGAGTTCGAAATGCCCTTAGATTGGCCCGTTGAAGTTAACAAATACGAAGCGGAAGCTTATTTAAAATGGAAAGGCGATGGTTTTCGTTTTATGACGGAAGCAGAGTTCCGATTTATAGTTCATTCCGAATATGGAAAGAAAGAACCTGCTCAAACCGACATTTTCAACTTAAATATTAAATTTGGATCCCCTTCTCCTGTTGGATTCATGGAAAATTACGATCATCAGGGTTTCCATGATCTATATGGAAACGTTTGGGATTGGTTAGACAATGATTTTTATCCAATAGATGGGTTTAAAAGTCACCCTTTATATGCTGATTTCTCTGAACCTTACTTTGACGATCAACATAGTATGCTTCTCGGTGGTGCTTGGGCCACATCTGGTACAGGAGCATCGCAATATTATCGGTTATGGTTTCGGGATTATTTTTACCAGCATGCCGGATTCAGAATGGCTAAAGATATTGAAAGGTAAAAATTCAAAATCAACGTAAATGAGTGAATTAACGGCATTTGAAGGCGAAGCACAACATATTCTACTTGTCAATGAAGCAGAAATGCGTGGATTAAACGTGTCGAACATTTCTGAGCAATACGGTAAAGCAGCGGTCAAAATTTGGAATGAACATCAAGAAGTGATCATAGTGCAAGGCATTGTACAAAATTGGCTCAATGATTCTGCAACTCAAATTTGTGATCATAAAGATTTAACCAAGGAACTTTTCACAAGGTTATCCATTCCCAGTCCTTCATCTTTTAATTTCGATCATCCCAACGATCTGGACAGCGCCTTATTTGAATTCAACAATAGATATGTTTGTAAACCCTCTTTTGGAACCAACGGCATAGGGGTTTGTACTGAAATTTATACATTTAAAGATGTTGAAAATTACTTCAAAAAACACGGATTATTAAATTCTACGCACCTATTAGAACCATTTATCTCTGGATATGATTTGAGAATTCAAGTCGTTAATCGGAAACCTATTGCTGCTTGTATCCGCAAACCAGCCTATGTAATTGGAGATGGAAAAAGCAACTTGAATGAATTAATTCAAGCTCGTGTAGCTATTGTTCAATCCCAAAATCCCGCCAATGACCTCAAAATAGATGATGAATCCTACCAATTGATTAAGTCCCAAGAACTGAGTATTTCAAGTATTGTTGCCAAGGATCAGGAAGTTCAACTTAAAAAGATCTCCAACATGGCTCAAGGAGGGCATGCTATTGATGTTACGGATCAACTTGATCCAATTATTGGACAATGGATTGATCAAATATCAAATGAATTAAAGGTAGGTTACTATGCGCTAGATCTCATGACGTTAGATCATTCGAACTTTCTCAAAGGAAAAACGACTGCATTAGAAATAAACATTCGAGCGGAATGGCTGCATCATACTTTTTCTGACCATAAAACGCACGATTTAGCCAGGGATATCATTCAAGTTCTGTTTCCACTTTAATTCAGAGTTAATTCTATTTCTATGTTCTAAAGTGTTTTTTTCAACTGAAAAACAATTTTCACATCATGGCTTAATTCCAATCACAAGGATATCATCCGTTTGTTCCAATTCACCTTTCCATCGTTGTAATTCTTCACGCAATCTAATTTGTTGATTCTCTAAGTCCTCCGAAGCAATTTTCTCAAAAAAACCACGCATTTGCTTCTTCATGTACTTATGCTGCGAACTACCTCCAAACTGATCGTGAAAGCCATCCGATGAAAGTAATATTTGTTGGACATCAGCTAATTTAAACTCTTTATTCTCTAACAGATTTAGTAAGTTTTCGTTGAAAGGCCCAATCCCTATCCCCAACCCTCTTTCTTCATGCACTATTCCTTGTTTAATTAAATAAACAGAACTTCCTAAACTGCATAATGTAATGGTCTTATGTTCTTCATCAATGCAAACAATGCTAATATCCATGCCATCATAAGATTTTATATCTTTATTGCGAATGGATTCTACCATTTTACGTTGTAACTGTTTTAAAATTTCTCTTGGGTTTAATTCTCCTTGCTCGTTGATAATTTCATTGAGAAAAGACACTCCCAACACCGTCATAAAAGCTCCAGGCACACCATGTCCTGTACAGTCCGCCAACGCTAGAATCTTTTTTGGACCATGTTTCGTATACCAATAAAAGTCTCCACTGACAATGTCTTTAGGCATATTCAAAATAAAACCATCCTTAAATTCACTCAGAATTGTAGAAGGAGGAATCAATATTGAATCCTGAATACGGCGCGCATAATTTATACTTTGTGTCACCTTATCATTGCGATAGGATAAATCTTCTAGCGCTTCGCCTAATAATTTACTGATTCGTTCCCTATTTTTCGTTTTTCGGTAAAATATAAACGAAAAACAGATCAACGCCGCAAACCATATATAAAGTACATAGGACAAAAATTTGTTGGTCGAGAAGGGTTCTTTATAAAACGTTCTAATCTGAAATTCCTGCCCATATAAGGTAAATGATTGTTGAACAAACTCATAATCCGTTGAGTCCTTGGTTTGAAATAAAACGCTACTTTCTGGATCTTGATTCGTGTTATAAATTGTTGTCCCATCCAATACAGATTCACGATCAAAACGGTTTTTGTTTTTTGTCACACTAAATTCAAATGCAAAATCATTTTTTATTTCCGGGATGTTGTATATCGGTTGAATGATCGTTTTAAAATTGATGATTGGCGCTATATAACCTAAGGTTTTGTTATTTTTATGTACTCGAAAATTTAGAGGAATCCCCAACCATCCTTCCTTCAAGTTCAGGGGTTCAAACAACTTCAAAGAATCATTTGTCATTAGTAAGTCTAAATTTCTAATTTCCTGTTGATCGCGAAAATCCTTCACACATAGTCCTTTTAAATTGGATGGATCAATAGAATCAGGCGTGAATGTATATTGAAACACGTGACCTGTATCTATAAATGAGACAATAATTTGCTCTTGATAATTTACTTTATCCAAGATTTCGTTAACGAAATCTTGAGAGTTTTGGATGCTAGGAATAGTGTCAGATTTTATAATATAGGCCCTATATCCAGACACAAGCAACGCAAATTTACTTACCGAATGTTTAAATTTGTCCACCGCGTCTTGATTCACAGAGGCAAGACGCATCGAACGATTTAGACGTTCTTCCTTTTCCATTTCCTTCGTTACGCCAAATATTATAACGGTTCCAAGTACCATTATCAATAAGAAAGCAAGGTGCGCAGGCTTTATTTTCAGGGGTTTCACACTACGAAGTTAAAATGAGAACAGTTCTTATACTAATAAAAAGATATAACTCCTTAGTCCTAACAGAATCCAAGAGTTGGATTATCTAAATATACAAGCTGAAAAAACATACATGGCTTTTTTCAGTTTATTAATCGATTGGTCCACATTTTAAAAATTCAAAACTCCATTGAAATCAATAATAAATCAACGTATATTTACTTAATGTATCGTCCATTATCAGATAATCAACTACATAGAAGAATCAGCTAAACAAATAAATGGAGGAATTATACGATTTAGATCACACAAAAGCGAAAAATGTACCAGAATTCGTCTCGAATTTTGAGACAGGTACGTTTGAAATTAATGGACGATCATATCCAGAAAATGCGGTTGAAACCTATCAACCTTTTAATTCAAAACTGGACAAGTATATTGAAGCTCCTCAACCAAAAACAACATTGCATTTGCGTTTAAGTACATGTAATTCCAGTACCATTAAGGTGCTTATTTCCGTATTTGGGAAATTAGAAGAAATGTGTGAAGAAAAAAACGTGGAAACCATCATTTATTGGCATTTAGTAGGATCCAATGAAGATGATGTTGAATTAGGCGAGGATTTAAACGACTTCACTGATTTGCCCTTTGAAATAGTCCAATAGGTTCCCACTCCCCAATCAATTGTCAAAAGAATCAAATTAACGCAGTACTTTTTTTTAGAAAGAAGACCTATCTTTGCTAATCTAAATTAGGAGGTGTCTTTGTGATTTTGAAAAGGAAGCAACCTAACAACATTACCATTACTGTTCACTCTAAGGTTTTTCATTTTGAATACTCCCCAACTCAAGCAATTTTACACCGATCGAATTCAAAAATTCACTGAGGAATTACAACCATTACAAAAGCAACTTTCTCAGTCTTCCATTTTCCGCATCCTTATATTTTTGATGATGCCTGTGATTGGATGGTTTCTTTATCCTGATTGGAATATTATGGTTCCAACAATGCTGGTGAACTTAGCCGGTTTTGTGTTTCTGGTAAAACGTCATACTAAACTGCTTGCCAAAAAAGCGCAATTGCAGGCACTTATTCAGGTAAATCAAACAGAAATTGATGTTTTAGATGGTATTTATGATGGATTGGCGAACGGCGATGATTATAAAACCGAAACCCATCTCTACACGCATGATATTGATATTTTTGGGTACAAGTCCATATTTCAATACACCAATCGAACCGCTTCAGAAAATGGTAAATCTAAATTGGCGCTATTATTTGCTTCCAATGACATTGAAAACATTCCTCAAAAGCAAGCTGTAGTAAAAGAATTGGGTGAGAAAGTAGATTGGCGTCATAAGTTTCAGGCAACAGGACATTTGGTCAAAGCATCCATGGACATTCAAACGATCCTACAATGGATGCAGGATCGAAGCAATTTTGTTCCTGGCCTAATGAAAATCCTACCAAATTTATTGTTTGGACTCTCTATTATTACATTGGTACTTATGGCATTTGGGTTCGTTCCATTATGGTCAATTGTCATCTTTATAGCAATTGGTTTGGCTATAACAGGTAATTATAAAAAGAAAATTGAAATTCTTTACAGCAGCGTTGGACATATGACCCAAACAATTTCCCAGTATCAGCAATTGATCGCTCTTTTAGAAACCGAATCCTTTGAATCTGAGCTGGCAATAGCTCAAAAAAGGAGATTAACAAAGGATAAAGCTTTAGGTATTGAATCGAATCCAAAAGAAAAATCAGCTTCAGAACTATTTGCAGAGTTCAGTCGAATTGTAGATGCTTTTGATCAACGCAACAACGCATTCGTAGGACTATTTGGAAATGCACTCGCTTTATGGGATCTACGTCAAGCTTGGAAGTTGGAACGATGGATTAATCAAAATCAGGATAAAATGTCTGATTGGTTTGACGCTATTGCTTGGTTTGATGCATACAATTCATTGGGGAATTATTCTTTTAATCACACCGACTATGTTTTTCCGGCTATTTCGAATTCAAAATTTGGTAAAGATGATTCCGCATCTATCCAATTTACTGGAATTGCGCATCCATTAATCCGACCAGAAAAGAGAGTTCCAAATGATTTCAATATTGAAAACCGTGCATTTCACATTGTAACTGGAGCGAATATGGCAGGCAAGAGTACATTTTTACGTACAGTAGGAATTTCAATTGTTCAAGCAAATATGGGACTTCCTTTATGTGCAAAACAAGCAACTTACTCGCCCATTAAACTTATTTCAAGCATGCGTACCACTGATTCATTAACAGAAGATGAATCCTATTTCTATGCGGAGTTAAAACGGCTTAAAACCATTGTCGAACAAATTAATGGCCAATCTTATTTTATTCTTCTAGACGAAATCTTAAAAGGCACTAATAGTGAAGACAAGGCACAAGGTTCGTGGCGATTTATTGAAAAGATATTGCTCACACAATCTAGTGGAATAATAGCAACACATGATTTAAGCATCTGCAAAATCTCCGATATCCATCCTCAAGTAAGTAATTACTATTTTGATGCGGAAATAACCAACGATGAACTTCATTTTGATTACACAAAAAAAGAAGGAGTATGTCAAAATATGAATGCTTCCTTCTTACTCCGTAAAATGGGGATTGCGTAGTTGCAATCCTCCATTCACATTTAAATTACTTACGCTTTAACAATCAATTAAAGCACATTTGAAACAATTGATTGAATCACATCTGGTCTTCCCATTGTGTAATAGTGCAAGCATGGCGCTCCTCTTTCAATCAATTCCTTTGATTGTTGAATTCCCCATTCAATTCCAACCTGACGTACGGCCGCATTGTCTTTGCATTTATCAACTGCTTCTGATAAATCCTCTGGAATATCAATATAAAAGTACTTAGGTAGAACCGACATGTGTTTCTTAGTAGTGATTGGTTTAAGACCTGGAATAATTGGAACCTCAATTCCCTCCGCACGACATCGATCTACAAATTCAAAATATTTATCATTGTTGAAAAACATTTGCGTAACAATATAATCCGCTCCAAGTTCCACTTTTTTCTTAACCCACTTAAGATCTGCAGCCATATTCGGAGATTCAAAATGTTTTTCAGGATAACCTCCGATACCAATGCAAAAATTACTCGCTGTGGCATTTTCTAACTCCTCGTGCAAGTATTTTCCTTTGTTTAAATCGACAATTTGTTCTATCAATTCTCCCGTATGTTGGTTTCCATTTTCCTCTGGAACAAAATTTCGTTCTGACTTGATTGCATCCCCTCTTAACGCTAACACATTGTCGATCCCAAGAAAATTAAGATCAATCAAGGCATATTCCGTTTCTTCTTTTGTAAATCCTCCACAAATGATATGCGGGACAGTATCTACATCATACTTATATTTAATCGCAGCGCATATACCAACTGTTCCAGGTCGTTTCCGAGTAGTTTTCTTTTCCAAGAGACCATTAGGATGCTTTTTATACACATACTCTTCTCGATGCGCTGTCACATCGATGAAAGGAGGATTGAACTCCATCAATGGATCCAATGTATCATAAATAGACTGGATGCTTTGTCCCTTCATTGGAGGAAGTAATTCAAAAGATACCAATGTCTTATCTTTTGCATTTTTTATATGTTCGGTTACTTTCATTTCAATATTCTAATTTCGTTTGTTTGATGGTTTTGGGCCTCGAATCACTGATTAATTCAATTAATAATTCATTTAACCTCAACCCTCGCTACGTAATTTCGTTCACGCAATTTGTTTTGTCTAGTACAGTAAGTTGTCTTTCTCTAAAATTCGCTAATATCCTAAATTGCTCCCCAGCCATCGTTCTACCTCTTCCACCGTCATTCCTTTGGATTGAGCAAATTGTTCTACTTGATCTTTATCAATTTTTCCAAGTCCAAAATAATGTGCTTTAGGGTGAGAATAGTAAATCCCACTTACTGCTGCGGTTGGATACATCGCATAACTTTCAGTAAGACTAATTCCTGTTTTTTGCTCCACATCCATTAAATCCCAAATCTTACGTTTTTCAGTATGATCTGGACATGCAGGATACCCATACGCCGGTCTAATTCCTAAATAATCTTCATCAATCAACGCGTTTTGAGATAAATCTTCGTCAGAAGCATAGCCCCAAAATTCTTTACGAACTTTTTCATGAATCAATTCAGTAAATGCTTCCGCCAATCTATCTGCTACTGCTTTCGCCAAGATAGAGTTGTAATCGTCATGGGTCTTCTCGTATTTTTCAAGAATTTTTTCCAAACCAATTCCTGCTGTAACTGCAAAAAAGCCAGTATAATCATTTTGTACTCCTTTAGGAGCTACAAAATCGCTTAAGGAAGTATTTGGTCGTCCTTCGGCTTTTTTCTTTTGTTCTCGCAAATTCACAAATTCCATTCGAACATCAGACCGATCTTCGTCTTTGTAAATCTGAATAGTTTCATCATTTACAACATTGGAAGGATATAATCCAAAGGTTGCATTGCATTTTAAATTTCGCTTCGCAATGAACTCATCAATCATCGCATCTGCATCTTTATATAATTTAGCTGCCTCATCTCCTATTACCGAATCTTCCAAAATGGCAGGGAATTTCCCTTTCAACATCCAAGTCGAAAAGAATGGCGTCCAATCAATAAATTCACGTATTTCCTCTATTGGATAGTCATTCCAAACTTTCGTACCTAAATACTTCGGAACTGGAGGAGTGTAATTAGTCCAATCAATTTTTACTTTATTGGATACTGCTTCTTTATATGAAATCAGGTCTTTCTTTCCTTTTTTCTTTGCATAATCCGAACGTACCTTGTTGTACTCATCTACAATTGACTGTACGTAATCCAAGCTTACCTTTTGATTCAATAATCTACTGGAAACAGAAACACTTCTTGATGCATCCAATACATAAATCACAGGACCATCATAGTGTTCATCAATTTTTACTGCTGTATGCACTCTGGAAGTGGTCGCTCCACCAATTAACAATGGAATTTTTAATCCTCTTCGCTGCATTTCTTTTGCAACACTAACCATTTCATCCAATGAAGGAGTGATTAATCCACTAAGTCCAACAACATCAACGTTTTCATCAATGGCGGTTTGCACAATTTTTTCCGTTGGAACCATTACACCTAGATCCACAATTTCAAAATTATTACATGCAAGAACTACCCCAACAATGTTTTTTCCAATATCGTGCACATCTCCTTTTACCGTCGCAAGTAAGATTTTTCCTGCCGAAGTTCCAGCTCCTTTTTCCGCCTCAAGATATGGTTCTAGGTAGGCAACAGCTTTTTTCATCACTCTTGCGCTTTTTACCACCTGCGGTAAAAACATTTTTCCTTCTCCAAATAAATCCCCAACCACATTCATTCCATCCATTAAAGGACCTTCAATTACCTCTAAAGGCTTATCTACACTTTGTCGAACTTCTTCGGTATCTTCTTCTATAAATTCTACAATTCCCTTGACTAAAGCATATTCCAAACGTTTAGCAACGGGATTATTTCTCCATTCGAGCGTTTTAACTTCCTTTTTTCCATCATTTTTCACCGTTTCGGCGAAA